>NZ_KV810854.1:15195-351211 GCF_001812925.1 Staphylococcus sp. HMSC057A08 | reverse complement strand
TTATTTCAATAGAAATTGTCTTTTTTCACTTATCTAGAAACTTTATGTCCCGGACTCTTTGGATTTATTTATTTGTTTTTAAAAGATCTCGAATTTCTGTAAGTAATACCGTATTTGTATCAATTTCTTCTTCTGGTTCTTCTTTTCTCATAATTGTATTGGCAATCTTAACAAAGATAAATAATGCAAAAGCAACAATAATAAAATCAATAATTGACTGAATGAAAAGACCATACTTAATGCCCCAAAGTTGCCAATCTTTAGCAAAATCTACCGAACCGAACAGTTTACCAATCAATGGCATGATAATATAAGTTACTAAGGATGATACAATTTTATTAAATGCTGCTCCTATAACTACAGCAATTGCTAAATCTAAAACATTTCCTTTAAATGCAAACTCTTTAAATTCTTTTAGCATAGTAATCTCCTATTTATTTAATTTTTATATAATATATCATACAAAACATAAATAAATTAGTAAATATTAAAATTAATGAAATTTGATTAAGATTAAAACGTTTGTTATTATATTAAAGTGGTTTACCGAAAAATTAATTAATTATTTTTATAATTAATTGTGTATTTTTCATTTTGAAAAAATTTAATATTACGATGAAGGGAGTTATATTAGTTATGAATTCTTCTTCTGAATCAAGTAAGAAAGGAAAGAAATTTTCGCCGGTATTTATTTATAGTGCGATTATCGTAGCGATTATTGTATTAATTGGGGCAATTGTACCGGAACAATTCGATTCAATTACTAGTTCAATAAGTGGATGGATTACTGATAAACTTGGTTGGTATTATTTAATACTTACAACTATTATTGTTTTCTTCTGTGTCTTTTTGATTTTCAGTCCAATTGGGAAATTAAAACTTGGCAAACCTGATGATAAACCAGAGTTTAATACGATTTCATGGTTTGCCATGCTATTTAGTGCAGGTATGGGTATTGGTTTAGTATTCTATGGTGCAGCAGAACCTATGTCACACTTCGCAGCACCACCAACTGCTAGTCCAAAAACGACAGAAGCCTTTACTGAATCACTTCGTTCTACTTTCTTCCATTGGGGATTTCATGCTTGGGCAGTTTATGGTGTCGTAGCTCTTGCCTTAGCATACGCTCAATTTAGAAAAGATGAACCAGGACTTGTTTCTAGAACATTACGCCCATTGCTTGGAGATAAAGTAGAAGGACCTATTGGTACGATTATTGATGTACTTTCAGTATTCGCTACAGTAGTAGGGGTAGCTGTATCATTAGGTATGGGTGCATTACAAATTAACGGTGGTTTAAATTACTTATTTGGCGTCCCAAATAATGTATGGGTTCAATCACTTATTATTGTTGTTGTTACAATTTTATTTATTATTAGTGCTTGGTCTGGTCTAAGTAAAGGAATTCAATATTTAAGTAATGCCAATATTGGTTTAGGTACAATATTAATGATTGTTGCTTTAATTGTTGGACCGACTGTATTAATTTTGAACATGTTTACAAGTTCAATTGGTAGTTTGTTCAATACATTCTTATTCAACAGTTTTGATACAGCAGCATTAAATTCTCAAAAAAGAGAATGGATGTCTTCTTGGACACTATATTATTGGGGCTGGTGGTTAAGCTGGAGCCCATTCGTAGGTGTATTTATTGCGCGTGTGTCTAAAGGACGTTCAATTCGTGAATTTATTTCAGGTGTATTACTTGTTCCAGCTCTAATAAGTTTCTTATGGTTCAGTGTATTTGGCGTATTAGGTATTGAAATGGGTAAAAAACATTCTGAGCTATTCAAGATGTCAGCAGAAACACAACTCTTTGGCGTATTTAATCATTTACCTTTAGGAATGGTTTTATCACTTGTTGCACTTGTATTAATCGGTTCATTCTTTATTACATCAGCCGATTCAGCAACATTTGTATTAGGTATGCAAACAACATATGGCTCATTAGAACCATCTAACGTGGTAAAAGTAACATGGGGTATTGCACAATCTCTTATTGCCTTCATCTTACTCTTAGCAGGTGGTGGAGATGGCGCAGAAGCATTAGGCGCACTACAAAGTGCTGCAATTATTAGTGCATTACCATTCTCCTTTGTGGTCATACTAATGATGATTAGTTTCTATAAAGATGCTAACCAAGAACGCAAATTCTTAGGATTAACATTACAGCCTAATAAACATAGACTAAAAGAATATATTGAATATCAACAAAAAGACTATGAATCTGATATATTAGAAAAACGTCAAAATCGACGTAATGCAGAGAAAGCAGAACAATAATTAAAAAAAACGCCTAAGACAACTTATTTGTCTTAGGCGTTTTTTAATATGGTTAGATCGAAATATAAAGACTTTCAAAAGAAAATCCACATCCAATATATGTTGATATTGGAGCCAAAAATTCAAAATGAATTTCTATTCTACTTTCCTTTTTATTTCATTTAGCTTATTGAAAAAAATTCTCATTTAATAAAAAATACTTATAGTTTAAATGTACTATGATAAGTATTTCTTATATTAACTGATTATAAAACCAAAATTCAAATCACTCAAATTCTAGTGATATATAGTTGTTTTAAAAAACATATAATTATACAATTTAATTAAAGAAGTATAATTATGAATTTTTAATATTCAAGGGGGATAATCAAATGGCTTCTAACATTAAAGAACAAGCAAAAAAATCATTTGAAGTTCGAGGTAAATCATATACATATTATGATTTAAAAAGTCTTGAAGAACAAGGTTTAACTAAAATTAGTAAGTTACCTTATTCTATTCGTGTTCTACTAGAATCAGTATTAAGACAAGAAGATGACTTTGTTATTACAGATGATCATATTAAAGCATTAGCCCATTTTGGTAAAGAAGGTAATGAAGGAGAAGTACCTTTCAAACCTTCTCGCGTAATCTTACAAGATTTTACAGGGGTGCCTGCGGTTGTCGACTTAGCTTCATTACGTAAAGCTATGAATGATGTAGGTGGAGATATTAATAAAATTAATCCAGAAGTACCGGTTGATTTAGTCATCGATCACTCTGTACAAGTAGATAGCTATGCAAACCCACGTGCGTTAGAACGCAATATGAAATTAGAATTTGAAAGAAACTATGAACGTTATCAATTTTTAAACTGGGCTACAAAAGCATTTAATAATTATAATGCTGTACCGCCTGCAACAGGTATCGTACACCAAGTTAACTTAGAATATTTAGCTAAGGTAGTTCATGTAAGAGACGTGGACGGTGAACAAACTGCTTTCCCAGATACACTTGTTGGTACAGATTCACATACTACTATGATAAATGGTATTGGTGTATTAGGCTGGGGTGTTGGTGGTATTGAAGCTGAAGCAGGTATGCTTGGTCAACCATCATATTTCCCAATTCCTGAAGTGATTGGAGTACGCTTAACTAATTCATTACCTCAAGGATCAACTGCCACTGACTTAGCATTACGAGTAACTCAAGAGCTACGTAAAAAAGGTGTAGTTGGTAAATTTATAGAATTCTTTGGTCCTGGTGTTGCCGATTTACCATTAGCTGATCGAGCGACTATTGCTAACATGGCGCCTGAATATGGTGCAACATGTGGTTTCTTCCCAGTTGATGAAGAGTCACTTAAATATATGAAATTAACTGGTCGCTCTGAAGAGCATGTTGAGTTAGTTAAAGCTTATTTACAACAAAACAATATGTTCTTTACATCAGATAAGGAAGATCCACAATATACAGATGTAATTAATTTAGATTTATCGACAGTTGAAGCTTCACTATCTGGTCCTAAACGTCCTCAAGATTTAATTTTCTTAAGTGATATGAAAAAAGAATTCGAAAAATCTGTAACAGCTCCTGCTGGAAATCAAGGTCATGGTTTGGATCAAAGCGAATTTGATAAATCAGCCCATATTCAATTTAACGATGGCTCTGAAACAACTATGAAAACAGGAGACATTGCAATTGCAGCGATTACTTCATGTACAAACACATCAAATCCTTACGTTATGTTAGGTGCTGGTTTAGTTGCGAAAAAAGCAGTTGAAAAAGGATTAAAAGTGCCTGAATATGTTAAAACATCACTAGCACCAGGTTCAAAAGTAGTGACAGGTTACTTACGTGATTCGGGATTACAAAAATATCTTGATGATTTAGGATTTAATCTAGTAGGTTATGGATGTACAACTTGTATTGGTAACTCTGGACCGCTATTGCCAGAAATTGAAAAAGCTATTGCTAAAGAAGATTTATTAGTTACTTCTGTATTATCTGGTAACCGTAACTTTGAAGGTCGAATTCATCCATTAGTAAAAGCGAACTATCTTGCTTCACCTCAATTAGTCGTTGCGTATGCTTTAGCTGGTACAGTTGATATTGATTTACAAAATGAACCACTTGGTAAAGCTAAAGATGGTCAAGATGTATACTTAAATGATATTTGGCCTTCAATTAAAGAAGTTGCTGATACAGTAGATAGTGTTGTAACACCTGAATTATTTAAAGAAGAATATAAAAATGTATACAACAATAATGAAATGTGGAATGAGATTGATGTTACTGACTCTCCATTATATGACTTCGATCCTAATTCAACATATATTCAAAATCCAACATTCTTCCAAGGTTTATCAAAAAAACCAGGTACCATTGAACCATTAAAAGATTTACGTGTAATGGGTAAATTTGGTGACTCAGTTACAACTGACCACATTTCTCCAGCAGGTGCTATTGGTAAAGATACACCAGCAGGTAAATACTTATTAAATCATGACGTACCTATTCGTGATTTTAACTCATATGGTTCTCGTCGTGGTAACCATGAAGTTATGGTGCGTGGTACATTTGCGAATATTAGAATTAAAAACCAATTAGCACCAGGTACAGAAGGTGGCTTTACAACATATTGGCCAACTGATGAAATTATGCCAATTTATGATGCTGCAATGAAATATAAAGAAGATGGCACTGGCTTAGCAGTATTAGCAGGCAACGATTATGGTATGGGATCTTCACGTGACTGGGCTGCTAAAGGTACTAATTTATTAGGCGTTAAAACTGTAATAGCACAAAGTTATGAACGTATTCACCGTTCTAACTTAGTTATGATGGGTGTATTACCATTACAATTTAAAGATGGAGAATCAGCTGATTCACTTGGTCTAAATGGTAGAGAAGAGATTTCTGTAGATATTAACGAAGATGTACAACCACATGATATTATTAAAGTTCATGCAAAAAAAGAAAGTGGAGAAGTGGTTGATTTTGATGTCATTGTTCGTTTCGATTCACAAGTTGAAATCGACTATTATCGTCACGGTGGCATTCTACAAATGGTATTAAGAAATAAACTTGCTCAATAATACAATTATTCGAAAAAATATTTAAAATTTGAATGTATTTTGAATCCTTAGATGGCAATCTCATCTAAGGATTTTTTCTTCATTTGTGTCATTGAGCTATTTCAATAGTAGAAGTAGTAAATGGGGAATTCTATAGCAAGTAACTTTTTTATGTTAATATTGAAAGTGAACTTAATTGGAAAGAGGTACATAAATATGATTTATAGTATGACTGAAATTGAAGCGAGATACCAAGAGACAGATAAAATGGGAGTAATTTATCATGGGAATTATGCTACATGGTTTGAAGTTGCTCGTACTGATTATATTCGTAAATTAGGTTTTAGTTATGCAGATATGGAAAAAGAAGGAATTATCTCACCCGTCGTGGATTTACAAGTTCAATATAAGAAATCCATTTTTTATCCTGAAAAAGTTAAAGTGAAAACATGGGTAGAACATTATTCAAGATTGCGTTCAACGTACTGTTATGAAGTATATAATGAAAAAGGTGAATTAGCTACTACAGGGTCCACGCAGCTATTATGTATTAAAGCAAGTGATTTCAGACCAATTCGTTTAGATCGTTATTTTCCAGAATGGCATCAGGTATATAGTAAAGTCGAAGCATTGAATAACGAAGGTAAGGAATTAGAAATCACACAACGCAGCGATTTGAATATATAAATATAAGACCATAAATATCTGTAAATATTAGATACTTATGGTCTTTTTTTAATTAGTTGTAGAATAAACAATTTCGTCTTCATGGTCTACTTTTTCAACTAGAACTTCATGATCTTCAAAATACCATAAGTCATCTTCTGAAACTACAATAATTAAATCATTATAGTTTTCATGATAACCTATCTCAACGTCATTGCTCGGTTCCACACGAAATGCTGGGCTAAAACCTTGTTTAAGTTGAAATTCTCCACCATACCTCACATAAAATTGTAAGACTTTATTCTCTTCAGGTAAATCTAATTCATTTTTAAACCATTCAACTGCTTCATCAGTCAATTTGATTTTCATTATATGACCCATCCTTTATATTAATTATTATTATATTTATAATGTAATAATTGCTTGAACTAAAACATATTGTTCTCACTATTAAACATGAACTGCTTATCATATTTAATTAATAGAACTAAATCCGAATCTTCACATTTGGTGCAAGAAACATCCATTTTACATCCATTTGATTTTTGGCTCTTCACCTTTAAAAATTCTAACAATATTAGAACGGTGTCTAAAAATTAAAATGATTGATACAAAAGCACTCATTCCAAATAATATGTAATCATGAATAACTAATGAACCTATCACACAGCTGATTGCCGCAATAATACTAGATAATGACACATACTTTGTTAAATATAAAATTCCAAAGAATATGACTGCTAAGATTAAAAGTAAGATTGGATTAACTCCTAACACAACTCCGGCACTTGTGGCTACAGCTTTACCCCCTTTAAATTTAAGATAAATAGGGTAAACATGACCAATTATTGCAAAAATACCGACAATTAATCCATGTGTGAAGAATGTACTAATTGGTCCATGCGCATGCACTGGGAGCCATAATGGGAAAAATACAGTAATGAATCCTTTAAATATATCTAAAAAAGTAACGATAAATCCAGCTGGTTTTCCTAAAACTCTAAAACTATTTGTGGCACCGGTATTACCGCTTCCAAATTCTCTAATATCTTTTTTTAAAAAAACTTTTCCTATAACATAACCATTTGGAATAGCTCCAATGAGATAGCTTAAAATCAACATGAGAACTATCATCATCATTTGTTTACACATCCCTTATATAATGTAGGTATATTTTATCACAAAGTATTCCTGACAACGATTAAAAATTGAAAAAACGTCTTATATATTAAGTTAAATACGTATCTTATATAACTCATACTTGCATTTTAATGCGTTTTATATAAGAATAACTATTGTAAAGTTAAAAAAACGAACGTACGTTTGTAGGAGGCGAACGCATTGGCAACAAAAATGACAAATCATTATTCAGATGATTCGATTCAAGTATTAGAAGGACTTGAAGCAGTTAGAAAACGTCCAGGAATGTATATTGGGTCGACTGATAAACGTGGATTACACCATTTAGTATATGAAATTGTCGATAACTCCGTCGATGAAGTTTTAAATGGTTATGGTAATGAAATTGATGTAACAATCAATGAAGATAATAGTATTTCAGTGGAAGATAATGGAAGAGGTATGCCAACTGGTATGCATGCGTCTGGTAAACCTACTGTAGAAGTTATTTTTACTGTATTACATGCTGGAGGTAAATTTGGACAAGGGGGATATAAAACTTCTGGAGGACTTCATGGTGTTGGTGCTTCCGTAGTTAATGCTTTAAGTGAATGGCTAGAAGTTGAAATTCATCGAGATGGACAAATTTATAAGCAATCTTTTAAAGACGGTGGTATTCCAACTTCTGGTTTAATGAAAGCGGGAAAAACTAAGAAAACAGGTACAAAAGTTACATTTAAACCAGACTCAAGTATTTTTAAAGCAACAACGTCATTTAATTTTGATACATTAAGTGAGCGCTTACAAGAATCTGCATTCTTATTAAAAAACTTAAAAATTACTTTGAAAGATCTACGTGATGGAAAAGAACGTGAAGATGTTTATCATTACGAAGAAGGTATTAAAGAATTTGTAAGTTATATCAATGAAGGTAAAGAAGTATTACATGATGTTACGACGTTTACAGGTGCTGCAAATGGAATCGAAGTAGATGTTGCTTTTCAATATAATGATCAATATTCTGAAAGTATATTAAGTTTTGTTAATAATGTACGTACAAAAGATGGCGGAACTCATGAAGTAGGATTTAAAACAGCAATGACACGCGTATTTAATGACTATGCACGTCGTATCAATGAACTTAAAGATAAAGATAAAAACTTAGATGGTAATGATATTAGAGAAGGATTAACAGCAGTGATTTCTGTACGTATTCCAGAAGAATTACTGCAATTTGAGGGACAAACTAAATCTAAGCTTGGTACATCTGAAGCGCGTAGTGCAGTAGATTCTGTTGTTTCTGAAAAATTACCTTATTACTTAGAGGAAAAAGGGCAATTATCTAAATCACTTGTGAAGAAAGCTATTAAAGCGCAACAGGCAAGAGAAGCGGCTCGTAAGGCACGGGAAGATGCACGTTCTGGTAAGAAAAACAAACGTAAAGATACATTATTATCAGGAAAGTTAACGCCTGCTCAAAGTAAGAATACTGAGAAAAATGAATTATATCTTGTCGAAGGTGATTCAGCAGGGGGATCAGCTAAACTTGGGAGAGACAGAAAATTCCAGGCTATTTTACCTTTACGAGGTAAAGTGATTAATACTGAAAAAGCAAAACTTGAAGATATTTTCAAAAATGAAGAAATCAATACAATTATTCATACCATTGGTGCTGGTGTTGGTAATGATTTTAAATTAGAAGATAGTAATTATAATAGAGTTATTATTATGACTGACGCTGATACAGATGGCGCCCATATTCAAGTGTTATTATTAACATTTTTCTTCAAATATATGAGACCTCTTGTTCAAGCAGGTCGTGTTTTTATTGCATTACCTCCGTTATATAAATTAGAAAAAGGTAAAGGGAAATCTAAAAAAGTAGAATATGCTTGGACAGATGATGAATTGGAAAAACTTCAAAAACAATTAGGTAAAGGTTTTATTTTACAACGCTATAAAGGTTTAGGTGAAATGAATCCTGAACAATTGTGGGAAACTACAATGAATCCTGAGACAAGAACGTTGATTAGAGTTCAAATCGATGATGAAGTACGTTCTTCTAAACGTGTAACAACATTAATGGGAGATAAAGTTGCACCAAGACGTGAATGGATTGAAAATCATGTTGAATTTGGCATGCAAGAAGATCAAAGTATTTTAGATAATACAGAAGTTCAAATACTAGATACTGAAGAAGATGATGAGGAGGAAGTCAATTGAGTGAGATAATTCAAGACCTATCACTTGAAGATGTTATTGGCGATCGCTTTGGAAGATATAGTAAATATATTATTCAAGAACGTGCGTTACCAGATGTGCGTGATGGTTTAAAACCTGTACAACGTAGAATTTTATTTGCTATGTATAGCAGTGGCAATACGTATGATAAAAATTTCCGTAAAAGTGCGAAAACAGTTGGGGATGTTATTGGTCAATATCATCCACATGGTGATTCTTCAGTTTATGATGCAATGGTACGTTTAAGCCAAGATTGGAAGTTGCGTCATGTATTAATCGAAATGCATGGAAATAATGGTAGTATTGATAATGATCCACCTGCTGCGATGCGTTATACAGAAGCGAAATTAAGTCAACTTTCTGAAGAGTTGGTTCGTGACATTAATAAAGAAACAGTGTCCTTTGTACCAAACTATGATGACACAACACTTGAACCTATGGTGTTACCAGCAAGATTTCCAAATTTACTAGTAAACGGTTCGACTGGTATTTCGGCAGGATATGCTACTGATATTCCTCCACATAATTTAGATGAAGTAATTCAAGCAACATTAAAATATATTGATCATCCTAATATTTCAGTAAATCAATTAATGAAATATATTAAAGGTCCTGATTTTCCAACGGGCGGTATTATTCAAGGCATTGATGGTATAAAGAAAGCCTATGAAACAGGAAAAGGAAAAATTGTTGTTCGTTCAAAAGTAGAGGAAGAAGCGTTAAGAAATGGACGTAAACAATTAATTGTGACAGAAATTCCTTATGAAGTGAATAAAAATTCACTTGTGAAACGTATTGATGAGCTTCGTGCTGATAAAAAAGTAGATGGTATTATTGAAGTACGTGATGAAACAGATCGTACAGGTTTAAGAATTGCTATTGAATTAAAAAAAGATGTTAATTCAGAGTCTATTAAAAACTATTTATATAAAAACTCTGATTTGCAAATTACTTATAATTTCAATATGGTCGCTATTAGTGATGGACGTCCAAAATTAATGGGTCTACGTGAAATTATTGACAGCTATTTAAACCATCAAATTGAAGTTGTAGCTAATCGTACCACATATGACTTAAATCATGCTGAAAAGCGTATGCATATTGTAGAAGGTCTTATGAAAGCTTTATCTATATTAGATGAAGTGATCGCGCTAATTCGTCATTCTAAAAATAAAAAAGATGCAAAAGATAATTTAGTAAAAGAATTTGACTTTACTGAAGCACAAGCAGAAGCCATTGTAATGCTTCAATTATATCGTTTAACTAATACTGATATTGTTGCACTTGAAGAAGAACATGAAGAATTACAAACATTAATAGAAGAGTACCGAAATATTCTTGATAATCATGACGCATTATTAAATGTTATTAAAAAAGAGCTTACAGAGATTCGAAAACGTTTTAAAACATCACGTTTATCTTCAATTGAAGCGGAAATATCAGAAATTAAAATTGATAAAGAAGTTATTGTACCAAGTGAAGAAGTTGTTTTAAGTATGACTAGACATGGATATATAAAACGTACGTCTACACGTAGCTTTAATGCAAGTGGTGTGACAGAAGTAGGTTTAAAAGAGGGAGATAGTTTACTCAAATACCAAACTGTAAATACTCAAGATACAGCTTTAGTATTTACGAATAAAGGAAGATATCTCTTTATTCCAATTCATAAAATTGCAGATGTGCGATGGAAAGAGTTAGGTCAGCATGTATCGCAAATTGTGTCTTTAGAAGAAAACGAGAGAATTATAGATGTATTTAACGAAAAAACATTTGATGGTAAAGCTTTTTATATTATTGCAACTCGTAATGGCATGATTAAAAAAAGTAATCAATCATTATTTAAAACCACGCGATTTAATAAGCCACTCATTGCAACAAAGTTAAAAAATGAAGATGAAGTGGTAAATGTACTTCGCATAACTCAAGAACAAATGATTACTGTTATTACACATAAAGGCATGTCATTAACGTATTCTACAGAAGAACTTTCAGATACAGGATTAAGAGCGGCTGGTGTGAAATCTATCAATTTAAAAGATGAAGATTACGTTATTATGACTGATACTGTTGATAAGAATAATTCAATCATTATGGCTACGCAAAGAGGAGCAATAAAACGTATTGCTAAAGATATATTACAAGATGCCAAACGCGCACAAAGAGGTATTACACTTTTAAAAGAATTGAAAAAAAATCCTCATCGTATTGTAGCTGCACATGTTGTCAGAGATGAAACATACTATACACTTTATTCAGATAAACATGCTGAAACAGGTGAAATTTCTCGTATTCATCTTTCTGAACAATATACAAATGGTTCATTTGTGGTTGATACAAATGAATTTGGAAATGTAAAATCAATGATAATAAATTAATATGATTTTAAAATTTTTGTTTTCAAGTAATTCATAAGATGATAAAATTAATTTAATATTTAATTATTTATAACTCACAAGAGATTTATATTGTTGGTAAGTATATCAAAGTGATTACATGAGAAATATGTACATTTTGATCTTTAATACCACAATATAAATCTCTTGTAATGTATATCATAACAATAATTTTGATGAGAGGGATTTAATTGAGAGATTTTGATAGTTTAATACCTGATTGGTTTAAATCCGTCGTCCAAGTTGGAAATGATTTAATCTGGTCACAGTATTTAATAGGTTTACTATTGACAGTAGGTATCTTCTTTACTATTAGTTCTAAATTTGTTCAGCTACGAATGCTACCTGAAATGTTTAAGGCATTAGTCGAAAAACCAGAAACTCTGAAAAATGGAGAGAAAGGTATTTCACCTTTTCAAGCATTTGCTATTAGTGCAGGTTCTCGTGTTGGAACAGGAAATATTGCTGGTGTAGCAACAGCGATTGTGTTAGGTGGCCCTGGGGCAGTTTTTTGGATGTGGATTATCGCATTTATCGGAGCTGCGAGTGCATTTATAGAAGCAACACTTGCACAAGTTTACAAAGTTCATGATAAAGATGGTGGCTTCCGAGGAGGTCCAGCTTATTACATAACCAAAGGTTTAAATCAAAAATGGCTTGGTATTACATTTGCTGTGTTAATTACTGTTACATTTGCATTTGTATTTAACACAGTTCAATCGAATACTATTGCTGAATCTTTAAGAACCCAATATCATATTAGTCCAGTCATTACTGGTATTATTTTGGCTGTCATTACAGCAATCATTATCTTCGGCGGTGTACGTAGTATTGCAACGTTATCATCTTTAATTGTTCCAATAATGGCTATCGTTTATGTTGGTATTGTTTTAGTTATCTTACTAATGAATTTTGATCAAATTATTCCAATGATTGGTACAATTATTAAAAGTGCATTCGGAATGGAACAAGTCGCAGGTGGCGCAGTAGGTACAGCGATTTTACAAGGTGTAAAACGTGGCTTATTCTCTAACGAAGCAGGTATGGGTTCAGCCCCCAATGCGGCTGCTACTGCTGCTGTACCACATCCAGTAAAACAGGGATTACTTCAATCTTTAGGTGTCTTCTTCGATACAATGCTTGTTTGTACAGCAACAGCTATTATGATTTTACTTTACTCAGGCTTAAAATTTGGTGAAAAAGCGCCACAAGGTGTAGAAGTTACACAATCTGCATTGAATGAACATCTTGGTTCTCCGGGCGGTATTTTCTTAACTGTCGCGATTACTCTATTTGCATTTTCTTCTGTAGTTGGTAATTACTATTACGGACAATCTAATATAGAATTTCTATCTAAAAACAAAGCAATTTTATTTATTTTTAGATGCTTAGTTGTTGTATTAGTATTTACAGGAGCAGTTGTTAAAACTGAAACCGTATGGAGTACAGCGGACTTATTTATGGGATTAATGGCCATTGTAAACCTTGTTTCCATTATAGGTCTTTCAAATATTGCATTTGCTGTTATGAAAGATTACATTCAACAAAAACGTGCTGGTTTAAAACCTGTATTTAAACCAGAAAACCTTGAGATTAATTTATTTGGTATTGAATCTTGGGGACATGAAGATAAAATATCTAAAAAACATTAATAATTTAAATCAACACTTCTTTTCTCCATCTTTTAGAGTAATGCGAGAAAGAAGTGTTTTTTAAAAGGACGACTTTTCAAATATAATGTTTAACTATATAATTTTAATAGTAAAAAAAGGATGATAATGATGAGTAAATATCATATTTCAAAAATTTTAAATAATAACGTCATCATATGCATCAATAGTAATCAAGAAGTTATTTTAATTGGTAAAGGTATTGGTTTTAATAAAAAGCCTGGAATGGTCGTAGATGATAATGCTTCTATTGAGAAAGTGTATAAATTAGATCAAAAACAACAACAAGAGTATTACAAATCTCTAGTTGAAATAGCTGATGAAGAGGTCTTACAAGCAATTATTGAATCAGTTAACTATATTACAAGTACAATCTATATGAACGATGATAAACAACTAGTTATTGCCTTAACCGATCATATTATTTTTGCATATAAACGCTTAAAACAAAATCAAATAATTAGTAATCCCTTTGCAATGGAAACTAAACATTTATATAGTGAGGCGTATGATATTGCCACACAAGTTATACAGAGATTAAATGAAAAATTAGATGTCACATTTCCTGAGGATGAAATAGGTTTTATAGCATTGCATATTGCGTCAAATAAAGAAGATTTACCTATGAGTGAAATATCTTTAATTAATAAAATGATAAGTAAATGTGTATTAATTATCGAAAATGATATAGGGTATCCTGTAAATCCTCGAACGGTCCAATATCAACGATTTATTAGACATATTCAATTTCTAATTCGTCGTTTAAATAAAAAGGAATATGTTCATGCACAAGATGAATTTATCAATATGGTCAAAACATATTACCCTAATTGTTACAGTACAGCATATAAGATTTCTAAAGTTATTCAAAAAAATCTAGATATTGATGTAGATGATTCAGAAATTGTTTATTTAGCTTTGCATATTTATCATTTTCAATCTCAAAATAACACACAAAATGAATAAGCTACATGGTATGATATAATATAGATTATTTTATTTTAGATTAAAAGGTACGGTGAAAATGATATGTCAATGGACCACAATAAAGTTGAAGGAAAGAAAGCTAATAAGCTAAGCTTTTCTGAAACACGCTTTATGAAGTTTCTAGGTGGTAAAGATTTATTATTTGCGCTAGTTTCATTAGTATTACTTGGTATTACTATATTCATCTTTGACAAAATTTCTTATGTTTTTCAGCCTTTTGTCATTATCTTTAATACTATTGCAGCGCCAATTATTTTATCGCTTATTTTGTATTATTTGTTAAATCCAGTGATTAATTTGATGGAACGGTATAATATTCCAAGATTATTAGCAATTACAATAGTCTTTCTAGTGATTATTGGAGGAGCAACATTAATTATCGATTTATTAATTCCTGTGATTGGTGATCAAATTAAACAACTTGCAAATAACTTCCCAAAATATATTGAAAAATTTAATAGAGCTATTGATAAAGTGACACATATGTCTATTTTATCTTCATTTTATAATCAAATTCAGGACTGGCTTGATTCTACTTCTAAAAAGATTCCATCGTTAACGTCAGATTATTTTAGTGGATTTGGAACTAAAATTAGAACATTTGCAGAAGCTGTTGTGAATGTTGGTGTTGTGATTGCGACTACTCCATTTGTATTATTCTTTATGTTGAAAGATGGAACTAAATTTAGAGATTATACAACTAAAATTGTGCCGCCTAAATTTAGAAAAGACTATCATGATTTATTAGAAAAAATGAGTGTACAGGTCGGCTCATATATTCAAGGCCAAATTATCGTATCATTTTGTATTGGTATTTTATTGTTTATTGGTTATTCTATTATTGGTTTAGATTATGGATTAGTTCTAGCTTCAATTGCTGCAGTAACGAGCGTAGTCCCATACTTAGGACCAACAATTGCAATTTCTCCGGCAATTATTATTGCGATTATTACTTCACCATTTATGTTATTAAAATTGATTATTGTGTGGACGTTGGTTCAATTTATTGAAGGTCATTTTATTTCTCCTAATATTATGGGAAAAACGTTAAAAATTCATCCGCTAACAATTATCTTTATTTTATTAAGTGCGGGTAATTTGTTAGGTATTGTAGGAGTTATTTTAGGTATTCCTGGCTACGCTATTTTAAAAGTATTAGTTTCTCATATCTTCTTATTATTTAAACGTCGTTACAATAAATACTATGGTGACGATGCAGGTCAATATGAGATTAAAAAAGAAGAACATAAAAATTACACAGAAGCAGAATAAATCACTATATTAAAAAGCCTGAGACATAATGAGTTGTCTCGGGCTTTTTAATATAGTGATAGTCATCGTTGTAAAGTAGAGCGATGAATTCTCCTCCACTACCTTTTATCTTACAATTATGTTAGTTCAATAGTCTAAAGATATATACCTAGAATATGATATGATATATTTTATATTAATATAATGTAAAGGATAATAATGAATAATGACTGAAGAACATAAAAATAGATTGATATCTATATTAAAAGTGGTATTTGCTGTCACACTTTTTATTGTAGTAGTTGCTACTTTATATCATGAATTGTCACATATTAACTTCAAACAAACATTAGAAGCATTTAGTAAAATCAATCGATGGTTTTTAATTGGTTTATTTATATGTGGTGGCGCATCAATGCTACTTTTAAGTTTATATGATGTCATTCTTGTTAAAACTTTAAAGTTGAGTATACCACTGAACAAAGTATTTCGTTTGAGTTATATTATTAATGCATTTAATGCTATTGTTGGATTTGGTGGATTTATAGGCGCAGGATTTAGAACATTTATTTATAAAAATTATACTTCTGATAGAAAAAGATTACTTCACGCTATTTCAATCATATTAGTTTCAATGTTAACTGGTTTAAGCTTCTTATCTATTTTAGTCGTACTTCATATTTTCGATGCTTCTCATATTCTTGATAAAGTACGTTTTGTAAAATGGGTATTGTACGTAGTCGCTTTATTTTTACCTATTTTTATAGTGTATACAGTCGTTAAACCGGTTACTGAACATAATAAATTGGTAGGAATATATTGCACGCTTGTTTCAAGTATTGAATGGATAGCCGCTGCTGTTGTACTTTACTTGTCGGCATGGATTATTGATATTCATGTAGCTTTTACAACATTACTTGGTATTTTTATTATTGCTGCATTATCTGGACTAATTAGTTTTATTCCAGGTGGATTTGGAGCATTTGATTTAGTTGTTTTATTAGGACTAAAATCCTTAGATATTCCTGAAGAAAAAATATTGATTGCCTTACTGTTATATCGTTTTGCTTATTATTTTGTACCTGTTATTATTGCTTTAATTCTATCTACGTTTGAATTTGGCAATTCTGCGCGTAAGTACTTTGAAGAGTCTAAATATTTTGTACCCGCTAAAGATATTACCTCATTCATACTGTCTTATCAAAAAGATATTATTTCAAAAATCCCAGCATTTGCTTTATCTATTCTCGCACTATTAACAAGTTTTATTTTCTTTATTAATAATGTGACGATTGTGTATGATGGATTATATGATGCAGATCATTTTATTTACTATATCATGTTGTCTATTCATACAAGTGCATGTTTAATATTACTTGTTAATGTAAGGGGAATATATAAGCAAAGTAAGAGAGCAATTATTTATTCAATGATTTCACTTGTTTTAATATTTCTTGCAACGTTATATACGTATGCTTCTATCATGTTACTTACATGGCTCATCATTATTTTTATCTTACTTATTTTAGCTTATCGACGTGCGAAAGTATTTAAACGTCCATTTAGATTAAAAAACTTAATATTTACCTTAGTCATTAGTGTGATTGTTTTATATATTAATCATTTCATTATTTCTGAAACCTTATATGCTTTAGATTTATATCACTTGGAAATGGATACGTCATTATTAAAATACTATTTCTGGTTAACTGTGGTAGTTGTTATATTATTAATTGTTGGTATTGCATGGTTATTTGGTCGTCGCTTTGAACGCCCACATCAATTCCAAGAATTTTCTCAATGTAAATCAATTATAGAAACATATGGAGGGAATTATTTAAGTCATTTGATATATAGTGGTGATAAAGATGTATTTATGCATGACAGTGAACAAGCCTTTCTTATGTATAGATATAAATCAAATGCGCTGGTCGTATTGGGAGATCCAATTGGAAATACAGCATCATTCCAATCATTGTTGGATGATTTCTATAGTTATGCTGAAAAGTTAGGTTATGATGTCATTTTCTATCAAGTATCTGATCGTTTTATGCCGTTGTATCATAATTTTGGAAATCAATTTTTTAAATTAGGCGAAGAGGCTATTATTGATTTAACACAATTTACTACTTCTGGAAAAAAACGACGTGGTTTTAGAGCAACACTGAATAAATTTAATGATTTAAATATTAAATTTGAAATTATAGAACCACCATTTTCTAAAGCGTTTATAGAAGAGCTTAGAAAAGTAAGTGATAAGTGGCTCGATGGACGTACTGAAATGCATTTTTCTGTTGGTCAATTTACAGAACAGTACTTAGATAAAGCGCCAATTGGAATTATGAAAAATGAAGAAGGTAAGATTATTGCTTTTTGTACATTAATGCCAACATACTATAACGAAGCAATTTCAGTAGATTTAATTCGTTGGTTACCTGAATTAGATTTACCTCTAATGGATGGATTATATCTACATATGTTATTATGGGGTAAAGAAAAAGGGTATAAAGCTTTTAACATGGGTATGGCTACCTTATCAAATGTAGGTCAACTCGATTATTCTTATTTACGAGAACGTATTGCGGGACGTGTGTTTGAACATTTTAATGGTTTATATCGTTTTCAGGGGTTACGAAGATATAAAGAAAAATATAGTCCTCAGTGGGAACCGCGATTTTTGGTATATAGAAAAGATAGTTCTCTATGGTACAGTATGTTAAAAGTAATGCGAGTGATTAGACATAAATAAAAAAGATATCCGAAATTGTTTTCGGATATCTTTTTTATTATGAGTTAGAACGAGGATCATAATTTGCGCGATCTCGCTGTTCTTGTGCGTAACGTTCAGGATTTTTTTTATAGAAATTTTGATGATATTCTTCTGCTTTATAAAAATTTGAAGCGGGAAGAACCTTAGTAGCAATGGCTTTATCAGAATGCATCGTTTGTTCTAAATCTTTGATATAATTAATCGCAACTTTTCTTTGATCATCATTTGTATAAAAAATAGCTGTTTGATACTGTGACCCTCTATCTTGAAATTGACCGCCAGCATCTAATGGATCAATGACTGAAAAAAATATTTCTAATAATTTATGATAAGAAAATAAAGCAACATCATACTCTATTTTAACAGTTTCATAGTGTCCAGTAGTTCCGCTTTTTACTTGTTCATAGGTTGGATTTTTAACTGATCCCCCCATAAAACCTGATGTTACTGATTCAATACCTTCAAATTGATCAAACGGTTTTGTCATACACCAGAAACAGCCTCCTGCAAAGTATGCTGTATTAATATTCATTTATGCCATCCTTTCCTAACACCTTTGTAATATTTATTGAAAACACTTGATTTTTTAAGGTATTTTATATAACTTATTTATATATTATAGTATATCCGAATATTATTTTGAAGATTTTAAAGAGTGTAAGGTAGGTAAATATGACAGAAGAGAAGGATAATACAATATTAAGACGGCAATCGGGGACAACGATACCTTCTAAACGACGCAAGAAGAAAAAACTTCGAAAATTACCTTTTGTAATACTGATTATTGTAGTTTTACTTATTGTAATGATTACGTATGTCGTTCATGGATATCAAAGTGGGATGAAATATGCACAAGAACATGCAAAAGATATTAAAATTCATAAATTTAATGGAGCCGTTAAAAATGACGGGAAAATCACAATATTAATGCTCGGTGCTGACCAAGCTAATGGTGGAAAATCAAGAACTGACTCTATTATGGTTGTACAGTATGACTATATTAAGAAAAAAATGAAAATGATGTCAATTATGCGTGATATTTATGCTGAAATTCCTGGTTATGACAAATATAAAATTAACGCTGCATACTCACTTGGTGGACCAGAGTTATTGAGACAAACATTAAATAAAAATTTAGGTATTAATCCTGAATACTATGCAGTCATTGATTTCACTGGCTTTGAAAAAATGATTGATGAATTAGAACCTAATGGTGTGCCAATTGATGTTGAAAAAGATATGTCAGAAAATATTGAGGTTTCATTGAAAAAAGGACATCATCGATTAAACGGTAAAGAATTATTAGGTTATGCTAGATTTAGACATGACCCAGAGGGGGACTTTGGACGCGTGAGACGTCAACAACAAGTTATGCAAACACTTAAGAAAGAATTAATTACCCCAAGTACAATCGTGAAATTACCTAAAGTAGCGGGTATATTGAGAGGATATATTAATACAGATATGCCAAACTCAGCTATTTTCCAAACAGGACTAAGTTTTGGAATACGAGGCGATAAAAATGTGGAAACACTAACTGTACCGTTAAAAAATTCTTATCAAAATATTAATACTAATAACGATGGTAGTGCATTAGATATTGATAAAGAGAAAAATAAAAAAGCAATAGAGTCATTTTTAAAAGATAAGAAATAAGCAGGCCACTTTGGCCTGCTTATTTCTTATCTCTTTAACTACAATAATATTATTATGTAAACTTTAAAGATTATAATATTATTGTTCTGATTTTCTCACGCCATCTACACCGTAGTGATTTTTCTTCATTTCATCAATAACTACATGGATTGCTTCTCTATTTGCGCCTGTTGTTTTCTCCACTGCATTTGTAACCTCAGTGACTAAGTTTTTTAATTGCTCATCTGAGCGTCCTTCTAATAATTTTACATTTACAATCGGCATGATGTTTTCCTCCTTATATAATTATGTGCTTAGTATATCATTTTTAAAAAATGAACTTCAAGATATTTAAACAGAACATTTGTTCTTTTTAATATTGTAAGGGAACAAATGTTCTTATATAATTGAATTATCTAAGGAGGGGATTGATATGTATGATTATAATTTACTTGAAGATAGAGACATACTATGTGTAGATCAGAAAAGTTTTTATGCTAGTGTGTCTTGTATTGAAAAAGGGTTAGATCCTTTAACGACAAAATTAGCAGTGGTTGCTGACACTAAGCGACAAGGATCTGTTGTTTTGGCAGCAACACCTAAATTAAAAGAACTTGGCATTAAAACTGGATCTAGATTATTTGAAATTCCACAGCGTAATGATATTTATATTATTAATCCAAGTATGAGAAGATATCTAGAAATATCTTTAGAAATTTCTAAAATTGCTCTTAAATATGTTCCAAGGGAAGATTTACATCAGTATAGTATTGATGAATTTTTTATGGATGTAACAAATAGCTATCATCTTTTTAATACTACAGTATATTCTTTTGCTAAGTGTTTCCAAAAGGAAGTATTAGATAAGACAGGAATATACTGTACGATAGGTATTGGCTCTAACTTGTTACTTAGTAAAGTAGCTATGGATATCGAAGCTAAACACATAAAAGAAGGTATTACTGAGTGGCGGTATCATGACATACCCGATAAATTATGGCGTATTTCACCATTGAAATCATTTTGGGGAATTAATAAAAAAACAGAAATAAAGTTAAATAAAAAAGGAATTATTACAATAGGTGATTTAGCACATTATCCTCATAGATATTTGAAGAAAGACTTTGGTATATTAGGCACTGATATGCATTTACATGCTAACGGTATAGATCAAAGTAAAATAAGAGAAAAAAGTAAAATTAATAATCCAGCTATATGTAAAAGCCAAATTTTGATGAGAGACTATCAATTTAAAGAAGCAAAAATTGTTATGCAAGAGTTGATTGAAGATGTTACTTGTAGATTAAGAGAAAGAAAGCAATTAGCACGTACTATACATTTTTCATTTGGATATACTAAAGGTGGAGGAATACATAAACAACACACTTTAACTGATGCTACAAATCTAGAACAAGATATATTTAAAGTCGTTAATGATTATGCGAATCAGTTGTGTGATAAACACGCTTTGTATCGTACGTTAAGTGTTTCACTAACACAGTTCATTCATGAAGAAAATCGACAATTAAATTTATTTGTAAATGAATATAAAAGACAAAGAGATGAAAATTTAGCTAAAACGATTGATACGTTACAAAGAAAATATGGCAAAGGCATTGTTTCAAAAGCAATTTCTTATACTGCATCTGGAACAAAACATAATAGATTAGGATTGATGGCAGGTCATAAGATGTAAAACAACGGAAGTAGGTCAAAACTCATTTTGAATTTTGGCCCACTTCCATTTTTATGGAATATACGTATCAAATTCGTTTAAAGCAATAATACCTAATTCACGATCTTTTGGAGTTTTAAAGGTAACTTGTAAAGCACCTAAAATATCCTCACGAACTTCTAAAATTTTTAAGTTTCTTATAGAAATATTATGTAAACTAAGTGTAGAAGTAACTTCATTAATCATACCCGTTTTATCTGGAATATCAATATATAAATCATACCCAACATTCACTACACCATGTTGCTTAAGAGGTAATTGGTCTCTAAATATTTTTGCTTCGTCAAAGAATTGATATATTTGTTGTTCTTCTTCATTTTTAAGTTTAACTATCATATCCTTAATATTAGTTTGCATATCCTCTAGTAAACTAATGATATTTTGTTTATTACTAAGTAAGATATCTTTCCACATTTCAGCATTACTACTTGCAATTCTTGTAATATCTCTAAATCCACCAGCAGCAAGCTGTTTGACTAAAGCATGATCTTTTGCATGGCTTGAACTCAAGTGTACTAAACTGGAGGCAATAATATGTGGAACATGACTGACAATCCCCGTTACGTAATCATGTTCTTTTGCATTAGTAACAATGAATTTAGCTTGTGTAGGGGAGAGCAAGTCTTGTAATGTTTTAGCTGCTTGTGTATTATGTTCATCATCGTAAACTAAAATATAGCATGCATTTTCAAATAAATGCTTTTTAGAATTAAGCACACCAGATTTATGGCTACCAGCCATTGGATGTCCGCTAACAAGATGAATATTTGATTCTAATAAACGTTTTTCAAAATTTTGAATGATAAGCTTTGTACTGCCTGTGTCCGTTACAATCAAATGTGATTTGGTTTCATAATTAGGTAATGAATTTAGATATATTGCTGTTTGGTGAACTGGGGTAGCAAAGATAATAATATCCGCTTCCTTAACACCAAGTGCATAATCATTAATCTTTTTATCAATTATACCAATAGACATTGCTTTATCTAATTGAGTTACATCAGTATCATAGGCAGAAATTATAAGATCAGGTTGATAAAATTTTAAATTACTAGCTAAGCTTCCACCGATTAATCCTAAACCAACAAATAAAATATTTTTCATATGAGCCCTCCTTATTTCTAAATATTCAGAATATCTATATTTTAAATGAGTCATTCATTTTAAACAATACTATTCATTAGAGTTCGCTATTTATCTAAGTTAAAATATATTTAAATTGTTAAAGGAGGAAGTTGAATGGAATCAAAAATATTAGAATTAATTCAAAACTTAACTAATATTAATAGTCCTTCGGGAAATGCTTATAAAGCAATAAGCTATGTAAAACAAAAAGTAGAACATTTAGGATATTCAACTCAATTAACAAATAAAGGTGCTTTAATTATCACAGTTGAGGGTGAAGATAATGAGCGTCAACGTTGTATTACTGCTCATGTAGATACTTTAGGTGCAATGGTAAAAGAAATTAAAGAAGACGGTCGTTTAACAATTGATTTAATTGGTGGGTTTAAATATAATGCGATTGAAGGAGAATATTGTCAGATTGAAACAGACTCTGGCGAAACGTACACTGGGACAATATGTTTACATGAAACAAGTGTTCATGTATATCACGAAAATGAAAAAATCCCAAGAGATATTGAACACATGGAAGTCCGTATAGACGAAAAAACGTCTTCTAAGCAAGAGACAGAAGATTTAGGAATAGAAGTAGGTAATTTTATTAGCTTTGATCCAAGAACAGAAATAACATCATCTGGATTTATTAAATCCCGACACTTAGACGACAAAGCAAGTGTAGCAATGATATTAGATTTATTAGAAAGAATAAAAAATGAACAAATTAAATTACCCCATACTATTCAATTTTATATTTCTAATAATGAGGAAATAGGATATGGAGCGAATGCATCTATTTCTAATAAAATTGTAGAATTTATTGCTCTTGATATGGGGGCACTTGGAGAAGGACAATCTTCTGACGAATATACAGTATCTATTTGTGCTAAAGATGCGTCTGGACCTTATCATAAAGAATTAAAAACACATCTAGTAAACTTATGTAAATTTAATCATATTCCGTATAAAATAGATATTTATCCTTATTATACGTCAGATGCGTCTGCAGCATTAAAAGCAGGAGCAGATATTAAACATGGGTTATTTGGAGCTGGTATTGAGTCCTCTCATGCACTGGAACGAACACATATTGATTCTATACATGCCGCTCAAAACTTATTATATGCCTATTGCTTGTCATCAATAAATTGAAATAAATATTGACAAGGAAGATTTATTTATGTATTATACTGAATTATAATAACATTTTAATAATTCTGAGAATTGAGTAGAAGATATGTGATGTAGCAAATAGAAAGCTAATGGATGATGTAAATTAGCACAGCATATGTTTGAATTGGACTTAGAAGGTTAAATTTAATAACAGTAAAGTGAACATGTAATGTTAATTAAGGTGGCACCACGGTAACGCGTCCTTATCTATGGAACGTAATCGTGGTGTCTTTTTGGTATAAATATAGTAATTATTAGCTAGATAATCATAGAAAGTTAGTGGTTGATGAAAACTAACATCACTAATAATGAAATTGGGTTTATACTTATAAAAAATTAAATGAAAAATGAGTGAACTTTAAATATTTTGATAATTCAAAATATTTAGTTAATTGAGGTGGTACCGCGCGTCAGCGTCCTTTTAAATAAGGATGCTGATATTTTTTTGAGAAAGGACTAAAGCTTAATGAAAATATATTATGAAATACTTAGAGCTAATATTACACCCGAAGTATTAGGAAAGTTAAAGAAAAATAAAATTATTTTAGAAAGTACCAGTCAAAAACAAGTTAAAGGTAGATATTCTATTGTAGCATTCGAAAGCTATGGTTCTGTTGTGTTAAACAACGACTTACTAACGATAAAAACAAAAAAACAAAATATTGAAATTACTGAAAAGTCTTATGAATACTTAAAAGATTATATCAATCAATTTAATATTCAGATTACAGATGAAAAATTAAAACATTTACCATTTGTATCTGGCTTTATTGGTACATGTAGTTTTGACTTAATAAGACATGAATTTCCAATGTTAAAACAGCAATCTATACAAGAAATTAAGGACAGCAATGATATTGAATTTCACATGATAGAAGATGTATATGTATTTGATCATTATAAAGATGAATTATATGTTATTGCTACAAATCAATTCTCAGAAGTAGAACAGAAAGATTTAGAAGAAAGAGTAAAAAATAGAGTAAAGGCACTATCTCAAATTAAAGCTTATACAGATGATTATATTCATCCTCCTACGCCTTCAAATATCATGCCAAATGTATCAGATGATGAATTTATAAATACTATAAAACAATTGAAAGAACTTATAAAAGAAGGCGATATGTTTCAAGTTGTACCATCTAGAATATATAGCTACAATCATTATTTTAAAAATAATACATTACAATTAAGTTATCAATTATACCAAAACTTAAAAAGACGTAATCCAAGTCCATATATGTACTATATTAATATGACTACACAAATTATTATAGGCAGTTCTCCAGAGAGTTTTGTAGCTGTACAAGATGGGACGGTCATTACGAATCCAATCGCTGGAACAATTAAAAGAGGTAAAACCATAAAAGAAGATAAGCAAAATGCAGAGCAATTATTGAGTGATGAAAAGGAATTAAGCGAACATCGAATGCTTGTTGATCTAGGCAGAAATGATATACATAGAGTCAGTAGAACCGGTAGTTCAAAAATTACAAAATTAATGAAAATTGAAAAATATGAACATGTCATGCATATTGTAAGCGAAGTAAGAGGTGAGATTAAGCGAGAATTATCTCCTATGACAGTAATTGCTAATTTATTACCTACAGGAACTGTTTCAGGAGCTCCAAAACTTAGAGCAATTAGGCGTATATATGAGACATATCCATATAAACGTGGCCTATATAGTGGTGGTGTAGGCTACATTAATTGCAATCAGAATTTAGATTTTGCCTTAGCAATAAGAACAATGTTAATCGATGATACTACCGTGAAAGTCGAAGCAGGATGTGGGGTGGTTTATGATTCAGTACCAGAAAAAGAATTAGAAGAAACATTATTAAAAGCAAAAAGTTTATTGGAGGTAACACCATGATTTTAATCATTGATAATTATGACTCATTTACATATAACTTAGTTGATATAGTAAGTCAATTAGACGACGTCATTGTTAAATATCCAGATGATAAAGATGTGCTTAATTACGTTAACCAAAGTGATGGTCTCATCATATCTCCAGGACCTGGTCATCCTTTAGATAGTAACCATCTATTAAATATTATTGAAAGGTATAAATCTTTACCGATATTGGGCGTATGTTTAGGTGCACAAGCAATAACATGCTATTACGGTGGCCATGTTATTCAAGGTGAAAAAGTCATGCATGGTAAAGTCGATATATTAACAGTTATTCAACAAACTAAATTATATAACAACTTAGCAAATCAATTTAATATAATGCGTTACCATTCATTAATAAGTGATGAAATCTCTTTTCCATCACAATTAATAATTACTGGAAGAACAAAAGATTGCATTCAATCTTATGAAACAAAAAATGGATTACATTTTGGTATTCAATATCATCCCGAGTCGTTTGCAACAGACCAAGGACAACAAATAATTAAAAATTTTATCGATATCGTAAAGGAAAGAGGTAAATATGATGACCTTAACATTACTCAACCAAATTCAAAGCCATGTAACACTCTCACAACATGAAACTACTGAATTTATTCAATATCTCATCAATCCAGAATGTCATACTCAAGATAAAGTAAAGTTATTACAAGCTTTCACAAATAAGTCGATACAACAAAAAGAATTAACTTATATAGTGAAAAGTCTTATTCATACGATGTATTCAACTCAACCTGAATACAAAGGAAGTATATGTGTTTGTGGAACAGGAGGAGATAAATCAAATAGTTTCAATATTTCAACGACAGTATCATTTGTAGTAGCAAGTGCAGATGTTCCAGTCATTAAACATGGAAATAAAAGCATTACATCTAATTCTGGAAGTACCGATTTATTACAACAATTACACATTCCTACTACGAAAGTAGCGAATGTAGCCAAACAAGTATCTAAAACGCATTTAGCATTTATCAGTGCTATGGAATCTTATCCAATTATGAAATATATTCAACCTATTAGAAAACTCATTCATGAACCAACTATTTTCAATATTGTCGGACCATTAATCAATCCTTTTAAATTAGATTATCAAGTAATGGGGGTATACGATGCTTCCCAATTATCCATGATTATTAAAACTATGAAAGATTTAGGACGACGAAGAGGTATCGTACTTCATGGCGCGAATAGAATGGATGAAGCAACGTTATCTGGGGATAACGAAATATATGAATTGCATGAAGATGGAACTATTTCACATTATGTTTTAAATGCACGAGATTACGGCATTGCTAATGCGAATAATATAGAACTTCAAGGTGGTACACCTGAAGAAAATAAAAACATTACCATTGATATATTAAGTGGAAAAGATCATTCCCCTAAAAGAAATGTCGTAGTGCTGAATGCAGCATTAGCCTTATATATATCAAATAGAGTGGATAGTATTAAAAAGGGCGTTGATTTAGCAAAAGATTTAATTGATAGTGGCAAAGCCTTAAAACAATATCAGTTGATGAAAGGGGAATAAAAGTGACAATATTAGATGAGATTGTACAGTATAAAAAACAATTACTAAGTGATGGGTATTATACTGATAAAATAAAACATATTAAAAAAGTTGATGTATCTTATAAGTCAGCTCTAGAAACCACTTTGAAAAGAGAATCAACATTGAGTATTATTGCAGAAATAAAATCTAAAAGTCCTTCTGTAAAAGCATTCAAGGACATTAACTTAGAGCATCAAATTGCTAAATATGAAAATCATGGAGCAAATGCTATTTCAATTTTAACCGATGAAAAATATTTTGGAGGAAGTTTTGAACGTCTACAAACGTTAACACAACTCACACATTTACCAGTATTATGTAAGGATTTTATCATTGATCCGCTTCAAATTGATCTTGCTAAGAGAGCTGGAGCTTCTATTATTTTATTAATAATAAATATTTTAACCAATGATACACTTCAGTCTTTATATCATTATGCAATGTCTCAAAACTTAGAAGTCTTAGTTGAAGTCCATAACAAAGAAGAGTTAGAACGCGCATATCAAATTAAACCTAAAATCATTGGAGTAAATAATAGAGATTTAAAAACATTTATTACTAAAGTAGAACATACTAATGACATTTTGGAAATGAAAAAAGAAGGTTATTACTATATTTCTGAAAGTGGTATTACAACTTTAAATGATGTAAAAAAAATTGTAAGTAGTGGAATAGACGGATTACTTGTGGGAGGAGCTTTAATGAATAGTAATAATATATCATCGTTATTACCTTCATTAAAACTAAATAAAGAGAAATGAATATACTAAAATTTTGTGGTTTTAAAACAAAAAGTGATATTTTAAAAGTCAATTCCTTAGACATAGACATGATAGGTTTTATTCATTATCCAAAAAGTAAACGTCATTTAAATATAGAACAAATTAACTATTTAAATCAATTTGTAGCAAAGCACATTCATCGAGTTATAGTTGTTGTGAATCCTACATATAAAGAATTAAATACATTGTTGCAACAAACCAATGTGAATGCCATTCAATTTCATGGTAATGAAGCAATTGAATTAATCCAAAAAGTTAAATTGAATTTTAAGAATATTAAGATAATTAAAGCGTTGCCGGCTACAGAAAATTTGAATAGAGATATTAATCAATATAAGCCATGGGTGGATTTATTTATTATTGATACTCCTTCAATTCAATTGGGTGGTACGGGTCAAACGTTTAATTGGAAAATATTAGAATCAGTAAGCCAAGACATTCCTTATCTTATTGCAGGAGGAATAAACATAAATGCTATTCAACAGATTGAAAAGCTAAATTTATCACATAAAGGCTATGATATATCCAGTGGTATAGAGACAAATGAATGCAAGGATAAATTGAAAATGGAAACAATTATAAATTACGTTAAAAGGAGCTTAGAATATGAAACAGATACAAACTGAAGCAAATGAACTAGGTTTTTTTGGTGAGTACGGAGGACAATATGTACCGGAAACATTAATGCCAGCTATCATTGAATTAAAGAGAGCGTATAAAAAAGCCAAAAGTGATCCTAAATTCCAACAAGAGATAGCATATTATTTAAAGGATTATGTTGGGAGAGAAACACCATTGACTTATGCGAAATCATACACAGAAACATTAGGTGGGGCTAAAATTTATTTAAAAAGAGAAGATTTAAATCATACTGGTGCCCATAAAATCAATAATGCCATAGGTCAAGCATTGCTCGCTAAACGAATGGGTAAACATAAACTTGTTGCAGAAACGGGAGCTGGACAACACGGAGTTGCAAGTGCCACAGTGGCTGCATTATTTGATATGGAATTGATTGTTTTTATGGGAAGAGAAGACATCAAAAGGCAACAACTTAATGTATTTAGAATGGAATTATTAGGAGCTAAAGTTGAAGCTGTGGATGAAGGTCAAGGAACTTTATCTGACGCAGTTAATAAAGCGCTACAGTATTGGGTAAGTCACGTAGAAGATACACATTATCTATTAGGATCAGCTTTAGGACCGGATCCATTTCCAACAATGGTTAGAGATTTTCAGAGTGTAATTGGTCAAGAAATAAAATCACAACTATTAGAGAAGGAACATCGTTTGCCAGATGCAGTAGTTGCTTGTGTAGGAGGAGGCTCTAATGCAATAGGAACATTTTATCCTTTTATCAAAGATAATGTGAAATTATACGGGGTGGAGGCAGCTGGCAGAGGTAAGGATACTAATCAACATGCACTTGCGATAGGGAAAGGAAAGGCTGGTGTGCTTCATGGATCAAAAATGTATTTAATCCAAGATGAACATGGACAAATTGAATTGGCACATTCTATTTCAGCAGGATTAGATTACCCAGGTATTGGACCTGAACATTCATATTATCATGATATTGGAAGAGTAACCTATGAATGTGCTAGCGATGAAGAAGCAATGGAAGCACTTGTCCGCTTCACCAAAATAGAAGGTATTATCCCCGCTATAGAAAGTGCACATGCATTAAGTTATGTAGAAAAATTAGCACCTCAAATGAAACAAAACGATATATTAGTAGTGACAATATCTGGACGTGGAGATAAAGATATGGAAACGATTCAACAATATATCCAACAAAGAAAGGAGGATAAAAATGAGTAAATTATTTATTCCTTATATCATGGGTAATAGACAATTTTTAGAAAATGTAAAATTACTTGATAAAAGTGGAGCAGATATTATAGAAATTGGTATTCCATTTTCAGATCCTGTAGCTGATGGACCTATCATTATGAAAGCTGGTCATGAAGCACTTCAAAATCATATAACAATCGACTATATATTTGATGAGTTAGATAAACATCAAAACGAAATTAATTGTAAATATGTCCTAATGACATACTATAATGTTATTTTAAGTTATGGAGAAAAAGCCTTTTTTAAAAAATGCGATGATATTGGTGTTTATGGAGTAATTATTCCAGACTTACCATTTGAATTAATAGAACAATTAAAACAACAATTAAATGATAATAGAGTAGTAAAAATAATTTCATTAATAGCAATGACGGCAGATACAAATCGTATACAAAATATAGCAAAACATGCTGAAGGATTTATCTATACTGTAACGATGAATGCTACTACAGGAGAAGATGGAACGTTTCATCCAAAGCTTAAAGACCAGATAAAAATGATTAAATCTTTTACAGCTCTTCCAGTTGTAGCAGGATTTGGAATAAGAACTACAGACCATATAAAAGATTTGGTAAAAGATGTAGATGGTGTTGTTATTGGAAGTGAAATCGTTCGAAGATTTGAAAATGATGACTTAAATCAAACAGGAGAATACTTAAGGGAGATTAGACAAATTTTAAATAACTATTAGCATAGTATAAAATAAAAGCTATTTAAAGTATTCATAGCATGAAATACTTAAGAATTAGTAGCAATGTAGTATTAATTGATTTAAAATGAAATTAGATATGAATTTAAGAGCTGAAAATCATTCTTTTTCAGCTCTTATTATTTGGAGAAGATAGAAGCCAAGAATTTAAGCGCATTTAGGTTAATTGGAAGTGTATACAGGTTTATATTTTAGTTTTAACCTTATCTAGTGTATACTTATTGAGATTAGACCGATGCGTATTCACAACATATACATAAGCTAAAATTTTAAAATTAGTCAACTCAAATTAAATAAAGATTCTAAATTAGGAGTTATAGAGATAATGAAGTTTACAAATTTAACAGCTACAGAATTTGGCGATTTTACTGAAAAAATGCCATATAGCCATTTTACACAGATGACTGAAAATTATGAGTTAAAAGTTGCTGAGAAAACTGAAACTCATTTAGTAGGAATTAAAAATAAAGATAATGAAGTCATTGCTGCTTGTATGCTAACTGCTGTACCCGTTATGAAAATTTTTAAATATTTTTATTCAAATCGTGGTCCAGTCATTGATTATGAAAACAAAGAACTCGTTCACTTTTTCTTTAACGAATTAAGTAAATATTTAAAACAACAATATTGTTTATATGTACGTATAGACCCTTATTTGCCTTATCAATATCGTAATTATGATGGTGATATTACAGGAAATGCTGGGAATGATTGGTTCTTCGATAAAATGAAACAATTAGGATATCAACACGAAGGGTTTACAACAGGATTTGATCCAATATTACAAATTCGGTTCCATTCAGTTTTAAATTTAAAGGATAAAACTGCTAAAGATGTATTAAATGGAATGGATAGTTTACGAAAAAGAAATACTAAAAAAGTCCAAAAAAATGGTGTTAAAGTAAGATTTCTTACTAAAGAAGAATTACCTATTTTCAGATCATTTATGGAAGATACATCAGAGACTAAAGAATTTTCTGATAGAGAGGATAGTTTTTACTATAATCGATTTGATCATTTTAAAGATAGAGTATTAGTACCTCTCGCATATATAAAATTTGATGAATATCTTGAAGAACTTCATGCAGAACGTCAGACATTAAATAAAGACTTAAACAAAGCTCTAAAAGATATTGAAAAACGACCAGATAACAAAAAAGCACAAAATAAAAAAATAAATTTAGAACAGCAATTAAAAGCAAATGAGCAAAAAATTGATGAAGCAACACAACTTCAATTAGAACATGGTAACGAATTACCAATATCTGCTGGATTCTTCTTTATTAATCCATTTGAAGTTGTATATTATGCAGGTGGAACGTCAAATAAATATAGACACTTCGCTGGAAGTTATGCAGTTCAATGGACTATGATTAATTATGCAATTGATCATGGCATTGACCGTTATAATTTTTATGGGATTAGTGGTCATTTTACAGATGATGCTGAAGATGCAGGTGTTGTAAAATTTAAAAAAGGATTTAATGCAGATGTAATTGAATATGTTGGTGATTTCGTTAAACCTATAAATAAACCAATGTATTCACTATATACAACACTTAAAAAAATTAAAAAAAGATTGAATTAAGAGGGGGATAGTGCGAATATGAAATTTACAGAGTTAACAGTTAAAGAATATGAAACCTTCGTACAAAATCCATCATTAGAGAGTCATTACTTTCAAGTTACTGAAAATATAAAAACTAGAGAAAATGACGGATTTGAAGTTGTGTTATTAGGCGTAAAAGATGAAAGTAATAAAGTGATTGCTGCAAGTCTTTTCTCAAAAATTCCAACTATGGGAAGTTATGTATACTATTCAAATCGTGGACCGGTGATGGATTATTCCGATTTAGGTCTTGTTGATTTTTACCTAAGAGAATTAGAAAAATACCTACACCAACATCAATGTTTATATGTAAAACTTGATCCATATTGGATTTATCAAATTTATGATAAAGATATCAATCCGGTTGAAGGTCACGAAAAAAATGATGCTTTAGTTAATTTATTTAAATCACATGGTTACGAACATCATGGTTTCACTACGAAATATGATCGCTCTAGTCAAGTGAGATGGATGGGTGTAAATTATCTAAAAGGTGAAACACCTGCATCATTGAAAAAGCAGTTTGATAGTCAACGTAAAAGAAATATAAATAAAGCGATAAACTATGGAGTAAAAGTAAGATTTCTTAAAAGAGATGAACTAAACATTTTCTTAGACTTGTATCGTGAAACAGAAGCACGTACCGGTTTTGTTTCAAAAACAGATGAATATTTTTATAATTTTATAGATACATACGGCGATAAAGCATTAGTGCCATTAGCATATATTGATTTAGATGACTATATTAAATCATTGCAAACCTCTTTAAATGATAAAGAAACGCGTCGTGATCAAATGATGTCTAAAGACAATAAAAGTGACAAACAGCTGAAAAAAATTGCTGAATTAGATAAACAAATAGAACATGACCAAAAAGAGCTCTTACATGCAAGTGAATTACGTCAAACTGATGGACAAATTTTAAACTTAGCTTCTGGAGTATACTTTGCAAATGCTTATGAAGTAAACTATTTCTCAGGTGGCTCATCAGAAAAATACAATAATTATATGGGACCATACATGATGCATTGGTTTATGATGAATTATTGCTTTGACCATGGATATGATCGATATAATTTTTACGGTTTATCTGGTGATTTTACTGAAAATAGTGAAGATTATGGTGTTTATCGCTTTAAAAGAGGGTTTAATGTGTATATCGAGGAGTTAATTGGAGACTTCTATAAACCAATTAATAAACCTAAATATTGGCTATTTAAAACATTGAATCGTATACGTAAGAAGATTAAAAAATAACAATTAGAATAAAAAGCATATTGGCAATCTTGCCAGTATGCTTTTTTATAATTAGTGATAGAGACTAATTATAAATAGTGTAGGTAAATTCTAAGTTGTAAATACAAGTTGCATCCTACAAATTAATAATAGCATATCAATCATTTTTATCAATGATACATCAAAAGAAATTTATTTTTAATATTTTATAAAAAATAAATTTTATAGTGTTTTATAATTCAAATGATAAATACATAGTTATTATATCATCAAATAACTAATCTAATAGAAATCATTCCGCTTTGATTGATTTATCAAATAATTAAGAATGATTGTATGAATCGTAATGTCGACAACCATGATTCAATACTTTAGATATTGATTACCGAACTGTAGAAAAATAATAACTTTAAATAAATACTCATAAAATTAGAATGCATGGGCATATGTAAATGAGTTAAGGAATATATTAAAACTTTAAATATCTGTATTTTGTTAAAAAGCTTAAATTGAAGATATTCATATAAAAATACAGATTTCAACAATTTAGTTTACATAATATATATTATAGGAAGTTATGTGTATAACAATTAGGGGACCTATTCTATTTTAATGACACTTTAATGATACATTTTAGTTATCATTCTTTGGTTAACATTGATCTATCTAAAACGATTGACTTAGTTATAATTTGTTATAATAAAAATCAACTACGTTATATATAACGTAGAAAATACTAATATGAATCTAGTGTTGGTATTTATGACACAATATATTTTGATAATGAATCAATTATTGAATGCTTATTTAGTTTACATAATGTAAGATATCAAATTATTTTTGCAGATAAATAATTTATTACCTGTTCTACCTTATCAATTTACGGTCTATCGATGATAATGGACCATGATTTATAATAACAATTATTTCAAAGAATGACTTTTATATCATAAAAAATGATCCATTCTTATAATTTTGATTATCGTTTATTAAGACGATTTTATTAAATATACCTTTCCAATATTATGAGCAATATACTCCTTTTAAAATTATCGAATAATCAATAAGATCACTTATTTTAAGTCTAATACATGTATTAAAGAAATCACTACTAATATAAAAGGAATATGTAATATTTTAGGTAAAATAATGTTATAAAACGTAAATATTTAATTGATAATGATTATCATTTTCTATTATAATGTTCTCTAGGAGGTAAGAAAATGCAAAAATTATTTAAATATATTCTATTAATTTTATCAGTTATTTTAATTTTATCAGCATGTAATAAGCAATCGGATTCAAATTCTTCATCTAGTAAAAATACCATTACAGTAAAAAATACATATGAATTTAAGGATAAGAATCATACACATAGTAGAGGCAAAAATAAAACAGAAACAGTTAAAGTACCAGTTAATCCAAAACGTGTAGCAGTACTAGATTATGGCGCGTTAGATATTATGCAACAAATGGGACTTCAAGATAAAATAGTTTCTATTGCTAAAGGACAAGGTGCTTCATTCTTACCTTCTTCCCTTTCGGAATTTAAAAACAGTAAATATACAAATCTAGGCAATCCTGGAAGACCTAATTATGATGAATTAGCTAAATCAAAGCCTAATGTTATCTTTGCTTCATTTAGACAATCACATACAAAAACAATAGATGAAATGAAAAAAGCGGCGCCTAATGCTAAAATTTTATTTGTTAGTCCCGATAATGATCATTATATTTCATCAATTAAAGAACATACGACATTGTTTGGTAAAATTTTCAAAAAAGAAGAAAAAGCAAAAGCGCTTAATCATAAATTAAGTGAAGAAGTGAAAGAGACTAAAAAAGTAATGAATAATGATACCGTATTACTTTTAAATGTTGATGATAAAGGCATTAGTGTCTTCGGACCAACTGGTAGATTCGGGGGCTTCTTAAATAAAGATTTAGGAATTAATCACGCTGATCCTAAAATGAAAGCAAATTCAGCTGGTAATATAGTTACTAATGAGTATTTAAATAAAATTAATCCTAATAAATTGTTTGTAATTAATCGAACTAAAAATGCGGATGACAAAACGTTACCTTCTGCTTTAAATAATAAAGTGATAAAAGATATGAAAGCAATAAAAAATCACCAAGTATATCAATTTGAAGCTAACGCTTGGTATTTTAGTGAAGGTGGTATTGAAACAACTATTCATCAATTAAATAAAATTGAAAAAGCCTTTAAAAAATAATCATGTTATACACCATTAATAATATAAATAGGAGTGGGATAACGAATTCAAAATGAATTCTATCCTACTCCCTTATATTTATCTTCTATCACGACGGCGATACATGTACTCGTCGTGATCATATTTTTTCATCTCTTTTTCCAATTGCTTTTCTTTACGTTCTCGGCGCCATCCTCTTGTAAAATACCATAAAAGGAAACTAATCATTAAACTTATAATGGCAAGAAAAGCCGCATAGCCTAATAAAGGCTGGAACGTTATATTATAAAAATTAGGAATAAAGAAAGCTAATATTGCTAAAACAACGAAGGTAATTACTGTTGCTGAAAACCATTTTTTCAGTACCAATGTACAAAAGACAGTTAATATCATCATTGCTACGATTGTAATCCAAAGATAATTTGGCATATCAAATATCGTCATAAAAAACGCCTCAACTTTTATATTTTATAATATGTAATATACAATACTTTTATAAATAATTATACCTTCTTAATTATTAAAATGACTCAGACTAAAGGCTTAAAACTGAGTTTACAAATAATATTATGTATAATATATATGAGACTAACTATTTAGGAGTGAATAAAATGAACACAGGCTTACCACTCAGAAAACATGTTCCAGATAATGAAAAATGGAATTTAGAAGATTTATTTACGAATGATGAAGCATTTTATAATACTTTAAATGATGTATTAGAGAAATCCGATCAATTTAATCGAAAATATAAAAATAATTTATCAGAAACTAAAATTATTCTAGATGCGCTTAAAGAATATGAAGACTTACTTATACAATTTGATCGATTAGGTAATTATGCTGAACTTAGATTAAGTGTCGATACTACAAATGAATTAGCGCAAACGTTAAATGCCAAACTATCAACATCTTATGGTAAGATATCTAGTTTATTATCATTTGTTGAATCTGAAATAATGATACTCTCTGATGATAAATTAAAAGAGCTAAAAGAACAGTTCAATAGTCCTCATTATCTAGAAAAATTAATAAAACGTAAACCTTATCAATTATCTTCAGAAGTTGAAGAAGTGCTTGCTAGTTTGTCACCTACTTTTCAAAGTGCTTATGAACTCTATGGAACAACTAAAATGCTTGATATTGCGTTTGAATCGTTTGAACATAATCATGAAACGTATCCTTTAGATTATGCAACTTTTGAAAACGAATATGAAGACAGTTCAGATCCAGAGTTTAGACGTAAAAGTTTCGAAGCTTTTAGTAATGCATTACGTAAATATCAACACACAACAGCTGCAACATATAATCAACATGTGCAACAAGAAAAAATTGAGGCTAATTTAAGAGGCTATGATTCTGTTATAGATTATTTACTACAAGAACAAGAAGTTACACGTGAAATGTATGATAGACAAATTGATGTCATCATGAGTGATTTAGCACCTGTGATGCAAAAATATGCCAAAATACTGCAAAGAATTCATAACTTAGATAAAATGCGATTTGAAGATTTAAAAATATCAGTTGATCCAAGTTATGAACCAGATATTTCAATAGAAGACTCAAAACAATATATTCACGGTGCTTTAGGTGTTTTAGGCGATGACTATATTAAAATGGTTGATAATGCTTATAATCATCAATGGATTGATTTTGCTCAAAATAAAGGTAAAGATACTGGCGCGTATTGTGCTAGCCCTTATTTTACGCATTCATATGTATTTATTTCATGGACAGGTAAAATGGCAGAAACCTTCGTATTAGCGCATGAATTGGGTCACGCTGGTCATTTTACATTGTCACAAAAACATCAACATTTATTAGATTCAGAAGCATCTATGTATTTTGTAGAAGCGCCTTCTACAATGAATGAAATGCTAATGGCAAACTACTTATTTAGTAATAGTAATGATGCACGTTTTAAACGATGGGTGATTGGCTCAATCATATCTCGCACATATTATCATAATATGGTCACGCATTTACTAGAAGCAGCATATCAAAGAGAAGTATATAAAAAAGTTGATAACGGTGAATCTTTAACAGCACCGGTTCTTAATAAGTTAATGAGAAATGTTTATGAACAATTCTTTGGTGATGCGGTTGAACTTACTGATGGAATGGAATTAACTTGGATGAGACAACCACATTATTATATGGGATTATATTCATATACGTATTCAGCTGGATTAACTATTGGCACAGTGGTCTCTCAAAAAATTAAAAAAGAAGGACAAAAAGCAGTCGATGCATGGTTAGAAACGTTAAAAGCTGGAGGAAGTAAAAATCCAGTTGAACTTGCAAAAGTAGCAGGCGTTGATATAACAACAAATGCCCCACTTAAATCTACTATTGCGTATATTTCAGAATTAGTAGATGAAGTAGAAATACTTACAAATGAAATCGAACATAATTAATGTATTATAAAGGAGTGAGACACTATTCAAAATGAATAGTGTCTCACTCCTTTACTTTGATTTTTTTAGTTTGAATAAAACTATCAACTATAAAGTAGTTTAACGATCATATTTATCAAAATGTTCACCAGTAAAGTAATAATAAACACTTTCTGCTATATTTCTTACATGATCCCCTACTCTTTCTAAGTTACGTGCAGCTAAATGCGCTTGTCCAGCTACAAACGGATCATTATCAATTAGATAAGTTGTGTTAACAATATTCACGTATAAATCGTCAATATCTTTATCACGTTCGATAATTTCTTTAATCAATGTTAAATCTTCATTTTTAACAGCAGTATTTAAGTCTTCTAACATTAATAATGCAAGTTTACCCATTGTTTTTAAACGTGTTAAGACATAATGATCTGTAATTTTTACTCTTAGTCGAATATGAGCGATATTTGCAGCATTATCCCCCATTCTTTCAAAATCAGTAGAAATTTTTAAAGCTGCTATCATCATTCTTAAATCAGTAGCAATGGGTTGTTGTTTCGTAATTAACATGATTACTTGTTCGTTAATGTCATAATCAAATTTGTTAATTTCTTTATCTTTTTCAATAACGTGTCTAGCAAAGTTTCTATCATCTTCACTCAATGATTCAATAGCATTGTTAACATTTGAATAAACACGAAGACCAAGACGACGAAGTTCTTTAATTAAATCGTCCAATTGGCCTTCATATTTTTGTCTAATAATTTTCATTAAGCATTAACCAAAACGACCAGAAATATAATCTTCTGTTTGTTTGTCTGAAGGATTAGAGAAGATTTTATCAGTATCGTCATATTCATTTACATAACCATTAAGGAAGAATGCTGTTTTATCAGAAACACGTGCAGCTTGTTGCATGTTGTGTGTAACCATAATGATAGAATAATTTTCTTTTAATTCTTGAACAAGTTCTTCAACTCTTAAAGTAGAGATAGGATCTAATGCAGACGTAGGTTCATCCATTAAAATAACATCTGGTTCAATTGCTAAACATCTAGCAATACAAACACGTTGTTGTTGTCCCCCTGATAATCCATACGCATTTGTATGTAATCTGTCTTTTAATTCATCCCAAATTGCAGCACCACGTAATGACTTTTCAACAATTTCATCAAGTAATTTTTTATCTTTAATACCATGGATTTTTGGACCATAAGTAATATTGTCATAAATTGATTTAGGAAACGGATTTGGTTGTTGGAATACCATTCCTACATTCGTTCTTAGTTTTTCTTTTGAATAGTTGCTATCAAAAATATTTTGTCCTCTGTATAAAATTTTACCCGCAGTTTTAACTGATGGTACTAATTCAACCATACGATTTAATGTTTTAATATACGTTGATTTACCACAGCCAGAAGGTCCGATAATCGCAGTGACATTATTTTCTAAGATATCTAAATTGATGTTTTGTAAAGCATGATTTTCACCATACCATAAATCTAAATTTTGAGTTGAATAAACTACTTTTCTTTCACTGTCAGGTTTAATATCTTTTTTATTTTCATTATTAGTTGTTACAATTGTTGTCTTTTGCGACTGATTGTCGTTATGTTGTGTGTCGTTTGTTGGATGAGTGTGATTTGAGTGTTGATCAACAACATCTTCAACGTTCTTTTTCTTTTCATCTACATTGATTTTTGCCATATATAAAACTCCTTTTATTTTAAGAGAGAAAGCAGAAACCTTTCTCTCTATCCCAAATAACTTTAATAATAAAATGCTTAATATTTTCTAGAAAATTTATTACGTAAGAAAATTGCTAAACCGTTCATTAATAATAAGATAACAAGTAATACGATAATACCTGCTGATGCCACGTTTTGGAATTCAGCTTGTGGCATTTTAGCCCAAGTATAAATTTGAGTTGGTAAAGCAGTAAACATTGAGAATAAACCAGATGGTACTGCTAAGAAAATAGTCGGAATACCGATTAAGATTAATGGTGCTGTTTCACCTAATGCACGTGAAAGTGATAAAATAAATCCCGTTAAAATACCAGGTAAAGCAGCGGGTAAAACCACTTTTCTAATTGTTTGCCATTTGTTTCCACCTAGACCATAAGATGCTTCTCTTACAGAATTAGGTACGGCACGAATCGCTTCCTGACTTGAAACGATAATAATCGGTAAGATAAGTAATGACATTGTTAAAGCAGCAGCGATAACAGTATTTCCTAAAGATAATGATTCAATACCAGCGCCACGTACAAATAATGTTAAACCTAATAAACCAAATACAATTGAAGGGACACCAGCTAAGTTAGAAATACAAATTTTAACGAAACTTGTAAACATATTATCGCGTGCGTATTCTTCAAGATAAATTGCTGTACCAACACCTAAGATAATAGAAATTGGGATAATAGTAATCATTAACCATAATGTACCAGCTAATGCGCCTTTAATCCCAGCTTGTGATGGTGTTGAAGATGAGAAACTTGTAAAGAATTCAGGTGTTAAATGTCCTACACCTTTTACAAGTGTTTGAATCAGTAGTGCGGCAAGAACGATTAAAGCAAATACAATACATGCAAAGAATAGCCATTTATTAAGACTATTTTTTTTATCACGACTAGATAGATTTTTTTCGACTTTATTTTTGTCAACTAAACCTTTAGCTCTTGGATCAGTCGTTGCTGTCATATTAATACTCCTCTCTATAACGCTTAGATATCCAGTATGAAATTAAGTTCATAATTAATGTGAAAATGAATAATGTGAAGCCAACTGCATAAATACTATAGTAAATATCTGAACCGAATGTCGCATCACCTGTAGCAATTTCAACAATATAACCTGTCATTGTTTGAATAGAGCTTGTTAATGTTAAAGATGATGTCGGTGAACTACCTGCAGCTAATGATACGATCATTGTTTCACCAATAGCACGAGAAATACCAAGTACAATTGAAGCAATTACACCAGAAGCGGCAGCTGGTAATACGACTTTAGTTGCCACTTCAAATTTAGTTGAACCTAAACCAAAAGCACCTTCCCGCATTTTATTAGGTACAGAAGCCATTGCATCTTCACTCATACTTGTAATAATTGGAACAATCATTATTCCAACTACGATACCAGGACTGATAGAGTTAAAACTATCGAGTTGAGGTATAAATGTTCTTAATAAAGGTGTTACAAAAGTTAAAGCAAAGAAACCGAATACGATAGTTGGAATACCAGCTAAGATTTCAAGAATAGGTTTAATAATACGTCTTGCTTTATCGCTTGCATATTCACTTAAGTAGATTGCAGCCCCTAATCCGATAGGAACAGCCACTAAAGTACCAATGAAAGTGATTTTTAAAGTACCAAGAATTAAAGCCCAAATACCATATTTAGGATCAGAACTTGTAGGGCTCCAATCTTTAGTAAAAAGAAACTCAGTAATTGAAACACGTGTAAAGAATGTGATTGTTTCAGTGATTAACGTAAATAGTATACCGATAGTTGTTAAAATAGAGATGGCAGCAATAATTCCTAAAATAATTGGCACGATTTTATCAGAAAATCCACCTTTTTTAGCGTTATTTTTAGCTATCATCTCTCTAACATTAGTGTTAGAAGCCATATGTAACCCTCTCTTTTTATTTCTCCCAATAGATTTTAAAAAAGAGCAGGAAATTATCAGGTAACGAATGAGTTCAAATTAATTTAAAACACTTTAACAATCACCCATGTATATATCCTGAACAACTCATGTAACATTTACATGAGTTGTTAATTCCCAGCCCTTTATATTAATAATGATTATTATTTGTCAGAATCTTTTTTGTATTTATCTAATTCTTTAATTTCATCTTTATAAACTTTGCTTGGTGAAGCAACGTATCCAGCATCTTCAGCTGATTTACCTTTATCATCTAAAGTGAATTTCAAGAATTCTCTCATAACATCATTATCTTCTAATGATTTTTCTTTAACATATAAGAATAATGGTCTACTTAAAGGATAAGAACCATCTTGGATAGTCTTTTTAGTAGGTTCTACAGATTTACCATCGTCACCTTTAATTTTAACTTCTTTTAATTTATCTTTATTTTGTTTATAAAAGTTATAACCGAAGTAACCAATACTTTCTTTGTTTTTCTCAACTGATTGAACGATAACGTTAGTATCTCCATTTTTTTGAGCTTTGATATCTTGTTTATCCATAACTTCTTCTTCCCAGAAGTCATAAGTACCATGACTTGAGTTTGGAGAGAAAGCTTTGATTTCTTTGTTAGGCCAGCTAGAATCTACATCTTTCCAAGTTTTAGCTTCGCCACTGTAGATTTTTTTCAATTGATCTTTAGATAATTCTTTTACAAAGTCATTATCTTTATTAACAGCAACAGTTACACCATCTTGTGCAATTTTAAATTCTTTATATTTAATGTTTTTGTCTTCTAATTTTTGTTTTTCTTCATCTTTGATAGGTCTAGAAGCTTGTGAGAAGTCTGTTTCACCAGCGATGAATTTTTCAAAACCAGCACCAGTACCTGCTTGACCAGATGAAATAGTTGCGCTTGGATGATCTTTAGCCCATTTTTCATTTAATTTTTCAACGATTGGAGCAACAGTAGATGAACCTTCACCTTTTGCAGAACCTTCAAGGTCTTTTCCATCTCCTGAACCACTGCCGCCACTATTTCCACCGCCACATGCGCCTAAAAGAACAGTAGCACCTAAAACAGTTGTACCAACTAATTGCCATTTCTTCATTAAAACATCCTCCTAATTATAGATAACCCAAAATGTTATATGTATTTCTTACAATGCTTATATTACATACTTTTTGTTAATGTAAAATAGAGTAATTGTAAATATTTTGTTAATTTATCAAAAAACTTATGTTTTATATAAATAAAACCCATAAAAAAACCATCGAAAGTGTTACCTTTCAATGGTTTTGAACTATCTATATAATATAGAAGAAACTCGTTTTTCATGAACTCATTATTCTTGAATAAGGGTTTTACCTTTTTTAGTTAATGTAATTTTTCCAGTTTCAATATTTATAATTTTTCTTTTATATAAATGACCAATTGCACGTTTAAATGAACCTTTACTCATGTTGAATACTTCTTTAATTGCTTCCGGACTTGATTTATCCCAAAATGGAAGTTCACCATCATACTCTACTAACAAATCAAAGATGACTTGACCATCTTCATCTAAACGTTCATGTGCGAGTGGTAAGAATGAACCGTTCAATTCACCTTTTTCATTATGCCCGATAATACGTACTTCTACAGCTTCGCCTAGTCTTGGCTCATGTTTACGTTCAGACTCATGTACAAATACTTTGTAACCATCCTCAGTTAATAAAAAAGTACCGATACGTAATAAACGATAAGGTCTTGCTTTTAATACTTGATTTTGCATATCATCATTAGATACAGGTGTAAACATTTTTTCCACAATTGTTTCACTAGCTAAACGCGCGAACATTTGATGATCTCTATCGATTCTTAATGTGACTAATACATAATCTCCTGATTGAGGCCATAACGATTTAACTTTAGGTAAATCTTCCCATGGAATAAGCACTTCTCTTGGTAAACCAACATCTACTCTTGCACCATCTCTATCTGTTTTTAATACTTTTGCAAAATCATATTTATCTTTTGTAATATCAGGCATATTTTGAGTAGCAAATAATTCACCTGAACGGTTTGGATAAATGAAGAAACTATATTCTTCTCCAATTTCGAATTCATCTTCCTCATTGATTTCTGACTGATTTAACTTCACTTGTTCACCATTTGGACCTTTTAATAAATAAGTAGAGCCTTCCAATCCAAGAACTTCTAGAAATTCAATTGAACCAACGATATCTTTGTCTAATGCCATAGTTGTCTCCTTTAAGCAGTGTATTTCTAAGTATTATAACATGAGTTTTGTAAAGTATCATTGACATAAATGATATAAGGTCGAATATAGGAACATTATATGATATAATTTTTTGCGTTAGATAAACGATGAATAAAGGAGTAAATGAATGTTACAAGTTACGGATGTAAGTTTACGTTTTGGTGATCGTAAACTATTTGAAGATGTAAATATTAAATTTACTGAAGGTAATTGTTATGGACTTATCGGTGCGAATGGTGCAGGTAAATCTACTTTCTTAAAAATCTTATCTGGAGAAATTGATTCACAAACGGGTCATGTTTCTCTTGGGAAAGATGAACGTTTAGCAGTATTAAAACAAGATCACTTTGCTTATGAAGATGAACGTGTATTAGATGTAGTTATAAAAGGTCATGAACGTCTATTTGAAGTGATGAAAGAGAAAGACGAAATTTATATGAAACCTGACTTCAGTGATGAAGATGGCATTCGTGCAGCTGAATTAGAAGGTGAATTTGCTGAAATGAATGGATGGAATGCCGAAGCAGATGCAGCTTCCCTACTATCAGGACTTGGTATTACCCCAGATTTACATGATAAGCAAATGTCAGAGTTAGAAAATAATCAAAAAGTAAAAGTATTATTGGCACAAAGTTTATTTGGAGATCCAGATGTTTTATTACTCGATGAGCCTACCAATGGTCTTGATATTCCTGCCATTAGTTGGTTAGAAGATTTCTTAATTAACTTTGAAAATACTGTCATTGTCGTATCTCATGATCGTCATTTTTTAAATAATGTATGTACACATATTGCAGATTTAGATTTTGGCAAAATCAAAGTCTATGTTGGTAACTATGATTTTTGGTATCAATCAAGTCAACTTGCTCAAAAAATGGCTCAAGAACAAAACAAGAAAAAAGAAGAAAAAATTAAAGAATTACAAGACTTCATTGCTCGTTTCTCTGCGAATGCGTCAAAATCAAAACAAGCAACTAGTCGTAAGAAGCAATTAGAGAAAATTGAACTTGATGATATTCAACCATCTTCAAGACGTTATCCTTATGTGAAATTCACCCCAGAAAGAGAAATTGGTAACGATTTATTAGTAGTTGATGGTATCTCAAAAACAATTGATGGTGAAAAAGTTTTAGATAATATTTCATTCACTATGAATCCAAATGATAAAGCTATTTTAATTGGCGATAGTGAAATTGCTAAAACTACCCTATTAAAAATACTTGCTGGTGAAATGGAACCAGATGAAGGTTCATTTAAATGGGGAGTGACAACTTCATTAAGCTATTTCCCTAAAGATAATTCTGATTTCTTCGAAGGCGTAGATATGAATTTAGTTGAATGGTTACGTCAATATGCTCCTGAAGATGAACAAACTGAAACATTTTTACGTGGCTTCTTAGGACGTATGCTATTTAGCGGTGAAGAAGTTAAGAAAAAAGCAAGTGTATTATCAGGTGGAGAGAAAGTACGTTGTATGTTAAGTAAAATGATGCTTTCAAGTGCCAATGTTTTACTACTTGATGAGCCAACGAATCATCTTGATTTAGAAAGCATTACAGCTGTTAATGATGGATTAGCTTCATTCAAAGGATCAATTATCTTTACTTCATATGATTTTGAATTTATTAATACAATCGCTAATCGTGTGATTGACTTAAACCAACCAGGTAGTTTATCTAAAGAATTGCCATATGAAGAATATCTAAAAGAAATTGGTGTGTTACAAAAATAAAATAACAGGATTTTAATAAGGTATCTTCTATTTTTAAAATTTAAAATATGTATAAAACTGTCGATAAATAACGAACTTTATCGACAGTTTTTTTATAAAATATTATTATTTTCGAATTATTGTTATTATTTACACAAATTACTTATTATTACTATCTCTTTTCTTTAACAGTAATATTACTTTAATAATTTTCAGTTTATTTCAAAAAATCACAAAAATCGGTTTACAGTTAAAAGGTGCTTATGTATAATTAAAAACATAGTAATTGAATAAGAAATTGATGAGGCGCATCAATCATTAGTATATATTAGAATACTGTCTGCCACGGCTAATATAGAAAGGGTGCGATGCCGAAACGAATTGCAACCGCAGTAAGCGTTCGTTGGACTTTGTGGTTAAGAGCTGAGAGTTTGTCATTATTATTTAATAATGGAGTGCATCACTTGTATATAAATTACGAGCAAGTTCGCACATTCCGAACTTGCTCTTTTTTATGACGTGTGCCCCTAAATTCTAGGAGGTAAAATCTTGAAACGACGTGTTTTAAAGTTCGGTGGTTCATCTGTCGCCGATTTTACAAAGATAAAAAATATTGCAGAAATGCTTAAACGCCGTGTAGATGACGGTGAACAACTTATTGTTGTCGTAAGTGCTATGGGCAAAACAACAGATCAATTAATGGAAAATGTTTCTCATCTTACAACAACACCAAAAGATGAAGAACTTGCTCTATTATTAACAACTGGTGAACAACAAACAGTTTCTTATTTGTCGATGGTATTAAATGATATTGGCGTAAGTGCTAGAGCTATGACTGGATATCAAGCAGGTATCAAAACAGTAGGTCATCATTTAAAAAGTCGAATTGCAGAAATTAATCCTGAAACATTTAACAAGGAATTTAAAGACAAGGATGTTTTAGTTGTAGCAGGTTTCCAAGGAGTGAACGACGAATTAGAGTTAACTACGCTTGGTCGTGGTGGTTCAGATACGACTGCTGTTGCATTAGCAGCTAGTAATCAAATCCCTTGTGAAATTTACACTGATGTTGATGGCGTTTATGCTACTGATCCAAGAATGTTGAGTGAGGCAAAACGTTTAGATTATGTGTCTTATGAAGAAATGATGGAAATGAGCGCTTTAGGTGCTGGTGTGTTAGAAACAAGAAGTGTAGAACTTGCTAAAAATTATGATATCCCCTTGTATTTAGGTAGAACGTTATCAAATGTGAAAGGAACATGGATTATGCCAAGAACAGAAATATTAGAAAAAAAAGCCGTAACTGGAGTTGCATTAGATACACATATGATGCATGTAACAATTAGTTATCCTCTTCCAGATAATCGACTTCTAACTCAATTATTTACTGCTTTAGATGAAGGTTCAGTTAATGTGGATATGATTTCTCAAATCGTAAATGTTGAAGGTTTACAACTATCTTTTTCTATTAAAGATAGTGATGTACAACAAATTTCAAGTATCTTAGAGGAACTTTCTACAACATTTGATGCATTAGATTATAAAATTAATGAAGCGTACGTCAAAATTTCATTAATTGGTTCAGGAATGCGTGATATGTCTGGTGTAGCTTCAAAAGCATTTATTACGTTAATTAATTCTAATATTCCATTTTATCAAACAACAACTTCTGAAATTAGTATTTCTTATGTTATTGATGCAGAAAATGGAAATAAAGCGGTTGAAGTTTTATACGATGCTTTTGATATTTAAACTTAAGTTAAAATAAGTAATTTAAAATTCAATTAATATTTAAATGGAGTGATTCTTTTATGACAAGATTAGCAGTAGTTGGAGCAACAGGATTAGTCGGAACAAAAATGTTAGAAACAATTGATCGTAAACATATTCAATTTGATGAGTTAGTATTATTCTCATCAGCAAGATCAGCAGGAAAAGAAATTGAGTTTCAAGGGAAAACATATACAGTTCAAGAACTTACAGAAGAAGCAGCAAGTGAAAAATTTGATTACGTGCTAATGAGTGCAGGTGGCGAAACAAGTAAACAATTTGCCCCTATTTTCGAAAAAGCTGGAGCAATTGTTATTGATAATTCAAGTCAATGGCGTATGGCAAACGATGTGGACTTAATTGTACCAGAAGTTAACCAACCAGAATTTAAACGTGGTATCATTGCCAATCCTAACTGCTCAACAATTCAGTCGGTCGTGCCACTCAAAGTTTTATACGATGCTTTTGGATTAAAACGTGTAGCTTATACAACATATCAAGCAGTTTCAGGTTCAGGGATTAAAGGTAAGAGAGACTTAGCTGAAGGTGCGAATGGTAAAGCTCCAGAAGCTTATCCACATCCTATTTATAATAATGTTTTACCACATATTGATGTTTTCTTAGAAGATGGATATACAAAAGAAGAGCAAAAAATGATTGATGAAACACGAAAAATTTTAGGACAACCTGACTTACGTGTGACTGCAACATGTGCACGTGTACCTGTTCAAGATAGTCATAGCGTAGAAATTGATGTCACTCTTGATAAAGAAGCAACAGTTCAAGAAATTAAAGATTTATTTGAAAACGATAATCGTGTTGTTTTAGTAGATAATCCTGAAAATAATGAATATCCTTTAGCTATTAATTCAACAGGTAAAGATGAAGTGTTTGTAGGTAGAATTCGTCGTGATGACTCACTTGATAATACTTTCCATGTTTGGTGTACTTCAGATAACCTACTTAAAGGTGCAGCTTTAAATGCAGTTCAAGTGTTAGAACAAGTCATTAAATTAAAAGGAGCTAGATAATATGGCACATATTTTTGAAGGTGTAGGTGTAGCGCTTGCTACTCCATTTACTAATAATGAAGTTGACTATAAAGCATTAGAACAACATGTTCAATTTTTACTTGATAATAATGTTAAAGCAATTATTGTAAACGGTACTACAGCAGAGAGCCCTACTTTAACAGAAGAAGAGAAAGAAACAGTACTTCAAGCAGTGATTAAACAAGTTAATCATCAAGTGGCTATTATCGCTGGAACTGGTACAAATAATACAGCTAAATCTATTCAAGCTTCATTACGTGCTAAAGAATTAGGTGTAGATGGTATTATGTTAATCACACCTTACTATAATAAAACGAATCAACGTGGCTTAATTAAACATTTTGAAACTATCGCGAATGAAGTTAAGTTACCTGTTGTTTTATATAATGTACCTTCAAGAACGAATATGACAATTGATCCTGAAACAGTCGAAACATTAAGTCATAATGATTATATTGTAGCTATTAAAGATGCTACAAATGACTTTAACTATTACGAAGAAGTAAAAAAACGTATTCATCAAGATGAATTTGCTCTTTACAGTGGTAATGATGATAATGTCGTAGAATTCTATAATCGCGGAGGTAATGGCGTAATTTCTGTCATTGCTAACGTTATTCCGAAAGAATTTCAAGCACTCTATGATGCTAAACAAAATGGGAAAAAAATTGAGAAAGACTTTGAACCAATTGGTCAATTGTTAGATGCACTTTCAGTTGATGTCAACCCTATTCCAATTAAAGCTCTAACAAGTCATTTAGGATTTGGAAATTATGAATTAAGATTACCTTTATTACCACTAGAGAAAGAAAAAGCAAATGTATTAGTGAATGCTTATAAAGCGTTTAAAGCGGAGGAATAAAAATGAAAATTTTACTCATTGGATATGGCACAATGAATCAACGCGTTGCCAGATTAGCAGAAGAAAAAGGTCATGAGATTATTGGTACAATTGAGCCAGAAGACCATCAACATTCACCATATAAACCTTATCATCATATTGCAGACGCACAAAATGAAGCTGATGTAGCGATCGACTTCTCTAATCCTAATCTATTATTACCTTTATTAGATGAAGGTTTTGAATTACCTTTAGTGATTGCTACTACTGGTGAAAAAGAAAAACTAATTCAAAAATTAGAACAATTAAGCGAACGTATGCCTGTTTTCTTCAGTGCAAATATGAGTTATGGCGTCCATGCATTAACTAAAATTCTAGAAGCAGCTGTTCCCCTTTTACACGATTATGATATTGAGTTAACTGAAGCTCATCATAATAAAAAAGTAGATGCGCCAAGTGGCACGCTAGTCAAACTTTATGATGTTATTAAAGAATTACGTGAAAATGTAACGCCTGTTTACGATCGACATGAGCGAACTGAAAAACGTGAAAAAGATGAAGTCGGTATTCATTCAGTTCGTGGCGGTACAATTGTAGGCGAACATGATGTTTTATTTGCTGGCACAGATGAAACAATTACCATTTCTCATAAAGCGCAATCTAAGGACATTTTTGCAAATGGCGCAATTACAGCTGCTGAAAAATTAAACACAAAATCAAATGGTTTCTATACATTTGACAACTTATAAAATAACTTAAGGAGATTCTAAACTATGGTACAACACTTATCTGCACAAGAAATTATTCAATATATTAGTGATGCTAAAAAATCAACACCATTAAAAGTATACGTAAATGGACAATTCAATGACGTCACTTTTCCTAATACATTTAAAGTATTCGGATCTGATGATTCAAAAGTAATATTTTGTGAAGCGGATGATTGGAAAACATTTTATGAAACCAATCAATCACATATTACTGACTTAGAAATTGAAATGGACCGTCGTAATTCTGCTATTCCTTTAAAAGACTTAACCAATACAAATGCACGTATTGAACCAGGTTCATTCATTCGTGAACAAGCTATTATCGAAGACGGTGCCGTTGTGATGATGGGAGCAACAATCAATATTGGCGCTGTTGTAGGTGAAGGCACTATGATTGATATGAATGCAACATTAGGTGGTCGTGCGACAACGGGTAAAAATGTTCATGTAGGTGCCGGTGCAGTATTAGCGGGCGTTATTGAGCCACCTAGTGCTTCTCCAGTAGTAATCGAAGATAATGTATTAATTGGCGCAAACGCAGTTATTCTAGAAGGCGTAAGAGTTGGCGAAGGCGCTATTGTAGCTGCTGGTGCTATCGTGACTCAAGATGTTCCTGCCGGTGCGGTTGTAGCTGGTACACCTGCTAAAGTCATTAAACAAACATCTGAAGTTCAAGACTCTAAACGAGAAATTGTTGCAGCGTTAAGAAAATTAAATGATTAATGACAAACTTGAATAATTGAATGCTAAAGGCTGGGACAACATGTTCTCAGCCTTTACAATTAAATGAATACATAAGTTGAATAATAAATGAATAAAGGATTGATTAAGATGAGCGAATTAGAATTTGTCACACAACATAGAAGACATTTACATCAACATCCAGAATTAAGTCTTCACGAATTTGAGACAACTCAATATATTACTCGATTTCTAGATGAATTAAATGTACCTTACGAACAACCTCTTGAAACGGGTGCTATTGCATATTTAGAAGGTAATAGTGACCATACAATTGCATTTCGGGCAGACATTGACGCCCTACCCATTTTTGAAGAAAATAATGTCGATTATCGTAGTCAAACAGATAATGTGATGCATGCTTGTGGTCACGATGGTCATACAACAGCATTGATGTTATTTGTTAAACGATGTAAGGTGATGGCTGATCAACATCAATTACCTCATAATGTCGTGTTTATCTTCCAACCAGCTGAAGAAACAGGCGGAGGCGCAAATCGCTTAATTAAAGCAGGTGCTTTTAATCAATATCCTATTGAAGCAGTATTTGGCATTCATGTCAATCCTTTCGCTGAGGAAGGACAAGTCGTGATACGCGATGAAGAAATTACAGCAAGTGCCACTGAATATCGTTTTTTCCTAAAAGGATTATCTAGTCATGTAGCTGATAAAGAGCAAGGTCATTCATGTGGCGAAGCACTGATTCATGTTTTAAATCAAGTTGGTCAAATACAGCAATATCATTTAAATGGACTAAAACGTAATATTGTTCATATGGGCCACTTTAATGCAGGCGAAGCAATTAACACGGTGCCTAGTAACGGTTATTTAGAAGGAACTATTCGTACTTATGATGCCACTGATTTAAATATTGTGAAAAATCAAATGAATAAAATTGCAAAAAGTGTGAAATTATTATTCAATGTTGATTGTGAAGTCAAATTTGAAGAAGGATATCCTGCTACAATGAATAGTCCTAAACTACGTCATACCGTTGAAAAATCTATTCTATCTGCTAATTTAGAAGTTATTGAAAAGCCTCTGCCATTTTTATTCGGCGAAGACTTTAGTTTTTATGGCCAACAATTAGCACCGTCTTACTTTGCTTTTGTAGGAACTCGAAATGAAGATAAAGGCTTTATCACAGGCTTACATACATCGCATTTAAATTTTGACGAAAAAGTGCTTATTGATGTTGCCAATTACTATGAACAAATATTGAACCATTATGGAAAGGAGTAAATTAAATTGACAGCAGTTTGGTCAGTTGATTCAAAAATATTTTTAAGAAATGCAACTAAAGTAAAGAATAATCAATCAATAATGGCAGTTGTAAAAAATAATGCTTATCATTATGGATTAGAGTTTGCAGTAAGAACATTTTTAGAAGCGGGTATCCATACATTTAGTACTACTTCCTTAAAAGAAGCAGTGAGAGTTCGTAAACTTGCGCCTCATGCCACAATCTTTTTAATGAATGCAGTTTATGACTTTGATACAGTTCGAAATAATAATATTCAAATGACGCTTCCCTCTTTAGAATATTATTATCAGTACAAAAGTGAATTAAAAGATATTAATGTTCACTTAGAATTTGAAAATTTACTCCATCGTTCAGGTTTCAAAAATCTTGATGAAATTAAAGAAGTACTTCATCATCATGAAAATGATAATGGAAGTAAAATGAATATCGTTGGCCTATGGACGCATTTTGGATATGCAGATGAATTTGATGTTCCAGAGTATGGGATTGAACGGGAAGCATGGTTAAACGTCGTTAATACATTATTAAATGAAGGATACCAATTTGAACTTATCCATGCGCAAAACAGTGCGAGTTATTATCGCGAAGGACAACAACTTCTTCCCTATCATACACATGCACGTGTAGGTATCGCTTTATATGGTTCAAGACCATATAGCAAATTAGGTGAACATGAGATTGAACAAGCCTTAACCGTAAAAGGAAATGTAATTCAAGTTCGTGAAGTAAATAAAGGTGATTATTGTGGTTATAGTTTTGCATTTGAAGCAATGCATGATCATACACATCTTGCAGTTGTTGATATTGGCTATGGTGATGGTATTTTAAAAAAACGTGCAACACACGAAGCATTAATTAATGGTAAACGTTACCCTATTCGAGCATTAATGATGAGTCACATGTTTGTTGAAGTCGATGATGATGTTCATGCACAAGATGAAGTGATACTATATAATAATGATATACGCATTGATGAATACACATTCAAAGGTGTTGGCGCTAATTCAGAACAACTTAGTGCGATGAATCATGATTCTCTTATAAAGGAGTTTAGATAAAATGTCAGTTAAATATAATGATTACGGTGAATTAACAATGGCGGGTACAAGTTTGAAAACACTAGCTCAAAGTTTTGGCACGCCTACCATTGTTTATGATGAAGATGAAATTCGCAATCAAATGCGTCGATTTCATAATGCTTTTCAAAAAAGTGGATTAAAATACAATATTTCATATGCTTCTAAAGCCTTTACTTGCATTCAAATGGTAAAGTTAGTTCAAGAAGAAAACTTACAATTAGATGTCGTATCTGAAGGTGAGCTTTATACAGCATTAGAGGCTAAATTTGATCCTAGTCGCATCCACTTCCATGGCAATAATAAAACGAAACGTGAAATACAATATGCTTTAGAAAGTGGAGTTGGCTACTTTGTTATTGATTCTTTAGAAGAAATTGAATTAATCGATCGCTATGCAAGTGATACAGTTAATGTTGTCATTCGTGTGAATCCTGGAGTAGAGGCCCATACCCATGAATTTATTCAAACTGGTCAAGAAGATAGTAAATTTGGTCTTTCAATTCGCCATGGTCTTGCAATTCAAGCAGTTGAAAAAGTCAAAGCATCAAAGCATCTTCATTTAAAAGGAATACATTTCCATGTAGGATCACAAATTGAGGGTACTGAAGCTATGATTGAAACAGCTAAAATTGTTTTAAATTGGCTTAATGAGCATCATATCCAAGTTGAATTACTTAACTTAGGTGGTGGTTTTGGTATTAAATATGTCGAAGGTGATGTGAGCTTCCCTATTGAAGAAGGTATCGCTGAAATTACAGATGCGATTAAATCTGAATCAGAAAAATTAAACTACGACGTTCCTGAAATTGGTATTGAACCAGGACGTTCAATTGTTGGCGAAGCGGGCATTACTTTATATGAAGTTGGAACAATTAAAGACATTCCTGAAGTAAATAAATATGTTTCTATTGATGGTGGTATGAGTGATCATATTAGAACTGCTTTATATGGAGCAAAATATCAAGCATTACTTGTAAATCGTCATGAGGAGGCAGACGAAACGGTAACTATTGCCGGAAAGTTATGTGAATCTGGAGATATTATTATCCGAGATGCTATGTTACCTTCTTCTGTAAAACGTGGAGATTATTTAGCCATTTTATCTACTGGCGCATACCATTACTCTATGGCATCTAATTATAATCAAATGCAAAAACCACCTGTTTTCTTCTTAAAAGATGGAAAAGCACGTGAAGTTATTAAACGTCAATCATTACGTCAATTAATAATTAATGATACAAAATAAAATAACGAAAAAGTTTATACTTACCCGTTAATGTTGCACCATGATGATATCTGAATTCATTGAATTCAGATATCAAGAATTGTTTTAATTGAAGATAAAGTATGTTGGCGAAATACTTGAAGGAACAGGATGAAGCTGTTCTTTAAGAAAATGATCCAATAACAGAAAGTATCATAAATAAAGAAGCCAGTAAATGAGTTTTAAAAAACTCATTTACTGGCTATTTTTCTGGGATTATGTCCAAGCCTCAATTATATATAAAAAACACCCTACATCTTGGTAAGGTGTTACTAAAGTCAATTTTTGCAATCTATAAATTATAGTTTAACAACGTTTGCAGCTTGAGGACCGCGATCGCCTTCAACTACTTCAAACTCAACTGATTGACCTTCTTCTAATGATTTATAACCTTCTTGGTTAATTGCTGAGAAGTGTACGAATACGTCGTTTTCTCCTTCAACTTCGATGAAGCCAAAACCTTTTTCAGCGTTAAACCATTTAACTGTACCTTGTTTCATAATTGTGAAACCTCCAAGACTAAAATTCATTCAATATGCATTATTCGCATATTACAAAAAATACGTGTTATAAATATGTATAAATAACAAAATGCTATCAATCAATATTACAGATATTCTTTGCAATATGGAATAAAACTATTGCTTGGTAACTATTATATGTTAGTTTGAACTAAATTGCAATACAATTATAGAAAATTCTCTTTTAATTAATTTTTGGTAGATTATAATAAACTTCTTTATTATTTAAAACAATAAAACTATAAAATATTTGTGAATCTTCATCACAATCTTCACAAAAATTTAAATCACAATTATTATAAAATGCATAAATATTATATTTCCCAATAACATAATTATTATAATATTTTTTACTTTTTTTAATAATTGATTGATAATCTTTTAACATTTCTTCATAGTTACTATAATGATGTTGTTCTACGATTTTTTCTGTCCAGTCGCTAAATAACCACCATCCCTCGTAGTCAGCACGAATCTTTGCAACTGTCCACATGACTAAGTCCCCTCTCAAATTAAAACTCTAATAAATATTGTAACTTTTTTTTAGACGAATTCAAGCTTAAAGACTTCGTTCTTTTAATTGAGATAAAGATGATATGTGTATTAATTATTAGTTTTTTGTAGGAAAAATACGTATAATATAATGTAGAGGTGATAATGATGCAACGTAAACATATACAAGTATTTGGAACTGTCCAAGGTGTAGGGTTCCGTCATCATACTGAATTAATTGCAAAAAAACTTGATATATTTGGTACTGTTCAAAATGTTGAGGATTATGTAGATATATATGCTCAAGGTGACGAGGAACAAATAAAATCATTTATTGATAAAGTGATTGCTGGTGCTTCTCCTGCATCTTCAGTTTCTGATTATAGTATTGAAGATTTAGACACAACAAATAGATACTCAGAATTTAAAACGATTTATTAAATAAAGGAAGATGAATATTGAGATATAACCTTTCTCGACTTCTGGGTGTTTTAGTAGGAATTCCAATAGCTATTATCTCATGGGTGACAAGTGTATTTGGATTTGATTTATCCTTTATACTTGATGCCCTAATAGGTATTGGAATGTTTTTTGTATCTTATTTTCCTACTCAAAGATTGACATCCAAAAAATATTTAAATGAAATTGGATTATCACGTAGAGACTATCGTTTTGTTAATCAGCAACTCAATCAATCACATAATAAAATTCGTAATATTTTAAAATCATATATTAATATCAGATCGATTAAAGATTTTCGTCAAATTAATGATATTTATAAAATTTCTAAGTCTATTCATTTTGCTGTTAAACAGAGACCTTCATCATTCTTCAAGGTAGAAAGTTTCTTTTATTCGCATATAGATAATGCACTAAATTTAATTGATGCATATACCCGTTTATCTAAAATGCCAAAAAAATCTGCTAAAGAAAAGCAAAAATTAGAGCGAACACGTATTACTTTAGATGAAGTGAAACGTACACTTATTGCAGATTTAAAAAGACTTAATGAAGATGATTATGAGCGTTTAGATATTGAAATGGAACTTAATCGGTTACAACAAAAACGATATAAAGAATAATAATTTAAAGTTAAGATAAGGAATGGAGAGAATTTTTAAATGAATCAAAAAGACCAATTTATTAACTCACATCCATTAGATGATTATATAGATCATCAAACGCATGATGTTTCAACTCAAAATGTTAAGCAAGACTTTAAACAACAATTTAACGAACAAGATTTAAAAAAAATTGATTCAATTAGTCAACAAATCAAACCATTAGATAGTGAAGGCCTATTATCTTTTGGGACACATCTACAGCAGAACATGTCTCAATTTTCACATCAAATGTTAGATGAAGTTCAATCGAAAGATGTGGGTCCTATTGGTGATACTTTAAATCAATTAATGTCTAAGTTAAGTGAAGTTAATCCTGATGACTTGAATCAAGACAATCAATCTAAACTTAAACGTTTATTTAGACGAACAAAAGCTTCAATAAATGAAGTATTCTCTAGAATGCAATCTGTAAGTTCACAAGTTGATAGAATCACCATTCAATTGGATAAGCATAAAGGAAATTTAACTAAAGACATTCAGTTACTCGACCATCTTTATGAACAAAATAAAGTATATTTTGATGATGTTTCTCTATATATTGCTGCTGCACAGCGTAAAAAACAAGACATAAATGCTAATGAATTGCCTAAATTGCGTCAACATGCAGAACAATCTGGTAATCAAATGGATATTCAAAGTGTCGCTGATATGGAGCAATTTGTTGATCGATTAGATAAAAAAATTTATGACTTACAATTATCACGTCAAATAGCAATTCAAACAGCACCGCAAATTCGCATGATTCAAAATGTGAATCAAGCATTAGCCGAAAAAATTCAAAGTTCTATTCTCACAAGTATTCCTTTATGGAAAAATCAGATGGCTATTGCTCTCACTTTAATGAGACAAAAAAATGCAGTAACAGCTCAGCGTGCAGTTACTGATACCACAAATGACTTGCTTACTCGAAATGCAGCCATGTTAAAACAAAATGCAATTGAAACGGCTACTGAAAATGAACGTGGTATCGTAGATATTGAAACGCTTAAAGCGACTCAAAATGACATCATTGAAACGATTGAACAAACACTGCAAATTCAATATAATGGACGTCAAAAACGTCAACAAGCTGAAAGAGAATTATCACAACTCGAGAATGAGTTAAAAGAACATTTACTTACTATGAAAAAAGAATAGATAAAATTAAAACACCGATTGCTCTCATTTAAAGAAGTAACCGGTGTTTAGTATATCTATTCCTTTTGATAAACAATATACGATTGATTTATAAACTTAGATACGATATACCCTATTATGATTGAAATGATAGCTATAGGTAACCATTCTAAAGAATATTGCTTAAGAGGTAAATGATTTATAACATTTAATTTTATTAAACCTAACGTATTTATTGTACTTACAATTGAAACAAGACTAACAATGATAATAGGTATTTGTTGCGCAATAGGTTTAGTTGGAATAAAACGCGCAAGTAAGATTAAAATAATCATAGTAATAGCTACAGGATAAATAATACTTAATACAGGAACAGACATGTTTATAACAGAATTTAATCCTAAATTAGCCAATATAAAACTGATAATTGTAAAACCTATAACATATACCTTATAACTAATTTTTGGAAATATACTATTAAAGTATTGACTCACAGATACAATAAGTCCACAAGCTGTAGTTAAACAAGCTAAAGCAACAATGATACCTAGTAAGTATTTGCCTAGAACACCAAAGCCATTTGTAGCCATTGTAGTAAGTAAATAAGTTCCTATATTTTGATTTTTAGCCATTAGAGTTGTAATCGTATTTTGACTTATTCCCATATGATTACCAATATACCCTAAAGAAACATATATAAAAATTAATGCTAAGGCGGCAATAAACCCAGCTATAACTGTTTGTTTAAATATTTGATTGGTGTGTTTAACTCCTGTTGCTTTAATGGCATTAACCACAATCATTGAAAATGCAATTGCTGCAATTGCATCCATTGTTAAATACCCTTCAATAAAGCCATGGGAAAAACTTTCTATATTTGAAGAATATGTTTCTGGATTTCCATGAGATGAACCGTGTCCCTTATAGTCTACAAATCCTTTAATGATCATAGCCAAAATTGTAATTAATAATAAAGGAGTTAATAAAGATCCAATTCGATCTACTATTTTACCGGGATTAATACATAAATATAAAACAATAATAAAATAAATAAGTGTAAAAATGAATAAAGACATATTACTATTTGAATGAGTAATGGGTGTAATAGTCATTTCAAAAGACGTAGATGCAGTACGTGGTATAGCAAATAGAGGTCCAATGGTTAAATAAATAATAATTAGAAAGACAACTGAAAATCTCGGTGACAGTTTATTAAAGGCACCAATATATCCTTGTTTATCAAGTGCCCCAACGACTACTCCAAGTAATGGTAAGCCTATTCCAGTTAAACAAAAAGCTAAAATTGCTGGCCAGAAATAGGCACCACTTTCTTGTCCTAAATTAGGAGGAAAAATTAGATTACCTGCGCCAAAAAACATAGCAAATAGCGTAAAGCCGATAATCCAAGTATGTTTATTCATAGACTTGCTCCTTTTTATGTATATGTTTGCAATATTTAACATTCTAGCACAAAAAGAATTTACAAGTCTATGTATGTCACAAAAATTTGAATATTATAAATCAATATACAGTTTAATTATTGATTATGATTAAAAAGATTTTAATAACAATTTTTTTAGCAATGGTGATAAGTGACTCGGTAAATTTTCAACACCTTCTACAAATAATGCAAATTGTCCATAAATATTATGAATGGTTTCTTCAATATCTTCAGTAATAGGATCTTGGCTTAAAAAGACATTAAATACTTCGATTCCAAATTTACGTGCCATTTCCACAGCTTCATACGTATCTAAAATGCCGTCTTGAGCATAGTTATATGCTGAAGGTTCCCCATCTGAAAAGATAATTAAGAAACGTTGTTGATGACTTCTTCTTAATAAACGTTCACTTGCAATTCGTATAGCTACGCCATCTCTATTATCATCTTGAGGATGTAATGACATAATGCGTGGTCCACTTTTTTCTATGATGGAGCGATCGTAATGAACGATTTCATCAATGATATTAGGTTGTTTTCGATCATCAGAGTCAAAAGCATCTTCATTAAAAGCAAGTATCTCATGTTTAACGTTGAGTGCTTTTAATGTTTCATGAAATAATACGACGCCTTTAATCGTTTCTTCCATTTTATCGAACATACTAGCAGATACATCAATCAGTAATGTAAAAGTCGCATCGAATGTTTTACTAAGGTCTTGTTTTTTATAAAACAATTTATATTGATCATCAATAAACCAATTGGTTAAATCACGTTGAAGACGACCTTTAGTCAAATTATGACGTTCGTCCACGTGTTCTCTATCGATGGTTTTCTTTATAATCTGAATTAAATCTTTAGTTTCAAATTGTACTTCATTTTTAACTTGTTGGTAGCTTGAAATATACTCTGGCTCTATATCAGGCACTTTCCATTCTATTTCGACATTTTCATTAATACCACGTAAAGCAAATGATGGATTAGAACCTATAGAACCGCCTTCGTCACGATCAAGTGAATGATTAGAGCCACGTCCTTTTTTCGTCATCATATCTGTCATATCATCAGTTGAATCACCTTCACGTGCAGTGTCGTTATCACTCATGACGTCACTATTTTCACCTTCATGTAATTCCATTTCAAGATAAGCGCCACCTTCAGATTTACTATCTTGAGCGTTTGTTTCAGCTTCGGCTGATGTAGTGTCAGTTTCTTGATTTGTATTATCTTGCCCATCAACGTTACTTGCATCCATACGTTTAATATCCTCATAAGACATTTCATGAATAGCTTCATATACTTTTCTAGGAAGATGATAATATTCATTTAACATATCATGTGATAACATTTCATCGATTTGGAACATGATACGTTGTGCAAGATACATATTATCTTCAGATGATTCATTTTGGAAAAAATCAGGTAAATATTGAAACATATGATTTAATATGTCATCTAATTGTGGATGTATCGTGGGTATATCAAAGAAGTTTTGACTTAAAAATGCTCGCTCTAAATATAAGAAAAGTAAATCTGTATATACCGTTTTTGTTTTATAGAATTTAATTTGTGATTCCGTATAAGATAATCGAGTTTTCACTCTTAAATCAATTTGTTTAGCAGTGCTAGGCCGATCCACTTTAATAAAATTAAAAACGCGCATATCTTCTAGCAATCTAAAGAGTTGATGATAAAATTTGGGATGGCTAAATTCATTATCATGAAGGACTTCATTTACGATAGCTTCGTCCATCATTTTATAACCATATGCAGCGAGCATAACATCTGTTTTTAACCCTGCACTTTCAATATCTTTTGGACGATGAGACCAAAACCAACTTGTAATTAAAGTATTATTAATAGGATCATAATAAGGGAACTTTTGAATTTTTACTTTAGTTTGTTCGTTTTTCAGTAGTAAGCGCGCTAAATCTTGTAACATCATGACTTGCTTAGCATCTAGCTGCTCATCATTAAATTTTATAAAACGATCACTCATAATAATCCCTCTCTAAAAGTTTAGTTCGATTGCATTTCTGATGGCTTGCTGTTCGCGTTCATCTTCAAGTTTATCGATAATTGTACGCTTAATTGCTCTCTCTATTGGCATAACTGTAATTAAGTCACTTAAGTCAATTAACGCACGAATACTAGCTGCTTCTTCTGAAATTTGTCCTTGTTTTGACATTGTACGTAAGTCTTCATTAAATTTAATGATTTTTTTAATTATATCATCATCTTGAAGTTGGCTTTGTTGTTTAATGACATCTTTAAGAATGTCTCCTCCAATGTAATCAACTTGTATGACAATAAAGCGGTTTTTTAATGCTTCATTCATTGGTAATGTCCCAACATAGCCTTCATTTATCGCAGCAATTACATTGAAACCAGGGGCTGCTTTAATTACTTCTCCAGTAAAAGGATTGGTTAACTGACGTCTATAGTCTAATACACCATTTAAAATAGGTAATGTTTCAGGTTTAGCCATATTGATTTCATCAATATATAAGATATGACCTTCTCGCATGGCTTTTATAACTGGGCCGTCAATAAAAATAATTTCTTGTTGACCTTGTTCATTTGTTTTTATTGTTTTAAAACCTAATAAGCTCTCTGCGTCTAAATCAACAGAACAGTTAACTTGATGCATCGGCGTTTGGACCACTTCACTTAAAGTTTCAGCTAATCGTGTTTTACCAGAGCCTGTAGGGCCTTTTAATAAAATATTTTTATTTAAATTAAACAATGCTTTTGCATCATTGAATACAGATTGATCTGAATTGATATAATGATTATTTGGCATTTTAATATTCTCCTTTATAAGATGAAAAAATAGACCAAGAGCGTGTATAAATGTATAGATATTGGCACATCACTCTGAGTCTTAATTTAATCGTTATCTTTTTAGAAATTGAATGTATTTAAACTTCTTTAAAATAATCTTTGTAATAACCACCTACTAGATCAGAGTTATCAATGATTTGATAATATTCTTCAGTTTCATTGATGACATCATATTGTTTTCCAATAGTAAGCATATCTGATACTGTGAATTTTTTTGCATCAGTATTAACTACCATCACTTGTTTAATTGGTGTGCGTGATTTCCAATCTTCATGTAACATTCCCATTTTAAATCCTCCAATAAAATGATTTATATTAATTTTTTTCTAAAGTATATATGAAAGAGATGCCGCTACCTTCAGTAATGCGTAACGATTGAGCATCACCTTGATTTAATATTTGATAAGGAATACCTATTTCATCCAGTTCTTTTTGTGCATGTTCAAAGTCTTCAGTTGAATTTGTACTGAATTCAATTTGTTCCACAATTCCTTCTTCTTTTAATTCAACTTGATCATTAGATTGATATAAATGAATTTCTCCACCAAGTCCACCATCTCCGATTTTAAATACCTGGACAGTTTGATCAGGAAATTCAGTAGATTCATATTCAGCATAATGCGTTAAATTAAATACATTTTTAAAGATAGAAGTTGTAACCAATAATTCGTTTACTTTAATAATTACTGGTCCCAATCCTTGAATTTGATGAAGAGGATTAACAGCACTTTCAAAAGTAGGTGTGCCTAATCCAACACCAACATTCAGTTCATTAGAATAGATATCAAAAATTTGATGATTATCATCTTTAAAATTAAAGTGCTGATTACCGTTTAATTCAGTGATTGAACTAAATTGAATATTATTTTTTTCTAATATTTGTTGGTATTCTTCTAAACCAGCATTCGATGGTGTTCTTAATCCCACGCTTGATATATGTACATTTCTATAATTAGGATTAGGAACTTCTACAAAGTGAAGTCTTGTACCAGGATTTAATTCAGCATCACCAAAACGTAATGCTTGTCTTTTTGTTGCAACATTAAGACCTAAAATATTATGAAATAAATTCTGTGTTTTTGAGAGATCACTTGTTCCAATCGTAACACTTCTTAGTCCACTCATTCATCGACACTCCCATTTATATATCTTTTCTTAAACATTATAACGTATTTTATATATGAATAATATGTTGAACTCTTAAATAAGAGTATTGTTTTTTATTATAAAATATACGTAAATAAAAATATTATATATGATTAAAGTGTGTATAATAAATAAAATATATATAAGATAATATATATATTTTATCCCTCCCCTACTTTGTTTTATATAGGTAGGGGGGATATATCATAGGTTATTTAATTGTCTTAAAACAAACTTGATAAATTATATAAAGTTCGTTTTTAACTTATTGTAGCTTTAATGACTATTATTTTTTTATGAATTCGTTTGGAATATCCTTAAAAATATTTGTTGTTTTTTGTCCAAATATAATACTTAATTTATCATTTTTATACATATTAGCATCTGCTTTGGAAAAGTCATAAATGGATAATGAGGGATGCGCTTCTCTGTTATTTTTTATATTCTCAATTTTTTTAATACTAATATAACTAAAACATAAAAAGAGTAGAATAAATTCATTATGAACTTATTCTACTCTTTATCAATTTTTGATTAAGGTTTCAATATATTTAGCTCTTTAATAAACGAAATTAAGATTCTAATAATAAGTCTTCTGGGCTCTCGATAAGCTCTTTAATTGTTTTTAAGAATCCAACTGCTTCTTTGCCATCAATAATTCTATGGTCATAGCTTAATGCAATGTACATCATTGGTCGGTTCTCGATTGTATCTTTATCAATAGCAATTGGACGAGTGATAATTGAATGCATACCTAAGATAGCAGCTTGATTACCATTAATAATTGGTGTACTCATCATAGAACCAAATACACCACCATTAGTGATGGTAAATGAACCATTTACCATATCATCTAATCCAAGTTTTTTATCACGTGCTTTTACTGCTAAATCTGCAATTGATTTTTCTAGTTCAGCAAAGTTTTTCTTATCACAATCTCTAACGAATGGTACTAATAATCCATCATCTGTTGAAACAGCAATACCAATATCATAGTATTGTTTAGTAATCATATCGTCTCCATCAATTTCAGCATTAACTTCTGGATATTTTTTGAGTGCTGCTACTGCTGCCTTAGTAAAGAATGACATAAATCCTAATTTAGTGCCGTCATGATCTTTAATAAATTGTTCTTTTTTACGTTTTCTTAATTCCATTACATTTGTCATATCAACTTCATTAAATGTTGTGAGCATTGCGGTATTATTAGATACTTCTAATAATTTTTTTGCAGCTGTTTTCTTTCTTCTAGACATTTTTTCACGGATCACTGGTTTATTAGGCGTATTAGCAGTTGATTTTTTAGATGTTTCTTGTTGTGAATTAGGTTGAGTATTTTGATTAGATTGACTTGGTTTTTGACTATTATCAACATCTTCTTTTCTTATCACATCGCTACCTTTTCCAGCTACTTCATTTAAATCAATACCATTTTTACGAGCATGACGACGTGCTGATGGTGTTGCATTCACTCTTTTATTATTGATTGATTCTGAGTCGTCATTTGAACTTGTATCGCTACCTTGTGCTTCAGTAGAAGTGCGTGGTGTTGAATAATTAGTTTCTGAAGAATCTGTTTTTGTGTTTTCATTTTCAGAATTTGAATCGTTATTTTGTGATTCGCTTGAACTACTTGTACTACCTTTACCTTCACCGACAATTGCAATAGCTTGGCCCACTTCTACAGTGTCGCCTTCAGATGCAAGTTGTTCTTGAAGTATACCATCTTCTTCAGATACAACTTCAACATTCACTTTGTCAGTTTCTAATTCAAGAATAGCTTCTCCTTTTTCAACATTATCCCCTATGTTTTTTAGCCACTCTGCAACTGTACCTTCTGTAATTGATTCTGCTAATTCTGGAACTTTTACCTCTGCCATTATATTTCCCCCTAGTTATTTTTGACACTATTTTCAATAATTTTATGTTGAACAAGTTTGTGAATTTCTCCATCACCTTCGGCAGGTGCTGCACGTTGTATTCTACCCTGATAACTTAAATTATATTGATGTCCAACAATAGATTTAAGATATGGGTAAACAAATAACCATGCGCCTTGGTTTTTAGGTTCTTCTTGAACCCAAGCAACAGATTCTAAATTTGGTAATTCTTCTAAAGCTTTTTTAATGTCCTCCTCTGGGAAAGGATATAATCTTTCCACAGCAATAAGTTGTATATTTTCATTAGGTTCTTTTGCTAATGTTTCTTTTAAATCAATAAACATTTTTCCAGAAGCTAAAATGACTTTTGTTACTTTAGCTTTTTGAGCATCTTCAACAATAATTGGTTTGAAACCGCCAGTTGTAAATTCACTAATTGGCTTAGCCACTGTTTTATTTCTTAGCAAACTCTTAGGTGACATCACAATTAATGGTCTCATCGCTTCAGTATTTAAACTTTTAGCTTGTGCACGTAATAAATGGAAGTAGTTACTAGAACTTGATAGATTGACCACTGTACTATTATTTTCAGCCGCCAGTTGTAAGAATCTTTCTAAACGTGCTGATGAATGTTCAGGACCTTGACCTTCAAAAGCGTGTGGTAAGAATAAAGTTAGACCACTACGCTCGCCCCATTTAGCTCTGGCAGATGACATAAAATTATCAAACATCATTTGTGCCATATTTGAAAAATCTCCATATTGGGCTTCCCAAATATTCATACTATTTTTATTTTCAACATTATATCCATATTCAAAGCCTACGACTGCAGCTTCTGATAATGGACTGTTATGCACTTCAAATGTTGCTTTTTGACTTGGTACATGGTGAAGCGGTGTATACGTATTGCCATTGTCTTCATCATGTAGTACAGCATGTCTGTGACTGAATGTACCACGTTCACTATCTTGACCTGTCAAACGAATTGATATGCCATCTTGAACAATTGTTGCAAAAGCTAATTGTTCTGCTTGAGCCCAATCAACTAGACCATTTTCATTTTCAAAAGGCTCTCTACGTTTTTCTAATACTTTATTTAATTTTCTAAATACATGGAAATCTTCAGGATAGTTTAACATTGCATCATTAATTTCTTTCAAATGTTCAAAGCTAAACTCTTTTTCATCACTTTGTAAAGGCAACTGAAGCGATTCTGGTTTATTCATTGCAGTACTATTCATTTTATCTGATTTATCAATTTTATCTTGAGCAGTACGCATTTCTTTTTGTACAGAATCAATCATTTCAGACATTTGTTCTTTCGTTAAAATACCTTCATCTACAAGTTTATTTCCATAAATCACTTCAACTGAATCATGCTTTCTAATATTGTGATATAATGTTGGATTTGTAATAGATGGTTCATCCATCTCATTATGTCCATATCGACGATAACCTACTAAATCAATGACAAAGTCTTTGTGGAATTCTTTTCTAAATTCCATAGCAATATCAATGGCTTCAATTGTCGCTTCTACATCATCTGCATTCACATGAAGAATAGGTACATCATAACCCTTAGCGATGTCTGATGAATACGTTGTAGAACGACCATCAATAGGTTCAGTTGTAAAACCAATTCGGTTATTTGTAATTATATGTAGTGATCCGCCAGTTGAATAACCATCTAAATTACTTAAATTCATTGTTTCAAAATTGATACCTTGACCAGGATATGCAGCATCTCCATGAATAATAATTGGCATACCGTGATGAAAATCTGTAGTTGGTCCACCCGCATGATGTGTATCATCTTGAGCAGCACGTGTTTTTCCTATAACTACAGGTGCTACAATTTCTAGGTGACTAGGATTGTTTGCTAAAGAAATACGTTGTTCAATACCATATGAAGAAGTAGTTTTTACGCCACCTAAGTGATATTTAACGTCTCCTGTCCAACCAGCAGTAAGTTTTAAACTGCCATCTTCAGGTAAGAATTTCATTGGATCCGTGTGCATAAATTCTGAAATCATCATTTCATAAGGTTTTTCTAATACATGTGTTAAAACATTGAGACGTCCCCTATGTGCCATTCCAATTTGAATATTCTGAATGTCCTCTTGAGCAGCACGCTTCAATGTATGTTGCAACATTGGCACTAATGTATCTACACCTTCAATTGAGAAACGTTTTGCTCCGACAAAGTTCTTATGTAGATATTTTTCAAAACCTTCAACATGAGCAAGTGTTTTAAATAAGTTGATTTTTTCATCACTATTAATAGTAGCTTTATAAGGTGTTTCAATACGACGTTTTAGCCAAGTACGTTCTTTATTATTGTTAATATGATTGTACTCAAACGCAATAGAGCCTTTATAACGCTTTTCCATACGCTTTAACGCTTCATAAGCATTATCGTATATATCACTAAAGTGATCTGATACGATACCAGATGAAATATTTTCTAATGTCTCTTTATCTAAATTAAAATCTTCAATTTCTAATTTTGGGACATGCGTTCTTTTAGGCGCATTTACAGGATAAATATCAGCCTTTAGATGACCATATTGTCTAATATTATCAATTAATCGCATGACACGTTTGATTGTGCTATCATCTGCTGAAGTACCACTCCCATCTGTGGTAGACTTAGCTTTAATTTGTGCTTCGCCATTTTTTATTGTACTAAAAAGCACTTGTAAATCATCTGAGACAGAAGTTGGGTCTTGAAGATAATCATCATATAAATCGAGCATAAGACCCAAATTTGCCCCAAAATTTACTGGAGCTTCCGTAACATCCCTTTTATCCTTTGCCATTTTATACCCTCCACAAAATAGTTAAACCGCTTACAAAACTATCATAGCACTATTTTGACTATTGATAAAGACTATTGACTGAATATTATGTAAAAAGAAAAAATTCAATAAAGATAAATTTTTTTAATTTTATATTAATAAAAAAACACAGATTATTATCATCTGTGTTTTTATTTAAAATTGATTTTAAATGTTGTGAATTGATTAAGTTCACTATCTACAGAAATGTAACCTCCATATTGACTCACAATCTTTTCAGCAATTGAAAGCCCTAAACCATTACCACCTTGGCTTCTTGCTCTAGATTTATCTACTCTATAGAAACGATCGAAAATAAATTCTTGATCTTCTTTTGGTATGCCTAAGCCGTGATCGGTAATTTCAATACTTATTTGTTTATTACGCAATTGTGTTTTAATACATATATGCTTTCTCTCTTTATCATATTTCATAGCATTGTCTATAAAAATTAAGATTAATTGTTCAAATTGATGACGATTAATTTGTAAAACTAAAGGTTTTTGTTCTAATTCAATCTCAAATAAATAATCTGGATGCAGTTGTTGAAGTGCCTTAATTCGTGATTGAATTTCTTCATTGATATCAACGTCCTCTTTTTCTAAGGATTGCATATTTACTTTATCTTTGGTTAATAATAATAATTCTTCTACTAGCTTTGTAATTCGATTCATTTCTTCTAATGAAATATTTAAAGATTCTTCTAAAATGTCAGGATCTTTCTTACCCCATCGTTTAATTAAATTTAAATGGCCTTGAATGATTTGAAGTGGTGTTCTTAACTCATGAGAAGCATCTTCAACAAATTGTCTTTGTTGATTAAAAGAGGCTTCAATTTGATACATCATTTCGTTGAAAGTTTCTATTAAATTATCTGTTTCTTTATAACTTGTATCAAGTTCTAATTTATTTTGAAAACCATCGCGTCGTATTTGATTCATTTTATTAGACATTGTTACTAGCGGTTTTGTAATGTTTTTAGAAATGAAATAGCTAATACATGCAGTAATCACTGTAGCGAGTAGACCAAAAACAACAGCAATAATATAAAGTGATTTTACTAAGTTGTTATAATGCTCAAGAGAATGAATAAGTACGCTATAACCTTTAAAGTTTGGACTATGAAGTGGTTCAGTAATAACTAAATATTCTTTTCCATTATTTCGCATTACCTGAATTCGATCGGTTTTTTGTAAATTGTTGTTAGGTATAAACTGAATTGTACTTTCATTAGATGATTTCATTATTCTTTGACCTATATGATTGTAAATAATGACTTCTTCATAATTTTCTAATGAAGCACTTAAATCTAATATCGATATATTATTAATCGGACGCGTTTGAATTAAATTGACAATATCACTTAAACTATGTTCTGCTTCCTCCACTTCTCCTTCTCTTAAAGTATCTTTTAAGAAAAATATAATAATAAGACAAAATAAAATAATTGTCGTAAACATAATCAATGTAGTGATTGTCATCCATTTATATTGTAATGTATGATTTTTCATTATCGAATCACATATCCTACACCACGAACAGTTTCAATGACTTTCTCTTTATTAAAAGGTTTCAATTTATTTCTTAAATATCTGATGTATACATCAACCACATTCGTTTCTACTTCACTATTGTATCCCCATACATGATTTAAAATTTGTTCACGTTGTAATACGTGATTGCGATTCGTTGCTAATAGATACAATAAATCATATTCAGTTTTAGTAAAATCTAATTGCTTGCCATCAACAGTTACTTTAAATGCATCAATATCTATTCTGATACCATTGATATCGATAATATCTTTATGAGGCTGACGACGTAATACAGCGCGAATTCTTGCAAAAAGTTCCTCAATTTCAAAGGGCTTTACTATATAGTCATCTGCACCATAATCTAATCCAGTCACTTTATCGTAAGTATCACTTTTAGCAGTGATGATAATAATTGGTGTTGATTGCACTTGGCGTACACGTCGACAAATTTCTAGTCCATTTATATTTGGTAACATTAAATCTAAAATAATTAAATCAAAATCGTTATTTAATGCTTTTTCTAAACCAGGTTCCCCATCATATTCGATGTCTACTTTATAACCATCATGTGTTAATTCTAATTCAAGAAATCTGGCTAAATTTTGTTCATCTTCTACGATTAAAATATTAGTCATTTTTTCAGACACCTCTTTTTTAATAAACGTATGACTTCTCGTAATATAACCAATATTTTATCATAAAAATTATTTGTTACTAGAATGAATAAAATAAAAAGTAAAATTTTAATTGACAATCATTATCAATAAGTTATAATATTAATTGAAAATGATTATCAATTAATTCTAAGTTTCCCCTATAATTCAAAATACTTAGAATTATAATCATTTTCAAGCCATTCCCCCCTTAATTTATGTGTCCGTAAATATTAATAAACGTTCGTTTTAAAACGATACGTAAATAATAAATAAGTGCGCCAAATAAGGCGCACTTATTTATTGTTTATAAGATTGTAGGCTCATATAATCCTTTTAATACTAAAGTTGAAAGAACGATACAGAAAGCACCTCCGATGATTCCTGCAATAATATCAGTTGGATAATGTACGCCTAAATAAACTCTTGAAATAGAAATGAGTAAAATAAGTGCCACACATAGTCCGATAATAACACCTTTTGTACTTCCTGATGCTCTACGTTGGGCAATATACATTGCACTTCCAAAAAATGAAGTCGAACCCATTGCATGTCCACTAGGAAAACTAAATCCAGAAATATCAATTAAACGTAGTAATGTTGGACGTTCGCGATCAAAAATATTTTTTAGTAAAGGATTTAATATACCTGATAGTGACATAGTGATAACAAAAAATAAAGCTTCAATTTTGTAACGTTTAAGCATTAAATAAGCAACAAGCATTAATGACAAACAAACCATTGCCCATACTTCCCCAATTTTTGTTGCACCTAATAAAATAGATGTAGTAATAAAACTCTCCGATGCATAAATAAATTCATATACTTCATTATCAATCCATTTGCCTAAACGTGATTCATGGAAAAATGCAATGATGCCAAAGATTAATGTAAAAACAATGAGCAATGTAATGCGTTTCGTTCTATTCATCAATTGGTCCTCCTATATTAAAGCGCATCGTTCAAGATTTTATTAAATAAGTCTTCTTTAGTATAACTTTCTTTATAAGATTCCATTTGATGAATAATATCATTACGGTGAGACTCAATTTGTTTTAGTTGTTCGAGTAATTTGAATTGTGTAAGTTGATCTTCTGGAATCATTTTTCCATATCCTTTGGATTCAAAATATTTAGCATTGTCAATTTGATCTCCTCTAGATTGATCAAGTCCTAGTGGTATTAGCAACATTGGGATTCTTAAAGTCAAGAATTCATAGATAGCATTAGAACCTGCACGACTTACGACTGTGTCTGTAATCGATAATAAATGCGTTAATTCTTCTTTAACAAATTCATATTGGATATATCCTTTTTGTTTATAAGACTCATCTACTAATCCATGCCCCGTCAAATGAATGATTTGATAATCATGTAGTAAAGCTTCAAGATTATCTCTAATAATATCATTTAATTTTTTACTACCTAGGCTACCACCCATAACAAGTAATACTTTTTTATCTGAATCAAACCCTGTTATTTCATAACCTTTTTGTTGATTACCTTCTTTTAAATCTTCTCTAATTGTTGCTCCTACAAAATCAGCTTTATCTTTAGGTAGATATTTAAGCGTATCTTCAAATGTTGTATATATTTTTTTTGAAAATTTTAAAGATATTTTATTTGCTAAACCAGGAGTTAAATCTGATTCATGAATAATGGTAGGAATATTCAATGAACGTGCTGCTATAACAACAGGAACAGAAACAAATCCTCCTTTAGAAAATAATAAGTCAGGCTTTTCTTTTTTTAGAACGCGACGGGCATCTAAGATACCTTTTAATACTTTAAAAACATCTTTTGCATTTTCAAAAGATAAATAACGACGTAGTTTACCACTTGAAATTGGGTAATATTTAATATTCGAAATTTGTGATTCAATCATTTCTCGTTCAATTCCGTTTTTAGAGCCAATATAAAAAACTTGATGTCCTTTTTCTAATGCAGTTGGAATTAAACTTAAGTTCACAGACACATGGCCTACTGTGCCGCCTCCGGTAAACGCAATTTTAGACATGATTATTAACCTCTATTCTTATATGTTTTTATAATATGCATAGAATGGTGCGCCTCTATTGAATGGATGATAGTCAATTTCTGTTTCTCCTACTTTTTGGAAACCAAATTTCTCGAATAAACCTTGAGCAGGTTTATTTAATGCAAAAGTATCTGTCAGAATCACATGGATATGATGTTCTTCTGCTAATTTAACTGCAAAATCAAATAATTGAGTTGCTGCACCTTTATAATCTTTAGAACCAACTAATCTATGAATAACATAAGCGTTATTTCTATCAATTGGCCATTCTAAATTATCATACCACTCTGATTGTTGTTGGTCGACAACAATAAATCCATAAATAGTGTTATTTTCTTCTAAAACATACAACGTCTTAGTATCAATATCTGCCTTAAAATGTTCAGGAGTTGGGTACTTATCGTCCCACTGATTATTCCCAAATGATTTCATTAAATCTTTTGCTTCTGACACTAATATTTCGATTTGATTAATATCTTCATGTTTACCTAGTCTAATCATATAATAGATATTCCTTTCTATTTTATTAATTTTAATAATTTATCTAAGACCGTGTCTTCATTATTTGATTTTTCAACTAATAATTGAGTGAATTTTTCATTTGTTTTGGTATCAAATTTTCCCGTTTCAGATAGTTGATTATTTGATTGGAATAGTTTAATAGTATTAGCTAATTGATTATCAAATTGGTTTGATTCATCTCCGTTATAATAACCTAAAGCATCTAAACCAATTTTTATTGATTTAACATTTTTATTATTATCGCCAACAGAATATGTTTTATCAGACGGAATAACACTTAATGATTGATACTTAGGAGAATCAATTGTAACATCTGGTCTAATACCTTTTCCATGAATATAATGATCATCAGGTGTTAACCATTTCATTTGTGTATATTTTAATAATGAGCCATCTTTAAGTTCTCGTGTGGTTTGAACGATTCCTTTACCAAATGTTTTTGAGCCATACACTTTAGCTTTATGATGATCTTTCATTGCTCCTGTAAAGACCTCTGACGCACTTGCGGAACCTTCATTTACTAAAATACTCACTTTCATATCTTTAACATCTTTTAAAGCATCATTAGAAGTTTTAATTGCTTCTTTATCATTGCCTTTTTCAAGTTGAACAACAGTCTGACCTTTATCAATAAAAATATTAGCCATTTTAACTGCCTCATCTAATAATCCACCTGGATTATTACGCAAGTCTAAGATGATATTTCGAACACCAGCATTATGAGCTTTTATAATTGCAGATTTTAATTCACCCGCAGTATTCTGTTGGAATTTAGTAATCGTAAATACACCTATGTTACCTTTTTTCTTATATTCCACACTTTTAACATGAATTTTACCACGTTTAATGTTAATATCTTTTTCTTCAGAACCGCGTTTAATAGTTAACTTAACATTTGAGCCTTCTTTACCTCTTACCACTTTAACAACTTGATCTAAAGGTTTACCTACCACTGACTTGCCATTAACTTTTGTGACAATATCTTTAGGTTGAAGGCCAGCTTTTTCAGCAGGAGAATCTTTCATGGGACTTGTAATCATAATATCTTTATTTTTCTTTTGCATTTCTGCACCAATACCTACAAAATCTCCAGATACATCTTCATTAAAGCTCTTTGTTTCAGACTTTGTCATGTATTCAGAATATGGATCTTTTAATTCTTTTACCATACCATTAATCGCAGCTTCAGAAAGTTTACTTGAGTTTTGTTTTTTGTAATAATCTGTATCTAACGTTTTATATGCAAATTCTATTTTTTTCATTTCTTGACGTTCTTCTTTAGTTAAACCACTTAATTTATGATTGATTCCTATCGTCGCAAATACAGCTATAATCGTTGTAATGATAATAACACTTAATAAAATTAAGATAAACTGCCATATTGTCAAATGCATCTTTTTTTTAGTAGATGCATATCTTTTTTCATCTGATTGTCCGTCATGGTGCTCCTCAGAATGATTATTCATAAAATCACTTCCTCTAATTACATCTTGTCTCTTATCATTTTTTATAAAGACATACCTAGTATGTCTTTATTTTTGAGCAAACGCAAATTATAAGAAATTGTATTTCTTAATTAGATAAAAATAAAAAGAGTGGCATATAAATCTAAAATTAAGATTTATATGCCACTCCATATCATATTTAGACATAAAACGAATTTAAATTAGAATTTTAACCATTCTGTATATTCTTCATATAAATCATCAAATACGGACATAGGTAACGTAATGTCACTTTGCATTTCGATATAGTCTGATAATATGTTGAAGTCACTTTCATGTTTTGGAAACGATAAGTCATTGAAAATGTCTTCGGCTAATTCACCTTTATCATCTTTACGTCCTCTAACCGTTAAGGCAAATTGATAAAATGAATGATCTTTCATTAGCTCATTGTCACATCGACAACTTTAGTTTCACCTTTAATAACAGCTTTAACATCATCGAGTGAAATAGATTCTGTTTGATCAGAATTTGTAATAATAATAGGTGAAATAACTGATTTGGCATTATTTCTAATAAATTCTAAATCGAATTTGAGTAGAGGGTCGCCTACTTGTACTGTATCACCACTGCTAACAAGTACATTAAATCCTTCACCGTCTAACTGCACCGTATCTAAACCAATGTGTACTAAAATTTCAAGACCATTTTTAGTTTTTAAACCAATTGCATGTTTTGTTGGAAAAACATTATCAACTTTTCCAGCAACTGGGGAAACTACTTCACCTTCAGTAGGATTAATACCGAAACCTTCACCCATCATTTTTTGGGCAAATACAGGATCTGGTATATCTTCAATTTTGACATATTCACCTGTTAATGGTGCATATAGTTGAGTTTCTTTATTGACTTCTTTATCTTTACCAAATAATTTTTTAAACATTATTCATCGCTCCTATTTATTAAAATGTGGAATCAAATCGCCATATCCTAATTCTTCTAATTTTTCGTATGGAATAAATTGAATGGCTGCAGAATTAATACAATAACGCAATCCGCCACTTTCTTTTGGGCCATCATTGAATACGTGACCTAAATGACTGTTAGCATCTTCTGATCTAACTTCAGTTCGAATCATACCAAATGATTTATCTACGAGTTCAACAATTTCATCATCATCTAATGCTTTTGAGAAACTCGGCCAACCACAATCAGATTCAAATTTCTCTTCAGAAGTAAATAAAGGCTTACCAGAAATTTTATCTACGTATATTCCTTTATCAAAATGATTCCAATATTCATTTTGAAAAGGAGGTTCTGTACCATTTTCTTGAGTAACAAGATACTCCATATCATTTAATTCGCTTTTATCTTTTTTAATCATTTTGAGACCCCCAATGTGATTCTATAAATGCTTTTCTACCAGAACCGCGTTGATATTGCTCATAATGCATAGGATTTTTTTTATAATAGTCTTGATGGTAATCTTCTGCTGGATAAAAGTTTTTGTAAGGAAGAACTGGTGTGATGATTGGTTTTTTAAAAATACCTTCTTCATTTAGTTGTTGGATTTTTAATTCGGCAGCCTTTTTTTGTTGTTCATCGTGATAAAATATTGCTGGTTCATAGCTTTCGCCTCTATCAAAAAATTGCCCTTTATTATCTGTCGGGTCAAATATTTTAAAGTAAACATCTAAAATATTTTCAAATGACGTAATATCTGGATTATAAGTAATTTGAACTGCTTCTCTATGACCCGTTTGATTTGAACATACTTGTTCATACGTTGGATTTTCTATATCTCCGCCGCTATAACCTGATACGACATCTTCAATACCTGGGTAAGATGTAAAGGGTTTAACCATACACCAGAAACATCCTCCTGCTAATGTTGCATATGCCATTATATTACCTCCTCTATCTTTCTTTAAATTTACGATATAATGATATTAAATTAAAGTAATTAACTCAGAAATCAATAACTTAAGTGACCTATTATTTATCTATTATCCTCTAACTACGACAAGACCGATAGCGCCTTGACCAGTGTGTGTAGAAATGACTGGTGTCGTTACATTAACATCATAGCTTTGTTGTCCAAATGCTTCATTAAATTGATTTTTTACTTTTTCAACAAATTCAATCGTATTTGCATGTGCAATACCAATCGATTGAATAGTATGATTTTCAATAAATTTAGCAATTTCTTTTTTTAGATATTGAATACTAGAATTTTGAGTACGAGAATTATGTACGATTTCTAAATATCCCTCTCTAAGTGTTCCTATCGGTTTTATTTTCATTATATTTCCGATTAAACCTTTTGTTTTACTGATGCGTCCACCTTTAATTAATTGATTGAGTTGGCCAATAACAACAAATAGTTTAATATTTTTCTGCAAGTTTGAAATATGTTTAATAATTTCTATACTTGAAAGATTAGTATTTACAAGTTCTACTAAACGTTGAATTTGGTATGCTAATCCAAATGAAATTGATTTTGAATCAATCACATTTACTTTTGCTTCAACCATATTGCTCGCTTGTAAAGCAGTCTGATATGTTCCACTTAATCCTGAAGACATATGAATACTAAAGATTTCTACATCGTCATTGTCATTATCAAGTTGTTCATATAATTCAATAAATTTACCAATTGATGGCTGACTCGTTTTGACGTCAGCGTTTTCTTCAATACGTTTAATGTACTCCTCAGATGAGATATCTACTTGATCTACAAATGATTCTTTATCAATAGTTAAATTTAATGGAACGACATGTATGTTATGTTGATTTAAATATTCAGCTGATAAATCTGAGGTAGAGTCTGTAACGATTACTTGTTTAGTCATAATTTCTCCTCTTAGTTTATTTTATTTTCGTACTAAATGTAAAAAGGTATGTGGAATAGTATTTTTTTCATCAAGTTGACCCTCTTCAGAAGATGCAACCGTCCAATCTTCAAATGTGTAGGGAGGGAAAAATATATCACCTTGATGTTTTCCGTCTACTACAGTGATATACATATCGTCAACTTTATCAATCATTACTTCAAATAATGTTTGGCCACCGAAAATAAAAACATGACCCTCTAAGTTGTAGATATCATCTATTGTGTGAATCACTTCAACGCCGTCAGGTTTAAAATTGTTATCACGAGTTAAAACTACATTTTTTCTATTTGGTAATGGTTTGCCAATAGATTCAAATGTTTTTCTACCCATTACAAGTGTATGGCCAGTTGAGAGTTGTTTTACATGTTTTAAATCATTTGGAATATGCCATGGTAGAGCATTTTTATAACCAATGACACGTTGTTGATCATGTGCCACTAAAATTGACAATGTCATTTATCATATCCCCTTTTAGTTTATTTTTAATTAAAGATAGATTACACAGCAATGGGCGCTTTAATTGCTGGATGAGATTGATAATCTACAAGTTCTAAATCTTCATAATTAATATCAAAGATTGATTGTTCAGAGTTTATTTTTAATGTAGGAGGTGCAAAACTTTCTCTAGAAAGTTGAGTCTTGATTGCCTCTATATGATTAGAATAAATATGTGCATCTCCAAAAGTATGAATGAATTCTCCAACTTCTAAATTACATTCTTTAGCAATTAAATGCGTAAGTAATGCATAACTTGCAATATTAAAAGGCACACCTAGGAAAATATCTGCACTACGTTGGTAAAGTTGACAACTTAATTTGCCATCTTGTACATAGAACTGAAACATTGTATGACATGGTGGTAATGCCATACTATCAATTTCAGTCGGATTCCATGCTGAAACAATGTGTCTTCTCGAATTAGGATTTGTCTTAATTTGTTGAATAACTGTTTTAAGCTGATCGAAATGATTACCATATTGATCTACCCAATCACGCCATTGTTTTCCATAGACATGTCCTAAATCACCATATTTTTTAGCAAAAGTATCATCATTTAACACTTTCTCTTTAAATTTTTTCATTTCCTGTTGGTACATTTTATTGAAATTTTCATCTTTTTGAGAACGATGTCCAAAATTTGTCATATCTGGACCATGATAATCTTCAGATTGAATATATTTTTCAAAAGCCCATTCATTCCAAATATTATTATTATATTTTAATAAATACTTAATATTAGTATCTCCTTTTATAAACCACAATAACTCAGTAGCAATAAGTTTGAAAGATACTTTTTTTGTAGTGAGTAAAGGGAATCCCTTCGTTAAATCGAAGCGGATTTGATGTCCAAATTTAGAAATGGTACCTGTATGTGTTCTATCATCACGTTGATTACCAATTTCTAAAATGTCATTACATAAATCGTGATAAGCCGAATCAAAAGGATTGAGCATATGTACATCTCTCCTAAATTTTATATTAATTATCATTATACTAGAAAATAGAAAGATATTGAATGAATTATATTATTGGAGATGCATATTAAGATAGAGTAAATTAGTCTAATAATATTAACAATTTTCGTCGAAAGCATCTTTAATATCCATACAAATATCTTGAATATCTCTACCTTCAATATGTTCACGCGGAATAAAATGTTTTAATTCTGTACCTTTAAATAAAGCATACGAAGGGCTTGAAGGTACTTGTTGGATATAATCGCGCATTGTTTGCGTTGCTTTTTTATCTTGTCCAGCAAACACTGTGACTTTATGTGTTGGCTTTTTATCATTTTGATCAGCAACTGCTACAGCGGCAGGTCTCGCTAGACCAGCAGCACAACCACATGTAGAATTAATAACAACAAATGTTGTTTCGTCATCTTTAACATTGTTCATATAGTTTGATACATCTTCACTTGATTCTAAACTTGTAAAACCATTATCAGTTAATTCAGAACGCATTTGTTGTGCTAGTTCATGCATATATTGTTCATACGGATTCATATAAAAAACTCCTTTAATGTTTATTACGATTAGCAATTTGTTTCCATACGGAACCTAATGCTTCATCGCCATTTTCAATTCTAGAAATTGCCATTTCCACTTGAAGTTTTACTTCGTAAGCATTGTCGTTCGCATGCGCTCTTAGAGATGCGAGTTGCGCTTTGCCACCTTCTTCAAATAAAAACATTGCAGCTCTCCAACGAACAATTTTTTGTGGATCATCAAGTGCTTTTTCCATTTCTGGCAAAGCTTCTTTATAACCTAAATCACTGATACAGTCTCCAGCTGTACGTCGAATAGCAGGATGCTTATCATTCAATCCTTTATACAAATATGGCAATATTTCTTTACTTTCAATCATACCAAATAAAACAATCGCTTGACGTCTTAATGGTAACTTATTTTCATTTAAGGCTTGCTCTAAGAGTGGAATATCCTCAAGTGTTGGTGTTGGAAATTCTGTTAACATTCTGAGACGGACTTTCCAGTCTGATTCATTCAAGTACTCCTCGTATGAAACATGTTGATAAAAATGAGATGTACTTTTCGTTTGCTTAGATAAAGCTTGAACGACTAATTGTTCCAATCGACTTTTTGGATACAATGCAATGATTTCTTCATAAACTTCTTCCATAACTAAAGAAAGTTCTCCATAACGTAAACCAACCTCTTTCCATTTTCTAAGAAAAATAACATTATCATCATCTTCTTGTGCTTTAAGCATACTATTGGTAAAGATATCAGGTAGTTGTTTACGTATTTCTTCATGAGCATTTGTTAATTTAATTTGATATGGGATATTTTTAAAAGTGAGTATCTCTGCTTTCACTTCTCCATAGTGTTCATCAAACTGAGATGATTGACTAATCGTTTCCTCTTTTTGAAGTGACGCAGTAATTTGAGGTAATACCTCTTCCCAATTTGCTTTCGGATACTTATCAATAGCTAAAAAGTCAATTACATGAAATATAGATTTAACATCTTTAATTTGTAATAAGTCATTAATAAAATCAGGTTGAGATGTTTTGACTTCTGTATATGTGTTCGACTGATTATCAGCACGCTTTTCACTTAAAACGATTTTCATTGTATTTGGGCTTGGTGTTGGTTCAATTTTTAATATTTCCACTACTGTTCCTCCTAAAATTAAAATGTGTCTTCAATTTTAGGTACAAGATCATCCCAATTGGCATATTCCTCTTTATCTACTGAAATAAAATCCATGACATAAAAAACTGACTTTACTCCTTCGATATCAAATAATCGATTAATAAAATCAGGTTGCCCATCTTGAGCAGATGTATACGTATTTGATTGATTATCTTTACGTTTTTCACTTAAATTAATTTTAATCGTATTATAATTTGGTGTGTCTTCAATTGACTTTATATGCATAAAATTCCCTCCTATTGAAGTTCATTGCCTAATTGCTTAATTTGCTTACCTATTGAACATTCAGAAATACAAAAATGATGTGCTTGTGTTTTTCCTTCTGTTTTTCTAATGTGTGTTTTCAGTAAACATTTATCACAATAAGTATTCATTAATTCATCAATTTTTTCTATTGCATTTTGTTCGGAATGTGTAAGTATAACTTTCACTCCTTATACTTAATTTTATAAATATGGAGTTATTATAACTTATATGATGATCATTTTAAAATAATCGATTTTATTTTTTAATATTTATAATATGAATTGATTAATGAGTATTGAATTTGAATTACTTTTACTATAAAATATTAAAGTTGCTTAGCGGTTTCTAAACACCCGCATTATCAAAATTTAGGAGGATAAATGATGTATAATGAATTTTTTGGCATTGCTACTTTTTTTGTAACATTTATTGTAATGGTTTTAATGTATCGTTGTTTTGGTAAACAAGGTCTTATCGCTTGGGTAGCTATCGGTACAATTATTGCTAATATCCAAGTCATCAAAACGGTTGATATTTTTGGTATCTCAGCAACTCTAGGTAATGTAATGTTTGCCTCTATCTACCTAGCTACAGATATTTTAAATGATATTTATGGACGAAAAGTTGCTAAACGTGCTGTATGGTTAGGCTTCTCATCAACTCTTGTTATGATAATTGTAATGCAAATGTCATTACATTTTATACCCGCACCAGAAGATATATCTCAAAAAGCATTATCTACGATTTTTGATTTAGTGCCGAGAATTGCTTTAGGTTCAATTATTGCTTATATTATAGGGCAACATGTAGATGTGTTCATCTTTTCAATGATAAAAAAAGTTTTCCAATCAGATAAAACATTTATTATTAGAGCTTATGGAAGTACGGTATTAAGTTCAATTATTGATACTGCATTATTTGTAACTATCGCATTTATCGGTACATTGCCTGCAAGTGTTGTATTTGAAATCTTTATTACTACGTATGTTTTAAAATTAGTCTCAACGATTTTCAATGTTCCATTTGGTTATATTGCGAAGTCATTCTATCGAAATGGAAAAATTCAAAAATTAGACGAAGGTTATTAAAACAATCATACATGCATATTGTTTAGGTTTACTAAGCAATATGCTATTTTTAAATAGACAAATAGTGTTTAATTAATGCTTAAACTAGAGGTGTTTTTAATGGCTAAAATATTTTTTGATGCTGCGACGAGTGGCAATCCGGGACGTAGTACGTGTGGGATAGTAATTAAAGAAAATGATATTAAATATACTTATACACATGATTTAGGAGAATTGGACAACCATAGTGCTGAATGGTCTGCATTCATTCATGCATTAGAGCATGCTCGTGAATTAAATGTTTCAAATGCTTTATTGCATACAGATTCTAAATTGATAGAAGATAGCGTGAATCAAGGTTATGTAAAAAATGCGCGTTTCAAACCATTTTTTGAAAATATGGAGATTTTAGAAGCAAGTTTTGATTTGCTATTTGTAAAATGGGTTCCAAGAGATAAAAATAAAGAAGCAAATCAATTAGCACAACAAGCTCTATACAAATTAATTAAGAATAAACAATAATAATGTAAAAAAGAAGATAAAAGAATTTATGTTGAATTCTTTTATCTTCTTTTTTTATCTGTTTTACATTAAAATTTTTGAAGCAAGATATTTACCAGAGACATAAAGTTCGTGTTCATTACAAATTGAAAGAATATGATTCAATGAATGTGTATACTTCATTTCTTCATATAATGCAGTTGTATCAATAGGCACATCTGTATAGATTTTCGCTAATTGTTTGGATAGAATCAAATTTTCTTTATCAATTGCAATTTTTTTCTGTTGATTAGGTGTAAGTGATTCGATATTGTCTAGTACGTTTTCAACGCTACCATAAGATTGTATTAATTTAATGGCGGTTTTTTCTCCAATACCTTTAACACCAGGATACCCATCTGCTGAATCTCCCATAAATGCTTTAATATCAATAAGTTGAAGTGGATGTAATGCATACTCTTCATTAAAACGATTAAGAGTATAATGATGATAAATATTAAAACCTTTTCTGATTAACCAGACTTCTACTTGTTCATTGATACATTGTAAAATATCTCTATCTCCAGTTACAATATGTACTTCATTATCTTTTGAATATATTTTAGCGAGTGTTCCTATGACATCGTCTGCCTCATAATTTGCAACACCGATATTCACAAAACCAAATTGTTCTGAAATGTCTTTTACGTAATCGAATTGAGGTATCAATTCATCTGGTGGTGCAGGTCTATTTTGTTTATAAGAAGTATACATATCATTTCTAAAGGTCGCTTGCCCCATATCCCAACATATCGCGACATGACTTGGTTTAATATCCTTAATTGCCGTAAAAATATGTCTAACAAAACCCTGAATCCCATTGGTTGGAATGCCTTTAGAATTATACATAAATTGTTTGTGTAGACTTGTAGCATAAAAATGTCTAAATAAGAGCGCCATTCCATCTACAAGTAAGACACGTTGAGTCATATATTAATCCTTCTTTCTAATTTAAAAGTGGGTCCAATTGTTGATTTACTGTTTCTAATTGTTTAATGAGTGAATCATCGATACGTTTAGATAATAAGTCATTGATTTGTTCTAAAACATTATTATTTAACTGATTAAGTTCGATGTTCGCGTCGTGAGTTAAGTTAGAAACATAATAATCTAATTGTTGTTTTAATGCGTTTAGTGATGGTTGTAGTAGTTCTAGTGTATTTGAACAAATCATTTCTTGTAGTTCTCTTTGCGCATTTGCATTTAAAATTTTACGTTTAGACAACTGTTTAGGTAAAACTGAAAGCATCTCTTCTAAACTAATACGTAATAGTGCATCATCAGTAAACGGCGCTGTTATTTTAAAATGAGGTTGGATAAGTACATGAACTGAGTTTAATTTTTGAATTGTTGGTGCTACTTGTTGATCTAATTGAGAAGTAAAGTATGTTTTTATTCTTTCGACTAATAAAGTTTGTTCTAAATATAATCGTTGATGAACTTGATCTAAGTACATTTTCGTAGCATGTTTCTTTTCATCATTAAAATCATTATTTTGTGTCATTTGACTATTATATACTTTTTTAACCTCATCTAATAATTGAAGCTGTAATCGTTTATTTAAATGATAGATTTGTTCTTCAACCTCATTTTTAGTATGTTGCTCACTTGTATGAATCATTTGGTTAGTTAATGGTGTTTTATCTTTATAAGTTTCAAGTTGTTGTTGTCGTTCTAACATACGTGTTTGATTTGTTTTAAATTCATAGATGATTTGATTAAAGTTATCGCGCATTTGCTCGATTTGATGAACCATTTGCTTCTCTAAAATCGTTTTCGATTCAGTTTCGACAAAATGATTAATACTTTCTTTTAATTTAAGAATGCCTTCATCTTTAGTCTCCAATGCACGTTTACTTGATACACCGAATAATTCAGATGGCAGATTCACTTGAGATAGAGCATCTTTTACATACTGCTCCACTGCTATTAAATCTTCATTAGTTTCAGCTAAATCTACCGCATTAATAATCATTTTAAATGTCTGTGCTTCATTTAATTGGTTAATATCTTTCATATGTTCAATAAATGCTTTGTCATTATCAGTAAATGAGTGATTAAAATAGCTCACATATAAAATTAGGTCTGAAGAAGTTAAGATTTGTTCAGTTTCATTTGTATGTCGTTGATTATTAGAATGTAACCCTAATGAATCAACGATAATTTTGTCTTTTAACCAATCCAGTGGAAGGTGTATATGAACGGTTTTAACAAATGTAGCGTATTCGTCTTCAGCACTCCATTGCTTAATTTCATGTTGTGAAATAGTATGTGTTATACCTTCTTTTAGCATATCTTGGTACATTGAAAAGTGCTTCTCTACTGATGTTATAAAAGCCAATTGATTTTTTTCTAATTGTTGTTTTAAAGACTCAATGTTACTATTCATAAATTCTTCTAAAGAGTTAAAAGAAACGTTTTGATATTCAAGCAATTGATTTAATTCATTTAACAATTGCGTATTTGTTTTCAAAGTAATTTGACTATCATGACCATATGAGATTTCAGTTGTAGCTGCCGTTGTTGGATTAGGTGAGCTTACAAGATAATGATCTCCAAGTAAACCATTAATCAAGCTACTTTTTCCTGCACTAAATGTACCGAAGACACCTATTTTTACAATTTTATTATCTATACGTTGCAATGTTTCTTTGATGTCTTGCTTTGTTTTATTGAATAAAGGAACAGGCTCAATGATAGCCAGTGCTTTCTGAATATCAAAGTGATGAGTTCTCGTAGCCTTAGTTGATGTAATATCTTCGTCTAAATCATTTGTTGAAGATATGGTTGATTGATTAAGTTCATAATGTATTTCTGTTCGATCAATTAATTTATCGAGTGAGTCATTCATATGAATATAATAATGTTTATAATTTTCAGTTGTTAATGACTGTTTTAAATTCTTGAACTCAAGATACTGTTCATATAAATGTGCATCATTATTATCTATGTTAGATAATTCCGTTGCTTCAGTATGTTCAATAATATCTTTAAATAATGAATCTGATTGTTTTTCGACAACGCGTGCAATTGCTTTTACAACGTCATCACTAAATGTGAGCACATAGGTATTATTAATGCTTGTTTGTACTTGATATAAATTAGAAATTAAAGTAGGTTCAATTTGATAATGTTGATTTAAAATTCGTTGATTCACTTCAGAATGATGGATAAAGCGAGTTATAAAAGATAAATCTTCACGCATGGGTTGACGAATGTGTCGATTCACTTTTTCTTGTAAACGGTCTACAACATTTTGTAAACGTTTTGCTCTCTCTTCTTCTGTTTTCTTTTTTTTATTTAGAAGACCACCCACTTTGAAGTCTAAAGCCATGCTTTCAAGATAATAACGAATATCTTCTCGCATATCATGAGTCATAATATAAGCATTATCTAATATATTTTTCCGTTTTTCTTTTAAGTACATTAATAATTGAGAAGAATGATTTAATAATTGTGCTTCTTCACTTATAGCTTGATTCTGTTGAAATTGTTTATAGGATTCTTCAAATTCGGATTCATTGATATTTAAGTCGTCAAGTATATTTTGCATATGCTCTTGAATATATGAAAGCTGAGTACGATGTATAAATTCAATGATACGTGTTACAAAATCTTCAATAGGTTCACGTAGTTTATCTTTTTCTTCTAAAAACTCTGAGAATAAATGAAGTTGATTGTTTGGATGATCAAATTTACTAACATAAAATAGTTGATCGACTTTAATATCCCAATCTTGTATAGATTGTTCTACTTTTTGTTTAAATGTATCAAAAGAAATTTCATTCTCATTATGCTTATCAATTTGATTGATAACAAAAATAATAGGTATGCCTACTTGATTCATGCGTTTCATAAATTGGAAATTGAGTGCAGACTGAACATGATTATAATCAACTGTATACACAATCATATTGCTTGTATATAAAAATTGTTCAGTAGTGGATTGGTGTGCAGAAACATTTGAATCTACTCCTGGAGTGTCTTGTAATGTAAAACCAAGATTAAACTTATTTGAAGGGAACTTTATTTCAATAGATTCCACATCCATATTTAATCGGTTCATTATTTTTACATCTTCATACGTTTTTAGCTTAACATAATTTTGATATTCTAAATTAGCAATAATCTCTTCTTCTTTTGAAACAGAAACTATAGCCGTATTACTCGTCGTTGGTACAGGTGAACTAGGCAATATATCTTGTTCTAATAATAAATTGATTAATGTTGATTTACCAGCTGAAAAATGTCCAACAAATGATAAAGTATATTGATTTAAATATACTTTTTTAATCACTTGATTTATTGTATGTACTAATGCTTCGTTATTCGATTTTTCTATTTCTTTTTTTAGTTTGTATAATACATCTAATTGTTCATTATTTTGCATAATGCTATCCCCTTTATTTCGCTCACTCTAAAATATAAAAAAATTAAGGTTATAAAACTAAAAAGAATTATAACCTTACTTTTAGGGTGATAAAACTAAATTATCTTTAGCTGTGTTTATTAAATTTTATCATAAGAAATAATAAAAACCTATATAGAATGAATTAGTTAAACCAAGCTGGTTTATCGCCATCAGTATTTGGTTTATTTACTCCAATATTTTGTCTAGAATAAAGTTCAGGTTGTTTCGCTATACGTACTGCTAAATTGGCTACACTTCTTCTAGAAACTTCTGTTCCTTTAAAGGTATCACCTTTTTGAGTAATTTCATAATCTGATTCATTTTTAAATGTTAACCAAGCAGGACGAATGATTGTATAATCTAAGTCAGAAGCTTCAATTAAATCAGCTGCTTTACGATATTTAGTTAATTTTTCACCAAATTGTTCTTTATTAAATGTATTGAATTTATCTGGTAATTCGTCATAAATACCAGGAGCCGCCACAAATATTAAACGTTTAACATTCTTTTTGTTCATGGCATCTATAATGGCTTGTGCTTCTCTATCTAGGGATCCTGATAAACTTGCAAAAACAATATCTACTTGATCTAATGCTTTTTCTAAATCTTCAACATTTTTAGCATCACCTTCAAAGACAGTGATACGATTAGATGCGTAATCAGGAATACGATGGGCATTTCTTAAAAATAAATCAACATTAAAACTAGAATTCTCTAAGAAAATTTTAGTTGCTTCAATTGATACTTTTCCGTTAGCCCCTACAATTAGAACTGTTTGCATAACTTACTCTCCTTACTATACTGTTTAAATGTGCTGTGTTTTTAACACGCTTACTAATAACTTTACAATAGTCACTATTATAGTGCTAATAAATACATAAATTTTAAATAAATATTATCTAATTTATTAAGAAAAATTTACAAAATTAATTATTTTCAAATAAATCTTCAAATCAATTTATTTATCAATATTAGGCTTTTTTCCCCAGTATTGATAATACGTGCATTCGATATAACCATTAAAAAGTTTTCGACGTTTTGTTGCTTTACGATCAACTAAATACTCAAATTCTTTATTACTTGTAAGAATATATGTTGATAAATACGGGTGTTGTTTCATTAGTTTACCTACATATCGATACATTTCTTCTACTTCATCTCTATCTCCAATACGTTCGCCGTATGGTGGGTTACCAACTAACGCTACAGGCCCTTCTTGGTCGATAGTTAATGTATTAACATCCTTAACACTAAATTGAATAATATCACCTAGGCCTACTTCTTCAGCATTACGTTTAGCAATTTCAACCATTTCTGGATCTATATCAGACGCATACACTTGAATATCTTTATCATAGTCAGCTTGTTGATCAGCTTCATCACGCATGACGTCATAAATATTAGGAGGCATGATATTCCATTCCTCTGATACAAATTCTCTATTAAAACCTGGCGCAATATTTTGAGCAATTAAACATGCTTCAATAGCAATTGTTCCAGAACCACAGAATGGATCAATAAAGGGTGTATCACCTTTCCAATTGGCTAAACGTACTAAGCTAGCTGCTAATGTTTCTTTAATAGGTGCTTCACCTTGTGCAATACGGTACCCTCTACGATTTAGCCCTGAACCTGACGTATCAATGGTAAGTAGGACATTATCTTTAAGAATGGCTACTTCAACAGGATATTTCGCACCACTTTCATTTAACCATCCTTTTTCATTATAAGCTTTTTTAAGACGTTCAACGATAGCTTTTTTAGTAATGGCTTGACAATCAGGAACGCTATGAAGTGTAGATTTTACACTACGACCTTGGACAGGAAATTGCCCCTCTTTATCGATAATTGTTTCCCAAGGTAATGCTTTTGTCTTTTCAAAAAGTTCATCGAATGTTTTAGCATTGAAGCGACCTACTACTATTTTTAATCGATCAGCTGTACGTAGCCATAAATTACATTTTACAATGGCATTAGCATCACCTTCAAAGAAAATACGTCCATTTTCAACTTGAGTATCATAACCAAGTTCTTGTATTTCTTTAGCAACTACGGCTTCAAGACCCATTGGACACACTGCTAATAATTGATACATTATTTCATCTCCTTTGTCTCATATCATATTAGTATATTAACAAATATTAAAATAATTATGTATACAATATAAAAAAAGCTCTCCATAAAAAGGGAGAGCTAAACTAGTCCGTGATATCTCTATAAGCCATGTTCTGTACCATTGTACTCATAACGTACACTAGTTGTACTGGTACTTTGGTGGTAACCATCTGTCTACAAATCTTTACTATGCGAGTAAAGATGTCTCGTTTATACGTTGAATTCCGCTAAACAAGTGCTCCTACCAAATTTGGATTGCTCACTCGAGGGGTTTACCGCGTTCCACCTTTTATATTTCTATAAAAGCTACGTCACTGTGGCACTTTCAAACTATTTTAACCGTATCAATTAATGACTTAGGTTATTTCATTGCCGTCAAATTAATGCCTTGACTTATTGTTTCATCAAGCACGAACACTACAATCATCTCAGATTGTGTGAGCATGGACTTTCCTCTATATTTCTATAGCGATTACCCAAAATATCACTTGTGTGAGTATAACATAATTTTAAAATATTTAATAGAATTTTAAATAGATAAATAATTAGCTATCAAAATCCAACATAATAGCAATCAAACATGCTTCGTAACAAGCTTATATCTTTAAGATACCAATGTATTATTTACCAAAAACAGCTTTTTCAAGATTAGAAATTCTTTTTAAAATATCTACGTTATTATTCGCTGATTTCGAATTACTTGAAGCAAATGACTTATTATCAGAAGGACGTGAAGTTGCAACTCTGATTCTCAATTCTTCAACTTCTTTTTTAAGTTTATTATTTTCTTCAGATAGTCTGACTACTTCATTATTCATATCAGCCATTTTCTGATAATCAGTAATGATATCATCTAAAAAAGCATCGACTTCTTCACGACGATAGCCGCGAGCCATCGTTTTTTCAAAGTCTTTTTCATAGATATCTTTTGCTGAAAGCTTTAAAGAAACATCTGCCATTAATTTCCACCTCATTCAAAACTTTGGTCTTGTTGCCATTGTAAATCGTTAATAAAGTCAGTAAGTTCATCAAATGTCACAATATCACAATTATAAGTCGTTTTTTCCATAAAATCAACTAACATCCTCTTAAAATATTTTGGACTTCCTTCTTGTTCATCATCATAAATTAATAACGTCATATCTGTATGATCTAATATGAATTGATCTGTTTGTTTAAATTGAAAAGGTCCTTGATATTCAGAATGAAATACACTATCTAGAAATTGTGCATTACTAGCAATAGATTCATACTTTGCTATATTGTGTTCATTCCACTTGGAGGTATGACCATAAAATGGTGTGATAATACCTAATTTTAACTCAGGATGTGTGTCTTGCAATTTTAATACTACTTCAGCTGCCCATAATTCAATACCAATTTGTCCTTGAATAAGTACCCATTCTAGCCCTTCGTCAATATACTGTAATAATTTATGTTCTATAAATTGTTTAAGATAATCCACTTCTTTCATATCATCTTTAAATATATTTAATTCAAATGATTTATATCCAGTCACATATACTGTTTTCAATGCATTGATTCCTCTTTATCTTTGATATATTTAAACAAATTGGTAAGATCATAATTAACGGACTTCAATTTTTCATTAAATAACTTCTTACTTGTTTTATTGTAGTGACACTCTACAGATAATTCCTTAATATGTTTAACTAACATTTCTAATTTTTCTTTATTCATATAAGGAAATTGGATTAGTTCATCATGATAATGAGATAATTCTTCAGTTAAACCATCAATTTTTTTTACATAAGGAACAACATCTCGATGAAATTGCTTCTCTGACTGTGTCAATTTTATTTCATTATAGCTTGACGCCATGTACTGTAATTCTTTAAGTAGTTCATTAATTAATGTGTACATAACGATGCCTCCTATATTCTTACAATTTATTACAATTATTATAGAGTATTGTTTAGATATAAATTTTACATTATTACAAATTTTTAAACATATTGTTTTCACTGTTAAAGCACGTTAAAATAGAATAGATAATTAATGAATATATTTAATTATGTGTAGTATAATATAAATATTATGCTCATTTCATTATTATCATATTATAGTTTAATATTATTCTCTTAGACATTGAAAGTGTAATATTAAATTTGTGTGGTGAGTATGATAAATTATCCAAATGGAAAACCATTCAAACTAAATCCTACTAAGGTTGGAAGTAATCAAAGTGAGGCTTCTAGTAACATTAAATATGGTGGACGAGGTATGACTCTCGAAAAAGATATTGAGCAATCTAACAATTATTATTTTAAGCATAGTGTGGCTGTTATACATAAGAAACCTACTCCTATTCAAATTGTAAATGTTCATTATCCTAAAAGAAGTAAAGCTGTAATTAATGAAGCATACTTTCGTACACCTTCTACAACTGATTATAATGGCGTTTATCGAGGCTATTATATTGATTTTGAAGCGAAAGAAACCAAAAATAAAACGTCTTTCCCTTTAAATAATATCCATGATCATCAAGTAGAACATATGAAAAGTTGTTTTCTACAAAAAGGACTCGTCTTTTTATTGATTAGATTTAAAGTGCTTGATGAGGTATATCTATTACCTTTTTCGAAGTTTGAACCTTTTTGGGAAAGATATAAAAAGGAAATAAAAAAATCAATAACAGTTGAAGAAATCAAAAAAAATAGTTACTATATTCCTTATCAGTATCAACCTAGATTGAATTATCTCAAGGCTGTTGATAAGTTGATATTAGATGAAAGTGAGGACCGCGTATGACGGAAAATAAAGGATCTTCCCAACCAAATAAAGGCAAAAATGGGAAATCCAAATCAAAAAAGAATAAGAATGTAAAAAGAACGATTATTAAGATTATAGGCTTTTTATTCATTGCCTTTATCGTGTTACTTCTACTCGGTATACTTCTATTTGCATACTATGCTTGGAAAGCTCCAGCATTTAATGAGTCTAAATTACAAGATCCAAAGCCTGCTGAAATTTATGATAAAAACGGTGATTTGGTTAAGAAATTAGACAATGGTGCACGTAGAGAACATGTTGAATTGAAAGATGTTCCTAAAAATATGAAAAATGCCGTGTTAGCAACTGAGGATAATCGCTTCTATGAACATGGTGCTTTAGACTATAAACGTTTATTTGGTGCTATTGGTAAGAACCTAACTGGTGGTTTTGGTTCCCAAGGGGCGTCTACTTTAACACAACAAGTGGTTAAGCGTTCGTTCCTTTCAGAAAAGAAATCTATTGGACGTAAAGCGCAAGAAGCTTATCTATCTTATCGTTTAGAGCAAGAGTACAGTAAAGATGATATTTTCCAAATGTACTTAAATAAAATTTATTACTCAGATGGTGTATATGGCGTTAGGGCTGCAGCTAAATATTACTTTAATAAAAATTTAAATGAACTTAATTTAGCTGAAGAAGCCTATCTAGCTGGTTTACCACAAGTTCCTAACCTGTATAACATTTATGATAACCCGAAAGAAGCTGAAAATCGTAAAGAAACTGTTTTATACTTAATGCACTACCATCATAGAATCTCTGATAAACAGTGGAAAGAAGCTAAAGCTACTTCATTAGAAGACAATTTAGTAAAACGTACAACAAAAGAACGTCAAATATCTAATGATGATTCTAATAGTGAGTATGATTCTTACGTTAATTTTGTTAAAGCTGAATTAATAGGCAATAAACACTTTAAAAATAAAAACTATAGTGATTTAATGCAAAGTGGTATTAAGATTTATACAAATATGGATAAAAACGTTCAAAAAACGCTTCAAGATCGCATTGATAATGGTGATTACTATAAAAATGATGATCAACAAGTGGGTTCAACCATTCTTGATAGTAAAACAGGAGGCATTGTAGCCATTTCTGGTGGACGAAATTATAGAGATGTCGTTGATCGTAACGCTGCTACAGATACACACTTGACTGGTTCATCACTGAAACCATTCTTATCATACGGTCCAGCAATTGAAAATATGCAATGGGCTACAAACCACGCAATGCAAGATGAATCAAGTTATTCCATTGATGGTGGTACATTCCGTAACTATGATGGGCAAGGTCATGGTACAGTATCTGCATACGATGCATTAAGACAAAGTTTTAATATTCCTGCTTTAAAAGCTTGGCAACAAGTATCATCAAATGCAGGTAAAGATGCTCCAAAAGATTTTGCGTCTAAAGTTGGTTTAGATTATGAAATTGATTTAGGGCCATCTGAAATTTTAGGTGGCGGTGCTTCTGAATTCTCACCTACTCAATTAGCATCAGCATTCGCATCAATAGCTAATGGTGGTACTTACAATAATGCACATTCAATTCGCAAAGTTGTAACATCTGATGATGAAACTATCGAATTTGATCATACAAGTCATAAAGCGATGGAAGATTATACTGCTTACATGCTTGCAGAAATGTTAACTGGTACATTTAAACCATATGGTTCTGCTTACGGTCATGGTGTTCCTGGCGTTAATATGGGTGCTAAAACAGGTACAAGTACTTATGGCACAGAAGTTAATAATCAATATAACTTACCTGACAATGCAGCTAAAGATATTTGGATGAATGGTTTCACACCTAAATATACAATGTCAATTTGGATGGGCTTCAGCCAAATTAAACCAGGCGGTGAAGATTCATTCTTAGGACATTCTGAACAAGAATATGCACAATATCTATATAAAGATGTGATGTCAGATATTACTTCAAGTAATGATGGTGACTTCAAAAAACCTGATTCAGTTACTGGTTCAAGTGCAAGTACACTATCTGTTAAAGATCATCCAGATAATAATACAACATCAGGAAGTAAATATGATAACAAGTCTACTAGTAGTTCAGATAGTAGCTCATCAAATGATTCAAGTAATTCTAGTAGTACAGAAAGTAGTTCAAGCAATTCTACTTCTACCAGTGATAACAACTCAAATACTACATCAACAACGAACGGTAATACTACAACGAATACTGGTAATACAACTGATAACTCAGCAAATAATTCAACTACGAACAACAGTGCTAACAATAGTACCACATCAACTCAACAAAATAATAATAATGATAATACAAATAACAATAGTAGTTTATCTAACATATTTAAAGCAAACACGATTTTTAATTTTAGAAAAGCGTCGTAATAGCTTTAAAAACGACATAGTCTTTTATAAGGCTATGTCGTTTTTTTAATTAAAAAAAGTCTAGAACAACTTTGCTCTAGACTATCTTTCATATTAATTATTATTTTGATTTTTTCTTCTAATTTGATATGAAGCGTTCATTTTAATAAGCTCATTTTTTAATGTTTTCATTTGACTATACCCCATAAAGTGGTATTTTCTTTTTAACATATATTGATATCGTTCTAAAAAATTCATAGGAACAACTGGATATTGGTCTAAATGAATTAAATCAATAGACTCTATTTCATTAATTTGTTTAAAGAACAAAAGAAGTAGTTCAAAATAATCATCGATATATTGTTTTGCTAAATCAGAATTTAGTTGTCTTTTCTTAGCATAGACATCAAGTTCATTTTCTAGCGATTCAAATTGTGATTTATTAATCATTTGTTCCGACTTCCTTTTTCATTGCTTTCATGCGTTTTTGCCCTTCTCTACAATCCTCAAGTAATGGACAAATATCACATTTTGGTTTTCGAGCAATACAATGATAACGTCCAAAAAAGATAAGTTGATGATGACTTTTACTCCATCTTTCTTTTGGAATAATATCACACAAACGTTCTTCTACTTGTTTAACATTATCTTTCCACTTATTAATACCTAGACGCTTTGAAACACGTTCAACGTGTGTGTCTACTGCCAAAGAAGGCTCATCAAAAGCTACACTCATGACAACGTTCGCTGTTTTTCGTCCGACTCCAGCTAAGCTTTCTAAATCTTTATGTGTATGAGGAACTTGTCCACCGTACTGGTCGAGTAAAGATTGGCATAATTTTTTAATATTTTTTGCTTTATTACGATATAAACCTATTGATTTTATATCATTCTGCAATTCTTCTATATCTACTTTTAAATAATCTTCAGGAGTTTTATATTTTTTAAAAAGTGAACGTGTCACTTTATTAACTAAATTATCTGTACATTGCGCAGATAATAATACAGCTATTGTTAATTCAAAGGGATTATCATGTTTTAATTCACATTCTGCATCAGGAAACATATCTGCAACAACGTCAATCATTTCTAATGCTTTTTTCTTACTTACCATCTAGATTCTCTCCATTTAACCAGTCAAATTTAGGTATATGTTTTACAGTATGAGTTAATTTAGGTTTATTGAATTTTTCTCTCACTTTGTTAGATTCTTCTAAAGTTGTTACATTGTTTTTCTTCCAATTTAATAAGATACGATCAACATATTTAAAGCTTAATTTATCATGACTATATGCTTCATCTAATGCAGCACGTATTAAAGTGTAATCATGTTGGTCTACATCAATCCATTGGTTGAGCGTTTCGATTTCATATGGTGATAATGGTCTCGAAAACAACTGTTCAATATATTGAAATAATTCCTTAAAGTTTTGTTGCGTTTGATGATGTGTAGTTTCATTTTTTTCTTGAGTTAAAATATCACTTAACTTTTCGTAAAAACGATTTAAATTCATATATTCAGTAAATTTTCCTTCCTCATCTTTACTTACATGTAGTGCAAGTAAATCACGCTGAATTAAATTTTGAATAATTGATGTTATTTCTCTCGGCTCCATATTTGAACCTTTTTGCAAAAATTCTATTGAGGGTTGTTTATTAGAAACTTCAGCGGCATAAATCAACTTAATCAAAATGACTAAATCTTTTTCATTTAAACCTAATTCATTGTAATGATCGAAAAGTTCCCTTCTAACTACAACAGGACGAGTTTTAAGTTGATGTGTGTCCATGATACCCCTCTCTTTCTTATTTTAAAAAGTGGGAGTGAGACATGAATAACATCATTTAGTCTCACTCCCCATGTATGATTTATAAAACGTGATATTTTATGGATATAAACGATTTAATAAACGTGGGAATGGTGATGTTTCTCTCACGTGTTCAACGCCTGAAATCCATGCAACTGTGCGTTCTAAACCTAAACCAAAACCACTGTGTGGCACACTACCATAACGACGTAAGTCTAAATAGTAGTTATAACTTTCTGTATCAAGTTGATGTTCATCGATACGTTGTTCTAATAATTCTAAATCATTGATACGTTCAGAACCACCAATAATTTCACCATAACCTTCTGGTGCAATTAAATCTGCACATAAAACTGTGTCTTCGTTGTCAGGGTTTGGCTGCATATAGAATGGTTTAATTTTAGTTGGATAGTTTGTAATAAATACTGGTAAATCATAATGATTGGCTATAGCTGTTTCATGTGGCGCACCAAAGTCTTCACCCCATTCAATGTCATCAAATCCTTCTTCTTTTAAGAACTTGATAGCATCATCATAAGAGATGCGTGGGAATGGCACAGATACTTTTTCTAATTTACTCGTATCTCTATCTAGCGCTTTTAATTCTAATTTACAATGTTCTAATACAGATTTTACGATATGAGATACATATTGTTCTTGAACTTGTAAACTTTCTTCGTGATTTGTGAATGCCATTTCAGGTTCAATCATCCAGAACTCAATTAAATGACGTCTTGTTTTAGATTTTTCAGCTCTAAATGTTGGTCCAAATGAGAAGACACGTCCATGTGCCATAGCTGCAGCTTCCATATATAATTGACCACTTTGAGATAAAAATGCATCTTGATCAAAGTATTTAGTATGGAATAATTCACTAGTACCTTCTGGTGCACTTGCAGTTAATATAGGCGGATCAATTTTAGTAAAGCCATTTTCATTAAAAAATTCATATGTTGCTCTAATGATTTCATTTCTAATTTTCATTACTGCATGTTGCTTTTTAGATCTTAACCATAAGTGACGATGATCCATTAAGAATTCTGTGCCATGGTTTTTAGGTGTAATTGGATAATCGTGAGCTTCATGAATGACTTCAATTGATTTTACTTGCATTTCATAGCCTAAATCAGAACGATTATCTTCTGTAATCGTACCTATGACATATAGTGATGATTCTTGTGTAATGTCTTTAGCAAGTTTAAATGTTTCTTCATCGACTTCTGATTTAACGACAACGCCTTGCATAAATCCACTACCATCACGTAATTGTAAAAATGCAATTTTACCGCTTGAACGTTTATTTGTTAACCAAGCGCCAATTGTGACTTCTTGATTAATGTATTGTTTTGCTTGTTTAATTGTTGTTTTCATAATCAAACTCCTACTTTATTTTCTTTTTATACAATACTTATTTATTTTATCAAAATAGAAAGTGAACTTCTAGCACCTGAATAGTGTTCTCATTATTTAAAATAAACTATTTTTTCTATTTTTCAGTTTACTTGCCTGCATGCGGTAAAGTAATTTATTAAATTGTTGAATATCCCCTTTTTTTTGAGAATAAGATTCTAACGATTGTTCAAAAAAATGCTTATAGTTACTATTTGTTAAACGATCATCAAAGGAAACAATGAGTCCCTTATCGTCTTCGTTACGAATCAATCTACCTAGACCTTGTCTAAAACGCGTTACAGCATCAGGTAAGACATAATCTTTAAATGTAGATTCAAATTCTGAATCCATTAGCCAATGCTTTGTATTATATTTATTCATGAATGGTAATTTAGCAATCATCACACATTTAATACCATTAGATTGATAGTCAAATCCTTCAAAAAATGTTGATGTACCTAACAAAATAGCTTTATCAAAGTGATTAAATTGTTGAACGATTTTATAGTTTTGATTTTGTTGTTGGGTCAAAATAACATAATCGTCAAATATTGGTAATTCATTTAATAGCTCTTGTACCATATGCATCATTCGATAACTGGTGAAAAGTACGAGACATTTAGATTGTGTTATAGTTACGTACTCTTGAATATAGTCTACAATAGACGCTACATAATCCTCTGTATTTTTAAAATCATAAGAAACAACATCACTTGGAATATAAATATTTGTTGATTTATGATTTTGAAGTGATGACTGTACTTCATAAGTATTAAATTCTACATCTTCTTTAAACCAGTTTTTAAATGCCTCAAACGAATGGTTAAATGTAAGTGTGCCTGAAATAAATGTTAATGATTTAAATTTCTCGAGCACTTGCTTTGTTAAAATATCCCGTACTTCATAATCTTTTACAATTAGACGTATGGTCGATTTTTGATTCAAATTTTTGATAGATATGAAGGCAGTATGATTTTGTTTTAAACTTTGTTCTATATGTCTGTAATTATCGTTAATGTAAAGTAATTGCTTACGTATAGATTTGATTGTTTTATGGTTAATACCATTAAAAAATTCTAAAGTTTTATTGATTTTGTCTACAATTGTATGTAAATCTTTTAGAATACGTGTAGAATCAAAGTCGAATACATAATGATATCGATGTACATCATCATCATGTACATCTGAGTGTTGAACAATATCGAAAATATGATTAAATAGGGTTTCATTTAGTTCGTGTAAATCAGAAATATTAGATTTTAAACCAAACACGTCAATAGGTGGAATATCTAATCGTTCCAAAATACGTTGTTGCTCTAAATGATCTACTAATTTCAGAAGCTTTTCATTTTCATTTTTCCCTATTAAACCTAACTGATATTTGATATCAGAATAGTTTAATTCATTGGTCACTTGATTAAGAGCATAATCAGGTAAACGATGTGCTTCATCAATGATACAATCATCAAATAACTGATAGATTGAATTCTCTTGATCTGAATGAATAAGATGCGCATGATTAGTAATACCAATTTGAATATTTTGAGCATTACGCTTTATATAATTATAGTAATGAATATCGTGTCTTACTGGAACATAAGTTTCTAATTTTTGGTCAAAATACATTTTCTGACCACCTTTTAAATTTAACTCTTGTATATCTCCAGTATTTGTTTCTAATATCCATATAAGTAATTGCATTTTTAAAATATTCACTTCATAGTTAGCTGTATCATCTTTTAAAATTTGACTTATCAATCCTAGTGAAATATAGTCTGTTTTACTTTTAATAAGTGCAGCATTAATTTTGAAATCTAGCGCGCGATTAATACTAGGAATATCTTTTTGAAGTAATTGATGTTGAAGTAATTTCGTGTTTGTTGAAATCATTACATGTCTGCCTGTTTCAATGTTATACATCAATGCAGCTAATAAGTATGCTAATGATTTACCACTTCCTAAAGGTGCTTCAATAAGTGCCTTATCATTATGCATTAACTGCTCTAAAATAATTTCTGACAAATAGAGTTGTTGTGGGCGATAAGTAAGTTCAAGTGCTGTTGTAACTTCTAGATATAAATCTTTTAATGAACCTTTAAATTCAATTTGTGGCACTTTTAAGTCTTGTTGTTTTTTATAGATAATCTGTTCAAATTGAGCATACTGATAATCTATATCATGATTATGATGTTCTCTGACCATTTCAAATAAAATGTTAAATAAATCATATTTTAAATGCTTACTTAAATAATATAATTGTTTTAAGGTATCTATAGGTAATGACTCAAACTTTTTAAAAGCTTTAATCATTAAATAGGCCGTTGTTGTTGCATCCTCATCTGCTCGATGTGCATTTGTCAGAGGTATATTATGAGCATTTGCTAATTCACTTAATTGGTAACTTTTTTCAGTAGGAAATGCAATTTTAAATAATTCTAGGGTATCAAGCACCTTTTTAGGTTTAAAATGAATATTACTTTTTTCAAATGCTTTTTTAATGAAATTCAAATCAAAGTCAACATTGTGGGCTACAAATATACAATCTTTGAGTTGTTCATATATATCATCAGCAATTTCATGAAAATACGGTGCTTGTTCTAGCATAGTTTCTTCGATAGAAGTCAAAGCTTGGATAAATGGTGGGATTTCCAAATCAGTACGAATCATTGAATGATAAGTTCCTGATATTTTATTATCACGTACAAATGTAATACCAATTTGTATAATTTCATCATGTTCAAGTTGGTTTCCGGTTGTTTCTAAATCTACTACCGCAAAACTTGTATATGCCATATCTATCTCTCCTAATTCTATCCGTATGCTTATATATCTATATCTGCGCTTATAAGTCGTCTAGTCTGATTATCTTCATCTTTGACAATTAAAAAGCCGTCATTATTAATATCAATAGCTTCACCTATAAATTGTTCTCCATTTTCAGTAAATGTTAACTTACGATGCCAAATATTAGATGTACGAATGTATTCATCTCTAATCGTTTCAAATGAAGAGTTAAGAAATTGATGGTAACGCTTTTCAATTTCCTCAATTAAACGTTTCAAAAATTGATATCGATTGATTTCTTCTGAATGGTGCAAGCGAATGCTTGTAGCACGATGACGTATCATATCAGAAAAATCTTCTTCTTGATGGTTTAAATTAATACCAATACCACATATTATGGCCTCAACTGCATCAGCATTTGCTACCATTTCTGTTAAAAATCCACATACTTTTTTATCATTAATATAAATATCATTTGGCCATTTAATCTCTACTTTGTCTCTAGAAAATGCTTGGATAGCATCTCTAATTCCTAAAGCTATAAAAAGATTAAATTTTGGAATCATTGCAAATGAGACATTAGGTCTTAAAACAACAGACATCCATAACCCTTTTCCTTTTGAAGAAGACCAATTACGATTGAAACGACCACGACCTTTTGTTTGTTCATCACTTAAAATTAACATGGTATGCTGATTATCAACAAGACCTTGTTTAGCAATAGTTTGAGTAGATTCAACACTATCATATACTTCAATTTTGGATACTAAATGATTAGACTCTAGTACTTTATTGATAATGCCTCTATACCAACGATTTGGCGATGCATTAAGCTTATGTCCTTTATGATTAATTGAGTCAATATCACATCCATCTGCTTTTAATTGATCAATTACTTTTTTCACAGCAGCTCTCGATATATTAAGCTGATTTGCAATGTATTGACCAGAAATATATTCTGATTGATGCTCATATAACATTTTAACGACATCTTGACTATATTTTGACATTTTCATTCACCCATTTCAAAATTTCTTCTTTGTTATTTTTGATTTTATCAGTAACTATCGCACATTCTATTTCTCTCAATACATTTTTTAACCAAGGGCCACCATTTTTATTAAAATGTGCAAGTAAATCTTTTCCATTCACATCCATTTCTTTACGTTCATGTAATTGAAGGTGTTGAACGACTTGTTTAATAGAAAGAGAATTGATAATAAGTTCTGAAGCGGTAGGAATTTGATTATTTTGAAGTACAGAATAAATATTTAAAACCTTTAAGATATAATAGTCACTATAATCATAAACAAATAATTTCAAAGCATCTTTAGTAGTAATTTGAGGTAATGTTTCAATGATAGCAATATATGTATGTATATCTGATTTTTCTTTATTACTAATTTTTAATTGCTTTAAAGAAGGAAGATTATTATTTTTTATAAGTAAGATGGCTAACCATTGTTCAAATTCAAGAGGTTCATTGATGTAAACACATGTCATATCTAATTCATTAAAAAATGGAATATAATTAAAAATTTTTAAAGATAATAAATTATGATAACTCTGTTTAACATTACTTCCTAAGATTAATTTTTTAAATTCTACAACAATTCGCTCGATTGATAAATATTTAACGTCCGAACAAGTTAATTGCATTGCTTCAAAGGTTTCAGTATGAATATCAAATGTAAGTTGTGACTGAAATCTAAGGCCACGAATAATTCTTAATGCATCTTCTTTAAATCGTTCACTTGGATTCCCTACCGTACGTATCAATTTTGATTGTATATCCTTTTGACCACCAAAGTAATCAAATATTTTATAATTTTTATCCATAGCAATAGCATTGATAGTGAAATCTCTACGTTGTACATCTTCATAGAGATTTCTCACAAAATTAACTTCACTTGGACGACGGTGATCTAAATAATCACCTTCTGATCTAAATGTTGTCACTTCGTAATTTTCATTGTTGAAAACAACATTGATTGTGCCATGCTCTTTTCCAATTGGAATAGTGTGTTCAAATATATCTTCAATTTCGTCTGGCATCGCACTTGTAGTGATATCAATATCATGAATTGTACGATGCATAATGTAATCTCTGACTGCCCCGCCTACAAAATAAGCTTCGAAATGATGTTTTTCTATTTGATTTAGAATTGGCAAAGCTGTTTCAAATAATTCATTACCCATATTAATCCTCTTTTTTAATTCAACATTTTTTTATAGTAATATTCATATTGATCGACGATAAGTTCAGAACTAAATCGTTGTTTAATATCTTTAAGCATATTACTTTGTAATTTTTGATAAAGTTGCTCATCTGTTAATAATTTTAGTGCATAATGACTTGCTTGTTCACTATCTCCTACATCTACAATATAACCTGTTTCACCATGTTTGATGACTTCTTTGATACCACCAGCATTTGAACCTATAGGTACGACTCCTGTAGTCATTGCCTCTAATAGTGTAAGGCCAAAACTTTCTTTTTCACTTAACAGCAAAACTAAATCAGCCATTTGATAGAATTTACTAACTTGATCTTGTTTACCTAAAAATAATACATCATCTTCGATATGTAATGACCTTGCTATTTTACGCATATCTAAAAGTTCTGGACCATCACCTAATAAGATCAACTTGCTTGGTATATGTTTATGAACTTTAGCGAAAGTTTCTAAAATAGTGTCAATACGTTTGACTTTTCTAAAGTTTGATACATGTATAAGAACTTTTTCCTCAGGCTTTATATCGTAAAGCTCTTTATATTGATTTTCATGTTGTGTAGGAAATTCTTTTTCTCGAACAAAATTATAAATAGGAATAATCTCTTTATCTGTTTCAATAATTGACTGTGTTTGTTTAGCTAATGAATGACTGACACTAGTCACGAGGTCACTTTGTTCAATGCCAAATTTAATAGCGCCTTTAAGTGAATGATCATAGCCTAACACTGTGATATCAGTACCATGTAATGTTGTCATAATTTTTATATCTTTTCCAGACATTTGACGTGCTAAAATACCACATACAGCGTGTGGTACAGCATAATGCATATGCAAGATATCTAAATCATATTCTTTAATAACTTCAGATATTTTTGTGCTCAATGTAATATCATATGGTGGATATTGAAATACTGCATATTGATTTACTTCGACTTGATGGATAGTAATATTAGGCAAAGGCTTACGAATTCTAAAAGGAATATTTGACGTAATAAAGTGAACTTCATGTCCCCTTTCTGCCATTTTTATACCTAATTCAGTTGCTATGATACCTGAGCCACCCATTGACGGATAACATGTAATACCTATTTTCATAAAATAACCCCCTTTCTATCCATTATTTACGTTCAAATCGATTTTTATCTCTAGTATTAAATTTATCCATTGTATCATTAAAACTTTCTGTCATATCAATACCAAGTGAATTAGCAATGCAAAGTAAAACAAATAAATTATCTCCTAATTCAGCTTTAACAGAGTTTTCTTCTTCCGTTGGTTTCTTTTGCTTTTCACCGTAATAATGATTGATTTCTCTTGCAAGTTCGCCCACTTCTTCTGTTAGACGGGCTAAATTAGCTAATGGAGAAAAATAACCCGCTTTAAATTGACTAATATAGTCATCTACTTCTTTTTGCATTTGATTTAAAGATTTCATCATCATTCTCCTTTTTTCCGTTTCTTTCTAAGTATATCTCAAATTAGTTGTTAATGCATTTTATCAATTCTATTCTATGAGATATAAAAAAAGAGCGAAACAGAATTCATTTTTGAATTCATATTTCGCTCGATATAACTCCTTGAAAATCTTAAATGTTGTTACACAAGATTTAAGATTAAGTTAGTTTATAAAGGTAGTTTAGTTATCACTTGCACGTGCCAGTAAAATAATTCTAACAAGTTCGGCTACAGCTGTAGCTGTTGCTGCTACATAAGTCATAGCTGCTGCTGATAATACCTTTCTCGCATGTTTATATTCTTTTTCATTCACAATATTAAGTGCAGTAATTTGTTTCATCGCTCTTGAGCTTGCATCAAATTCAACTGGTAATGTCACGATTGAGAATAAAACTGCTAATGACATTAACCCAGCACCAATCCATAATGCAGTTGAGCCAAAAGCACTACCTAATGCTGTTAAAAAGATACCAGCCATAATAATGATATAGCTTAATGAACTACCAATATTTGCTAAAGGTACTAAAGCAGTTCTAAAACGTAAAAACGCATAACCTTGTTGGTGTTGAATAGCGTGTCCAACTTCGTGTGCCGCAATAGCTGTACCAGCTACTGAAGGACGATCAAAGTTTGCAGGAGATAAACAAACTACTTTCTTATTTGGATCATAGTGGTCTGTTAAAAAGCCTTCGCCCTTAACTACATCTACATCGTAAATTCCATTAGCATGAAGAATTTCTTCTGCTACTTCACGACCCGTCTTACCACTTGTTGATCTTACCTGTGAATATTTTTCATAATTTGATTTTACTTTGTGTTGAGCCCACATTGGAATGAGCATAATAATGACGATATATATAATATAAGACACTATAGACAATCAATTTCACTCTCCTTTAATCATATTCTACTGACTATCGAATTTTTTATCAAATAATTTAACCTTTATTAATTTATTAAAACTATAATAAAGGATAAGTGACATAATACTTAGCCATAGCGCGATAAAAGCAACTAAATGAACGTGTTGCTGTATAAAATCATAATAAGGATATTTCTTTAATATATAATCTACATAATCATTGTTAAATATCCATATCATAGAAATAAACAAACTGAGTATAGAAATTTTGAATCGTGGATAAAAATAGATACTTTCAAGTACCATAATTCCATGACTAATAATTAAAAGTACATTCATAATAGTTATATCGTTATTATTAACCATCATTATCAAATTCATAATGACAGCCCATAAACCATATTTAAATAATGTTACAAATGCTAGTCCTTCAATAATACTATTTTGTTTATTTAAAATAATTAAACAAATTGATATACATAACAATAGCGATGCAATAGGACTATCTGGTACAAAAATTAGATAATGCCATTGTGTCTTAAGTAATTGATCACCATACCATATAAAACCATAAATGGTGCCTAAAACATTACATATAAGCAATATTACGAGTATGGAACGTTGATATAATGATAATTCCCATAGTTGTCTTAAAGTAGGCATAAGTTATAATTCCTTTAATTTTGATCTATGAGTGATGAGTTAATACACTCAAAATTTGTGATAATTGATAAAAACGTTGTTGATCTTTCATTTGTAAACTTACATCGATATGATGTTCTAATTGTTCGATTAGTGAATACTTTTTATTTAGATCAAGACTTAAGTGATATATATTATTAAGATATGCAAGATATTGATCAGAATATATTAATTGTTGAATTATAAGCTCATTTAATCGCCCATCTTGCTTATCGTTGTATTCAAAGTGAATGAATATATCAATACAAATATCTTTAGAAGCTATATAATTGAATATTTCATTTGTATTAATTAATGTTTGATCGTCTTTTGTTAATTTAATCGCAGAGAAATTGGAGTGTTTTAGGCCAATTTCAAGGGTTATATGACTTTTAATTTTCTTATTTACAAAATGACTACAATTTAATTTTGGCGGTGAGGCTTTTAAATAATTTAATAGCCACACACTAATTCTGGACTTAAAATGATAATGAAACAAAGCATATTCAATATAGCTTTGTTTCATTTTAACTAATGTGTCATTCAATTTTAACACCCACTCTAGTCATTCAATCTGCTCAATTCTTCATTCCAAGTTTCATTAGTTGGATCGATAATTAATAATTCGTTAAGTAATACTTTAGCTTTATCTTTTTGGCCAATTTCAATTAAATAGAAATAATAATCGCTTAAGAATAGACTCTGAGATTTTAATGTTGGATAAGCCAATTCATAGAAATGTTGGGCTTCAGTATCTCTTTCTTCTTCCCCATATGCATGTGCTAAATGCCACATAAAGACAGGGTCAAGATCTTCTTCATCTACATAAGATAGAAGTGAAATGATGGCTTCATAGTCTTCTTTTTGACGGAATAAATCACTTAAGATAAGTAAAGGTTTATGGTAACCATTATCTACTTCAAGTGCTTTTTTAAGAAGTTCTACCCCCTCATTCGCATCTCCATGTTCAATTTCTAAACTACCGGTAGAAACCATGAGTTCTTTATAAAATTGATTAAGACGTAACCCTTCTTTACCTGTTTCAATCGCATCTGGATAATTTTTTTCATTTTCATATAAAGATTGTAAATAAAAGTAACCTTGAATAAAGTCTGGGTCTTTAGAAAGAAGTGTAGTCATAATTTTTATAGCTTCTTGAGTTAGATCATTTTTTTCATATGCGATGGCTTTTTTGAAAAAGTCATCAGAGATCATTTCATCTTCACTAATCTCATCAAATAACTGTATAGCATCACTATAATTTCCACTTTGTAACGCACAATCAGCCATTCTTGAAAATAAATTAATTCCATTTATTTCATATTCGCCTGTATCTAAAACAACTTCATATTCTCGTGTAGCACGAAGGTATTGTCCATCAAAATAAAGTAATTCTGCTAAAGCAAAATGAATAATTGGGTCATTAGGTTCTAATTCACGCGCTTCAGTTAACTTATCAATAGCAACTTCAGTCATATTGATTTGTTGATATAAGTCGGCTTCTAACATTAACTTTTCAGGTGATAATTCAACTTGATTTAAATATTCTAATGCTTCGTCTGTTTGATTTTCAGACATAAGGCCTTCGATAAAATAAATTAATAGTTCACTTTCATCTGGATACTTATGATATAACGTTCTAAACACTTCAAGACCTTGAGGTGTTAATCCAAAGTTATATAATGTTTCTCCTAAAATAAATAAAGCATCATCATTATTGGATGTTAATGCTTCATTTACACGTGTATCTAAATGATCTAATTTTTGAAGATTGATATCGTCTATTAATTTATAGATATCTTCCATAATATTTTATCCCTCATTTTCTAAAAGCTTTAATTTCGGCAAGAAACCAGGGAATGATACATTTACTGCATCAAACTGACGTATCGTTAATGGCGAATCACTTAAAATAGAGGCGACTGCAAGCATCATGCCAATTCTGTGGTCAGTTAAGCTATCTACTATAGCATTTCTAGTTAATTCAGAGGGATGAATAATTAATCCATCCTCTGTAGCTTGTAATTTAAAACCTAGTAAATTAAGCATATCTGCAGTTGTATCAATACGATTAGTTTCTTTTACCTTTAATTCCTCTGCGTCCTTAATCATACTTGTACCAGAAGCTTGAGTGCATAACAAAGCAATAATTGGCAATTCATCAATTGCTTTAGGAATTAAATCTCCTTCAATTGTGATTGGTTTCAAGTTGTTCGTATACTGAACTCTAATCGACGCAGTTGGTTCTGAAGACTCTGTAACATTAAATAATTCAATGTTACCATTCATTTGTTCAACGATATCTATAATACCTGAACGTGTAGGATTGATGCCAACATTATGAATTGTAATATCACTTCCTGGAGAAATCAAAGCAGCTACAATAAAGAAAGCAGCTGAAGAAATATCTCCTGGTACTACAAAGTTTTTAGGTTGAATATTGCTTATAGCATAAGGAGATGTTGTAATCACTTTTTGATTTACTTGTATTGGAATTTGATAATGTTTAAACATCGTTTCAGTATGATTTCTACTTATGTCTAATTCTGTAATTTGTGATGCTTCTTTTGAAAATAGACTTGCAAACAAAATTGCACTTTTAACTTGAGCACTTGCGACTTCCATTTGATAATTGATACCATTAATGGCTGAAGGCTTAATAATAAGTGGTGTATAGTTATTTTCAATACCATTAATATTTGCATTCATTAATTTTAAAGGTTTTAAAATACGATCCATAGGTCGTTTTCCTATCGATGTATCTCCAGATAAGACACACTCTATGCCCAATCCACTTAAAAGACCAGCAAGTAAGCGCGTTGTTGTACCAGAATTTCCAGTATATAACGTTTGATGTGGTATATTGAAATGTTGATATCCTGGAGAATTAACAATAAGACGATGTTCTTCAATTTCAATCTCAACACCTAAGAGTTTAAAAATTTCAATTGTACGTAAACAATCTTCACCTAGAAGCGGTTGTTCAATAATTGATTTACCTTTAGCGAGTGACGATAGCATAATTGCTCTATGCGTCATAGATTTATCTCCAGGTACTTCTATCTCACCCTTTAATGGACCATGAATATCTATTGTTTGACTTGTTGTCACAGTATTTCACCTACTCTACTAATAATTGTAGTTGTTTAAATGATTGCTTCAATATATTTTTTTCTACATGATATACATTAGGTTTACCTAATTTCTCGAGTAGAACCATTTGAATACCTTCACCATTATTTTTTTTATCTGATAACATATATTGATACATTTCTTCAAAATCAATCTGCTGAATTAAATCCAGCGGATAATTTAATTGATTCATATAATTAATATAATGTTGAATATCAAATTGTGTGCCAAGAAGATGATTTGCCACAATAAACTGATAAATCATCCCAATCATAATGGCATGACCATGAGGTATTTTATACTTATATTCTACTGCATGTCCAAAGGTATGACCTAAATTTAAATATTTTCTAACATTACTTTCTTTTTCATCTTTTATAATAATGTTTAGTTTTGTTTTTATGCCCTTAAAAATAAATTGATCCATATCTTTAAGTGATTCAAGTGTTTTCCTATCTGAAAAGTGTTTTTCAATATCTTCTGTAGCAACTGCGCCAGTCAATAAAGCATGCTTATATACCTCAGCGTATCCACTTAAAATTTCATGATAAGGTAAAGTTTTTAAAAAATTTAAATCATATATGACTGCTTTAGGTCTATAAAATGCGCCTATAAGATTTTTACCATGGGAAGAATTTATTCCAACTTTGCCTCCTACACTTGAGTCATGCGCTAATATCGTTGTAGGTACTTGTATAAAATCAACACCTCTTAATAATGTAGAAGCTAAGAATCCTGTAAAATCTCCTGTGGCCCCACCACCTATAGCCACTAAACATGTATTACGAGTAAGGTTCATTCCTAGTAGTTGTTCCATGATAGATTGATAATGATTAAACGTTTTCATTTTTTCACCGGCAGGAACGATAACTTTTTGAATGTTTGAATTGTGACATAATATTTCAAATTTATCTCTAAAATTAAAATCAACAAATTCATCTATAATTAAGAATACTTTATCGTAATCTTGAATATAATCGGATAAATATTTAAATGCATGATGTTCTACAATAATTGGATAATTATCACTGTGATATGTGGTTTGTAATTGCATGATATACCTCATTTCTAAAGGTTAATTAAAGATGTTTAAAATTCTATATTTAACTTTCTACGTTCTTCAATTTGTTCTTTAAGTTGATCGATATGATTAGATTGGAACTCTTCTAAAAGAGCTTTAGCAACTTCAAATGCAACGACATGTTCGCAAACAACGCTTGCTGCTGGAACTGCACAACTATCTGAACGTTCTATAGTTGCTTTAAAATCTTCTTTAGTATTAATATCTACTGAATTTAAAGGTTTATATAAAGTTGGAATAGGTTTCATAACGCCATTTACAATGATAGGCATACCATTAGTCATTCCACCTTCAAAGCCACCTAAATGATTAGATCCTCTATAATAACCTCTTTCAGAATGATATAAAATTTCATCTTGAATTTCGCTTCCAGGTTTTTCAGCAGCTTTAAACCCTTCGCCAAAGCTGACACCTTTGAAGGCATTAATACTTACAACACCTTGTGCAATGCGTCCATCGAGTTTACGATCATAATGCACGTAGCTACCTACTGCAACTGGCATATTTTCAACCATAACTTGAACTACGCCACCTATAGAGTCGCCTTCCTTTTTAGCTTCATCGATTTTATCTCTCATTTTTTGAGCAATCGATTCATCAATCACACGTACATCATTTTTATCGATATTTTGTTTAAATGTTTCTGTATCGTATAACCCTACATCTTTAATTCCACCAATTTCTACAACACGACTATACATATGAATGTCTAGTTGAGAAAGTAAAATTTTGGACACTGCTCCTACAGCTACACGTGCAGCTGTTTCTCTTGCAGAAGAACGTTCAAGTACATTTCTCAAATCACGATGATTATATTTCATTCCGCCAATTAAGTCTGCATGACCAGGTCTTGGCTTTGTAATTGTACGTTTCATATTTTCACGTGCCTCGTCACTAATTGGTTCAATACCCATAATATTTCTCCAATGAGTAAAATCATCATTTTTAACTACAATTGTAATTGGACTACCTAAAGTAAAGCCATTTCTTACACCAGAAACAATTTCTACCGCATCTTTTTCAATTTGCATTCGACGTCCTCTACCGTATCCACCTTGACGCTTAAACATTTCTTTATTTATTTCCTCAGCTCTCATTTCTAAGTTAGCTGGAACACCTTCAATAATCACGGTTAGTTGTGGACCATGTGATTCTCCTGAAGTTAAATATCTCATGATTAATAGCTCCTTTCCTTTACCACTTTAAATAGTATTATGTATTATTTGTTATCATATCATATTCAATGAAATTACATAACTAGTGTAGAATAATTGGTGTTTGAAAATTCAAATAATTTTATATAAAAAAGTACCTAAGACAACTGTTGTCTTAGGTAGTTTCTAACATGTCGGCAGTCAATGGTTGAATTGAAAATAAATTCCAATTTATTCTACTTTTTAAAAATTATTCTTCATAAAGCCAATTTTCTCTATTAGCTTCGTAGCTATATATTTCATCATCATTAAACCATAAATTGATTTCTCTTTCAGCAGATTCTACAGAGTCTGATCCGTGAATAATATTTCTCCCTACTGTTAAACCATAATCGCCTCTTATAGTACCGGGAGCGGCTTCAGTGGGATTTGTTTTTCCGATAATATGTCTAGATACCGCAACTGCGTCTTCTCCTTCAACAACCATGGCAAACACAGGTCCAGAAGTTAAAAAAGAAACAAGTTTATGAAAAAACGGCTTCTCTGTATGTTCAGCATAATGTATGTTAACAGTATCTTTAGTTGGAATTATAAATTTACCGCCAACTATTTTTAAACCTTTTCTTTCAATTCTAGAAATAATTTCTCCTATTAAATTACGTTGTACTGCATCTGGCTTAATCATTAAAAAAGTGCGTTCCATTATACAAATCCCCCTAATTAAAAAATTGATTTAATATGTATAAATACATTTAATAGCAAACAACTTACTACTACTAAATACTAACAGGTTATTAAAGCGTTTTCAACTTTTTTCTATTCTTATGTATTTCTAGAACGCATTCTTTTAATAAGCTTTCTAAATAAATTTTGAGAATTTGGTTCCTCTAATTGATCAATTAAGTCGAGTGCTTTATTTAAATAATGATCGCTCACTTCTTGAGATTGTGTGATACTATTTGAATTCTTGATTTGATCAATAAGTGGATCAAATTGATGTTTATTTGTCAGGTGTGATAACTCAACAATTTGTTTTTTGAAAACCGGGTCTTTTTTCATCTCTAATAAAACTGGTAATGTAATATGACCATTCATTAGGTCACTACCCACAGGTTTACCTAATTTTTTCTCAGTACTTGTAAAATCTAAAATATCATCTACAATTTGAAAACTCATTCCAATATAATGACCAATCATTTTTAATTTTCGAATCGTCTCATTATCAGCTTGTGATGTTATTGCACCAACTTCTGTTGAAAGTTGAATAAGCAACGCCGTTTTTCTATTAATACGTCTCAAATAGTTCGTAATATTTTGATGACTATTAAATTGGTCTTGGAATTGGAAGAGCTCCCCTCTACAAACATCAACAATTGCGTTAGAAATAATAGTATGAACACGATGATCTTCAATTTTAGAAAGTTGTTTTAAACCTAAAGCTAGTAAGAAATTGCCAGTTAGGATAGCAGTAGTGACATCCCATTTTTTTTCAATAGTCAATTTACCACGACGTTTGTCACTTTTATCAATCACATCATCGTGCACAAGTGTTGCCATATGAATTAATTCTAAAGCTACTGCAACATGATACGTATCTTCAGTAATTTTCTTTGGTCCAAACTGACTACTAAGAAGAACAAATGCTGGACGCACTCGTTTGCCACCCGAAGATAATAAATGAAATGCTGCTTCTTGTAATACAGAATCATTACTTTTAATAGCATTTTTTAAACGCTTTTCAACATTTTTAATTTCACTATTCATACTTAACTTTGCCACATTAATCACCTTTTATTTAGTAGAAGTTTCTATTTATAGCCAAGGTGCATTGCAGCAACGCCACCTGTAAAGCTACGAACTTTTACATGACTGAAACCAGCCTGCTCAAATAAACGCTTTAATTTAGTTTTATCTGGAAAATTGAATGTAGATTGTTGTAACCATTCATATTCTTCCCTAGATTTAGCAAACAATTTCCCGAAAATAGGCATCACAAATTTAAAGTAAAGTTTATAAACTTGTTTAAATACGGGTAATGTTGGTTGACTTGTTTCTAAACATACAATCATACCGCCTGGTTTCAATACGCGATTTAATTCTTTTAATGTTGCTAAATAATCAGGCACATTTCTTAAACCGAAACCAATGGTTACATAATCGAATGTTTTATCCTCAAATGGTAAATTCATAGCATCGCCGTGCACTAAGTGAATATTAGGCATTGATTTAGTTTTTTCTTTACCAACTTCAAGCATATTTTCACTGAAATCTAAACCTGTAACTTCTCCATTAGGTCCTACTGCTCTACTTAAAGCAATAGTCCAATCTGCTGTACCACAACATACATCAAGTGCTTTACTTCCAGGTAACACATTCATATCTTTCATTACATGTTTACGCCATATTTTATGTTGTTCGAAGCTTATTATATTGTTCAATCGATCATATTTTTTAGAAATATTTTGAAAAACCGTATGAACTTGTTCTTTTTTTGCATTATTTTCAGTCATTAATTATTACCTCTACTTTTCTCTTTATCGCTTTGCTTTATATGTTTAATAAATTGGTTTATTTCATCTTCATCATATTCACTTAAATAAGAGGGATAATATTGATGTACCCCACTAAATAATTTTTCAAATATTTCATATTGAGAAATCTCAATATCTGTAAAATGAGAAATAGTTATAAAAGGGAAAAGTGTTTCTATATCTAACACAGCCTTATATATATCATGACGCTCGAGTGAATGATGATGCAATGAAGTTTTAAGCTCATTAGATTTTATAATCGCTTCACTCATTAGCTTTTGATATGACACATCACCAATTTCAGATATTAAAGTATAAAAATGAGCACTTAATAAGTCACCAATTAGAATTGATTTCTTAGATAATTTATTTTTAGAAATATCATCTAGATGCTTCATTGAAGTATCAATAGTGAGGCAGGCAAGTTTAGCATTTTCTGGAATATTAAAATGATCTAAAACATCACTTAATCCTTTATTAATGTGAATTGCTTCATATTCATTAATTCCTTTAAGCCTTTGAGTAATTTGTCTATTTAATTTGCTTAATGTTCTTTCCATGTTCACACCTCACGTTAGTATCAATATACATATTAACATTATATTCATAAAAATAAAATATAGTGCTTATGACGAAAATAACTTCACAGACGCTTCACAGTGAATTGTACAATTATAAATAAAACATATGTATTTAGAATTAAACAATATATAAAATAAAAAGCCCTTATAGGGCTTTTTAAGTAAATTATTTTACAGCATCTTTTAATGCTTTACCAGCTTTGAATGCTGGAACTTTACTTGCAGGAATTTCGATTTCTTTACCTGTTTGAGGGTTACGTCCTTTACGTGCAGCACGTTCACGTACCTCGAAGTTTCCGAAACCAATTAATTGAACTTTTTCACCTTTAGAAAGTGAGTTTTGAATTGATTCGAAAACAGCGTCTACTGCTGAACCAGCTTCTTTTTTAGTTAAATCAGCTTGTTCTGCAACCGCATTGATTAAGTCAGTTTTATTCATTATGAGTTCACCTCCAGATGAATGATAATGATAAATTTATATCATTATGGTATGACTTTAACACAATAATTCCCTTTACCGCAACGATTTATATACTTAAAACGTTGAATTATCAGTATTTCGTGAATAATTTTATAAAATATTTGCGTTAAATAGCAAAATTACACTTTATTCAGCTTTTTTATCTCGTCCCATTAAATCCTTCACACTATCTTTCACTGGTTTATCTTCAAATAATACTTTGTATAAAGCATTGGTTATTGGCATATCAACATTTTGAGCTTTTGCTAAATGATATACTGAATTTGTTGTATAAATTCCTTCAACAACCATATTCATTTCGTTAAGTGCTTCTTCAGTCGTTTTACCTTTTCCTAATTTATATCCTAAAGTATAATTTCTTGAATGAGTAGACGTACACGTTACAATTAAATCACCAATGCCACCAAGACCTAGAAAAGTCATAGGATCAGCCCCTAGCTTTTCACCTAGTCGACTAATCTCAGCTAAACCTCTTGTCATTAAAGCAGCTTTAGCATTATCACCATAACCCATTCCAGCAACAATACCACTTGCTACAGCAATAATGTTTTTAAGTGCACCACCTAGTTCTACACCTATCAAATCATTATTAGTATATACTCGTAAGTAATCATTCATGAATAAATCTTGAATAAGTTTACTTATACGTTCATCTTTTGACGAAGCTGCAACAGTTGTAGGTTGTTTAATTACAACTTCTTCAGCATGACTTGGTCCAGATAGTACCCCCACACCATTTTTATGGTTCTTAGATACTGAATCTTCAATCATTTCTGATACACGTTTAAATGTTTCATTTTCAATACCTTTTGCAACGTGAATAAATGTTTTTTTAGTTTTAATATGTTGATTAATTTCAGTCACAACGTCTCTAATTGCTTTTGTAGGTAAAGCAATTAAAAATATATCTGAAAAATTAACTGCTTGTTCTAATTGATTTGTTGCTTTAATTGTTTCAATTAATGTTACGTCTTTCAGGTACCGTTTATTTTGATGAGATTGATTAATTTCATCTACAGTATTTTCATTTTTTCCCCACATTAAAACTGAATGGCCATTCTCTGCTAAAACATTTGCTAATGCAGTACCAAAACTTCCTGTACCAAAAACTGTAATCTTAGTCATCTTAATCTCTCCTCTTAGTTTCTTCTTCTAGGGATGATATGAATAGGCGTTCCTTCAAAACCAAATGCATCTCTAATTTGATTTTCAAGATAGCGTTTATAAGAAAAATGCATTAACTCAACATCATTTACAAAAACCACAAATGTTGGTGGTTCAATAGCCACTTGAGTAGTATAGAAGACATTTAAACGTCTACCTTTATCTGTAGGTGTAGGATTCATTGAAATTGCATCCGTCACCACCTCGTTAAGTGTTGAGCTTTGAACACGTTTTTTGTGATTTTCACTTGCTTCTCTTATATAAGGGAAAAGTGTTTTTAATCGTAGTCGCTCTTTTGCCGATACGAAAGCGATAGGTGCATAATCTAAAAATTGAAATTGATTACGTACATCATCAGCAAATTTTTTCATGGTATTAGTATCTTTTTCTACAGCATCCCATTTATTTACAACAATCACCATTGCTTTTCCTTCTTCATGAGCATATCCAGCAACGCGCTTATCTTGTTCAATAATTCCTTCTTCGGCATCAATAACTAATAACACCACATTTGAACGCTCAATTGCTTTTAAGGCTCTTAATACAGAGTATTTCTCAGTTGACTCATATACTTTACCTTTTTTTCTCATACCTGCTGTATCTATTAACACGTAATCTTGTCCATCATAGCTATACTCAGTATCTACAGCATCTCGAGTTGTACCTGCTACATTTGATACAATAACACGTTCTTCACCTAAAATGGCATTTACTAAACTAGATTTACCCACATTTGGACGGCCAATAATAGATAAACGAATAATGTCATCATCATATGGATCACTATCTTCTTCTTTAAAATGTTTAACGACTTCATCTAATAAATCACCTAGACCTAAACCATGTGAACCAGAAATTGGATAAGGATCGCCAAAACCTAAAGAGTAAAAATCAAAAATATCACTTCTCATTTCAGGATTATCTACTTTATTTACTGCTAAAACAACAGGTTTTTTTGATTTATAAAGTAATTGAGCCACCATTTCATCACTTTGAGTGAGACCTTCCCTCACATTTACCATAAAGATAATAACGTCTGCTTCATCAATAGCGATTTCTGCTTGAGCTCTTATTTGTGTTTGGAAAGGTGCATCTCCGATTTCGATGCCTCCAGTATCAATGATATTAAATTCATGTGTTAACCATTCGCCTGAAGAATAAATACGATCACGCGTAACACCTGGAGTATCTTCAACAATTGATACACGTTCACCTACTACTCTATTAAAAATTGTAGACTTCCCCACATTAGGTCTACCTACAATTGCTACAATAGGTTTAGTCATAAGCTAACTTCCTCTCTTTCTAAAATCTCTATAATTTTATCATACGCAATGATGATTTAAAAACAAGTATATATTGTCATACGATAGATAGTGAGTAAAGATAAATAAAAAAAGAGCAAGAAAGAATTCTATTTGAATATCTTTTCTTGCTCTCATCATTAAATTAAATAATAAAATATTTAATATTAGAATTTTAAGTTTTTAAATTTATCACCAAAAACGTCACCTAAAGTTGGATTGTCTTCATCTGTTTCATTAGATAAATATGATTGAGTTGTAGCTTCGTCACTTTCAATCACATCTTCATTTGGTAATGTAGCTTTAATAGATAAAGAAATACGCTCATTTTCTTCATCAATACCTAAAATTTTAACGCTCACTTGTTGTCCTGGTTCTAACACTTCACTTGGTGTACCAATATGTTTATGAGCAATTTCTGAAATGTGTACAAGTCCTTGAACACCAGGAGCAATTTCCACAAAAGCGCCAAAGTTAGCCAAGCGAATTACTTTACCTTCGATAACGTCGTTTTCGTGGAATTTACCTTTAATATTTTCGAATGGAGTTGGTAAAGTATCTTTAATAGATAAAGAAATACGTTCAGTATCTTTTTCAACAGATTTAACTTTAACGTCCACTTCTTGTCCAACGCTTACCACGTCTTCAGGAGATTGAACATGCTCATGTGATAATTCTGATACGTGAACTAATCCATCAACGCCACCAATATCTACAAAAGCACCAAAGTTAGTAAGACGCGCAACTTTTCCTTTGATAACGTCTCCTTCATTAAGTGAATCTAATAACGATGCTTTTTTAACGTCATTTTCAGCTTGTTCAACTGCTTTACGGCTTAAAATGACTCTATTATTTTCAGGATCTAATTCTTCTACTTTAAGACGAATGGTTTGTCCTTCAAATACAGAGAAATCTTCAATGAAATCAGTTGAAATGAGTGACGCAGGAACGAATCCTCTTTGGCCCACATCCACAACTAAGCCACCTTTAACTACTTCAGTAACTTTAGCTTCGATTACTTCGTCATTATCAAGCTTTTCTTGTAAATATTCATATGATTTTTCGGTTTCAAGTTGACGTTTTGATAAAATGTAAGCGCCTGATTCATTTGCTTCGTCAATTTCAATTTTGGTTACATATGCTTCAATTTCATCACCCTCTGAAATAATCTCACTTGGATTTTCAATGTGATGAGTTGAAAGTTGGCTAATTGGAATAATTCCGTTATATTTAGCCCCATCAATATGAACTACTACTTGTTTATCTTCAACTTGTTGAACTTTTCCAGTGACTTTGTCACCTTCTTTAATATCATTAATCATTGATTCATTGAATTCTTCAGTCATCATGTTTGCCTCCTTATACACTACATAACTATAACATCTTATAAACACGAGGAATTGTCAAGAAATACCCCTTTAGTTTCATAAGTTTTTAAAAAATATATCATTTTTTAAAATTATTTAATATTAAGCAATAGAAAAATATATTTATTAATATCGATGAAAATCGAAACTTATGATTGAATATAAGACTAAGAAAATTTATTGTTTATATTTTCATAATTAATTATATATAACTAAAATAGCTATTTAAAATAATTCGCTTATACTTTAGTCATTTGACGAATTAAATTAAATAGCTATGTATGAAAATTACAGATTCTCTACTAACTTTAATATTTCTTCAGTTACGTCTTCTATAGTTTTACTCGTTGTATCCACTGTTATAGCATCTTCCGCTTTTCTTAAAGGTGAAATATCACGATTCATATCGTAATGATCTCTTTCTTCAATCTCTTTTTTTAATTGATTTAAAGTGGAAGGAATGCCACGTAATTCATTCTCTTTTTGTCTTCTTTCCGCTCTTTCATCTACAGAGGCAATCATATATACTTTTAACTCAGCATCTGGAAGAACGACGGTACCAATATCTCTACCGTCCATAACAATTCCTTTTTTTATTGCTAATTCTTTTTGTTTTTGTACGGCGTAGGTGCGTACAGGTTCTTTTGATGCAACATATGAAACATGTTGTGTGACATCATTTTCTCTTAAATAGTCTGTCACATCCTCGTTATCTAAAATAATTCGTTGGCCTTTTGATGGATTGTAAGTTAATTCTAAAGAAGTATGATTAATTAAATTTTGAAAATCTTCAGGAGCATCTTGCTTTAAATATTTATACGTTATTGCACGATACATTGCACCAGTATCGACATAAATCATTGATAATTTACTAGCTACTTGTCTTGCAATTGTACTTTTCCCAGCAGCAGCAGGACCATCTAATGCAATATTAATTGGATTCATAACATTTTTCCTTTCTTGTTGTTTTATCTGTATTATTTTATCATAAATATATATTTTAAAAATAGGAGGAGTTTAATGAAAAAGATACTTGTTATTCATACAGGTGGAACAATTAGTATGTCTCAAAATCAACTCAATCAGGTCGTTACAAATGATATCAATCCTATTTCATTGCATAAAAACATCATAGATCAATATGCAAATGTATATGAAATAAGTCCCTTTAATGTGCCATCACCACATATCACACTTTCTCATGTCATAAAGTTAAAAGATATCATTATGAAGGAATTTTCTAAGAATCATTATGATGGATGTGTGATTACACATGGCACAGATACGTTAGAAGAAACAGCTTATTTGCTCGATTTAACAATCGATATAAGTCAACCTATTGTTATAACAGGTGCAATGCGTTCATCAAACGAGATTGGTTCAGATGGGCTATATAACTTTATCTCAGCAATTAGAGTTGCAACTTCATTAGAAGCTTCTGATAAAGGCGTGATGGTCGTATTTAATGACGAAATACATACTGCGAGAAATGTTACTAAAACACATACCTCGAATATCAATACCTTTCAGAGTCCTAATCAAGGCCCTTTAGGTATCTTAACTAAAGATCGTGTTCAATTTTATAATCGTCCATATCGACAAAAAGTATTTCCAAGAATAGATGAAAGTTTAAATGTGCCATTAATTAAAGCGTATATGGGAATGACTAAGGATGTTTTAGAATTTTATGCTCAACAAAACGTTCAAGGTATAATTATTGAAGCGTTAGGCCAAGGTAACTTACCTCCAAGTTGTTTGAAAGGTATTGAATCATGTGTCAAAAAAGATATTCCTATCGTACTCGTGTCTCGCTCATTTAATGGCATTGTAAGTCCAGTATATGATTATGAAGGTGGAGGTTTTCGATTAGCTGAAGAGGGTCTTATTTTTTCTAACGGATTAAATGGCCCTAAAGCAAGATTAAAACTTTTAATTGGTTTAAGTAACCATATGAATCATAAGGAATTGAAAGAATACTTTGAAACTTAAAAAAGAGAGAAACAATGATGATGCACTCATTGTTTCTCTCTTTTAATTAAAATAAATGAAATTTAACTTTCTAGTGGAGTTTGTTTTTTTCTTAAAATACTTTGAGCGATAATGCCACCATGATATTTACCGTTTTCAATGAAAATTGAATTATTATCATTACCAGCTGCTATAACACCAGCAATATAACAGTTTTCCACATTTGTTTCATACGTTTCTTTATTATAAATTGGAGCTGTTCCAAATTCATTAGTATGAATATCTATACCAATAGATTGTAAAAACTTATAGTCTGGATGATAACCAATCATTGCAAAAACAAAGTCATTTGGTATTGTTACTGTTTCCCCATTCTTTTCATAAGTTACTGAATGTTGAGTGATTTCAGTAACATTTGCATCAAATTCCATATCGATTTTTTCATGGTTAACTAAAGATTCAAAGTTTGGCAAAATCCAAGGTTTAATTGCTGCTGAATATCGATCTCCACGATACAATACAGTCACATTTGCCCCAGCCTTTTCCAATTCCAAAGCTGCATCTACTGCAGAATTCTTACCTCCAATAACCACGACATCTTGATTGAAGTATGGATGTGCTTCTTTAAAGTAATGTTTAACTTTAGATAAATCCGCACCTTTAACATCTAAAGTATTATGTTGACCATAATAACCAGTCGCAACTGTTAAAAATTTACATTCATACACGTCTTTAGTTGTTGTAATTGTAAATTTATTTCCAATTTTTTTAACTGTTAATACTTCCTCAAAAGGATGTACATTCAACTGATGAAATCTTACTACTTCTCTATAATAGACAAGTGCTTGGTTACGACGAGGTTTACTTTCCTCTACAATAAATGGCACATCTCCAATACTTAATTTATCGCTAGAAGAGAAAAAAGTTTGATGCGTAGGATAATGATAAATAGCATCTACAATGTTACCTTTTTCAATTACTAGTGTTTCTATGCCTTTTTTCTTTTGCTCAATTGCTGCACTTAAACCACATGGGCCTCCACCAATAATAATACTTTCAATTGTTTGCATGTTTAATGGCCTCCTTTAATCACTAACATATTATATCAGTTTACAGATATATTTCTAAATAAAAATATTTACATTATTATTTACTTATCTTCAAATGAACATAAAAAAGATACACCATTTTAGGTGTACCTTTTTTAATACATTCAGATATTATTGAGGAATAACTAATTTTTGACCATTTACAATATTATTACTAGTTAAGCCGTTAGCTCGTTTTAATTTATTTACATTTTCAACTGTACCTTCACCATAGTATTGAATTGCAATACGATATAAATTATCATTACCAGATACTACGTGAGTTTGTTGGCCAGCACTATTACTTGATTGTGTGCTATTTTGAGTTGATTGAGAATTTGAGTTATTGTCTGAACTTGATGAATTGTTATATACATTTGATTTATTGTTATCATTTTCAGATGTTGCACTTTCAGTAGAATTTTTATCATTATTATTGTTTGATGTACTGTTTTCTGTTGTAGCTACTTCATTTGACTCATTACTATCTTTTTTAGTGCTATTATCTGATTCGCTTGATTTATCTTCTTTTGTTGCTACTTTTTCATTTGATTGGTCTTTTTCATTTGTAGCTTTGTCTTTAGCGTTATCTTTGTTCTCAGTTTGTTCTGTTTTATTATCTGCAGTGTTATTGTTTTTTTCTTTATGGTCATTGTTAAGATACATGCCAATAAAAATAGCTAGAGCAGCTAAAATAAGTAATAAAGCTATGAGTGGAAGTAAAATTCCCATTAAACCACGTTTTTTATTACCGTTATGTGCTTGGAAACCATCATTATCTTCGTATTCACGATGTTTATCAGCATCATGATGATTTAGATTGTTATGTTCATCATGTTGTTTATGTTTAGAAGCGGCAGCATCAGCAGCACCTGCTCCAGCTGCGCCAGCACCAACTGCAGCAGCTTTTTTGCCTTTATTACCTTTTTTTCTGTGATGTTTATTATCTAGTTCATTATTATCTTCGCTGTTATGTTGAACGCTTCTATTTTCATTATCTCTATAATTTTCATCATCATGACGATTATTTTTACGTTTTTTATTACGTGATGCTTTTGCTTCAACAGCTCCTGTAGCAGCAGCTCCTCCAGCAATTGTTGCGTCTTTTCCGATTTTTGAATGATGAGCTTCATGTCTATCGTTATCTTGATCAAAATCACGATGACGACGATGATCACTATTCATTCTATCATCACTATTATCATCATTTTCATAACTATCGTCCTCAAGACGATGATTAGAATGACGATTATGTTCATCATAACGCTCATCTACATCGGAACGTTGATTATTCTCATCATTCTCGTGATTATGATGAGAATTATTATCGTTATGTACTTTGTCAAATGTCTCCTCATCATAACGGTCATCTAATGAACCTTCTTCATAATCATTAACCTGATCATTAAATTTTTTGTTACGACTAGAAGATTGGTTTCTTCTTCTTTGTCGTCTTTGTGCATTTCTTGGTGGAAACTGTTGATCGGTTTCATTGTTAAAATTGTCTATTTCATCGTTAGTTTCATTATTTACACGATCGAATTGATCGTTTGAATCTATCGATTGTCGATTTTTTTCAAAATCATCCTTAAAATTATCTCTAGACATAGTCAACATCCTCTCTTTTTCTTATTTTAATTGTCACATTATTTATACCCAAGTAATGCATAAATATGTATCATTTTTAAATTTCTTATAAATCACTATGTAATTTAATTATATCCTGTATAAAATATTTTAGTAAAGTAAAGTCACTAAACTCTAAATAAGTTTTTAATTTTTTCATTGAAAGTAAATTGTCTTTTAACTTTTTTTCTGTTGTAACACTCAATTTTACTTAAATCTGAATCATTGTCACAACATTCATTAGGTTGATTAGGAGATTCTCCAAAAAATTCCAATAAAAATTTTTTTCTACATTGATCTATACGAGTATAACCTATAATTCTTTGATAACCAGCTTGTTTACGTATATATGAGGTTTTAAAAATGTGTTTCAATTCTTTAAATGTATAATTTTGGTGTAATACTGTTAAAATTTCTTCTTTATTAGGTGGAAGGAATGCGCCTAGCTCAAAAGTTTCGACATCTTCTGTTACGATAGCATCATTAAATAGTAACGTCTCTAGAATATAAGCATCGTCTGGTTGATATAGACTAATCGCTTGACTTTGTTTTCCATCTCTCCCAGCTCTTCCAATTTCTTGTAAATAATTTGAAGGACTAGATGATAAATGAAAATGAATCACAGTCCGAATGTCTTTTTTATTAACCCCCATTCCAAAAGCACTAGTAGCTACAATAACTGGAATAAAATTATTAATAAATTGATTTTGAACAGTTTGACGTTCTTGATAAGTTAAATCCCCATGATAAATACCAGTTAAATATCCATGTTGATAAATGAGTTTTGCGAGTTGTAAGCATATTTTCTTAGATGATACATAAATAATTGTGGGACCTGAAGATTCAATAAATTTCAATAACCATTCTATTTTTTCGTCGTCATCCTTGAAATTAAAATGTGATAACGAAATATTTTTACGATTCATAGTAGTTTGTATAGTGTTTAATTTAACTTTTAAAATATGTTCTAAATCACTTGTTAAATGTGGCGGTGCAGTAGCAGTTAATGCTAAAATAGTCGCTAATTTAAAATGATGAGTGATTTGACCGATAAGTGCGTAATGCGGTCTGAAATCATATCCCCATTCTGATAAGCAATGCGCTTCATCTAATACTACTAAACCAAATGGGATGTTTTTAATTAAATTGAAATGATGAGATTGAAGAATAAATTCAGGACTTAGAAATATAAAACGACTTTGATTTAATAAATTGATATTTTCCTTCTTTTCTTGTTCATCCATACCTGAATGAATACATACAACCTTTCGTTCACCTTGAGATTTAAGTTGCATCACTTGATCGTCCATTAAAGAAATTAGCGGTGAAATAATAAGAGTAGGTTTTTGTTGCATATAAGTTGGAAATTGGTAACACAGACTTTTCCCACTACCTGTTGGCAAAACACCAAGTGTATGATTGCCTTGTAACACACTTTCTATAACTTCTTTCTGACCTGGGTGAAAACTTTCATGTCCAAACCATTGTTTAAGATTGTTCTCTAACATTGATTTCACCTCTTTCTATCCCAACAATCATGAGTTTAATTTCAAAGTATGATAAATGGTCAAACTCTTGTTTATATATTTTTAATCTTTCTCCTTTATGCTCTGTATAGTATTGAGTAAATTGAAAAACATCTTTTTTCTCTACGTAATTTTCGTAATTTTTCTCATAGCCTTTAATAAATAATTCTAAAATATGATCTTCTATTGTATTGAGTTTAACATTCTGTGCAATTGCAATTTCATTTAAACTCAAACCTTGATGAAGATATTGTTGAGTAATAGATGTTTTATTTAATAATGATGAAAGAATAATACATTCAGACAATATAGGATAACGTTGTTTATTTTCAATTTCACTTCCTAAGGTGACTAAATTATTCAATTCTAATGTATATAATTTTGAAATAGAAATATTCTCAATCAAACTTACCTGTTGTCTTGTATACATAGGCTCATCATAACCATGCAAATAATAATGAAGGTAACACTTATTATTGTTATTTAAACTGATTGCTTGAAATAAATCAGTCACTTCATTTTCAAAATCTTTTATTAAATCATTTTTAATAATAGTTCCATAAATCTTTTTAACTTTATTTTGAATAATAACTTGTTGGTTCATTGGTACGAATTTAAGTTGATGATGGAGATATTGAGATATCGTCTGAATTAATAATTGAATACATTTAAAAGTATTATTAAGACTGTCATAAGTGAACCGAGGATGCACCTTGACATTTAATTCTTTTATATCATTTTTATTCAAAAGTCGTTCAAATGTCTGATATTTTAATTTAGGTAAACTATGATATAATGATAAAAGTTGTTGAGAGCTCGCATCAAAAAACGTTTGATGTGACTTTTTTCCACTTAAAATATTATATATACTTTTATTAGTTTTATAATTGAATGAGTGATGTTTAACATAACTAATCATTTCTTGCATGAGTGAACTCCTCTTTTATAGAACTTTTATATCTAGAATATAATAAAATTATTTATTATGACTAGTGTAGCATTTTTATCAAAGGAGGCGAATAAAATGGCAAAGTACACAATCGTTGATATGGATACATGTATTGCTTGTGGTGCTTGTGGCGCTGCTGCACCAGATATTTACGATTATGATGACGAAGGTATTGCTTTCGTAATCCTTGACGATAATCAAGGTACTGCAGAAGTACCAGAAGAATTATATGAAGATATGGAAGATGCTCTTGAAGGCTGTCCAACTGATTCAATTAAAATTGAAGAAGAGCCTTTTGATGGAGATGCCTTAAAATTTGAATAAATCTGTAAATAAAATTGTATTACCATAATTATAATATAAAACCTCCGATGATTCCTACTTAGAAGTCATCGGAGGTTTTAATTTTATTTCAACACTTTTTTTAAACGGCGATATAGCAAGATAAAAATGATCGATATGACACATCCTTTAATAATATTAAAAGGAATAATACCAGATAAAATGATTACTTTTAAATTAGTAAACACATCACCAAGATTAAATATCATACCATATAAAGGTAGTAAGACAAAATAATTTAAAATACTTAAAACGATAGTCATTGCAATAGTACCGGCAACTAATCCTATAATTAGTGAACGACGAGATGAATATTGTTTACGATGACTAACAAAATAAGCTGTTAGTAAAAAACTAGCTCCAGCTAAAAAATTTGCCACAGGCCCAACAGGATCGCCAATATTAAATAAGAAATTTAATATATTTTTAATTAATGCTACAAGAAGACCAGATAAAGGACCAAAAATAAAAGTAGCTAATAAAGTCGGTACATCACTAAAATCTAATGTTAAGTATGGAGGCAAAAATGGTAACGGAAATTTCAAAAATGTTAATATGAATGCAATTGCACTCAACATACTTATGGTAATTAAACGTTTATTTTGTTGCATATTCAGTTTTCTCCTTCCATTCATCTTACTAAGAATTGGAGGATACTTTTACACAACAAAAAACCTCCACCTTCTCCCATCCAGACTATACTGTCGGCTTCAGATTTACACTGAATCAGCCACTTCTATTGAAGCAGGTCGCAGGCTCAAATTACTGCCGGTTGGGAATTACACCCTACCCCGAAGATGAATTATTGAATTTATCATTTAAAATTTATATTACACGAATAAATCTTTCATTGCAATATGTCTGTTTATTTATAAAAATGAGAGATATGTTTCATCAGTTTCATCGACTGATTTTAAATTAATATGACATGAAATATTATATTTAAAAAACTATAGATATAAAAATGCTCTTCAAAGTTTTATCTTTAACTTTGAAGAACATAATCTCAAAAAATTTGGATATTTAATCCTATTTTGTTGAAAGTTAATTATTTAGAATCTATAGAAGGTTTAGGTAATTTAATAATAAAGGTTGTGCCTTTATTCACTGTACTTTCTACAGAAATAATTCCGCCATGCTCTTGAATAATCATCTTACTAATAAATAATCCTAAACCAGTTCCTTGTTTACCCCTAGTTCTAGAAGCTTCTACTTTATAAAAACGATCAAATACATGATCAAGATGTTCAGGAGCAATACCGCTACCTGTGTCGTTTATATTTAAAATTTGATACTGACTATCTTTATTAGCAGTAATCGTAATTGAATCTCCAGGGTGTGTATAGCGTGTTGCATTATCAATTAAGTTTGTGAGTACTTGATCAATTCGATCAGCATCGTAATTCCATAAATCATCTTCATTAATATTTGGTAACAAGTCTATGTTTAGTTCTAAATCTTGTGCTTGTTGACGGTATTTAAGTTGTATTTTGCGTAATAATGGCATTATGGGCTGTATTTCTTTATTAATGGTTAATCCTTCCGCATCCATTCTTGCAACATTTAAAAGCTCGTTGACAAGGCGATTAAGTCGTTTTGTTTCATCTAATACAATTGATAGTGATTCTTTGATTTCGTTAGGTTCTGTTACAATGCCATCAACTATCGATTCAGTATAACCTTGTAATAACGAAATCGGTGTACGGAGTTCATGGGATACGTTTGCGATAAAATCTTTTTTCATTTGATCAAGATTATGTTCATTTGTCATATCTCTTATGATGATTACAATTCCACTACGACCATCTTGTTGAATACGATCAATATAACTCATTATAAATACATAATACTTAGAGTTTATTGCATATTCATTAAACTCTGTGCCTTTTGAATGAAACGTGGCATTAATTTGATTTTTAATTTCTGAATAAATAGATTTATCAATTGTCGGTAGTATTTGGTCTGCCATTTTGTTAGATAAAATAATTTCACTTTTATCATTTAAACCCACTACACCTTCAATCATAGAATTAAATAAACGATCACGAATATTTTTTTGAGTAGATAAAGCTTCAATGTGCTCTTGAATTTTATAACTCATATTATTAAAAGTATAAGAAAGTTCACCAATTTCATCTTTCGTATTTACGGTTGTTTTTTGAGAGTAATCTCCATTCGATACATTAATTGCCTGTGTACTTAATTTTCTAAGTGGTTTAGTAATACGATTAGATAAAAAGAACGCAAAAATCGTTGAAACAATAAAAAATACAATAGCAGTAATTAAAATAATAATGGTAATTGCATTATTAGTATCTTCAATTGTTTTTAAATCTTGATATATAAATACTCCGCTAAACTTAGCATGCTTACGATCTTGAGATTGCATCGGATATCCTAAAAGAATATAAGAATGGGATGTCCCTTTTTCACTTATTGTGACATTTTGTGTGGCAGATTTCCCTGTATTAAATACTTTATTAAAGTTGTCGTTGTTTTGAATTTCTTTTAACATTCTTTTTTTAATCAAATTATATGATTTTTCTGCTGACATATTTTTATTAGACATAATAATAACGCCACCTGTGCCATCAATCAATTCCTGACTATGTTGTATGGCAAGTGACTTGTTATCAGCTTTTTCAACAAGGTGACTAATTCTTGAAGCATCTTCTCTTATAGCATTTTCTGTTTGTTGGGTGTAATAATATTGAATAAATGTAATTAATGCTGCACTTAATAAAATTAAAACTGTCGTTACTATAAATATTATAGTTAACCACAGTTTTATAACAACACTATTTAGACGATTCATCATTTGTATTGACCTCAAATTTGTAACCGACACCCCAAACGGTTTGAATCATATGTGCTGCTTCTTCAGAAACTCGATTTAATTTTTCTCTTAATCGTTTAACATGTGTGTCTACAGTTCTTAAATCACCATAAAATTCATAATGCCAAACTTCTTTTAATAGTTGTTCACGATCAAATACTTTATTAGGTGTTTTTGCTAAGTATATTAATAACTCATATTCTTTTGGAGTTAAATTCACTTGTTGTTGATCCGCTAATACACGATGCGCATCATTATCGATAATAAGATGATTAAACTCAATGACATCTCTTGCATGTGGTTCGCTTTGTTCTGGTTTAGATGTTTGAGTTCTACGTAGTAATGCTTTCACTCTTAATACGACTTCTCGGGGAGAGAAAGGCTTCACTATATAATCATCTGCACCTGATTCGAACCCTTCCACACGATTAGTTTCTTCGCCCTTAGCTGTAAGCATAATAATAGGCGTATCTTTATGCTCACGTAATTTTGACGACATTTCAATACCATCCATTTCAGGCAACATTAAATCTAAAAGAATGCACGCATAGTCATTTTCCATAGCAAGTTCATATGCTTCTTTACCATCACTTGCTTCATGGATAGTAAACGATTCTCTTTCTAAGTAAAGTTTTAATAATCTTCTGATTCTATCTTCATCGTCTACAATTAATATTTCATTCGTCATTACAATATACCTCCTACACATGCTCTATACCATTTTAATTATAGCATATTCACTATATTAAAGCTTTCTATTCAATTGACTTTGTGAAAAAAATATCAAAATATCTTTTTTAATGTAGAACCTATGATTTATTATTACAGTGAATAAATAAAAAAAGAATACACATTGTAATTGAGAATATACTTTGTATTGTTAAGTTATTTCGAATTAATTACCATTTTCAGCCATATGTCTTAATATTTTCACCTCATGAGGTGTTAATACTCTACCTTCACCTGCATTTAATCCTTTTAAATTAAGATTTCCAAATTCGATTCGTATTAATTTATCGACGGTGTGATTAAAATGTTCGAACATACGTCGAACTTGTCTATTTCTACCTTCGCTAATAGTTATTTCAACCAGTGTCGTATTTTTTTCTTTATTTTGATTTTTTATTTTAACTTGAGCAGGTTGTGTAAAACCATCCTCTAATTCAATTCCTTGTTCTAATGATTTAACTTCTTCTCTCATTAAATACCCTTTTAATTTTGCAACATATTTTTTTTGAATATGATATCTGGGATGAGTCATTAGGTTAGTAAATTCACCATCATTTGTAAGTAATAATAACCCTGAAGTATCATAGTCTAATCGTCCAACTGGATAAATTCTTGCTTCTAAATCTTTAAAATAATCTGTTACAACCGTTCTACCTCTATCATCTGAAACACTAGTAATAACTTGCGTTGGTTTATAGAACAGAATATAAATTTTATCTTCTTGCTCAATTTTAATTCCTTCAACTTCAACAGTGTCTGAAGATTTAACTTTCGTTCCAAGTTCTGTAACTACTTGACCATTTACTTTCACTTTACCTTCAGTGATTAAAGTTTCTGCCTTTCTTCGAGAGGTATATCCACTGTTAGCAATTCGTTTTTGAAGTCTTTCTAAATCTTTATTCATTTTATTTCTCCTTTTGATTTGTAAGTGTACTAAAGAAATTCTCAATCTCTTCGTTATCTTCTTCAGTAGATGGTAATTCTTCTATTGATTTCATTCCAAAAACATTTAAAAATAAATCAGTAGTCATGAGTAAATGACTCCGCGAATTCTCCATGTCTTTTGCTTCAATAAGTCCTCTAGCAATTAATGTTCTCACTGCACCATCAGAATTGATACCTCTTGTTATTTCGATATCACTTCTAGTTAATGGTTGATTATAAGCAATAATTGATAGTGTCTCCATAGCAGCTTGAGATAATTTCATGTTTGCTTTTTGCTTCACTAGTACTTCGATAAAAGGTGCACACTCTTTTTTGGAGGTTAACATATAAATGGAACCATATCTTTGTATTTCAAGACCTTTTGAATGATACGTCGAAATTAATTGATCAAGTTCATCTAAATCCATTTTTAAAATATCTGCAAGCTGACGTGCTTCCAGTCCTTCATCGCCTACAGTAAATAATAAGGACTCTATAATTCCAAGGTTATCCAATCGCATAGTTCACTCCTCTAATGATATTGATGTCTTCAAAGTTATTTGACTGTTCTATATTAATAAGACCTGCTTTAGCCATTTCTAATATTGCTAAGAAATGTGTAACGACTTTACTCACAGGTTCATTAAAGTTAAATAAACTAAAGAAGTTAAATGCTGTTTGTTTCTCTAAATGTTTAGCAACCACTTCAGTAGCTTGTTGAATTGTAAAAGTATCTTTTGAAATTTCAACTACTTTTGGCGTATTTAATGCTACTCTATTTTTTACTCTTTGGTATGCAACAATCAGTTGAGTCAAATCAATCGTTTGATTTTTGTCCCAATGCGTTTCTTTTTCCAAGTGAGATAAATCAGCTGGTGATTTAGTATAATATAATTCTCGTTCTTTTTTTAATTCTGTTAATAGTAAAGAATATTCTTTATAATTTTGATATTCGATTAAACGACCTACAAGGTCCTCACGAGGATCTTCTTCTAAGTCATTTTCAGTTTCTTGTTGTGGCAATAATAATCTACTTTTTATCATTAATAATTCTGAAGCCATCACTAAATATTCACTTGCAATATTAATTTCAACTTCTTTCATTGCATGAACATATTGCATATATTGTTCAGTTAAAGCTTTCATTGGTATATCATAAATATCTATTTCATATTTATGAATTAAATGAAGAAGTAAATCTAATGGGCCATTAAAAGCATCTAATTTAACTTCGTACATAAATTAACTTCCTTGTATTATAAAATCTAAATTGTGCATAATTCACCTAAATATTATAGCATGAATATATATTAGAATTAAATTAAGGGGGAGTATTCATGAATAAAGCATTAAGTCAATTCTACTATCAATTTCATACACACCAACATTATTTTTTATGTCATGATATTTTAGAAGAATTATGGAAGTCTAACCCTAATTTTTCTAAGAAAGATGCTATAGTGAGTTTAATACTATTTTCAACTGCCATGTATCACTATAGACGATGTAATAAGTTAGGTGCATTAAAAAGCTTTAAAAAAGCGTTATATACATTTAAGCATGCAAAGGATAAGGATACACTAGGTTTAAAGGTCAATGAATTTACTTTATTGATTCAAAATCAAATAGAAAAAGTGAAACATGATCAGACATTTCAACCAATACAGTTGCCAATTACATCTTCAATAGAAAGGGAACTTATCAATTTATATCCTAATTATGAATATAAGAAACAAATTAACAATGATGACATGATTGTTCATTGTCATCGTCTAAGAGATAGAAGCGATATCATTGCAGCTAGAAAAAAAGCACTTAAAAATAAAAGAAAGAAAAGTTAAATAATTCACTTTTCTTTCTTTTATTTTAAGCTCTAGGATGAAATTGATTATACATTTGTCTTATTTGGGATTTAGACACATGTGTATAAAGTTGTGTCGTTGAAATATCTGAATGACCAAGCATTTCTTGAACTGCTCTTAGATCTGCCCCATTTTCTAAAAGATGTGTAGCAAATGAATGTCTCAACGTATGAGGGGTTAAAGTTTTATTAATATTGGCCTTCAAACCATATTGTTTAATCATTTTCCATATTCCTTGTCTAGTTAAAGGTCTACCGTGCATATTTAAAAATAATACATTCGTAATAGTCTTTTTCAAAAGTTGAGGACGTACCTTTTCTAAATACGTATCTAGAAATTCAATCACAGTGTCTCCTAATGGTATAATTCGTTCTTTATTACCTTTACCAAATACTCTAACAAATCCCATAATAAGATTGATATCCTCAATATTAATTTGTATCAGTTCCGAAACACGCATGCCAGTCGCATATAATAATTCTAATATTGTACGATCACGATACCCATTTTTCTTATTTAAGTCCGGTGTTTCTAAAAGTTGAAGTACTTCCTCAACTTCTAAAACATCGGGTAACTTCTTCTCATATTTCGGAGTTTCAATTAAGACTGTTGGATCTTTAGCGGCATATTTTTCTCTAAGTGCAAATTGATGAAAATTGCGAATTGTAGAGATAAAACGCGCCATTGATTTAGCTGAAGCACCTTGGTCTATTAAATATCCTAAGCATTCTTGTATGACTTGGCGATCAATAAAATCGATATGAGCAATTTTATGTTCTTTCATGTACTCTTCATATTTAGCTAAATCGCGTCGATATGCGCCGATAGTATTGTCACTCAATCCCTTTTCAATTTGAATAAATTTTAAGAATTCTTCAATAATCGTATTCATATTACACCTCTGTTTATATAAAAAAGGTATGAAATAGAATTCAAAGTTGATTCTTAATTTCACACCTTCTATCGATTAATTATTACATATCACTTTTTTTTATCTTGAAAAGCTCTTCTAGGCATTTGCATATAAAGTTGATACAACACTTTATTAGGTTTAACTTATTATTTACCTTTAGCTTGACATTCTGAACATATACCGTGAAATGTTAAGCGATGATCCAAAATTTTAAATTGATATTCTGATTCAACACGTTCTTCCACTTTTGGTAATAAATCTTCATGAATTTCCTCTACCTTACCACATTCCATACAAACTAAGTGATGATGAAAATGTTTAGCACCTTCTTTTCTCAAATCAAATCGTGCTACGCCATCACCAAAATTAATTTTATCTACTACTTTTAATTCAGCAAGTAGTTCTAAAGTTCGATAAACAGTAGCTAAACCTATTTCAGGTGCTTTATCTTTTACCTTTAAATATACGTCTTCAGCACTTAGATGATCTTTTTCATTTTCAATTAACACACGAACTGTTGCTTCGCGTTGAGGCGTTAATTTGTAAGAAGATTGCTGTAATTGTTGTTTTACTCTATTTAGACGTTCTTCCACGGGAGCATCACTCCTCAATTAATTATAATCATTTTAAATTAAATTATTTCAATTAATAAATTACCAATAAATTTAGTAAAAATCAAGTAGTTATCACGTCTTATTTAGAATGATTATAATTTAATAATACATATTGTAAAGCAATCATTGTTTTCGCATCTTCAATTTCATGATTTTCTAAAAGTGCATGGATATCATCTAAGTGTATTTTATGCAATTCTACAAATTCGTCATCATCCAGATTCAATTCTCCTTCACTTAAATTATCAGTAAAATAAATGGTTAGTTTCTCATTTGAAAATCCTGGAGAACCATACATATGAGTGATGAATGTTAGATGATTAGCTTTGTAGCCAGTTTCTTCTTCTAATTCGCGTTTAGCTGCTTCTTCTCTTTCTTCATCTTCTTCTAGTTTACCTGCTGGAATTTCTAACAAGGGTTTTTCAATAGGTTTACGATATTGTTTAACCAATAATACTTCTTTTTCTGGAGTAATAGCGCAAATTGCCACAGCACCATTATGCTTGATAATTTCTCTCTTGGAAGTTTTCCCGTCTGGTAACTCCACATCGTGTAGTTCTAGATCGATAATTTTACCATTATAAATGACTGTTCTATCAAAAGTTTTTTCATTAAAGTCCATTATATCCACGTCCCTTTTCATTAAGTTAATAAATTGATAAGATAAATGCGTTAACTAAAGTGTATCGGAAGGAGATTGTTCATGCAAAAAAATATATTAAAAAGTGGCATTGAAATTTCGGAACTAGGTTTAGGGTGTATGAGTTTAGGCACAGAATACCATCACGCAGAGGAAATCATTGAGTGTGCAATTGAAAATGGTATCACATATTTTGATACCGCAGATATTTATGATAGAGGTGTCAATGAAGACATTGTTGGAAAGTCTTTAAAGAAATATCAAAATAGAGATGATATTGTTATAGGAACAAAAGTAGGAAATAGACCGCTTAATGATGGTAGTACTACTTGGGATCCTTCAAAAAAATATATTAAAGAAAGTGTTAAAAGTTCTTTAAAACGTTTAGGTTTAGAACAGTTAGATCTTTATCAACTTCACGGTGGTACAATTGATGATCCCCTAGATGAGACGATTAGTGCATTCGATGAACTGAAAAAAGAAGGTGTAATCAAAGCTTATGGAATTTCTTCTATTAGACCTAACGTGATTGAGTATTATTTAAAACATAGTCAAATAGAAACGATTATGTCTCAATTTAATCTTATTGATAATCGTCCAGAACGTCTTTTGAATCACATTCATTCTCATGGTGTAAAAGTTTTAGCACGTGGTCCCGTGTTTAAAGGGTTACTTACTTCAAATAGTGTTAATGTACTTGATCAGAAATTCTCAGATGGTATTTTTGACTATAATTATCATGAATTAGGAGAAACGATTGCTTCTGTTAAGGAAGTTGAAAGTAATTTAAGTGCTTTATCATTCGAATATTTAAAATCCCATGATGCATTAGGATCTATTATTGTTGGTGCAAGTTCTGTTTCACAATTAAAAGATAATATTACTAATTTTAATAAAACAGTAAGTTTGGATCAAATTAAATCTGCACGTCACCGCGTGAAAGATTTAGAATATACTCAGCATCTTGAGTAATTAATTAATAAATTCTTATAAACAATCGTTGATGTAAAGTACAAGTGATGAAGTATCTATGATGAATGCTTCATCATTTTTTTAGGTTAAATTATATTTTATTTTTAAACAATGAAGTAAAATATTTTTCAATTTTTCTAGGAGCTAATTGGTAAAGTTTTAATAGTGGATTCATCCATAGCGGCTTGTTAATTTCTACTTTACGAGTGATGATACCTTTAACGATATCTTCTGCGAGTATTTTAGGATCTATCATTAGTGATGCATATTTATTAGCGTACTTCAATGATGGATCTGCTTTTTTGTGAAATGGTGTATTAATGGGACCTGGATTAACAGTCATAACATGAAAGCCTTGCTCCTCAATTCTTAGAGCATTTAATACGCCATTTAAAGCAGCTTTAGATGAGCCATAAAATGCAGCGTTCGCTTGCGTTACAAATGCTGCCTGACTTGAAATAGCCACTATAGAAGCATTCATTGTTAAATATGGTTTAACAGTTTTAAATAATGTAATAAAACCAAGCACATTCACATCATAAGTCTCCAAGGTTTCTTCTAACGAATGAGATTGTATTGATTTAAAAAAGCCTAAACCTGCACTATAAATAATTCCGTCAATCGGATAACAAAGGGATTTAGAAATAGTATCTATTTGTGAAGTATCTTGTAAATTACATTTAATCATTGAAACACGATGTTTGTACGGATTAAAATTAATATTTTCGAATTTCTCCGTACTACGAACAATGAGGGTAATATATGCACCTTTTTTTAATAATTTTTTCGTTATTTCTAAACCTAAGCCACTAGTTCCTCCAGTTACGATGAAATGTTTACCTACAATCACTGATGAGTCTCTCCTATCTAACAAGTATAGTTAATTTTTGATAATAATTATAATGAATATGTTACTATAGTTTTATCAATTAAGGGTAAGGATGGTGCTATTTTATGAAGTTAGTATTTTATGGCGCTGGTAACATGGCACAAGCCATTTTTAAAGGAATTATTGATTCTAAAATATTAAATCATAACGATATTTATTTAACAAATAAATCAAATGAGAATACTTTAAAATTATTTGCGAAAGAATTAGGAGTAAAATACAGTTACGATGATGCATTTTTATTAAAAGATGCAGATTATGTTTTTTTAGGTACTAAACCTCATGATTTTGAAACGGTCGCATCACGTATTAAATCACATATACAATCAGACCATCGTTTTATATCTATTATGGCTGGTTTATCGATAAATTATATCCGAGAAAAGTTAGAAACGAATAATCCTGTTGCTAGAATTATGCCTAATACAAATGCACAGGTAGGTCATTCAGTGACAGGTATTAGTTTTTCTGGTAATTTCGATCCTCATTCTAAAGATGAAGTAACAGAATTAATTAGTGCTTTTGGCTCAGTTATTGAAGTTGACGAAGAATATTTACATCAAGTGACGGCTATTACAGGAAGCGGACCAGCTTTTTTATATCACGTATTTGAACAATATGTTAAAGCAGGAACATCATTAGGTCTTGAAAAGAAACAAGTTGAAGAATCCATTAAGAATCTCATTATTGGAACAAGTAAGATGATTGAACGATCGGATTTAAGTATGGAACAACTTAGAAAAAATATTACCTCTAAAGGTGGTACAACACAAGCTGGATTAAATGAACTTGATCGACATGATATTGAGAGTATTTTTAAAGCCTGTCTAGACGCGGCAGTTCATAGAAGTATTGCCCTTTCTAAAAGTGAAGATGAGTAATAAAAAAAGCTATAACGAAAATTAAGTCATACATATCGTTATAGCTTTTTATGAGTTTTTACGTATCATTATAAAACGCTAATATTATTTAAAATTTGAATGTATCGAAGTCTTTAACAAACTCAAAGTTTGGTGTATCTTTCATTTCTTTTAATGCACGGTTTATCTCTTCTATATCTTCTAAATTATATCGATTACTTAGGTGGGTAATAAAACTTTTCTTCACATTAGACTGATGAATTAACCTAAATACATCATCAATGTGACTATGATGATAGTTATTTGCTAAAATTTTGTCACCTTCAATATATGTTGCTTCATGAATCATAATATCCGCATTTTCTGCAAGTATATATTCGTTGTCACACGGTTTCGTATCTCCAAAAATAGTAACAATAGGTCCTGGTTTGGCTGGACCTTTAAAGTCTTTAGAAAGATAAATTTGATTATTATATTCAAAAGTATCAAACATTTTTACTTCTTGATATTTAGGACCCGGTTCTAGTCCAATTGCCTTTAATGCAGTTACATCAATTGTACCTGGTGTTGTAGGAGCCTCAATTCGATAACCATATGAAGGTATACCATGATTTAATAACCTTGATGAAACTGTAAAGCCATGATGATGATATGTAAAATTATTATCAATTTCAATATATGTAATAGGATAGTTTAAATGAGATTCAGATAATTTCAAAGCAGTTTCAATAAATTGTTGTAAACCTGTTGGCCCTATTAACGTCAATGGCTTATCTTCTCCACCTTGGAATGAACGACTTGTTAATAATCCAGGTAATCCAAAAATGTGGTCGCCATGCATATGCGTAATAAAAATATGATCAACTTTGCCTAATTTTATTGAGTGATGCAAAATTTGATGTTGAGTCCCCTCTCCTACATCGAATAACCATACTGAATTTGAATAAGGTTCTAAATTTAAAGCAATCGCTTGAGTATTACGATCTTTAGTAGGTAAACCCGCACTCGTTCCAAAAAATGTAACTTCCATGCATTTGCCTCCTCTTTCTTCAATAATATATTTTATCATACGTCTATAAGTTTGTTATCATATGAAATAAAATAAATGAATTTATCAGAATTTAGGGTATAATGTAACTTATAAAAAATAAATTGTATGTTATTTAGTTTAATGTTGTAAATATTATCAACAATTTTAGGCAAAAACATATCAAGAAAAACAGTTTTAATTTATAATGAATTAATCATAGCAATTAAAGAATTGAGGTTTTGAATTTGAACACACACACTAAACATATCCCTTGTTTAATTACTATATTTGGCGCAACTGGAGATTTGAGTCATAGAAAATTATTCCCTTCTTTATTCCATTTATATCAACAAGATAATTTAGATGACCATATTGCCATTATTGGCGTTGGTCGAAGAGATTATACTAACGACTTTTTCCGTGAACAAGTTAAACAATCTATTCAAACGCACGTCAAAGATACTGATCGACTCGATGAATTCATAGAACATGTTTTCTATTTTAAAAATGATGTCAATGAAGAAGAAAGTTATCATGAATTATTAACATTCTCTAATGAACTTGATGATACATTTAAATTAGAAGGTAATCGCCTATTCTATTTAGCAATGGCACCTCAATTCTTTGGACCAATTTCTGATTATTTAAAAGCTTCTGGCTTAACTGAAACTAAAGGATTTAAACGCCTTGTAATTGAAAAACCATTTGGTAGTGATTTTAAATCTGCTGAAAAATTAAATAATCAATTACGACAATCATTTAAAGAAGAAGAAATATACAGAATTGATCACTATCTTGGTAAAGATATGGTGCAAAATATCGAAGTTCTACGATTTGCTAATGCGATGTTTGAACCTCTTTGGAATAATAAGTATATCTCTAATATCCAAATCACTTCTTCAGAAATACTAGGTGTTGAGGATCGTGGAGGTTATTATGAATCGAGCGGTGCATTAAAAGATATGGTACAAAACCATATGTTACAAATGGTTGCATTACTAGCAATGGAAGCACCTATTAGTCTTAAAAGTGAAGATATTCGAGCTGAAAAGGTGAAAGTATTAAAATCTTTAAGACAATTAAAACCTGAAGAAGTCAATCAAAACTTTGTGCGTGGACAATATGGAGAAGGGACTATTAATGACCAACGTGTTATCGCTTATAGAGATGAAGATCGTGTTGCGTCTGATTCCAATACACCAACCTTTGTTTCTGGAAGATTAACTATCGATAACTTCCGTTGGGCTGGTGTACCATTCTACATTCGTACTGGTAAGCGTATGAAGTCTAAATGTATACAAGTTGTTGTAGAATTTAAAGAAGTTCCTATGAATTTATATTATCAAACGGATCGACTACTAGATTCTAATTTATTAGTTATTAATATTCAACCTAATGAAGGGATTTCATTACACTTAAATGCTAAGAAAAGTATTCAAGGTATCGAAACAAAGCCTGTTCAACTGTCTTATGCTATGAGTGCACAAGATAAAATGAACACAGTAGATGCATATGAAAACTTGTTATTCGATTGTCTTAAAGGTGATGCAACCAACTTTACACATTGGGAAGAACTTAAATCTACATGGAAATTTGTAGACGCTATTCAAGAACATTGGACCATGATTGATCCAAACTTCCCTAATTATAAATCAGGGACAAATGGCCCTATCGAAAGTGATTTATTATTAAGCAGAGATGGAAATCATTGGTGGGACGATATTCAATAAACAGATATACTAGAAGCTTCATGTGATAGATGTATAAAGGATAAGACATATTATATTATTTTCACTCATTGAAAATAAGGTCTTGTCCTTTTTAAATTGAATATTGAAAGAGTCATTTAAAAATTTAATTTAATTTTATATTATTGATGTATATTTTTATAAAATAATGTAAAATATTAGTATTGATTGTAAATTTATTGGAGTGAAGGTTTTGGACGTTATCAAGCAGATACAACAGGCAATTGTATATATAGAAGATCATTTATTAGAGCCTTTTAATTTGCAAGATTTAAGTGATTACGTTGGTCTTTCCCCTTACCATCTTGATCAATCGTTTAAAATGATTGTTGGACAACCTCCTGAAAGTTATGCTCACTCTCGAAAAATGACTGAAGCTGCTAAAGAAATGATACAAAGTTCTTCGAGATTGGTTGATGTAGCAAAACGCTATAATTATTTAAGTTCCAATGACTTTGCAAATGATTTTAGTGATTTTCATGGAATATCTCCTATTCAAGCTTCTACTAAAAAAGAAGAACTAAAAATGAATGAACGTTTGTATATTAAATTAACAACTACAGAAAGAGCACCATACCCTTACAGACTAGAAACAACTAAAGACACACCTTTAGTTGGATATGTAAAATATATTGAGGCTAATCAACTATCTAACCCTTACAAAGTTCCTGATTTTTTAGAAGATTTATATTTAGATGGTAAAATAAAAGAATTAAAACGATATAATAATATAAGTCCATATGAGTTATTTGTTATTACATGTCCTTTAGATGAAGGTGTAGAATTATTTGTGGGCGTACCTAGTGAACGTTATCCAGCTCACTTAGAAAGTCGATTGTTGCCAGGGCGACACTATGCAAAATTTAATTTGCAAGGTCAAGTGGATTATACTGTTAATGAAGCTTGGTATTATATTGAATCCAGCTTACAACTTACTCTACCTTATGAAAAAAATAGCTTATATGTTGAAATTTATCCTTTTGATCTCTCATTCGAGGACCCGTTCACTAAAATACAGTTATGGCTACCTATTAAACAAGAAACTTATGATATAGAATAAAAGAAGCGTTAGATGACTAAGTTATTAAACTTATGTCATCTAACGCTTTACTATTAAAGTTCGGCTACGAACGCTTCAAAAGGTCTCATATTAGTGATATCTAAATCATTTTTATAATTGTGTAGCTTAATTTGAGATGGTTCAACTTCGAATGGTAAATTTAATGATGCAACATGATCTGTTAAATTTCCTGCAACTAGAACTGTCTTATTATTGAGTTTACGTGTGTAAGCAAAAATATTCTCGTTCGCATCATCGATTAAATTAAATTCACCATAAGTATATATATCATCAGATTTTTTTATTTTAATTAGACGTTTATAAAAATTAAGAACGGAATCTGAATCCTCGGATTGTTGTGCTACATTTATTGTTTTATAGTTAGGATTGACTGGGAACCATGGCGTACCTTCAGTAAAACCTCCATTTACTTCATTAGTCCACTGCATAGGTGTTCTAGAATTATCACGATTCTCCATTTTATATTTATCTAATAACTGATTAACATCTCCACCTTGAGATTTAACAATTTGATATTCTGTTTTTACAGCAACATCGTTAAATGTTTCAATACTTTCAAATGGATAGTTTGTCATACCAATTTCTTGACCTTGATAAATAAAAGGTGTGCCTTGTTGTAAGAAATATACCACTGCATGGCTAGTAGCAGATTCAAACCAATACTTTTTATCATCTCCCCAAGTAGAAACACGTCTAGGTTGATCATGATTTTCGATAAATAGTGCATTCCATCCTATACCCTCTAGTTGTTTTTGCCAACGGTTTAATACATTTTTATAAGATAAAACATCAAATTTAGAGTCTCCAGTACTCCATAAACCTAAATGTTCAAATTGGAAAATCATATTAAATTTACCTTCTTTTTCTCCAACCCACTCTTTTGCATTATCTGGATTCACGCCATTTGCTTCTCCAACAGTCATAATGTCATAATGACTAAGTGATTTGTCCTTCATTTCTTGAAGCCAATCTTGAATGCCTGGTTGATTCATATCAACATCAAATGCTGGAGCGTATTGTTTTCCTTTTGGAACAGGTAAATCACCAGCTTCAAATGTTTTTTTGATATGAGTGATCGCATCGACTCTAAAACCATCAATTCCTTTTTCGAACCACCAATTCATCATTTTAAAAACAGCTTCTCTAACATCAGGATTACTCCAATTTAAATCAGGTTGCTTTTTACTAAATAAATGGAAATAATACTGTTTTGTTGTGTCATCATATTCCCATGTTGAACCATTGAAAATACTCTCCCAATTATTAGGTTCAGAACCGTCAGGTTTAGGATCTGCCCAAATGTACCAATCTCGTTTAGGATTATCTTTACTAGAACGAGATTCTATAAACCATGGGTGTTCATCAGATGTATGGTTAACAACAAGGTCTAAAATTAATTTCATTCCACGCTTATGAACCTCAGATAACAAATGATTAAAGTCTTCCATTGTTCCAAATTCTTCCATAATATCTTGATAATCACTAATATCATAACCATTATCGTCGTTTGGAGATTTATACATAGGGCTAAGCCAAATGACATCAATACCTAAATCTTTCAGATAGTCCAACTTTTCTACCATCCCTGGTAAATCACCAATACCATCATTATTGCTATCATTAAAACTTCTTGGATACACTTGATATGCTACGGCTTCTTTCCACCAATTTTTTTCCATTTATATCGCTCCTTTGAAAATATTATGTAAATAAATGAACTTTGAAATAATAAATCATAGTATTCGAGTTAGTTATTTTAATAGTCAATGTTAGTCTTTAATATATAATCTAATTTTTTCTGGATTTATAGAAATATAAAATAATATGTAATAACATTATATATGGATAATCCAGTTTTTTAGAAAACGTTTACACCTATATTTATCGTACTAATCGAGTCTCTAAATGTCAACTTGGGATATATCGATTAAATATAAATTAAAATAACAAGACTATATTTATTAAGACATCTATACAAACCTATCATAATAAAAAAATCTGAGACACTTAATGATGTCCCAGATTTTTAATCATGCAATAATTATTCTTCAGTCCATTGAGTATGGAAAATACCATCTTTATCTTTACGTTCATAAGTATGTGCCCCAAAATAATCACGTTGTGCTTGAATTAAATTAGCAGGTAGATCTTCTGAACGGTAGCTATCATAATAGTTGATACTTGCTGAGAAACCAGGTGTTGGTACACCATTTTTAACACCAGTAGCAACTACTTCTCTAAGTGCATCTTGATATTCAGTAACAATACCTTTGAAATAAGGGTCTAATAATAAGTTTTGAAGACCTGAATTATTGTCATATGCGTCTTTAATTTTTTGTAAGAATTGGGCACGAATAATACAACCTTCACGCCAAATCATTGCTAAATCACCTAATTTAAGGTTCCATTCGTTTTCATTGCTCGCTTTACGCATTTGGGCGAAACCTTGGGCGTATGAACAAATTTTACTCATATATAACGCTTGACGGATTTTTTCTAAGAATTCTTCTCTATTTCCATCAAAGTTTGATTTAGGACCACTTAATACTTTCGATGCCTTCACACGTTCTTCTTTAATTGAAGAAATGAAACGTGCAAATACAGATTCAGTAATGATTGTTAATGGTATACCTAATTCTAATGCATTAATTGATGTCCATTTACCAGTTCCTTTTTGACCAGCAGTATCAAGAATTTTTTCTACAAGAGGCTCATTATTTTCATCTAATTTAGTGAAAATATCGCCTGTTATTTCAATTAAATAACTTTCTAATTCTCCAGCATTCCATTCTTTAAAAGTTTTAGAAATTTCTTCATGAGACATACCTAATAATTCTTTCATCATTGCATAACTTTCAGCAATTAATTGCATATCAGCATATTCAATACCATTATGAACCATTTTTACATAATGTCCTGCACCATTTGGTCCAATATATTCTACACATGCAGCACCATCTTTTGCTTTAGCAGCAATGGCATCTAAAATATCACTTACTTTGTTGTAAGCTTCTTGTTGACCACCAGGCATTAAAGATGGACCAGTTAACGCACCGATTTCACCACCAGAAACCCCCATTCCAATAAAGTTGATACCACTTTCAGCAAGAGCTTTGTTACGACGAATTGTATCTTGATAGTTTGTATTACCCCCATCAATTAAAATGTCATCGTCATCTAATAAAGGTAATAAGCTATCTATTGTTGCGTCTGTAGCAGGACCAGCTTTAACCATTAATAATATTTTGCGTGGTTTTTCTAAAGAGTTCACAAAATCTTCTAAAGAATACGTTGGATGAATTTGTTTACCTTCTGATTCCTTAATCATTAAATCTGTTTTATCACTAGAACGGTTATAAACAGATACGCTATAACCACGTGATTCGATATTCCATGCAAGGTTTTTACCCATAACAGCTAAACCTACAACACCTATTTGTTGAGTCATATTACTTACCTCTCTTATTCAATAATTTCATTAGTATTGTATCACAAAAATATAAATGACTTCACTAAAGTAAAATATTATTTCGCTACTAATTCAACAATTTTAATCAATTGACTCGTAAGTTGATTTAAAGCAGCTACAGGAATACGTTCAGAAGTAGTATGAATATGTTCATATCCTACACCTAATATGACAGTTGGAATATGATACGTGTTAATAATACTGCCATCTGAACCGCCACCAGCAATAACAGTTTTACCTGAAAGACCTAAAGTTTTCGCACTCTTTATAGCATACTGAGTTACAGTCTCAGAATCGTTTCTTCTAAAACCAGGATAACTCTTAGAAATTTCAACATTTGCTTTACCGCCTAATTCTTTTGCTGTAGTTTCGAAAGTTTCTTTCATATGGTTGACTTGATACTCTAAACTTTTATCATTATGCGAACGAGCTTCTCCCTCTAAAATGACTTTATCTGCAACAATATTTGTAGCAGAACCGCCATAAAATTTACCAATATTAGCTGTGGTATCTTGATCAATCTGACCTAAATGCATTTTATTGATCGCCTTAGCTGCAATATGAATTGCACTTATACCTTGGTTGGGTTTACTAGCATGTGCTGTTTTCCCATAAATAGTTGTATTAATAATCATTTGAGTTGGGGCACCCACCACTGTTGTTCCAACCGCTTGGCTGGCATCGACAGCATAGCCGAACTCTGCATCTATTAAGTTTTGATCTAATTCTTTAGCACCTTTTAAACCTGCTTCTTCTCCTACAGTGATAATAAATTGAATTTGTCCATGAGGTAATTCTTGTTCATTTATAGTTTGAATCATTTCTAACAAAGCAGCTATACCTGCTTTATCATCTGCCCCTAATACAGTTGTGCCGTCTGAATATACATAGCCATCTTCTTTAAGGATTGGTTTAACGTTAATACCTGGAACAACTGTATCCATATGGCTAGTAAAATAGATTTTAGAAACATGTTCTTTTCCTTCACTACTTGGTAAGGTACAAATTAAATTATTTGCACCTAACCATTCTCTTTTAGACGCATTATCTTCTACAACATTTAATCCTAAATCTATAAATTTCTTTTTTAGAATGGGTTGTATCGTTTCTTCATTCCCAGTTTCAGAATTAATTTGCACTAACTCTAAAAAAGTATTAAGTAAACGGCGACTATTAATCATTATGAAAACCCCTTTCTTATATAGTTAATATTTTAACTGACTTTGAGAATTAGAGTAAATAAATTGATTGCCATTTTTATCGAAATCATTTAAGGTTATTTTATATATTATAAGTTATTAATATAACGAATAATTAAATTATTTAAAGGTTTCAAGGAGCGTTTACATTGAATAATAAAGTGCTAAAAATTATTATCATTATCATGTTAATTGCAGTTGTAGCTGCACTGTTACTTACAAGTCTTGTTCCTCTCATGCATTAAAAATTACTTAGAATAGAAACTATCGACAAAAAACCAAATTTGACGATAGTTTTTATTATTATTTCTTAAATTTATGCAAATAAAAAAGACAAACTTTTTGTATTTAAAGGAAGTTTGTCTTTTTACTTTGATTAGAAATTATTTTTAGATGTTATATTTCACTATGTAATTTTAAAGAGCCGAAGTGAGATTTAATATTTAAATATTCTTCTAATTCATTTAAAATTTGCATCATACTTGCTCTTGATTTTAAAGATTGATGTGATTCTGGCAATGGCAATTCGTCTAATTTTAAACGTATCTCATATAATGAATGTAGTCTTAACACAGTGTAATCATTACTATTAACATTATCTCCAATTTCAGCCATTAAATGGGCAACAGTCTCTATCAAAGGATCATTAGATGAAGTATTATGAATTAATGTTTGTATTCTGCGTAGTATTTCTAGTTGTTCTTCTCTCATATCGAAATAGTGATAATATGAGTTTTCATTTCGCACAAAGTGATTTTTAACGTCTCTAAAAGCAATAGATTTAGCCTTACGAATATTGTTTTCTAATGTATCAAAAGAAATTGACAATTGTTTATTAATATTTAAACACGCTTCACTATATTGTTTAAATATCGTTTTAATTTCATTTTCAATTTTTTTCTTAAAATTACCTAATGTATTATCTAGACTAGGCATAATTAAATTCATTAAAAATGCTATTCCTAAACCAATTATAAGAAGTAAAATTTCATTAATAATTAAATGAAGACCAATCACTTTGGCATTAAATACGTGAAGTAAAATGACACAACTTGTCACTACACCTTCTTGAACATTCAACATCACTGTAAGTGGAATAAATAATAAAACAATTAATCCTAAAACGACTGCATTTTGACCAAGTAAATTAAAAATAAATGAACCAAAAAATAACATTAATAAACACGAAACGAATCGAGAACCAATTGCTTGTAGTGAGTGAACTTTAGTATGTTTAATACATAGAACAATGAGGATAGCACTTGAAGCATAGTTATCAAGTCCTATCCATTTAGCTAAAATAACGCCTAAAGTAATTCCTACAGCTGTTTTAAGTGTTCTAAATCCAATTCTATAAGGATTTAAAGTTAGCATGTATTGTTCCTCTTATCTTTCTTCACAATACTTATCAAATAACTTTTGAAGTTGATTGATAACATCCATTACGTCATGACCTTCTATTTGATGGCGTTCTATCATTTCAGTAATCTTACCATCTTTCATAAGTGCAAATGAAGGACTTGAAGGTGCGTATCCTTCAAAATATTCTCTTGCTTGCTGAGTTGCTTCTTTATCTTGACCAGCAAATACAGTAACTAATCTATTAGGTAACTTATCATAGTGAAGTGCGTGACTTGCGGCTGGACGCGCTATACCTCCTGCACATCCACAAACTGAATTTATCATTACTAGTGTAGTACCATCTTGTTTAAATACTTTATCAACTTCATCTGAAGTAGTTAATTGTTCATAACCAGCAGATTCAATTTCATTTCTAGCTTGTTCTACAACACCATTCATATATAAATCAAAATTTAAATCCATTTAGAATCACCTTTCAGTCAATTATTATTTATTGTCATTTTACTAATTTCCAACATATAGTTCAAATAGGTTGGTTGTAATATAACAAACTTTTAATAAATATTTGTTGTTTCAATTGAATAGCTTTCAATTCGATTTTTTACTTGCGACATAAATCGTCCAGTTTGAACACCATCTAAAATACGATGATCAATTGAAATACATAAATTAACCATATTTCTTATAGCTATCATATCGTCGATGACAACAGGTTTTTTAACAATTGATTCTACTTGTAAGATTGCTGCTTGAGGATGATTAATAATACCCATTGAAGATACAGAACCAAATGTCCCAGTATTATTAACTGTAAAAGTACCACCAGTCATGTCTTCTTGAGTCAGTTGTTGATTTCGAGCTTTTTGTGCTAGTTGATTGATTTCTCTAGCAATACCTTTAATTGATTTTTCATCTGCATTTTTAATTACAGGAACATATAATTTGTCTTCATCAGCTACAGCTATCGAAATATTGATGTCTTTATGAATTATAATTTCATTACCATCCCAACTGCTGTTAAGTAATGGATTAGATTTCAAAGCTTCTGCTACAGCTTTTACAAAGAAAGCAAAGAATGTTAAATTATATCCTTCTTGTTTTTTAAACACAGTCTTATAATGATTTCTAGTTTTCACAAGGTTTGTAGCATCGACTTCTATCATCATCCAGCCATGTGGAATTTCAGTGGCACTGGTAACCATATTTTGGGCAATTGCTTTTCGCACGCCTTTAACTGGTACTGTATAATCGTCTAATGGTTCATTTGATGAAGCGTTATTATTTCTTGAACTCGTTTCGGAATGATTGGTTATCTGAGTGGTAGGTGTTTCGTTTAAGTCTTGCTGGTTATTTTCTTGAATATAAGTTTCAATATCTTTTTTAGTTACTCTACCCTCAAATCCTGTGCCAGGTACTTGTGATAAATCAATATCGTTTTCTGAAGCTATCTTAAATACGACTGGAGAAAATCTTCCATTATTGATCGAATTCGTAGATGATTGATTTGTGTTAGAAGGCTTAGACTGACTCTTTACAGAATTACTTTGTGTTTGACTAGGTGTTTCATTAGTATCGTCTTGATTAGAATTTAAAGATGTATCATCGGGTTGAATTTTACAAATGATTTGATTGATTTCAATCGTTTCACCTTCAGTAGCAATTAACTCTGTAATTGTACCAGAAATAGTTGAAGGAACTTCTGCTGTTACTTTATCTGTAACTACTTCACATAGTGGTTCATATTCATCTACATGATCCCCTTCAGAAACTAACCATTGTTCGATTGTACCTTCATGGACACTTTCTCCTAATTTTGGCATTTTAACATCCATTATGTTACCTCCCTAAAATTGTGCTAACTCACGCATTTTTTTTAATATCTTATCAGGATTCATCATTACTTCATTTTCTAAGTTAGGAGAAAATGGCATTGATGGAACATCAGGACCAGCTAACCGCATAATTGGTGCATCTAATTCGAATAAACAATGTTCAGCTATGATTGCTGAAACTTCAGACATGACACTACCTTCAAGGTTATCTTCAGTTACAAGCAAAATCTTACCATTTCGTTTAGCGCGTTCAATAATCGTTGTTTTATCTAATGGATAAACTGTTCTTAAGTCAACTACTTCAACATTAATGCCATCTGCCTCTAAAATATCGGCTGCTTGAATACAATAGTTAACACATAAACCATAAGTGAAAACTGTAATATCATCACCTTCACGTTTAACATCAGCTTTACCCAAAGGAATAGTATAGTAAGAATCGGGTACTTCTTCTTTTAAAAATCGGTATGCTTTTTTATGTTCAAAAAATAATACTGGATCATTTGATTCAATTGAAGATAATAATAAACCTTTCGCATCATATGGAGTTGAAGGAATTACAATTGTTAATCCAGGTGTAGATGCAAAGATACTCTCAATACTTTGAGAATGATATAAACCACCATGTACGCCACCACCGAATGGTGCACGAACAGTTAAAGGACATTGCCAATCGTTATTAGAACGATATCGCATTTTAGCGGCTTCACTAATAATTTGATTAACTGCTGGTAAAATAAAATCTGCGAATTGAATTTCAGCTATAGGACGTTTGCCAAGCATTGCTGCACCAATTGCAGTACCGATAATATTTGATTCTGCTAAAGGCGTATCAATTACGCGCAGTTCTCCATATTTTTCTTGTAAACCACGTGTCGCACCGAATACACCACCTTTTCGTCCTACATCTTCTCCTAATATAAAAATATTATTATCTTTTTCCATAGCCAAGTCTTGTGCATTTTGAATGGCTTCTATATAACTCATTTTAGTCATTGAAAATATCTCCTTCTGGATCATACACATATTGATATGTTTCTTCTACATCTGGATATTGAGCATTTTCAGCATCTTTTGTAGCTTTATCTATAATAGATTTATGTGCGTTATCTAATTCGTTTAACCAATCTTCATCAATAATGCCTAAATCGAGTAATTCATTTTTGAATTTAAGATTACAGTCAGATGTCTTAAAAGCATCTCTTTCTTCTTTAGAACGATATGTATCATCATCATCAGAAGAATGAGGAGTCATTCGAGTGGTAATAGCTTCAATCAATGTTGTCCCTTCGCCATTAAGTGCCCTTTCTCTTGCTTCTTTCATTGCTTTGTACATCGCAATTGGATCATTTCCATCTACGGTTTCTCCATGAATACCATAACCTATTGCTCTATCAGATAGATGCGTTGCTGCATATTGTAATGAATCTGGTACTGAAATTGCGTATTTATTATTGATAATTACACATACAAACGGTAAGTTATGGACTCCAGCAAAATTCAATCCCTCATGAAAATCTCCTTGATTAGAACTACCTTCTCCTACAGTAGCAGTTGCTATATTAGATTGTTGATTCATTTTTAATGCTAATGCTGCTCCTACTGAGTGAGGGATTTGTGTTGCTACCGGAGAACTTTGAGATAAAATACCTTTTTCTCTATGACTAAAATGAGAAGGCATTTGTTTTCCTCCAGAATTAATGTCATCCTTTTTACCGAAAGAAGCTAACATTGTATCATAAGGTGAAATCCCCATATATGTAACGAAAGCTAAATCTCTATAATACGGAGATGAAATATCTCCTTCTTTCATTGCATACGCCATACCAATTTGAGTGGCTTCTTGTCCTTGACCACTTACTACAAATGGTATTTTTCCAGCACGGTTAAGTAACCATAAGCGTTCATCTAGTTTTCGTCCTAAGTCCATCCATTTATATATTTCTCTCAAATCTTCATCTGTAAGTCCCACAGATTTGTAGTCAATCATTTTTATTTCCTCCTTTAAACGTGTATTGCTCTATTTTCAGCCTTTAGTCCAAGTTCCATCAATATTTCAGACAATGACGGATGTGCATGAGTCGTTAATCCTAATTCTAATGTTGATCCATTCATAAATTGTAATAAAGCAACTTCATTTATTAACTCCGTGACATGTGGGCCTACCATACTTAGACCAATAATATCTCCATTGTCCTTATTTAATATAATTTCACAAAAACCACGTTTATTTTTAGTTTCTTCAATAACTGCTTTTCCAATAGCATTAAAAGGAACTTTATAACTTGTTGCCTTAATATTTTGAGATTTAGCAGTTTCTATATTTAAACCGATAGATGCGACTTCTGGATAAGTATAAACACATTTGGGCATTAAATGATAATTCACTGGAAGCGGATGATCATTAAACATATGTTCAACTGCAGTGATTCCTTCTTTAGAAGCTACGTGAGCTAATTGTAATGTTCCGATACAATCACCTGCTGCATAAAGATGCTTATCACTCGTTTGTTGAAATTCATTTACTTTGATATAACCATGAGTATCTAATTGAATTTTAGTATTTTGAATACCAATATCACTTGTATTAGGTACGCGACCTACTGCAACTAATATTTTATCAACTGTAATAGTAGTTTTTTCATTTATATGTATTTGGATGACATCATTTTTATGTATGATATTCTCTTCACTTAGTTGGCAATCTTCAAAAAATTCTACACCTCGTTCAATTAAACTATCTTTTAAAAATGTAGAAATGGATTTACTGTCAGAAGGTAATATACGTTTACCTGCTTCAATCACTTTAACATTTACATTTAAATCAGTTAGTAAGGAAGCAAATTCAAGGCCAATCACGCCGCCCCCAACAATAGCAATACTGTCTGGAAGTGTATCAATTTGTAATATATCATCGCTCGATAAAATATTTCGATGATTAATTTTTAAAAATGGTAATGTTTGAGGTCGTGACCCTGTAGCGATAAGTACAAATTGATTTGGAAGTAACTCTGAGCTGCCATCTTCGTATTCAACAGAGATTGTTCCGCTTTGTGGAGAAAATATAGAAGTTCCCATAATACGTCCAATACCATTATAAATATCAATATGATTTTTTTGCATTAAACTTTGAACGCCATTATGCATTTGATTAACAATATCCGTTTTTCGATTCATCATTTTTTCAAAATTAATATGTAAACCGTTTGTGTCTATACCAAATTCTGAAGATTGTCTAACAGTACGAGTCACTTCAGCAGATTTAAGTAGCGCTTTAGTAGGGATACACCCTTTATGTAAACATGTGCCACCTAATAAAGATTTCTCTACAATTGCTACCTTTTTTCCTAATTGAGAAGCACGAATCGCTGCTACGTATCCTGCTGTCCCACCACCTAAAACAACTAAGTCATATTGTTTTTCAGACATTTTGCTACTCCTTATTAATCAGATTTAAAGGTTAGAATTGAAAAGTGTGAATAAACAATTTGAATATAAAAAATAACATTATACTCAATATGTTCTATTTCTTTTCGACATCCAACCTTAATTTAAATTATTTAATTATAAACTATTTATGATTTTGAGCAATCATTTCTCTAGCATTTTCTCTTGTTAATTCAGTTACACTTGCTCCAGAAATCATACGGGCAATTTCGTCAATTTTATCTTCTTTTTTTAACTCTTTCACTTGAGTTGTTGTACGATCATTCTTAGACATTTTACTAATTAATAAGTGATGATCACTCATAGAAGCTACTTGCGGTAAGTGAGATATACAAATAACTTGAATATATTTTGCAATATCTCTCATTTTTTCAGCCGTTTTTTGAGCTGCTTGACCAGAAACACCCGAGTCAACTTCATCAAACAAAATAGCAGTTTGACCTCTTGATTCAACGAATATACTTTTTAACGCTAGCATAATACGAGAAAGTTCTCCTCCAGAAGCTATTTTATTTAAACTTTTAAGTGGTTCGCCCTTGTTAGGACTAATGAGAAACTCTACAAATTCAATTCCTTCTATTGTAGGAGTTTCTAATGGCTGAAATGAAATTTCGAGGTTAGCCTCTTTCATTTGTAAATTTTGAATTTCAGCCACGATATGCTCCCGTAACGTTCGAGCTACAATTCGTCTTTCCTTCGATAATGACTGTCCATATTTTATTACTTTTTCATAAAGTAGGTCAATTTCTTCTTTTAATTGAGAAGTACTTTCTTCATAATTTTCAATCTTAGCAATTTCATTTTCTAATTTAGATTGATAAGTAATAAGTTCATCAATGTTTTTACCGTATTTACGTTTGAGATTATTCAGTAAGTTCATTCTAGATTCTAATTCATTAAGTAATTGTTCATCGAATTCAGTATTTGACATTTCATCGTATAGTTCATGTTTAGCATCCTCTAAGGTATAGTAGAACTGATCAATATCTTCTTTAAGTTTTTTAAATCTACCTGGAATAATGTCATCAATAGTTTGTAAATGATTACTTAATTCATATAAACGGTCAGTGATAGCATGTTCATCTGTAAGTGTGACATGTGCATTGTTTAATGCTAAACTTAATTTTTCAGAATTCTGGATTCGTTTTATATCAGATTCTAATTGAGTAATTTCACCTTCTTTTAGAGAGGCTTCTTGCAATTCCTCAAATTGAAACTTCATTAAATCAAGACGTTGCAATAATGCTTGATCAGCAGACTGTAACTCTTCAAGTTCTTTTTTCTTTTCTTTATATTCATTAAATGTAGTTTCATATTGTTCTTTAACACTGCTATATTGATTTTCAGCATAATCATCTAATAATTTTAAATGATATTTTTGTTTTAATAACGTTTGCGTTTCATGTTGGCCATGTATGTCTAAAAGTTCTTGCATCACTTTTCTTAAATCTTGAAGCGTAACAATTTGATTATTAATACGACAAATACTTTTTCCCGAACTAAAAATTTCTCTTTTTACTAATAGAAAGTCTTCATCAATATCAATATCTAACTCATTTAAAACTGAAATGGCCTCTTTACTATTATCAATATCAAAAATCCCTTCGATAATTGCTTTTTTCTCTCCATGTCTTACAAAATCAGAAGAGGCACGCATACCAATAAGTTGGCCTATTGCATCTATAATAATTGATTTACCAGCTCCAGTTTCACCGCTAAGCACAGTTAAACCATCAGAAAAATGAATTTCGAGTTCATCTATAATTGCAAATTGCTTTATTGATAAGGTTTGTAACATAGATTAATCGCATCCTTATAATAAATTGAAAATTCTTGTTTTAATTGTATGACTTGCTTCTTCATCTCTGCATATTAATAGACAGGTATCATCACCACAAATAGTTCCCAATACTTCATCCCAATCAATTTGATCTAAGATTGCTCCGATAGATTGAGCATTACCAGGAAGCGTTTTTAGTACGAGTAAGTTTCCTGTTCCTTCAATATTTACAAATGAATCCATTAAGTATCTACCTAATTTTTCTAAAGGATGGTACTTTCTATCGTTGGGAAGGCTGTATACATACTGTCCTGATGAAGCAGGTACTTTAATTAATTGTAATTCTTTAATGTCACGAGAGACAGTCGCTTGAGTAACATTTAGGTCGTATTCATTTAGACGTTTTACAAGTTCATCTTGTGTTTCAATTTGTTCACTTGAAATAATTTCTCTTATTTTTATATGTCTTACAGATTTTTTTGCCATTATGAACACTCCTAGTTTCGAATATTTATACAATGATTTTAACACAACGTTATTTTAACTACTACTAAAGTTATCCTTTAGAAAGGTTGATTTGAAGAATGATATTATTATTTATGATACGTATTATCATATTTTCTATTTAAATTAAATTTAAATTTATATACATTTATGCATTTTAAATCATTAAAAGTAGATTACTAAAACAAAAAACTCTTTAAAGATTATTGTCTTAGTAATCTTTAAAGAGAAAAACTCTAACTATTAATGGTCACGTGAATAAAATAAATCTACAATTTCTAGAAGCGGTTCAACATCATATTGTGGTTTCAATTGATTAATTGTATCTATTGCAGCATCTTTATGATATTTTAGTTTTTCTTCAGCGCCTGATTTACCAAGTAAAGAAACATAAGTACTTTTATGGTTTTCTACATCGCTTCCTACTTTTTTACCCAATTTTTTCTCATCACCATAAACATCTAATAAATCATCTTTTATTTGAAACATTAGGCCTAAGTGTTCACTGAAACAATCTAATGTATTTAAAATTTCTTTGTTTACATTGGCAATATCCGCAGCACTTAAAATAGAAAATTTTAAAAGAGCCCCAGTTTTTGCCTTATGAATTTGCTCTAGAGTATGTAATTCTATTGGAGTATTCTCACTATCCATATCTAAGGTTTGGCCACCGACCATGCCGAGATTGCCACTATCATGTGCTAGTCTTGAAATAACTTTTACTTTTGTTTCAGCATCTAAGTTTTTATCATTTGCAATTAGTTCAAATGATTTTGTTAGTAAGGCGTCTCCCGCTAAAATCGCTTTCCATTCTCCATACACTTTATGATTTGTTAATTTTCCTCTTCTAAAATCATCATTGTCCATTGCAGGTAAATCATCATGTATAAGTGAGTAAGTATGAATCATTTCTAATGCCAGTGCGGTTTGTAAACCTTTTTTATAATTTTCATTTAACACTTCTAAAGTGAGTAATACAAGCACTGGACGAATTCTTTTACCACCAGCATCAAGTGAATATTGCATACTCTCCTCTAGTTTAGTATTTAAAGGAGACGATTTTATAATACCGTCAAGATTATTATTTATAATTTCAATCAATTCATTCATTGATTTCTTCAACATCATCTTCATCCTTTGCTTCTTCTTTGATTAATTGATTTACTTTATTTTCAGCATCTTTCAAAGTTTTGTCACAAGCAGATGATAATTTCATACCACGTTGATATAAATCAAGAGATTCTTCTAATGAAACAGTTTCATTATCTAACTTTTGAACTATACTTTCTAATTCTTTCATCATTTCTTCAAAACTTTGTTGTTCTTTACTCATCTTCACACCTTACTTTCTTAACTATAGCGTCTATATTACCGTCTTTCATTGATAATGTGATTTCATCTTGTTCATTTAAATCGTGTGTGCTTGTAATGACTTTATTGTCCTTATTAATAATTGAATATCCTCTTAACATTGTATTAGTTGGACTAAGTTGATTTAATTGCTCAATTTTATTCTTTAAATTAGCTTTATTATGATTAATTAAGTTATATGTTAAATTTATTAATCTATTTTCATTATTACGGATCATTTTTTGATATTGTACAATTGAATCATTTAATCTTCTTATATTAAAATGTTGACGCAATACAGTGATATTGTTTCTTTTTTTTTCAATATTTAACGTTAAACGTTGTGTTAGTTTTTTTTCTAAATCATCTCTTCGTTGAATCTGTTGTTCATATAACAACGTAGGTTGCTTAAATTTATAATAAGATGATAAATAATCTAATTGTTTATGTTGTTTTTCTATTAGTTGTTTAATACTTTTAGTAAGAGAAAATCGATACTGATGTATTTGCTGAATGAGTTCGTACTGATCTGGTGTAGCGATAACAGCAGCTTGAGTAGGAGTTGCTGCTCTCATATCTGCTACAAAATCACTTAAAGTAAAATCAGTTTCATGTCCTACAGCTGAGATAATTGGTGTATGACACTCATATATAGCTCGAACAACTTCTTCTTCATTGAAATTCCATAAATCTTCAATAGAGCCGCCTCCACGGCCTAGAATGATGGTATCTACTCCTAAAGTATCTGCATACTTAATTTTTTCAATAATATCATTTTTAGCATTAATACCTTGTACTAATGTACTAATTGATATTTTTTCTACTAGAGGGTATCTACTATCTATAGTAGTGTGAATATCTCTGATTGCTGCTCCAGTATCAGCTGTAAGAATAGCAATCTTTTTAGGGAATCTAGGGATTGCTTTTTTATGATTTTGATTAAAAATCCCCTGTTTATTTAGTTTTTCTTTTAATTGCTCTAACTTTTGGTATAAATTTCCTATACCGTCAATTTCCATTTTATTAACATAAATTTGATAATTTCCTCTACGTTCATAAACCGAAACTCGAGCTTCTAATAAAACTTCGTCTCCTTCTTTAGGATCAAATGTTAGTTTAGAAGCATTTCCCTTAAACATCATAGCACTTATCACACTATTTTTATCTTTCACATTAAAATAAAGATGACCACTAGAATGTTTTTTAAAGTTTGAGAGTTCACCTTTTAATAGGATAGATTGCAAGTGTGGATCTTGATCAAATTTATATTTAATATATTTAGTTAAAGTAGAGACACTTAAATATTCTGACATGATTCATCACTCAAATATGTTTATTTTATATTACTTAAGACACCGTTTATAAATTTATAATGACCTTCATCACTAAATTGTTTTGTTAGCTCTACTGCTTCATTAATGATGACTTTAGGAGGCGTATCACTATGAAGCAATTCAAAGGTAGCCATTCTTAAAATAATACGATCCGTTTTTAATAATCGTTGTATAGACCAGTCTTTTAATTTTGGTTCAATTGATTGATCTAAAACTTGTTCATGATCTTTCACTCCTGTAACAAGCCAATGAATGAACTCAAAATCTAAGTCTGGATAATCGTCTTTTATAAAATTTATAGCTTCATTGATTGTTAAATCTGTATTTTTCATTTCTAGTTGAAACAATGTCTGAAATGCTTGTTTTCTTGATTCTTTGCGACTCATAAGAAACTCCTTTGTATTATGGTAACTTTAATTTATTCAATTGTGATGTGCATGATATGAATGTTAATTTCTTTGGGTTCGATAGCAGTCATTGTTTTAATGGAATTAAAAATAGAAGTTTGAATTTTACTTGCAACTTTAGCTATTTTTATTCCATGTTTAATAGAGCAATAAACATCAATATGAATACCATCATCTTTAGTATTAACTTTTAAATTTTTATTTAAATTTTTACGACTTATTTTTTCAATATTACTCTTTTTTAGTTCATAAAAATGCCCAGTCACTCCTTCAACTTCAGAAACAGCAATACTTGCTATTACTGAAATAACTTCTGGTACAATTTCTACTTTACCTAAATTAGCATGTGAATAATCTGCTACATTTACCATTGTTTTATCCTCCTATTCACTCTCAGCCATAATATTATACTTTTCTAAAAAGTTTGTATTATAATCTCCAGATTTAAAAATATCATTATTCATTAATTTAAGATGGAATGGAATGGTTGTATCTATTCCTAGAATTAAATATTCACTTAGTGCTCGAATCCCAGTCATTATTGCTTCATCTCTGGTAGGTTCATGCACAATCAATTTTGCTACCATTGAGTCATAATAAGGAGGAATCGTATAGTTTGTATAACATGCTGATTCGATTCTTACTCCGTATCCTCCTGGCGCAAGGTATTGTGTGATTTTACCTGGTGAAGGCATAAAATTTTTATAAGGATTTTCAGCATTAATTCTATATTCAATGGCATGGCCATTTATTGTAATATCATCTTGCGTATAAGGTAGCGGTTCTCCCATAGCAACTTTTAATTGCAATTTCACTAAGTCTACACCTGTTACCATTTCAGTAACTGGATGTTCTACTTGAATTCGTGTATTCATTTCCATAAAATAGAATTTATTTTCATTTAAATCATATATGAATTCTATAGTACCAGCATTTTCATAATTCACTGCTTTAGCTGCTCGAATAGCGGCTTTACCCATCTCTTTACGTTTTTCATCTGTAAGTATTGGCGAAGGTGACTCTTCTACTAATTTTTGCATACGTCTTTGAATTGTACAGTCACGTTCGCCTAAATGAATGACATTACCGAATTGATCACCAATCACTTGAATTTCAATATGACGGAAATTTTCAATGAATTTTTCTAAGTATAATCCACCATTACCGAAAGCTGTTTGAGCTTCTTGTTGTGTCATACGGTAACCATTTTCTAAATCGTTCTCATTTCGTGCAACGCGAATTCCTTTACCTCCGCCACCAGCAGTAGCTTTAATAATAACTGGATATCCTATCTGTTTAGCCACTTTTTTAGCATCTTCAATCGAATCAATTAATCCATCACTTCCTGGTACTACAGGCACGTTAGCGGCTATCATTTCAGCTTTAGCTACATCTTTAATACCCATTTTTTGAATGGATTGATAACTTGGTCCAATAAATTTTAATTGGCAAGCTTCACAAAGTTCAGCGAAATCCCCATTTTCGGCTAAAAATCCATAACCTGGATGAATTGCTTCACATCCTGTTGAAGTTGCTATAGATAGGATGTTTGGAATATTTAAATATGAATCTTTAGACTGAGTTGGACCGACACAATATGCTTCATCAGCGATTTGAGTATGTAATGCATCTTTATCTCCCTCAGAATATATAGCAACAGTTTGAATACCTAAATCATGGCAAGCTCTAATAATTCTAACTGCAATCTCACCACGATTTGCAATTAATACTTTTTTCATTATTTCACCTTAAATAACGGCTGGCCATACTCTACCATTTGTCCGTCTTCAACTAAAATTTCAACGATTTCTCCTGTAACTTCTGCTTGAATTTCATTAAATAATTTCATGGCTTCTAAGATACATACAGTTGAATCATTAGTGACTTTATCCCCAACTTGTACATAAGCTTCCTCTTCAGGTGATGGGGATTTATAAAAAGTCCCGACCATCGGAGCATTAATTGTTTCGTAGTTTGACGTTTCATTTTCTTGGTTTACTTCACTAGTTTGAGACATTTCATTTGCCATTGGTGTTTGTACTGATGGTTGAGATGCCATCACTGTTGGTTGTTGTGAATATTGAGGCGTAATAATTTCAGTTTCTTTTTGTTTTTTTAAATTAACTACGCTACCTTTATTATCTTCTATATTAATTTCAGTTAAACTTGATTCATCAAGAATTTGAATTAATTCTTTAATTTCTTTAAAGTTCATAATTTAATGACTCCTCGACTTAGTTTTCATCTACCCATCTATTTTACTTGAGTGTGAAATTCAATTCAAGCGTGTTCATTTAACTGAGATCTAACTTATGATTAAAAAAGTATATAAGTAATTATAATATAGTAAATTTATATTAAAACTTAGATACTAAAACATTGATTATTCTTTTTAATCATTTATATAAAAACAGGTTAATCCATAATTAAATATGCATTAACCTGTTTTAATTTAAATTTTTAAAATTATTAATTATGCTCTTGAAATGTAACTGCCATCGCTTGTATTAATAACTAACACATCGCCTTCGTTAACAAATAATGGCACATTTAAAGTATAACCAGTTTCAACTGTAGCAGATTTTGTAGCACCAGTTGCAGTATCACCTTTAATACCTGGCTCTGTTTCAGTAACTTCAAGTTCAACAGTTTTTGGTAATTCAATACCAATCGTTTCGCCTTCATATGACTGAATTTGAACTTCCATATTCGCTTTTAAATATTTTAATTCATCTTTTAAATAATCGCCAGATAATTCTGTTTGATCAAATGTTTCATTATCCATGAAGACATGAGTATCTCCATCAGCATATAAATATTGCATACGACGATTTTCAATCATCGCTTGTTCTACTTTTTCACCAGCTCGGAAAGTTTTTTCTTGAATAGCGCCTGTTCTTAAATTACGTAATTTAGAACGAACAAAAGCAGAACCTTTACCTGGTTTTACGTGTTGGAAATCAATTACTTTCCAAATTCCATTATCTACTGAAATAGTTAAACCTGTTTTAAAATCATTAACCGAAATCATTCAGTTTCCTCCTCAATTATACGCTTACTATAAAATAATAAGGTCTTTTGTGCATTTAGTAAAGACTTCACACCCATTTTCAGTAATTAAAATGTCATCTTCTATACGCACTCCACCAAGACCATCTACATAAATACCTGGTTCAATAGTAACACAATTATTAACTTGAACTGTATCATTAGTGTTTTTAGATAATACTGGACCTTCATGAATATCTAAACCAATACCATGACCTAAAGAATGACCAAATTCATTACCATAACCATGTGCTTTAATATAATCTCTAGATAATGCATCAGCTTCCTTAGTTGTCATACCTGGCTTGATTTCTTCAATTGCCTTTATTTGAGACTGAAGCACGATATTATAGATTTCTTTCAATTTTTTATCAGGTTCACCAATCGCAAATGTTCTAGTAATATCTGAACAGTATCCTCTATAATATGCACCAAAATCAAGAGTAATCATGTCACCTTTTTCGATTACTTTATCGCTAGCAACTCCATGAGGCAAAGCCCCTCTATAACCAGAAGCAACGATTGTATCAAATGATGGACCATCAGCGCCTAGTTCTAACATTTTGCTTTCAAGCAATGCTTTTAACTCTCTTTCAGTCATTCCAACTTTTGCAATGTTTAAAATGTAGTTATAAGTATCATCCACGATCTTAGCCGCATATTTTATTTTATCGATTTCTTCAGATGATTTAACTTCTCTAATTTTTTCAATGGCATTGCCTATACTTACGTAATTCGTATCAATTTGGCTTAATTCTCGAAACGTATCATAGCTAACTAAATGACCTTCAAAACCTACTGTTTTATACTGCTTGTTTTCTATAATTTCTTTTATCTCATCAATAATCCCACTACGTCGATTTACAATTTCAAAATGAGTGGCTTGGTTTGTGGCTTGTTCAATGTAACGAAAATCTGTAATCAACTTATTTTCATTATTAGAAATAATTAAAGCGCCACTTGTTCCGGTAAAATCAGAAATATAACGTCTATTATAGTCAGATAATATAACAAGAGCATCAAGATTTTCACTTTCTAATATATGACGAACTTTAGCTAATTTATCCATTTAACCCACTCCTTGTATAACGTTTGTACATTTTTATTATATACATTAAAATAATAACATACTTAAAATATTAAAGATATTTTGATTTAGGGAGATTTACATGAAAAGATTATTAACGATTTTAGGAGCTTCTTTGTTTTTGGTTGGCTGTGGCTCTCAAAATTTAGGACCTTTAGAAGATAAAACAACCAATTTAAGAGATGAGAATCATAATTTAAAATTAAAAATTCAACAACTAAATCAAGATATAAATAATCAAAAATCTCAGTTAGAAGCATTAAATAAAGATAAAAAGAATGTATCTAAAACTGTTGATAATAATAATGAAGCTAATTTTTTACAAGCTTCTTCAAATTATTATAAAGATATTGCTAAGATTATCGATAAATTTAATCAACTTGATTTAAATAAAACAAAAAAAGATGATAAAAATCAAAATCTTGAAAAGCTAAATTCATTATCAAATGATATAGATGATGCCTACAGTAAATATAAAAGTGATACAGATAAAGGTAATATATCAAATGATAATACTAACGAAGACAAAAATATTAAACAAATAAACAAAAATCTTCAATCTGGTTTTAAAGATATTAAAAATGGCTATGAATCTAATAATAAAAAGAAAATAAATCAAGGTAAGATGAAGTTATCACAGATTAATGTTTCTAGTAGTTCATAAAATAGGAGTTGTTTAGTTGAAAAATATTATATTTTATTTCGTTTTAATTATAGCAGCTATAGGTTTACTGCTAAATCTAAATATTTTTGTAATGACGTTCATGAAATCAATTTTCACACTTATAATGATTGTTCTTATTATTTACTTTATCTATTATTTTTTCTTCCTTACAGAAGATCAGAGAAAATACCGAAGAGCAGTTCGAAAATATAAAAAAAGACAACGAAAATAAAAACAAGGAGGTTCAAGAGTATTAGTACTCTTAAGCCTCCTTGTTTTATTTCTATTTTTTATATAACCACTCTTCTGAACGATATTTTTCTTCAAGCACTTTTACTTCGGCTAATTGATTTTCAGTTAGAGATAGTGGTTTAAATTCAATATTTAATCCTTTTTTAAATCCTTCTTCAAATGCTTTTTCCATTTCTTCAATAGAGATGTGTCTATCTGATATATCATTTATTGCTACAGCTTTATCTACGAAAGCTTTTTTCATTTTTTCTTTCAAGCGATCATTCTTAAAAATAAACATATCAAATAATTCGTCTACATCTACATCTTGAAGTAGTGATCCGTGTTGAAGAATAACGCCCTTTTGACGTGTTTGTGCACTACCTGCAATTTTACGTCCTTCAACGACCAGTTCATACCAACTTGGAGCATCAAAGCAAACGGCACTTCTTGGTTGTTTTAATTTTTCTCTTTCTTCTTTAGAACGTGGAATAGCAAAATAAGCATCAAATCCTAATAATTTAAAGCCTTCTAAAAGTCCTTCTGAAATGACACGGTAAGCTTCAGTAATTGTAGAAGGCATATTTGGATGAGATTCAGGTACGATAACACTATATGTTAATTCTTTGTCGTGTAAAACGCCTCTACCACCAGTTTGACGGCGAACTAAACCAAATCCTTTTTCTTTCACTTTATCGATATCAATTTCTTTTTTTAATCTTTGAAAATAACCTACAGATAAGGTAGCAGGATCCCAAGTATAAAATCTAACTACAGGATCAATTTCCCCTCTTGAAACAAAATTTAATAAGGCTTCATCCATCGCCATATTATAATAGGGGTCATGGCTTCCAGTATTGATAAAATTCCATGTTTCAGTCATATAAAAACTCCAATCACAACTTAATTTATATAAATTCAACGTTAATATTACGTTAGAATGTATCAATAATATGAAACAATAAAAAAATTTTGATAAATTGAGCTAACACCTTTATAATTAATAATATCGGTTAATTAGGGAGGATGCAATATGAATGTATCTTTGATTATAGCATTAATAATTATAGTTTTAATAATCCTTTACATGGTTGGAAATTTCTTTCTTAATCGACGAGCTGTAACTGAACTAGATCAAAACGAATTTCATAAAGGTTTAAGAAAAGCCCAAGTCATTGATGTACGTGAAAAAGTTGATTATGATTATGGTCATATTAATGGTGCTCGCAATATTCCAATATCTATGTTTAGACAAAGATTTCAAGGTTTACGTAAAGATCAACCTGTATATCTTTGTGATGCAAATGGTATTGCCAGTTATCGTGCTGCTCGCATTTTGAAAAAAAATGGATATAAAGATTTATACATGCTTAAAGGCGGCTATAAAAAATGGACTGGTAAAATTAAAACTAAAAAATAATTATCAGAAATAAAACTCTCAAGAAATTTCTTGAGAGTTTTATTATTTCTGAAATTAAATCATCCATTAAACTATTTACAATATTAAAGTTTTTCTTGATGTAAATCTTCAAATTTAAGAATAGGTTTACGAGCTGCAGTTGTTTCATCCAATCTATCAATGATAGTTGTATGAGGTGCTTCTAATACGTTATCAGGATTACTTTCAACTTCGTCTGCAATTTGAAGCATTGCATCAATGAAGTAGTCTAAAGTTTCTTTAGATTCAGTTTCGGTTGGTTCAATCATCATACCCTCTTCCACATTTAGCGGGAAGTAAATTGTTGGTGGATGTACACCAAAGTCTAGTAAACGTTTTGCCATATCCAGAGTACGGACACCATATTCTTTTTGTTTAGATCCACTTAAGACAAATTCATGTTTACAATATTGTTCATAAGGGATTTCATAACGATCTTTTAATCGTGCTTTAATGTAGTTCGCATTTAAGACAGCTGCTTCAGACACTTCTTTTAATCCTTTTGCACCCATAGTTCTAATATACGTATAAGCTCTTAAATAAATACCAAAGTTACCATAAAATGGTTTTACCCGACCGATTGAATTTTCAATATCATTATCATATTTAAATGTATCACCGTCTTTAATCACCATTGGTTTTGGTAAATAACTTGCTAATTCTTTTTTTACGCCGACTGGACCTGAACCAGGACCACCACCGCCATGAGGACCTGTGAAAGTTTTATGCAAGTTTAGGTGCACAGCATCAAATCCCATATCTCCAGGGCGAACTTTATCCATAATAGCATTTAAGTTTGCTCCATCATAATAGAGTAACCCGCCTGCTTCATGAACAATTTCACGAATCTCCATAATATTTTTTTCAAAGATACCTAAAGTATTTGGGTTAGTTAACATAATAGCAGCGGTATTTTCATTAACGACACGCTTTAAGTCTTCGATATCAACTTCACCGCGTTCATTAGATTTAACAGTTACTGATTTAAATCCAGCAAATGAAGCTGATGCAGGGTTTGTACCATGTGCAGAGTCTGGAACAATAACTTCATTACGATGGCCTTCACCATTTTTTATATGATATGCTTTAAAAATCATTAAAGCTGTCCACTCACCATGAGCACCTGCTGCTGGTTGTAGAGTTACTTCATCCATACCTGTAATTTCTTTTAGTTCTTCTTGTAAACTATAAATAATTTCTAATGAACCTTGAATTTGTTCTTCCTCTTGTAGTGGATGAGATTCTGCAAATCCAGAAATACGAGCAACTTTTTCGTTGATTTTTGGATTATATTTCATAGTACAAGAACCTAAAGGATAAAATCCAGAATCTACCCCAAAGTTTTTATTCGAAAGTTCCGTGTAATGACGTACTAAATCTAATTCTGCCACTTCAGGAAACTCTGCTTTATTTTTACGAATAAATTTATCATCTAAAATACGTTCAACAGAGTCAGTTTTAATATCACTTTGCGGTAAAGAATATGCATATCTACCTTCTCTAGATCTTTCAAAAATTAATGGACTAGATTTACTTACTGTCATTTAGCTCACCAGCTTTCTCAACAAATGTATCAATCTCTTCTTTAGTTCTTAATTCAGTAACAGCAATTAACATATGATTGTCAAAGTCTGATGAAACTTCACCTAAGTCAAAGCCTCCGATGAAACCATGTTCTGCTAATTTTTTATTTACATTTTTGATAGGTTGATCGAACTTAACAACAAATTCATTAAAAGATGTACCATCTAGGACTTCAAAACTGTTATTTTTAAATTGATTTTTAGCATAATTAGCATGTTCTAAGTTTTGAACCGCAATATCATAAATACCTTGTTTACCAAGAGCTGACATAGCAATTGAGGATGCTAAAGCATTCAATGCTTGGTTTGAACAAATATTTGATGTGGCTTTATCACGACGAATATGTTGTTCACGAGCTTGTAAAGTAAGAACAAATCCTCTATTACCTTCATCATCTTGCGTTTGTCCTACTAATCTGCCAGGAACTTTACGCATTAACTTTTTAGTAGTAGCAAAGTAACCACAATGAGGACCGCCAAATTGAGTAGGAATACCAAATGGTTGTGTATCACCAACAACAATATCTGCTCCAAATTGTCCTGGAGGTGTTAAAACGCCTAATGCTAATGGGTTAGAATAAACAATGAATAACGCTTTTTTATTTTCAATATAAGAATGAATTTTTTCTAAATCTTCAATTGTTCCATAGAAGTTAGGGTATTGTACAGCAACTGCTGCAGTATCATCATCAATTGCTTGTTCTAATTTTTCTAAGTCAGTAATCGTTCCATTTAAATCAACTTCAACAATTTCAAATTCTTTTCTTACTTTAATATATGTTTTTAATACTTGTAGAGCCTGATAATGGAGACCTTTAGATACTACAATTTTGTTCTTTTTAGTATGATTAAAAGCTAATATACAAGCTTCGGCAAAGCTAGTTATGCCATCATACATAGATGAATTTGCGACATCCATTTGAGTAAGTTCACAAATTAATGTTTGGAATTCAAAAATTGCTTGTAGTTCACCTTGAGAAATTTCAGGTTGGTAAGGTGTATAAGCAGTATAAAATTCAGAACGAGAAATCATAGCGTCTACTACTGCAGGTGTGTAATGATCATATACTCCTGCACCTAAAAAACTCACATGTGTTTCTTTAGTAATATTTTTATTTGCAATAGTATTCAATCTTCTTAAAAGTGAAGTTTCAGCTTCTGCACTATCTATATTTAAATCTCTATTAAGTAAAATATCTTTTGGAATATCTCCAAAGAGCTCGGTAATTGAATTTGCTCCAATTGTTTCTAACATTTCTTTTTTATCTTTATCAGTTAATGGTATATAACGATGACTCACATTGCACACCCCTTAGTTATTTTTCGATTTGGTTTTTCTTAACAATTTTAGCTTTTAATTGTCTTTTACGAACTTGAACTAGTAATTCTTTACCTAACTCAAATTCATCACGATCAATAATAGCCATAGCAATTGATTTTCCTGAAGAAGGTGATTGAGTTCCTGAAGTAATTTCACCTATTTCTTTTCCGTCAAGATTCATTACTGTATAACCCGTTCTTGCAATGCCTTTATCTATAAGTTCTAAACCCACAGTACGTCGTTTTGACCCATTCTCTTTTTGATCTTTTAAAACAGATTTACCAATAAATTCATCTTCAATTAAAGGTTTAGCAGCAAAACCAATTCCACCTTCATAAGGCGTGATTGATTCAGTGAGATCTTGTCCATGAAGAGGTAAACCAGCTTCTAATCTAAGTGTATCTCTTGCACCTAAACCACAAGGTACAACGCCTTTATCAATAAAACCATTCCAAATGTCAACTGTATCATTTGAATTACAATAAATTTCAAAACCATCTTCACCTGTATATCCAGATTGAGATAAGATAACATTTTTTCCAAAGATAGTTACATTTTGTTTGAATTCAAAAGGCTTCATTTCACTTACATCAACATCAACAAGTTCACTTACTAAAGTTCTTGCTTGAGGACCTTGAATCGCTAATTGACCATATTGTTCAGACACATTTGTTACAGCAGCATTAAATTTAGATTGATGTTTTTGAATCCATTCGAAATCCTTATCAGTATTGGCTGCATTAACAATTAATAAGTATTTGTTATCAGCAATTTTATATGTTACTAAATCATCAATAATACCACCCTCATCATTACATAAAGCTGTATATTGAGCTTTAGTTTCAGATAAATTAGTAGTATCATTTGAAAGTAAATATTGAACAAATTTACTAGCATTTTCACCTTCAATTAAAATTTCTCCCATATGACTTACATCGAACATACCCACTTTGTATCTAACTGCGTTATGTTCTTCTTTAATACTAGTAAATTGGACAGGCATAGCCCACCCACCGAATTCAACTATTTTAGCACCACTATTTACATAAGTTTCATATAATGGTGTCTTTTTTAATTCGCTTGTCATTTAAAAACCCCCTATTTTATAAAAAAAGCAGAGTAGCAGAAGCTACCCTGTCTAAATAACAAATCCAGGACTGCGTAACAGTATTATCCTTTTGCCTGAGAGTTTCGTAGTTTACTTGCACCTTCGGCGATAACATGACATAATTTCAAAACAACTATAGAATCAGTTCAAGTTATTCTCTCTAATACTGATCATTCGCATGGTATATGATTTAAAATTGTTTTATATACACATTCAATTGTTTTACTACTATCTACTTTTGTGGATGCGATTTCATTATATCTTGAAACTCTCGATAAATACAAGTCTTTTAATTGTTTTTCACTTTTGTTTTTCGCATTTGGTCTATGTGGATCATTAGCAATTCTATGATAGATAATATCAATATCACAATCTAACCAAATAACTGTTTTATTTTTTAAAAGTGAGATAGAATCATCGTTTTCTATAATCCCTCCTCCCGTTGATATAATATCGTATTTACCAATACAATCCTTTAAATAGTTATATTCTAACTTACGAAATCCTTTTTCACCAATTTCATTAAAAATATCTGGTATTGTTTTAAATTCTTTCATTTCTATATATGTATCTAAATCAATATATGAATAGTATAATTTTGAAGCCAAATATTCACCAATAGTACTTTTACCAGTACCCATAAAGCCTGTTAATATAAGTGGTAAATAAGAATGAGTCATCCTAATCACCTCTCTTAAGTTTATCACTTATTATACTATCATAATATATTTGAATATTATGTATTGTTTTTAATTTTATACTATATTGAGCAGAATAAGTAGATATAATTATCAAATATATACTAAGAATAAATAATGTATAGCTACTTATATATCCTTTCATTTTATAAAAATAAGTTTTTTTCATAGTAGTCGTTTTTATCACCTATTTTTAGATTTAATTTTATGATGTTAGAAGGTAAAATTTGAAATTCTGCATTGATGACGTTATTTAGTAAAACGATATTGCCATTTCCATTAATTTTGTAAAATAGTTTGTTGTTTTTAAATTCTATATAATCTTTAGACGATTCATTATCAATGATAATTGTATGTTTATCCTTAATTATAAGGGCATGATGTTTTTTCGAAATAATTTGAGTTATATTTGTCTGAAAAAAAGCATATTCTGTTTGATAACTATTATATGACTCGTATAAATAGGAATGAGTCAATTTAATTAATTGAGGAAAAAATGTTAACATCATTGTTGTTAAAAATAATGAAACTAACATTTCTATTAAAGTGAACGATTTTAATTTAATATTTAACGCATGATTCGATTTCAGTTTCTTTGTGAAGTCCACATATTTTATTGGAATAAAGTTTAATATGATAATCACCTAAATTTATACCTTTTGAAATGGTTTTTTTATCATAATGGTTGATACTACTCATTATGGTTTGCTTGATTTCAACAATTTGGTATTCTCTTTTTAATGTATGATTTAAACTGATTAGTAGTGGAATTAAAGTAAAAACTATAGTAGTGAATATATATAAGCTAAATAAACTATCGATGAGTAACACTGCTTTAAATTTTAAAATATCTAATTCTTCCTTTTTCAATATTAATGATTAATTTATATTGATGTTGATTAATTTTCAATATTAAAGAGCCAAACTGATTTGTTCTTCCTTCTTTATTAAAAGTAATTTTCCCTAAATTTTTAACTTCAACTATTTTTCCATCTTCAATATTGTAATTGTACCGACCACCATGTGCTTCTATTACTTTTATAATTGAGGAATGTTTTGAAATTAACAATGTAATAGATTGATGATTACGCATCGCTTTAGATTTAAAATATTCTAATTGATTAACAAATTGTGTTGCTTTTATATCGTCTGACAAAGAAATATTGTTAAATACATTTACCCTTAACGTTGCATTAAGTAAGATTGTTAAAATCAAAATGATTAATAGGCTCTCTATAAAAGTGAATGATTTAATACTCTTACTCTGCAACTGCTTCTCCATTTTTAATACTGATAGTTTCTCCAGACTTACAAGATGATTGCCCTTGTTTTATAAACCCTTCAGTTATTAAGTCCTCAATAGAATTAGGAACTCTATTATGTTTTAAAGTATAAGCTTCAATTTGACTATTGACCATTTTCACTTGTGCTTCACATCCTGTTGATTGAATATGTGCCATTTGTTTAGTTATGTTTGGAATAATAAGAATGAGTAAAACACTAATTATTAATAGTACAAGTAACATCTCGATTAAAGTAAAAGCTTTTAATTTATGTTTGAATTTTTTCATAAAAACCTCCATTTTACTTTATTTAATATTTTGCATAAGTTGGAACATGGGTAACATGATCACTAGATACAAGCTGACTATAAAGGCTCCTAAGAATATAAATACGATAGGTTGGATCATTTTTGATTGTTTTAAAGCTGTTTGTTGGAGCCTTTGAATTAATATTTGACAATACATTTTCAACTCAATATCTAATTTATTGTTTTTCTCACCTTGCTTAATAAACTGTATTAAATCATATTGATAACATGGTATTTTAATCAAAATATTGGGTAAATTAATGCCTCTATTTAGTTCATTTTGAATAACGATACCAATATAATTCAAAAATGAGTTGTTTTGTAGATGAATGTACATATCTACGACTTGTTGAATACTAATACCATTTTTATAAAATAAAGCTAAATCATTAGCAAGTTGATATGTTTTTATAGTCGAATAATAAAAACGTACAATTGGTATGTAAGAAATGAATGTAAGTTTTTTGGATATATCTAATTTATTAAGAAAGATAAATATAATGATGGATAAAGTTAGTAAAGTAGAAAAAACAAAAAGAAAAATTTGTGGTAAATGACTAATTAAATATGTAATAATAGTTTGTGATAAATTGAGTTTAACATCCATCATTGAATACAGATGTTTAAATTGAGGTAAAACTGTATAATTTAATATACTTAACATAGTTATAAATATTGCAATTAAAATAATGGGATATTGAATAGCTTTTAATATTCGTTGTTTAGCTTGAAGATTTGTTTTTAAATAATTCATTGCTTCCTCTAGTGCTTCATTTATATTCCCATATTTCTGCGCAAATTGAATTTGAGTGATAATAGATTTAGGATAGCCTATTAATTCTAATATTTGATCGCATTCTCCTCCCGTTTTTATTATTTTAACTATCTTATTTGCTATATTTTTATTTTTATAATTAAAATACAAATTTATAAAATTAAAACATTCTAATAATGTAAATCCACTTTTAAGTAAGTTATTCAAATTATTTAGAAGTATAATTTGTTGGTTTTCGCTAAGAACTTTAGAATGTTTGTTAAATATATTTTTCAACCACATCTTCACATATAAGACCTTCTTTCGATAGCGATAACAATTTTTCTTTTAAATTATTAAATGTCTCAGGAAGCGTATGGTTATGTTCAAAAAAATATTGAATTTGATTATTTGTAATAGACTCACAAACAAGCTTTCTTTGATTTAAAGTAGTTGTAACTAATCTTTGATTTGAAATGACATTTATTGCTTGTGAAATTTCTTGAACACTAATCCCCATCTCTAACAATCTGAGTATTGCGCCCTTACAATTGCTTGAATGCATAGTGGTTAGTACTAAATGACCACTTAAACTTGCTTGAATAACACATTTTGCCACTTCAGCATCTCTAATTTCACCAATTAAAATAACATCTGGATCACATCTTAATATTGCTTTAAATGAATTAACATAATCTATACCAGCTTTATGATTTACTGACACTTGTGTTATGCCTTTTAATAATTGTTCAACAGGATTTTCTATTGTAATAACATTTAAATTTAATTCTTGAAAAGCATAGAGTACTAATTGATACATCAAAGTACTTTTACCTGAACCTGTTGGACCAGTAAGTAAAATGAGACCTTGCTTTTTATTCATTAGAGGTTTAAAGTCATTAAAGTCTTTATACTCTCTTTTAGAAGTGAAATATTGAGGGATAAGTCTGATAACACAACTTTCTATTCCTAATGACAAAGGTAAAGTAGAAATTCTTAAATAAAATATTGATTTAGCATGATAAGTATATCTACCACTTTGAGCTACTTGATGTGTTGATACATCTAAATTTGCTTTAAATTTCATATAAATTAATAATTTTTCATAAATGTCATTACTAAATATTTCATACGTCTCTAACCTATCATTCACTCTGAATTTAATATGTACTTTATCCTCTGAAGGAATAAAGTGTACGTCACTTGCATTTTTTGAAATTGCTTTATTAATTATTTCTTGAAATAATAATTTCAAAAAAACACCTCCTACATATATAAACGTAAGAGGTGTTTAAATTACTTTTTTTATTGTCCATCTAAATATGGATTGAGTTGTTCATCATCTACCGTAGTGTATTGACCGTGACCTGGGAATAAAGGCAAATCTCCGTCTAATTCAAATAATTTGTCTTTAATTGAGTTTACTAATGTTTCATAGTCTCCTCTATATAAGTCTGTTCTTCCAATACCGTTATTAAATAATGTATCTCCGACTACTGCAAAATCGTCAAAAACGTAAGTTAAACTTCCTGGTGAATGACCTGGTGTATGAATAACATTGAATTTAAATTCATCAATTGTAAAATTACCTTCATCTAAAGCAATTGGTTGAGCTTTACTAGTAGTGAGTGGCATACCATATTGTTTAAACTTTGAAGAACCATTTTTTTCAGGATCAGTTAAGAAAGAAAATTCTTCTTTATGCATATAAACAGGTACATCATATTTGGATAACACATCATCTAAAGCACCAATATGATCAAAATGAGCATGTGTAAGTAATATTGCTTTCAAAAGTTTATTGATTTGATTTAATTGCTTAAATATTTTATCAGATTCTCCGGCAGGGTCAACTAATAATACACTGTTATCGCTTTCTATAAAATATGCGTTTGTATCAACTAATCCTAAAGATAAAGTAGAAATTCTCATATTACTCACCTTGTTTATCTAAATGTTTTTGAACAGATTTTAACTTATCATTCATTTTACGAGACTTATCTCTTCTATCATCAATACGGATATTTGTACATACTCTATTTAATCTTTTATCAAATGGTAATTCGTGAATTGCTTGAACTACTTCAAATAAATCTTTAAGATCACCTTCGATAAGCGTATTCATAGGTGTTAATTGATAGTCGATTTTACCTTGTTTTTTAAATTCTTCTAGTTTCATTTGGATTTCTGCAATATATTTACTAACACTTGGACCTTCCGTTCCAACTGGTATAACAACTACATCAACAATAGCCATTATTTAACACCATCCTTTTCAATTATATATGTTTTTATTAGTCCAGCAGCACCAGTGATACCAGCATCATTTCCAAGTTTTGCTTGGACAATTTCAGTATCTTTTTGAGCAGGAGTAAATGTTAAATTATGATATTCTGTTTTAATATTTTCAATTAATATTAATCCTGCTGTAGACATTCCTCCACCTAAAACAATATATTTAGGATTGCTTGTAGCACTAATTATACTACATAAATAAGCGATATGATTTGCGACCTTTTCTGTTATAAATATGCAGAATTGATCTCCTGCTTTTGCTGCATCAAATACAGCTTTAGCAGTTACTTTATTTTCTTTTATAAGTGATAAAATAGATGATTTAAAAGTAAGTTTAGGATAATAAAAATTGACTAAATTAACAACTCCAGTAGCTGAAGCAACAGTTTCAATACATCCTGATTTGCCGCAGTTACAATTAAAACGTTGATCAAAATCAGTTCTAATATGACCTATTTCCGCACCTGAACCATTATGACCATGTACAATTTCACCATTTGAAATGATACCTCCACCAAGACCAGTACCAAGTGTAATAGCAACTACATCATTTGCACCTTGACCCGCACCTTTATGCTTTTCACCTAGTGCAGCTACATTTGCATCATTATCAACATATACAGGACAATCTATAAATTCACTAAAAATCTCTCTCACATTTACATTTCCAGGCCAATGTAAATTAACAGCCCCATGTACGATTCCCGTTTCAAAATCAACAGGACCGGGAACTCCTATACCAACTCCGATAACATTTTGAAGATCAAAGTGATAAGATTCAGTTGCTTCTTTAAAAGAATCAAAGACTTGCCTTAATAATGTTCGACCTGTATGGTCTGAAGTATCGGTTTCAATAGACCATTTATGTAATCGTTCTAATTTCGTATCAAAGATACCTAGTTTACATGTTGTTCCACCTATATCAGCTGCTAAAATAATATTTTTCATTTATGCTCATTCCTTCTTTGATTAATTATTAAAATACATTTTAGATATTCTTCTTTTGATAAAAGATCATAATTGTAAAGAGAACGTATTTCTTGTTGCATCATTTCATACATATCTTCTTTATCTTTAAAATATATAATAAAACCATAACGTTTCAAAAGTTGCAAGACATCATAAAAATTGTTAATTTTTAGATTCATTACTATCTTTCAATTCTTTTTCTAAATTTTTATAGCTTTGGTTGTTGCCATCAATTTTTAAAGCTTTTTTTATATATTTTAAAGATTTATCGTTATCATTTAATGCTCTATTAGCTATGGATAATTCGTAGTTTAGTAATGCAGAGTTAGGATGACTTCTTAGGCCTCTTTCCCAATCAGCCATTGCTTCTGCTTTAGAACTTTTAGTAGCAGTTATTAAACCCTTTAAGTAATATGTTTCATCATCATCGTATCCTTTATTGATTGTATGTTCAACAATTGATAAAGCATCATCATAATTATAAGATATCATTTCGTCTTTAATAAGTTTATCGTAAATATTTTCCTCTTTAATTGAAAATAATCTAATTTGTAATAAAACAAAAAGTACTAATAATAAAATTAAAAATAACCAAAATAAATTACGGTTCTCATGAAAATAATAGCCTATTAATGTAATAAGGAAACCACCTATGAAACCACCTAAATGAGCCATTAAATTAATGTTCGACATAAATAGCGAGACAAAAATCAATATTAATACAACAACTAACAATTGTATTATCATTTTCTTATTAAAAGTCTTACTTAAGTACATCATCGTTAAAATAGCTCCTATAAGACCAAAAATAGCTCCACTTGCACCAACAGATATGGTACTTATATTAAAGGATAACGAAGCAAAGTTTCCAAATAAACCAGAAATTAAATAGATACCTAACATTTTATATGGACCAACGATAGTCTCTACAATTTTACCAAAAATGAATAAAGATAGCATATTCATTAAAATATGTTCAAAATTAAAATGTAAAAACATCGAGGTAATAAGACGGTACCACTCTCCGTGCACTACATTGAAGTGTACTAATCCCCCAACATCTAGTAACTTAATATCTGAAAAATGATTTAGATAAATCTTCATATATAACCATATTAGAACGTTTATAGCTATAAGTGTATAAGTCATTGGTGAAAACATCATCATATACTTATCAACAAGATTCGTATTAAGTACACGTTTTTTATAATCCAACGATGATTTTTTTTCTTTTTTATTAATGCGCTTTTTTAAAATAAAATTAGGCATTGTATTTTCTAAGTCTTTTTCATTAGTGATACTATGATAAATCAACTTAGTAGGATGCATTTCATCGAGATGATCAATATTCATCGATGTTTCTAAAAAGTAGAAGAACTCGACTTTTTTAATTTTAAATCCTAACTTTTTTTGTAAATTCTCTTTATGATCATTTATTTTAGATTTGTCGAAGCGTATCTCTTGAGTTGAACTCACTTCTTTTCTAAATACAATAAGTTCTTCTTTTTTCTTATTGGATAACCAAATTTCATTTGTATTTTTATCTGTGTGTTCTAATTTATAGTTAAAATATTTGATCCAATAATAAATTGATTTCCAATATAGTTTATCAATATTCATTAATTCCTCCCAAATTTAGTATTACATATAATTAAATTATCTACAGGTTGATCATGTTTTTCCACATCGAAATCTGATATTTGGAAGTCATATATAAGACTAATCGAGTTAATATCGTGTTGATTTAGAAATTTATCATAGTAACCTCCTCCGTATCCTATACGAAAACCATTTGTTTGAAAAGCTATTCCAGGTACAATAAGTAAGTCCATGTCATTACTAATAGATGTATCTTCATTAACATAATTAATACCTTTATCATCGGTAGCTATTGATGACAAATCTAATAGTTGTTTAAAATTCATATTACGACTTCTGTAATCTGTATCGGGCACAAAAATTTGTTTTCCATTATCTAAAGCGAAAGTAATAATATTGTATGTATTAATCTCGTGTGGCATAGACAAAAATATACCGATACGATGTGCTTTTTTAAATTTTTCATTTTCAATTAATTGTTTCATTAACCAAATATCAGCTTTACGCTTATTTTTTTTATCAAAGTCTTTCATTTGTGATAAAATATTTTTTCTAATTTGCTTTTTACCCATTCTTTCTCCCATCCTTTAATATATTATAACGTTATTATATAGTGATGTCATTTATGATAATTCAAATTATTTTAAGTTAAAAAATATATTAATCTATATAAAATAAATATAATTGCTAATTATATATTTAAGATGATTAATGGTTGAATGATCTACTAAAGTAAAAAAGGTTGGAACAATTTTGTTCCAACCTTTTTTACTTTTAATATTATTTAGTTTCACGATGTAGAGTTTGTTTGTTATCACGTGAACAATATTTTTTCATTTCAATACGTTCAGGATTGTTTCTTTTATTTTTAGTAGTAATGTAGTTTCTGTCACCACATTCAGTACAAGCTAATGTTACGTTTACGCGCATGATTATACCTCCTTACCTTTTCTAAATACGACTTTATTATCATACCACTTAGACGATTAATTGAAAAGTATTAATTTTTACTAGTATTAAGTAGAAAAGCATCTTATCAACGGTTATTAAAATTATTTTTCATTTTTAAAGTAGTAATTAATGATATCTCTTCCTAAATCTCCCCCATTTAACCATGGTGGTGGAACAGGTTGATTAGTATATACGATAGAAAAAGCTAATTTAGGATCTTTAATAGGCGCATAACCTATATATGTTGAGTTAACTCTAGATTGTCCATTTTGATAAACTTCAGCAGTACCAGTTTTACCAGCTGATGGAACAACAGTTTTATGGAAGCTTGCATAGCCTGTACCATCTTTTTCATTGAAAGCCATCTTGAATCCTTGTTTTACTTCATCTATCTCATCTTGAGAATTATTAACTTTATTTAGTATATTACCTTTAATTTTATCTTTTACCGGTCCTACTTGATCACTATTTGTTGCGTCATGTATAGCTAAACCAATGTGCGGTTGTACTCTGTAACCATTATTTGCAATTGTAGATATATATTGTGAAAGTTGAATAGGTGTATAAGTATCATACTGACCTATTGATAAATCTAAATAATTGCCTGGATTATTAGTTAATGGTTCAATTTGACCAATTGTTTCATTAGGTAAATCGATACCTGTTTTAACACCTAATCCTACTTGATTTAGACCTTTTCTTAGTTTTTGACCAGCTTCTTCAATATTATTAGGTAAACTCATACCACTTGAGTAAGGATCACCAGCTAGTCTTAAAGCAGTTTTAAACATATATACGTTTGAAGAATGCATTAATGCTTCTTTGTCGTTAATTAGGACTTTGCCATTTTGGTTAAAGTAAGAACGTTTAGTTAGTCCGCCTCTAAAGTGTAAAGGTTCATCAATCATTTCTTCACCGACTTTGATAGTATGATTTTGATAACCAGTTAATAAGGTTGCTCCTTTAACAGAAGAACCGACTGCAAATTGGCCAGTAAAGTTACCTAAATCATAATCTAGCAGTTCACCATTTTTATCAATTTGTCTTCCAGCCATTGCAAGAATATCACCATTTTTAGGATTTTGAACAACTACAAGCGCATTGTCCATGTTAGTTGCTCCTTGACTACGCAGTGTTTTTATTTCGTTTTCTAACAGAGACTCAACTTTTTTCTGTAAATCAATGTCAATTGTTAGTTGTAAATCATTTCCACGTGACCCAGGGTTAATCACTTTAGAACTAATAACTTTACCAGATTTATCAGTAGTGTATTTCAGCTGTTTCTTTTTACCACGTAGAATGTCTTCATATTGATACTCTAGATAAGCTTTCCCTACCCTGTCATTTCTAGAATATCCTTTTGCTAAATACTGTTCAGTTAATTCTTTAGGAATACCCTCAGAAGGTGTAGAAACACTACCAAATATACTTCTTAAAGTTTCACCATATGGATATTTTCGATCCCAGTCCATTGAAGTATTGACACCAGGTAAATTATCCAATTGTTGAGAAACAGCAGCATATTCCTTTTCACTAACATCTTCATTTTTTATCATTTGCGGATCAAGTGTAGATCCAGATGACATTTCTCTATATATAGCTAACACTTGTAAATCATGCTTAGATAAACTATTTAATTGAGTATTTTTAATTTTACTATGTAATTGTTTATCATACTGTTCTTGACTTATGCTACCATTGTTAAGCATAGTTGTTTCTTTTTTCATTAATTTATTAACTTCTTTTGGATGATTTTGTATCCAAAAGTCTTGTTTATCTTGCTTTGTAATCTTATCAGTATTCATTGTAATGAGTTTAGCTAATTTTTTAGCGGTATTTAACATGTCTTGTTGACTTGTTTTTCTAGAACGCGTGTAGGTAATTGCTAATTTCGAAGCATTATCAACTAAAATCTTGCCATTTCTATCTAGTATTCTTCCTCGTGGTACGGACTCATTGACAGTAATATTCTCATCATTTTTCACTAATTGACTATAATGTGCACCTTGTGCAATTTGTAAATATCCTAGTCTTAGGACAATTAATACGAAAATCAAAACAATTGCACCAAATATAAAACGAATTCGTTTATTCATCGTATGTTTTATTTTTTCATCATTTGATTTTTCTTTTAATCTTTTAAGCAAGACAACCGACCTCAATTATTAATCATGTATACTTATAAATGATATATGAAATTGTATAATTTTTCTATATTTTTCATAAAAAAAGTGATCTCCTAAAAAGAGATCACTAATAAATACTTTTTTTATTTATTATTTTGTAGCAGCATTGTATAACTCGTCTACTTTTTCCCAATTTACAACATTCCAGAAAGCACTGATATAATCTGGACGTTTATTTTGATATTTAAGATAATAAGCATGTTCCCAAACATCTAAGCCTAAAATTGGAGTTTTTCCTTCAGTAATAGGGTTATCTTGATTTGGAGTAGTAACAATTTCTAATTTTTCATTATTTACTACTAACCAAGCCCAACCTGAACCAAAACGTGCTGCAGCTTTATCAGCGAATTCTTTTTTAAACTCATCTAAAGAACCCCATTGTTCTTTAATTTTATCAACTACAGTACCTTTTTCTTCAGAATTAGGAGTTAATAATTCCCAGAATAATGAGTGATTTAAATGACCTCCACCATTATTACGTACTGCTGTTTGAATATTTTCAGGTACACTATCTAAATTTGCAACAATTTCTTCAATTGATTTAGATTCTAAATCAGTACCTTCAACTGCAGAGTTTAATTTTGTAACATAAGTGTTATGATGTTTGTCATGATGAATTTCCATTGTTTCTTTGTCGATATGTGGTTCTAATGCATCTGCTGCATATGGTAAATTTGGTAATTCAAAAGCCATAAATAATCATCCTCCTAAATTATCTTCACATAAATCATAACAAGCTATATGATGTACAACAAATCATTTGCTTTAAATATTATTCACATAGTTGTCATATTTCTTATTATACTCTTTTTATATCTCATTTTAGTAGTTTTTAAACATTATATTTCAATATTAGTAAAAATTCAGACTTTTGACCTATAAAAAAACTGAGACGCTTATTTACGTCTCAGAACATATCTCATTTTAATTTATACCTTTATTATGGCAAGTTTCACATATACCATATACTTCTAATTTATGAGTATGAATATCTACATTAGGTAGAAATTGCTTAACTTGCTCAATTGGACAAAAATCTATTACTTTTGTATCTCCACAATTTTCACATATAAAATGATGATGATGGTGATTAGTACAAGCGATTCTAAATTTCATTTCTCCATCTAATTCTGTACTTTCAACAATATTTAAATCTTTAAAAAGATGAAGATTACGATAAATAGTATCAAAAGATATACCTGGATAATCATTGTCTAATTGTTGTTGTATATATTTAGCATTAATATATTTATCTTCATTAACAAAGATATTAATCATATCTTCTCTTTTCTTAGTATATTTTAACCCATTGTCTTTTAAAATTTTAATAGCGTCGTTTGTATTCATAATTTAATGCTCCTTTTTGGCAGTTCGTTTAGTTTTCTGTAGTAACATCGTTATTCCTAAAATTAGAACTAATAATACCACGATGACACCACCAGGAGATATATTAATATAAAATGCTAAGGTAAGTCCTAGAATGACAGAACATTCACCTATAATAATACTTAAGATAATCAACTGTTTAAATCCTTTAGTTAATCGCATTGCTATAGCCACAGGTAATGTAATTAATGCACTCACAAGTAAAATTCCTACTACTCTCATTGATGCAGAAATAACCATAGCAACAATCGTTATAAATAAAAACTGAATCCATTTTGGAATATTAATAACCTTACTATATTCCTCATCAAAAGATAAAATAAATAATTCTTTGTATAATAAAAGAATGAATAATAATACGACGATTGAAATGATCGTAATTGTGACTAAGTCACTTAAATTTACAGCACTAATTGATCCGAATAATAATCCAACAATTTCTTGATTGAACCCATCAGCTAGAGAAATAAAAATTGCGCTTAATGCAATTCCAGCACTCATTATAATTGGAATTGCAATTTCTTGATAGTTTGAATACGAAGTTCTTAATTTTTCTATAAGTAAAGCTCCAACTATTGCAAAGATTATACCAAACCACATAGGGTTTATAAATACTAATACTGGTGATAAGGTAATAATAAACATTCCAAACGAAATACCGCCTAGTGTGACGTGACTTAAAGCATCAGCAATTAATGATAATCGCCTTACCACTATAAATGCACCAATTAAAGGTGCAATAAAACCAATCAATATCCCACTTAAAAGTGAATATCTCATAAAATCAAAGTTTAACAATGCTTCAATCATGATATTCACCTCTTAATTTAATCCATATACTTATCATAATTAACTCCTATTTAAAATTATGCTTCACAGCATGAACGATTATGTTGATGATCAACAAATTTAATTGGATGACCATATATTTTTGAAATTTCAACTTCATCAAGAGACTTAAATTCTTCAGTAGAACCGTGGAAATGAAGATGTTTATTTAAGCAAGCGACTTTTGTAGCTGTGTCTACCACAACGCCTATATCATGAGTAACTAAAATAATCGTTATACCTTCTTCTTTTAAATGTTGCAAGGTGGCATAAAATTCATTCACATGTTTTGCATCAATCCCATTTGTCGGTTCGTCTAATACTAAGACAGATGGATTTGAAATTAAAGCGCGTGCAATTAGTACACGTTGTTGTTGTCCACCTGATAATTCTGCAATATTTTTATTCTTTAGATGATGAATATTTAAACGATGTAAGACATTATCTACTTGTTGTTCATCATTTTTATTAAACCACTGAAAAATTCTTTTCGTTTTAGTTAAACCACTTAAAACAACTTCTTTCACACTAGCAGGAAATCCTGCAGTAAAAGCATTGGCTTTTTGAGACACATAACTAATTTTTAATGCAGATTGAGTATTTTTTTTATAAGATTTCCCGTCAATGTATATTTCACCGCGTTGTAATGGTAATAAGCCAAGAATAACCTTTAAAAGAGTAGATTTTCCTGCTCCATTAGGACCAACAATTGCAAGAAAGTCACCTCTATTAATTCGGATATTAATGTTTTCTAATACTTGTTTATTATCAAAATAATAATCAATATTTTTTAATTCAAAAACAGGTTGATTCATCTTTTCACCTCGCTAAATACTATACAATTATATATGTTTTTTGTAAATAGTAATGTTTACGAATTAAAATAAGAGTAAGATAGTCTCTTTGTAGATTATGCTATCTTACTCTTATTTTAATTATTGATTCAATATTTTTTCTTTTAATTTAGGATCAAAAATTTGAGATTTTAACATTTCAATTTCAAAGCGATAAGGCGGCTTTTTATTTTTCTTATCTTCTCCTACATAAGGAGTTTCAAGGATTTTAGGAATGTCTTTAAAAGCTTCATGATGTACCACATTATTCAAGGCATCAAAACCAATATATCCAAATCCAATATTTTCATGTCGGTCTTTATGTGCACCTTGTTCATTTTTACTATCATTTACATGAACAACTTTAATACGGTCTATTCCAATAATTTTATCAAACTCATTCAAAACGCCATCAAAATCATTTTTGATATTATAACCAGCATCATGTGTATGACAGGTATCGAAGCAAATAGATAACCGATCGTTATGTGTCACACCATCAATAATGCGAGCAAGTTCTTCAAAACTACGTCCAATTTCTGTTCCTTTTCCAGCCATTGTTTCAAGTGCAATTCGTACATCATGATCATGTGTTAACACTTCATTTAATCCTTTAATAATCTGATTAATTCCTTTATCTGCACCAGCACCTACATGTGCACCTGGATGTAAGACAATATCTTTCGCTCCTAAAGCTTGCGTACGTTCAATCTCATTTTGAAGGAAATTAACACCTAATTCATAAACTTCAGGTTTCGTTGTATTTCCTATGTTTATTATGTAAGGAGCGTGTACAACAATATTTGATAAACCATATTGTTCCATAACTTTATGCCCTTTTTCAATATTTAAATCGTTTATACTTTTTCTTCTTGTATTTTGAGGTGCACCTGTATAAATCATAAATGTTGATTCACCAAATTGATGTGCTTCTTCGGCCGATCCTTCTAACATTTTTTTACCACTCATTGATACATGTGAGCCAATTAACATTTGTTTCACCTAACCTTTTTTATTGTTTTTTCGTTGTTGTCTACTACGTTGTTTACTGTATTGCTTTCTTTCTTGTCGTTTCATTCTTTCTACTTCTTGTTTAAATTTCTTTTTATAACCTGGTTTAACTTTATTTTTAGATTTACTTCTTACTTTATGTTTTACTTGATTTGTTAAATGATCATCTTTACGTTCGCGTTTATGACGTGTATTGTGCGCTTTGATTGGCTTAAGTTCTCCATTTTTAATATCAACATTATCAAAGTGGTAGCCTTTATCTTCAATAAGAGAAATATTATGTTCTTCATCTGGGCTATATAATGTTAGAGCCACGCCTTTATAATTTCCACGTCCTGTTCTACCCACTCTATGAGTAAAGAAATCAATATCATTAGGAACATCAAAATTCACTACATGACTAACGCCTTCAATATCAATTCCTCTTGAAGCTAAATCACTTGCAATAACATATTGGAAATCTAAATTCCGAATACGTTTCATTTGTTGTTTACGTTCTCTTGGTGTTAAACCGCCATGAATCATACCAACTTTAATGCCAGACTCATTAAGAGATTGAGCAAGTTCATTTGCATTTTCTCTACTGTTACAAAAAATAATACATAGATATGGATTTAGTATATCAATTAATTGCAAAGTTTTATCAACTTTTTCAGTTCCTTTAGTAGGAATCAAATAAAATTCAATATTTTTTTTATTTTGGGATTTGTTATCAACTACAACATATTCAGGGTGACTAAGATACTTATTTAAAAACGGTTCTAATGATTTTGGAATTGTTGCACTAAAGACTGCAATATTAGCATTTTCATCTAAACGAGCAGCAATATAATCAACATCTTCTATTAAGCCTAAATCAATGAGTAAATCTGCTTCATCGATAATTAAATATGATGCCTTATGAATATGCAAATGTCCACTCTGAGCTAAATCATTGATTCGTGTTGGTGTACCAATCACTAATTGAGGTTGTTGATTTGTTCGTTGTTTATCTTTCTCTATGTCAGTACCACCAATAAATAAACTTACTTTAATATCTGATTGAAAACTAGCTAGATGACTAGCCACTTTATACAATTGTTGTGCTAATTCACGAGTTGGTGCAACAACAATACTTTGAGGTTCTTTAATGTCAGTATTAATTAAATCTATTAAAGGTAATAAAAAGGCGTGTGATTTGCCAGTACCGGTTTGTGATTGACCAATTAAATTGGTTCCTTTTTTTATACGTGGAATAATTCTATTTTGAATTTCAGTAGGTTTATTAAAATTTAAATCTTTAACTGCATCAATAAGATTTGTATTTAAATTAAATATTTCAAATGGATGATTAGCCATTCATCTGACCTCCTTTGTATAGTTTTAAATATAATTAAATGGATCTGTATTTATTTCTGAAGCTTCTATATTAAACTGCTTACTCTCATTACTAAATAACCATTGTCCTAGTAAGCCTTTAAGTCCTTCTTTCATAACGTACTCACTATAATGATTGATATCTAATAAATGAATGCCATTAGTTTTAGCATCAAGTGCATCATGATGTTTTATGTCTCCAGTAACGAAAACATCTGCTCCCTTTTTAAAAGCACTAGTTTCAAAACCGATACCAGCACCTCCGATAATAGCAACTGTTTTAATTAACGCTTCTGAAGGACCTGTATAACGAACGCTAGGAATATTTAAATGTGCTTTAGCATATTTAGCAAAATGTTCTAAATTTAACGGCTCATTTAGTTCGCCTATTTTTCCAAGACCATAATTAGCAGATGTCGTCATCTTAATAAAATCATATACAGGTGTTTCATAAGGATGGTAATTAATAATTGCATTTTTAGCAATATTTAATTGATCTTTACGAATCATAAATTCTAGCTTCACTTCATTTACATATTCAATTCGATTTAGTTCTCCAATATGAGGGCGAGCCTCTCCAACTGGTTTGAATTGACTTTTACCTTTGGACTCAAAGAAACAATATTCATAATTCCCTTCTTTTGCTAAACCAATATTATTAATATGATATTTAAATGATTCTAGATTTTCTTCGGGAATGTAAGTTTGTACTTTATAGTAAAATGATTCTTCTTCATTTAAAAATCTAATATTAGTTAAATTTAATTTTTTTGCTAGCATCTCATTGACACCATCAATGTGATTATCTAAATTGGTGTGCAAAGCAATAAGTTGAATATCATTTTGAATAAGCATGTGTATTAATTTACCATATCCATCATTAACTAATGATTTAATACCTTTAAAAATTAAAGGGTGATGGGCAATAATTGTATTGTATCCTTTGCTAATTGCCTCTTCTATTACTTCCATTGTGCAATCTAATGCTGTCAAAATACCTGTTATCTCTTTAGTGTCATCTCCAATTAATAAACCCACATTATCCCAGCTTTCAGCAGTTTTAAGGGGAACGTGTTGGTCAATAATTGACATTAGTTCTTTAATTTTCATTATAGAGTACCTCTCTTATCATTGATATCTCTTCTTCAATCTCTTCTAGTCTCTCACGATGTTGTATTGGATTCAATTGATTACGAATATGCTCTAAAGCTGCTAACTCTCTTTCCCACTTTTTTATAAAAATACCGTTTTTATTATTTAAAAGAATAGGACCAAATTTAAGCGATTTTTTATTAAGAAGATTAAGATTTTCTTTCCATTCACTAACTACAATTTCATAGATATGTCCTTTTTCTTCTAAAATTTCTTCAGCGATAATATCATAATTAAGATGTTGAAGTGTCTTGCGTAAGGTTTCAGTTTGAATATTACTTTGCAAAATTAGACGTGGATGATGTGCAAGTTTATCTTTACCTTCATCTAATATTTTCGCTATTAAAGGTCCACCCATTCCACAAATTGTGATATTATCTACTTTATCTTTCTCAGTTAGTATACTAAGACCATCACCTAATCGAACATCGATATGTTGAGTAAGTTGATGCTGTGCTACATTCTTTTTAGCAGCTGTATAAGGTCCTTTGATTACTTCGCCAGCAATAGCATCATCGCATAGATGATGTTGTAATGCATAAATAGGTAAATAAGCGTGATCAGAACCGATATCAGCTAATGAATTACTTAATAAGTATTGGCTTACAACTTTTAATCGATGATTTAATGATATCATTGTTATCTCCTTTATTATAAAAAGAGGCTAGGACATAGTATTGTCTTAGCCTCAAGTTTCTTTATACATAACATCTATCGTTAACTCAGATTCACCATTAATCTTAGTCCATAAAATCTTTAAGACGCTTGCTACGACTTGGATGTCTTAATTTTCTAAGCGCTTTAGCTTCGATTTGACGAATACGTTCTCTTGTAACACCGAACACTTTACCCACTTCTTCTAATGTTCTAGTTCGTCCGTCATCAAGGCCAAATCTTAAACGTAAAACATTTTCTTCTCTATCAGTAAGTGTATCTAAAACGTCTTCTAATTGTTCTTTCAATAACTCATAAGCAGCATGGTCAGAAGGGCTTTGTGCTTCTTGATCTTCAATAAAGTCTCCTAAGTGACTGTCATCTTCTTCACCTATTGGCGTTTCTAGGGATACTGGCTCTTGAGCTATTTTAAGTATTTCGCGAACTTTTTCAGGTGGTAAATCCATTTCTTCACCAATTTCTTCAGGAGCAGGATCACGACCTAAGTCTTGTAATAATTGTCTTTGTACGCGAATAAGCTTATTAATAGTTTCAACCATATGCACAGGAATACGGATGGTACGAGCTTGGTCAGCAATAGCACGTGTAATGGCTTGTCTAATCCACCACGTAGCATAAGTAGAAAATTTAAATCCTTTACTAAAATCGAACTTTTCTACTGCTTTGATAAGACCCATATTCCCCTCTTGAATTAAGTCTAAGAAAAGCATACCACGACCAACATACCGTTTTGCAATACTTACAACTAATCGCAAGTTGGCTTCTGCAAGGCGAGATTTTGCTACTTCATCACCTTGTTCAATACGTTTAGCTAATTCAATTTCTTCTTGTGCACTAAGAAGATTTACACGTCCAATTTCTTTTAAGTACATTCTTACAGGATCATTAATTTTAACACCTGGAGGCGCACTTAAGTCATTTGGATTTAATTTTTCATCTGTATCTGAACTATCTTTTTCATTTACTAAACTAATATCGTTATCATTTAGTTGGTCAAAGAAATCATCCATTTGGTCGGAATCCATGTCAAAATTTTGCAGCTTTTCAGCAATTTCTTCATGACTTAGATGACCTTCCTTTTTACCTTTTTCAATTAATTGTTTTTTAACATCTTCTAATGTTAAAGTCGGATCAATTGTTTGTTTTTTGATTTTAACTTGGTTATCAGACATGAAAAGGCCTCCCAATCGTATTTTAAGCTTTCAATTAAGATATTTAATTATATAATAAATTATTATAATAAGAAAAGTATATTTTATAATAAACATGAAATATTATCATTCTATAGGTAATAAAAATGATATCCTTATTTCATAAATATTTAACTTACTATTTGTCTACCCTTTAAAAAAGCATAATAACCATTATACAGTAATGGTTATTAAATATAAATACTATATTAAAAGTTTAATATTTGTTTATATTTTTTAAATTTAAATGTTCATCTACATGCGTTGCTTATTTTTATCAACTATCATTTGTAAATAATATTTTTGAGATTCTACGTCACCAATTCTAAGTGCTTCTTTTAATTTATGATTAAGTTCTTCAATAGAATCTTCATATTTGTTTTCATTTAAGGTTGAGATATATTCTTCAATTTCTAAATCATAAGGTTCTCGATTTAATTCATAATCATCAAGCTGTATAATTGCTTCTCTAATATCTTTATCTTCAATGTATAATATTAAATCACTTATCGAATAGTAATCATTTTCAGAATAATAATCGGTTAGCGCTTTAAAAATACTTTGAAAATATTTATTCGTAAAATCATTTGCTTCAAGTTGTCGGTTATAATTTAGAAATACATCTTTATCCATCATAAAATGTTTTAATAAAGCTCTTTGTGCTTTTTCACTTTTGTTTAAATGTGTAAAAACAATGTTTAAATTTTGAGTATTTGAATTCGAGTTATCATTGGTATTTCCAATATAGTCTTCTTCATATGAGATAAATTCAGGTTGTTGATGTACATTGGACATAATAGTATTGGCATCAATATTGAAAATGTCAGCTACGTCATTCACAATTTTATTTTTTAATATTGAAGATCTGACAAATGAAATATCTTCAGTAATCTCTTTAAAGTGACGCTCATAAGCTAGATCATTATTTTCAATTTCTTCTCGATAGAATTGAACTTTGTAAATAATAAACGATTTCTTCTCATTATTTAAAAATTCTATAAATTTTTCTTTACCGAATTTAACTATATATTCATCGGGATCCATGTTTTTTGGTAATTGTACTACAAATACATTTAATCCATGTTTCAGTAAATGTTCTCCAGTTTTTAAAGTGGCCTCTTGACCAGCAAAGTCTCCATCAAACATTAAAGTTATATTAGAGGTTAATTTTTTTAAAACTGTCATGTGATCTTCTGATAATGCTGTACCCATACTTGCTACCACTGTTTTTAATCCAGCGTAATCAGCTTTAATTACATCCATAAATCCTTCTAACAACATTACTTCATCATTTTTTCTAATTGATTTTCTTGCGTTATCAAGATTATAAAGTAATCGTCTTTTTTGAAAAATCGGTGTCTCAGGACTATTTAAATACTTAGGTTCTTGATTGTTATAAGTTCTACCAGAAAAACCGACAATTCTTCCTTGAGCATTTTTTAAAGGAAACATGATGCGATCTCTAAAACGATCGTAGTAACTAAAATTTTCTTCGTTACGTGATAACAAACCAGCTTCATAAGCTAGTTCTATGTCATATCCTTTTTGTTTTAAAAAGTCATGACAAAAGTGAGCGTTATTAGGGGCATACCCTATTCCACGAGATTTTATTAATTCTTCAGTGAAACCACGATTTACGAGATAATTTAAAGCTTCTTCACCTTCTACTGATTTCATTAATGCATACATATAATATTCATTAATTAATTCATGCATTTCAATCATTTTTAAGTCTTCAGATGCTATTTGAGTTGTAGAGGGATTAGAATGACCAATATCTACTTTTATATTAACGCGTTCTCCAAGTTCTTGTACTGCTTCTACGAATGAAATGTCCTTAATGTCTTGAATAAATTGAAAAACATTTCCACCTTTTTTACAACCAAAGCAATGGCATATTTGTTTATCTTCAGAAACTGTAAAAGAAGGTGTTTTTTCATCATGAAAAGGACACAAACCAATGTAATTGCGTCCTCTTTTTTCTAATTTCACATATTCACTTACTAAATCTAAAATATCTGTTTTTTCCTTTATTTCGTTAATTACAGACTGTTCTATACGCAATATATATCACCTATTAAATAGTAGTCATAATATTATACACTTTTATAAAAGGTTTTTAAATATTTATGCTTTACTTTCAATAATTTGTATAACATCATTTGCTGTTTCTTCAATAGCCTTATCAGATACATCAATAACAGGGCATCCTATTTTTTCGACAATTTTTTCAAAATATTGAATTTCTTCTTTAATTCTATCTTCAGTCGCATATCTAGCATGTTCACCTAATCCTAATTGTTTAAGTCGTTGTTTTCTTATTAAATTAAGTTTATCTTCACTAATCTTTAATGCTATACATTTAGTTGGATTAATTTTAAATAATTCGTCTGGTGGCGTTACCTCTGGAACTAGAGGAATGTTCATTACTTTATAGCTTTTGTGCGCTAAATACTGAGATAGAGGCGTCTTAGAAGTTCTTGAAATGCCAATTAAAACAATATCTGCCTTAGGTAATCCTTTCGCATCTTTACCATCATCGTATTTTACCGCAAATTCGATTGCATCTATTTTTTTGAAATAGGCATCGTCTAATTTATGAACTCTGCCTGGCTGATTATACGGCTCCTCATCATGCGTTTGATTAAGTAGTGTCATTAGAGGACCCATTATATCAACAGCTTTTAAAGAGAAATCGTCTACTTTTTTCTTCATATATGCTTTAATTTCTGGTTCTACTAACGTATATACAATAATTGCATTTTTATCTATAGCGACCTGTATAACTTCATCTATATCCTTAAAGGTTTCTATATAAGGATATCTCAAAAAACCATGTTTACAAGCTTTAGGATTAAATTGAGCGACGCAAGCACTAGCAACCAACTCAGCTGTATCTCCTATTGAATCAGATGCAATGATTATCTTTATATTTTCCATTGTTTATCACCTATTCTTTAAATAATGAAACAAATAATTTTGTTATTGTTGTTTTAGATATTCTACCTACAACTTTATATTTACTATTTTCTTTTTTTCTAACGACGGGAATTGAATCAATTTCCTTATCTATCATTTGACTTGCAGCATAGATGACGAGGTCTTCTTCTTTTAAATAAACAATATTAGGCATACGTGACATGATGATACTTATAGGCATAGTATGAATATCTTGACCAATCATAGAGGCACGTAACAAATCTTTTCGCGAGCTCACACCAATCAATTCATCTTTTTGATTAGTAATAAATAATGTTCCTGTATCTTCTAAAAATATAGTACATATAGCATCATAAATTGTCGTATCTTCTTTAACGATAACAGGTAGAGACATATGATCTTTTATTATATATTGACGTAAATGATCACTGATTAATTTATTCTTGGATTTACCTGAATAATAATAACCCACACGTGGTCTAGCTTCAATAAAACCAGACATAGTTAAAATAGCTAAATCAGGACGTAAAGTAGCACGAGTTAAATTAAGCTTATCTGCTATATGTTCACCTGTTATCGGGCCACCATCCTTAACTATTTCAATTATTTGTTCTTGTCTTTTACTTAATTCTATAGGTCTTCACCCCTTTTAATTTCATGTTTTATTATACCTATTTATATATATACCTACAAATACATATAAATCCTTGCTATTAAATTTTCTATGAATTAAAATATGATTAAGCGAGTTAAGGTTGGTGGAAGCTTAACATTTTAAAAATTGGCTTATCAATATCATTACATAAAAGCGAGTGTCTACACTAATTTGGGTGGAACCGCGGGTTATTTTGTTAACACTATATATTTATATAGATGAATTATTAACTCGTCCCAAGATAATAATAAGTATTGTTTTATATTTATTTATTGTCTTGGGACGTTTTTATTTTAAAAGGAGAGATAATATGGTTAAAGATATGGATACTATTGTATCACTAGCTAAACATAGAGGATTTGTATTCCCAGGTAGTGATATTTACGGTGGTTTATCTAATACATGGGATTATGGTCCATTAGGTGTTGAATTAAAAAATAATATTAAAAAAGCATGGTGGCAAAAATTCATTACTCAATCACCATACAATGTTGGGATTGATGCTGCAATTTTAATGAATCCAAAAACTTGGGAAGCATCTGGTCATTTAGGTAATTTTAATGACCCAATGATTGATAATAAAGATAGTAAAATTCGCTATCGTGCAGATAAATTAATCGAAGACTATATGCAAAATGAAAAAGGTGATGAAAATTTCATTGCTGATGGCTTAAGTTTTGAAGAAATGAAACGCATCATCGATGATGAAGGTATTGTATGTCCAGTAAGTGGTACTGCTAATTGGACAGATATTCGTCAATTTAACTTAATGTTTAAAACATTCCAAGGTGTTACTGAGGGCTCTACTAATGAACTATTTTTACGTCCAGAAACTGCTCAAGGTATTTTCGTAAACTATAAAAACGTTCAACGTTCAATGCGTAAAAAATTACCATTCGGTATTGGTCAAATCGGTAAATCATTCCGTAATGAAATCACGCCTGGTAACTTTATTTTTAGAACAAGAGAATTTGAACAAATGGAATTAGAATTCTTCTGTAAACCTGGTGAAGAAATTGAATGGCAAAATTACTGGAAAACATTTGCAAGTCAATGGTTAAAAGATTTAAACATCAATGAAGAAAATATGAGATTACGTGACCATGATGAAGAAGAATTATCTCACTATTCTAATGCGACTACAGATATTGAATATAAATTCCCATTTGGTTGGGGCGAATTATGGGGTATTGCAAGCCGTACTGATTTTGACTTGAAAAAGCACAGTGAACATTCTGGCGAGGATTTCAGATATCATGATCCAGAAACAAATGAGAAATATATTCCATATTGTATTGAACCTTCTTTAGGGGCAGATCGTGTTACATTAGCTTTCTTATGTGATGCTTATGATGAAGAAGGCGTTGAAGGTAGTAAAGATGCTCGTACAGTAATGCATTTCCACCCTGCTTTAGCACCATATAAAGCTGCTATTTTACCATTAAGTAAAAAATTATCTGAAGAAGCAATTAAAATCTTTGAACAATTAAGTTCTAAGTTTTCTGTTGATTTTGATGAATCACAATCAATTGGTAAGCGTTATCGTCGTCAAGATGAGATCGGTACTCCTTACTGTATTACATTTGATTTCGATTCATTAGAAGATAATCAAGTTACAGTACGTGATAGAGATTCTATGGAACAAGTTCGTATGCCAATCTCAGAATTAGAAACATTCTTAGCTGAAAAAGTTAAGTTTTAATATAACAAGAACCCACTTATTACTTGCTATGAGTAATAAGTGGGTTCTTTAATTAATTTAAACATTGTATATTATTCTAATCGCTTAAGTTGATTAATTAATTTTTGACCTTTAAAGTACATGCCAGCATATTCTTTATACAGCATTATCATTAATTCTGACATTTCATCTAATAAAGTTTGGTTAATATTAAAATGATTCATTTTATCAATTGGCAACTTTTGTAAAATATCCAATAAATAAAATGTTTTATTGGATAGCTTTAATGCATAAGGATCATTATTTAATACAGTTTCTGAGATTGTCCCGTCATATTTAAAACTGTAAGCAATAAGCTTAGATTGATCAGTATCACCAGTAATTGCACAATAATTGAAAAATGCGCCAAAACCAAATTTATTCATACATTTCAATAATACGATAATCGACATTAATTGAGCAGAATTACCTTCTGAAATTTTATTGAGTACAAATTCTAATAACTTATAATGATATAGAGAAACTTCATCTGGTTCTAATGATCGATCTATTGCTTCGACACATAAAGTCGCATAACTACTATCAAAAATATCTAATCGTAATTGATAATATTGGTTTATGACATCAATAGAACTGAGCGTCCCCATACCTTTCCATTTATTATAAATAAATAAGCCATACACAAAGAGTTGTGTATGAGCTTGCAAGCCGGTTTTAGATTTCTTAGCACGTCTTACCATAATAGGAATTTTAGCACCATGCTCGTTTAATATTGTAATAATTTTATCGGATTCACCATAATCTACTGATTTTATGATAATTCCTTTTTGTTTTTCTAACAATGCATCTCACCGGCTTTCCTATTAATTTAAACGTTAATCTTGATCTTCAACATATCCCATTTGACGAATAAAGTTTACTTTATTTCTCCAATCTTTCTGAACTTTTACCCATAATTCAAGGTAAACTTTTGATCCGAGAAGCATTTCAATATCGCGTCGAGCTCTTTTACCAACTTCTTTAAGTTTTTTCCCACCCTTACCTATAACAATTCCTTTTTGAGAATCACGTTCAACAAAAATAGTTGCTTCAATTCTTACTCTTTCTTCACTTTCCTTAATCATTCTGTCTACATTTACCCCTATTGCATGTGGGATTTCTTCACTTGTTAAATGTAAGATTTTTTCTCTAATAATCTCGCCTACTACAAATTGTTCTGGATGATCCGATATTTGATCATCAGGGTAATATTTTGGACCTTCAGGTAAATAATCTTTAAGTACATCGATAAAATGATCCACATTCAATCCCTCAAGTGCCGAAATTGGCACGATTTCAGTAAAATCCATATAGGTTTTATATTTTTCAATCTTAGGCATAAGTGCATCTGGATGAACTAAATCAATTTTATTTAACACTAGAAATACCGGTGTTTTAACATTTTTCAGCATTTCCATTATATATTCATCACCACGACCAATATCTTCATTTACATTTACCATAAACATAATAGCATCGATTTCTGATAGCGTATTTTTAGCTACACGCATCATATAATCTCCTAATTTATGCTTAGGTTTATGAATGCCTGGTGTATCTAAGAAAATGATTTGAGCATCTTCTCTTGTCATTACTCCCTGAATTTTATTTCTTGTTGTTTGAGCTTTATCTGACATAATTGCAATTTTATGTCCAATGACTCTATTCATAAATGTGGATTTTCCCACATTCGGTCTCCCTATAATAGATACAAATCCTGATTTGTGTTCTGTCATTTATTCTAAATCCTTTCCTGAAAAGCCGTGAGGTAATAGTTCTACTACAGTTGATTTAATCATCTCACCTTTATGATTTGTCATATACACAGGCATGTCGTCATCACAGAGTTCTTTTAATACTTGACGACATGTTCCACAAGGTGATGACGGATGTTCAGCGTCAACGGTAACTGTTATTGATTCAAAATCTCCTGGTCGATAGCCTTCTGAAATTGCAGCTACTAAACTAGATCGTTCTGCGCAAATCGTTGCTGGATAAGCTGCATTTTCAACATTTGCTCCATAAAAATGACGACCGTCTTTTGTTTTTAAATATGCACCTACTTTAAAATGACTATACGGTACATAAGCACGTTGTTGAGCTTTTCTAACTTCTTGAAAATAATGTGATTGATAACTCATTTTATTGTCCCCTTAAAAAAAGATGTGAGGTATAAAAATAATTAAACCTATAATTAGTGCAAAGATTGAAACAACCATAACACTAAAGGCGGCAATATCTTTAGCTTGTTTAGCTAATTCATGATAGTCAGAAGTAACTAAATCTACGACGCATTCTATAGCCGTATTCACAGCTTCAAGCGTAAGTACCAAAGTGATGCTTAATAAAACAAACAACCATTCTACAGTTGAAAGTCTTACGATAATTCCTAAAATGATAGCTATGAATGCGAAGATTAAGTGTATTAGATAATTGTGATCTTTTTGAAGAAGTGTTTTTAAACCATCAAAGGTGTATTTAAATCGTTTTAAAAATTTAATCTCTAGTCAATCCGTATGCATTTAAAATTTCTTTTTGACGTCCAAACATTTCTTTTTCATCTTCTTCATTCATATGATCATAACCTAATAAGTGTAAAAAACCATGTAAAGCTAAAAAACCAAGTTCTCTTTCAAATGAATGATTATAAGATTCAGCTTGTTCCTTAGCTACATCAGTACAAATAATAATATCTCCTAATACTCTAGGAATATCTAAACCAATAATATCTGGTTCATCTTCTTCAAGTGCAAAAGAAATAACATCAGTCACTTTATCTTTATCTCGATAATTTTTATTTATTTCTTGAATTTCATCTTTATCTACAAAAGTAACTGACAATTCAGCATCTTCATGAATGTTTTCTTTTTCTTTAGCAAAGTTAATTAAGTCTTCAATTTGATGATACCATTCACCTTTAACTAAGTTTGTATGATCATTGAAATCAATCGTAAACATTTAATTGTCTCCTTCATAACGTTCGATAATTTTACTTACTAATGGGTGTCGTACTACATCGCTTTGATCTAGTTCCATAATATTTATTCCTTTAACACCACGAAGGTTCTTAATAGCTTCTTTTAATCCACTTTTAACACCTTTTGGTAAGTCAATTTGAGTTTGGTCTCCAGTTACAACCATTTTTGAACCAAATCCTAGACGAGTTAAAAACATTTTCATTTGTGCATGTGTTGTATTTTGAGCTTCATCTAAAATGACAAATGCATCATCTAGAGTTCTACCCCTCATATACGCTAAAGGAGCAATTTCAATTGTACCTCGTTCAATAAATCGTGCTGTTTGTTCTCTACCTAGGACAGTATTTAAACCATCATAAAGAGGTCTTAAATATGGATCAACTTTTTCTTTTAAGTCTCCTGGTAAGAAACCTAATGATTCACCAGCTTCTACAGCTGGTCTTGTTAAAACAATTCTTTTTACAGTTCCTTTTCTTAATTGTTTTGCAGCATAAACAACTGCAAGGAAAGTTTTACCTGTTCCAGCAGGACCTATACCAAATACCAAATCATTACGTTTCATAGCATTAATATAAAGACGTTGCCCCATTGTTTTTGCACGAATTGTTTTACCAAAGGCATCTTTAGTAATCTCTTCATCATATAAATCCAATAGATATTGAATAGTATCATTTTTAGCCATCTTTATGGCAGCCTCAACATCCTTTAATGTAATTGAATGTCCTAACTCAATTACCTTTAATAAATTTTTAAGAACTAATTCTGCTTTTTCAACATGCTCTAATACTTGACCTTTTACTGCAATTTCTTGCCCACGAGCATGTATGATAACATCAAATGCTTCTTCAATCGATTTTAAGTGTTCATCATTATTACCAATTAAAGCTTGAGAATGATTGATGTTATCTATTTGAATTATTCCTGGCATAAAAGCGCTCCTTTTCACATAAAACATATTCATTAATAATTAATCTTTCATATAAATTTTACTAAACAATGATAAAGTATACAAATTTAAATGTTTTGAATGAATAATTAACCTAAGATAATATAGCATAACAAAAAAGTACCAAGAACACTATGAGTTTTAGGGGCGTCTTAACTTATTAGGAACATAAATAAAGAGACTTTCACGTAGAAAGTCTCTTATAAAGGTCAGAATGAAACAATGAATGTTGTCTTATTTTTTTATTTATAACCTCTTATAATTTTTTAGGTTTATTTAATATTTCTTGCCAAATAATTCCATCAACTATTGGATCATTATCAAATTGAAACGTTTGATGTGTCATATTTTTCTCAATAGATTTACTATTGAGTAGTTGATTCAGTTTATAACGTTTCGTTTTTTCAGATAAATACTTATCATTAATAATTTCTTTAGCTTTCTTTTCAATTAAAGAAAGTTGTTTTTCTTTTTCCTTGTCAATTTCAGATCTCACATTAAATAATTCTTTTGATAGCGAGTCTTCTAACTGTTTTTTAATATTTTTTTCACTTTGAAATCTCTCTCGTGAAGTTGAATATCTATCTTTAGAAGGCACTTTTCCGGTGTGAGATTGTTTAGTTTCAAACCGTTTTGATTCTCCACGATGATGTTCAGGCGTAACATTTTTTTTAAGATTTTTATCACTGTGAACCGTTTCTTTTTTAGAAGATGGTTTTGGTGATGATGTTTTTTTAGTTTGTTCTTCTTCATCAAATTCTGATGCCATCTCATTAAAAGCTTCTTCTATCTGTTCAAAAATACCTTTTTTTCTTGGTGTGTTTTGCGTAGGACTTTGTGTATTTTGGTGTGGAGGCATTTGATTTTTTCGTTGTTCATGACTTTTATCTCTCATTGCACTAATACCAGTAACAATCACAGAAATAACGAATATAAGAATTCCAATATTCATTTAATCACCCCTCTATTTAATTTGGTGATTCATCGTCATTTTGTTCGGTACGTTTATTAATAGCGTTTCTCATACCTGTATCTGCTTCTACATTTTTTAAATTATAGTAATCTTTTACTCCGATATTACCTTTACGTAAAGCTTCAGCCATTGCTAGTGGTACTTCTGATTCAGCTTCTACTACCTTAGCACGCATTTCTTGAACACGTGCTTTCATTTCTTGTTCAGAGGCAACAGCCATAGCACGTCGTTCCTCAGCTTTAGCTTGAGCAATATTTTTATCTGCGAGTGCTTGTTCCGTTTGTAAATCAGCGCCGATATTTTTACCGATGTCTACATCTGCAATATCAATCGATAAAATTTCAAATGCTGTTCCTGAATCCAATCCTTTACTTAATACTGTTTTAGAAATATTATCAGGATTTTCAAGTACTTGTGTATGATGTTCACTAGAACCAATTGTGGAAACAATACCTTCACCAACTCGTGCAATAATTGTTTCTTCTCCAGAACCACCTACAAGTCTAGAAATATTAGCTCTTACTGTAATTCTAGCTTTAGCTTTAACTTCGATACCGTTCATCGCAACACCGGTAATAAAGGGAGTTTCGATTACTTTGGGATTAACAGACATTTGAACAGCTTCTAAGACATCTCGTCCCGCTAAGTCTATTGCGGCACCTCTTTCAAAAGGTAAATTGATATCTGCACGTTGAGCTGCTATGTTGGCATCCACTACTCTATCTACATTACCACCAGCTAGATAATGAGATTCCAATTGATTTGTTGTTAAATTTAATCCTGCTTTATGAGCTTTAATAAGAGGACCTATCACTTTACGAGGAGATACTCTACGAAGTCGCATTCCTACAAGTGTAGCAATACTAACTTTTACACCTGCAGCAATAGCGGAAATCCATAATCCGACTGGTACAAATGAAAATAATAACAATAACGCAACTATTATAATAATCGCAATAATTATAATTCCAATATTTAACATTGATTTTACTCCTTTTATATTTTTATTTCTCTTACAACTACTCTACTACCTTCTACCTCTAAAATTTTTACTTTTTTATTTCTCAGGATAAATGTACCGTCAGAAACAGCATCAATTCTTTTGTCATCTAAAGTTATGATTCCAGCAGGTCTTAAATCAGTAGTAGTATACGCAGTTTTTCCCACTAAGTAAGAACGATCATCATGAGATCTATAACCAGCTTCTGTACTCGTTGAATCATTCAATACCACTTTATCAAAAAATGGTATTTTGCGATTAAATACTTTCACCAAAATCACCCATTCTATAATAGAAAATATTAAAGCGACAATAACATTAAAGAGCATAACTAAAATATTATCTCCTAACATAATCATACTAACAATAATAAGCACTATTCCTATAATTCCAATGACTGCTCCAACAACGAATAGTTCTATTATTAGTAAGATGATACCTATGAAAAACAATAAAATCGAAATCAAATTGACATCGCCACTAATTAAAAATCCTAGAAATAGAATAAGTAACGCTAGAGAAGCTAAAATACCTAAAATATTTATCCTTTTAGAATAAAGTTGATATAAAAAACCTAAAAAGATAATACATGTAAGAATTAATAAAACAATAGGATTAACAATGATATTTGACATATGATTCAACCATGAATGATTCAGTGAAGCAAAAGTATTCTCGATATGTATCAAACTTATACTTATCATTATCTCACCTCGCTCTCAATTAAATTATACATGAAATAAATACTATATTATAGTATTACAATTATATAAAAAAACTCTCAATTAGTTTAACTAATTGAGAGGATATATATAATTAACATTCATGTTGAGGGAGTCAACAGAGCTATTAATTATTTGAATTTACGTTTACGTGCAGCTTCTGATTTTTTCTTACGTCTTACACTTGGTTTTTCGTAAAATTCACGTTTACGTACTTCTTGGATTGTACCACTTTTAGATACTGAACGTTTAAATCTACGTAATGCATCTTCTAGTGATTCATTTTTACGTACTACTGTTTTAGACATCTGTATTTCCCTCCCTCCAAATATCAACGAAACTTAAAGTCAATAATTGCATAGAAATAATTAACTATGCTTTATTTAGTATAATATATGAAATAATTATGGTCAATTATAAATCTTTATAATTTCAAAAATTTATAATAATATGCCTTCTTCAGTTTTATTAGTAGCATGATTAACGATTCTAACTGCACTACCAATGTTAATTGGATAATCAGCTTTATTAATTTTAACTTTAACAATCTCACCGATTAAATCCTCACTACCCTCAAATTCAACTTTCATATAATTATCTGCGTAACCTACTAATGTATTTTTTGTTTCCCCTACTTCTTCTGGAATCACTTCTAAAACTTCATTTTCAAATTTTGATGCGTATTCTTTAGCAAGTTGATCACTTAAAGCAATAAGTTTATGCACACGTTCATTTTTAATTGACTCATCAATTTGATTACCCATACGTGCAGCAGGTGTACCAATACGTTGTGAATACGGGAAAACATGTAACTCTGAGAATTTATGTTTAACTATAAAATCATATGTTTCTTGGAATTCTTCTTCAGTTTCTCCTGGGAAACCTACTATAACATCACTTGTAACTGCTAAATCAGGTAATGCATCATGTAATTTTGTTAGTCTTTCAGAAAAATGTTCCATAGTATATTTGCGACGCATACGTTTTAATACTGTATCTGAACCTGATTGTAATGGTACATGTAAATGTCTAACTACTTTATTAGAATTTTTTAGAACGTCAATGACTTCATCAGTAAGTTGACTGGCTTCAATTGAAGAAATTCGAATTCTTTCTAAACCATCAATTTCCTCAAGATCTCTGAGTAATTGAGCTAAATTATAATTTTTTAAATCTTGACCGTATCCACCGGTATGAATACCAGTTAATACAATTTCTTTATATCCAGATTGAACTAATTGTGTTGCTTGTTCAACTACTTTTTCAGGATCTCTAGAGCGCATTAAACCACGTGCCCATGGAATAATACAGAACGTACAAAAATTATTACAACCTTCTTGGATTTTTAGAGATGCACGAGTTCTATCCGTAAAATAAGGCACATCAAGTTCTTCATATGTACGATTTTTCATAATATTTCCAACACCATTAATTGGTTGACGTTCTTCTCTAAATTGATCAATATAACTAAGTAATTTATGTCTGTCTTGAGTACCAACAACGACATCTACACCTGGAATCTCCATAATTTCAGCAGAAGATGTTTGTGCATAACAACCTGTAACACATACTACTGCATCCGGATTACGACGTATTGCTCTTCTAATGACTTGTCTACTTTTTTTATCACCTGTATTAGTCACGGTGCAAGTATTAATGACATATACATCTGCATTAGTTTCAAAATCTACTCTTTCATAATTAGCATCTTTAAATAATTGCCATATTGCTTCAGTTTCATAATGGTTTACTTTACAACCTAAAGTATGAAACGCTACTGTTGCCATTTAATTCACCCCATCAATTCTTTCTCAAAACTTATAGCACTAAGTGCATATAGTGGCGCAGTTTCTGCTCTTAATATTCTAGGACCTAAACCAACGTTTAAGCTTACCTCCCTAAAGAGATCGATTTCCTTATCAGAAAAACCACCTTCAGGTCCAAATATGATTAACACACGATCATTCGTTTGAAAGTTGTTTAAAATATTTTTAAATCGACTTTTTTCGCCATGCTTGGCTTCGTCTTCATATGCTATTAACACATAGTCATAATTATTTATGGTATCATAAATTACTTTTAAATTCGACTGAAATTTAACATCTGGAATAACAAGTCTATAACTTTGTTCAGCAGCTTCTTTTACAATCTTTTGCCATCTATCTATTTTCTTTTGTACCTTGTTCTCTTGTAATTTAACTACAGATCGATCCATACCCACTGAAATAAAATGATTGGCACCTAATTCTGTACTTTTTTGAAGCAACCATTCATATTTATCAGCTTTTATTAAACCACTACAAATCGTTACATCAACTGGTAATTCAGTGTCAATATCTAATTGGTTTATTGGTAAAACTTCAATTTGATTAGAATTTATATTTGTGATTTCACTAATAAATACTTTTTTATCATTAAAATTAATTATAATTTTGTTACCAACGGTATTTCTCATTACATTTTTGATATGATGTATATCTTCTTCATTGGTAATAAAAAAACGCTGATGAGAATCAGCGTTTTGATTGATAAAGTATCGTTGCAAATTATTCACTCACTTTCTGACCAACAATGCAAACCCATCCATTGTCATGATTGATTGATACAATATTAAATCCAACACGCTTCATATGCGACAGTATATCTTCATGCTTTTCTTCTATAATACCTGAAGTTATAAAATAACCATCTTCATTTAGTGTATTATAAGCATCTTCAATCATTTCATCAATAATATGAGCTAAAATATTTGCGATAACTACATCAAATTTTTCATTTTCTTCTTTTAATAGATTACCGGGAATGGCTTCAATATCATTTTCACAATGATTTTTTCTAAAATTCTCCTTAGCCACACCAACAGCCATTTCGTCTATATCTAAGGCTTTAATTCGTTTAACACCTATTAAGTGACTAGCGATACTTAATATACCAGAACCTGTACCTACATCAATGACTGAGGAATCGGGTGTTACATAAGTTTCAATCGCTTTTAGACACATACTTGTTGTTGGATGATCTCCAGTACCAAAAGCCATTCCAGGATCTAATTCTATACATAATTCATCTTCTGATTCTTTTGAATAGTCTTCCCAACTTGGAACAATCGTAAATCTCTTAGAAGCTCTGAAAGGATGAAAATAATTTTTCCATTCATTAGCCCAATCTACTTCAGCAATAGTCTTTGCTGAAAACTCAACTACTGAATCATCTATAAGATCCAAATTTAATATTTCATTTTCTAATTTATTTTTAAATTGAGTGTTATATTTCAACTCATTAAAGTATGCTTTTAATCTCACACCTTGCTCAGGGTAATCTTCTTTTTTTAATTCGTAGATTTCACCAAATTTATCAGTAGGTTGATTAATTAAATCATTGGAATCTTCTATAACTACTCCATTTGAACCATAGTTTTCTAATATGTTAGTGACTAAAGATTCAACTTCATGATTTACAGTGACTGCAAATTCTGTCCAGTTCATGACTATTCACCTCTAAAGAATTTACGAGCTTTGTCTTTAAAATTAGCAGGTTGTTCTTCCGGATTTTCACCACTAATTTCCGCAAATTCTCTCATTAATTCTTTTTGTCTATCAGTTAGTTTATTTGGTGTAACAACTTTTATATTAACAAATAAATCACCATGGCCATATCCATGAACATTTTTAACGCCTTTCTCTTTAAGACGGAATTGTTTACCATTTTGAGTACCAGCAGGAATTGTAAGCATAACGTTACTGTTTAGAGTTGGTACTTTGATTTCATCGCCAAGTGATGCTTGTGGGAAGCTAATATTAAGTTCATAGAATAAATCATCGCCATCTCTTCTAAATTTATCAGAAGGTTTAACGCGGAATACTACATAAAGATCACCATGTGGACCGCCATTTTCACCAGGTGCACCTTCACCAGCAAGACGGATTTGTTGTTCATTGTCTACACCTTCAGGTACAGTTACTTCTAATTTTACTGTTTTATTTTCAGTCCCTTTACCATGACAAGTTGGACATGGTTCTTCAAATTCTTGACCACTACCCTCACACTTAGGACAAGTTTGTTCAGTTCTTACGCGTCCTAAAATTGTATTTTGTTCAACAGATACATGTCCTGAACCATGACAATAGCTACATGTTTTTTTACTTGTACCTGGTTTAGCGCCATCACCATGACATGTATGACACGTAACATCTTTTCGAATAGAAATTTCTTTTTTAGTACCAAAAACAGCTTCATCGAATTCTAAAGTCATAGTGTATTGTAAGTCGTCACCTTTTCTAGGTGCATTTGGATCTCTTTGACGTGAACCACCAAAGAATGAGCTAAATATGTCTTCAAAGCCTCCACCGAAGCCACTGAAGTCTTGTCCACCAAATCCTTGACTGCCAAATCCACCTTGGGCACCGCTATGTCCAAATTGGTCATAATTTGCACGTTTATTGTCATCACTTAGAACTTCGTATGCTTCAGAAATTTCTTTGAACTTTTCATCAGCGCCTTCTTCTTTATTGATGTCCGGATGATATTTTTTTGATAATTTACGGTATGCTTTTTTAATTTCATCTTTTGAAGCATCTTTACTTACGCCAAGAACTTCATAATAATCTCTTTTAGCCACAAGTATCTCTCCTTTTCTAAATTTTTATAATTTAAACACATACTCAAGTATCTTAATTATAAAAGAAAAAGTCAAAGCCAATGTTCAATTGACTTTGACTTTTTGGCTTACATTTATAAATGTTTACATAGTAAACGTTATAAACGATTAGCTTTATTTTTTATCTTCGTCGTCTTTAACTTCTTTGAACTCAGCGTCTTCAACATTGCTATCATTTGATTGTTGTGAATTGTCTTGTGCTTGTTGTTGAGCTTGTTGAGCTTGTTGATATACTTTAGCAGATAATTCTTGAATTACTTGTTCTAATTCTTCTTTTTTAGCTTTAATATCATCTAAATCTTGACCTTCTAATGCTGATTTAAGTGCATCTTTTTTGCTTTCAGCATTTGATTTGTCTTCTTCACTGATATTTTCACCTAAGTCTTTAATTGTTTTTTCAACTTGGAATACTAAGCTATCTGCTTCGTTTCTTAAGTCTACTTCTTCACGACGTTGTTTATCTGCTTCAGCATTTTCTTCAGCATCTTTAACCATACGATCAATTTCTTCATCAGATAATGCAGAACTTGATTGAATAGTAATATTTTGTTCTTTATTTGTACCTAAGTCTTTTGCAGTAACGTTTACGATACCATTTTTATCAATATCAAATGTTACTTCAATTTGAGGTACACCACGTGGAGCTGGTGGAATATCAGTTAATTGGAATCTACCTAATGTTTTATTATCTGAAGCCATTGGACGTTCACCTTGTAATACGTGAATGTCTACTGCTGGTTGATTGTCAGCTGCTGTTGAATATACTTGAGATTTTGATGTTGGAATTGTTGTATTACGTTCAATTAACGTATTCATACGACCACCCATAATTTCGATACCTAATGATAATGGAGTTACGTCTAATAATACAACGTCTTTAACATCACCAGTAATTACGCCACCTTGGATAGCAGCACCCATTGCAACAACTTCATCTGGGTTTACACCTTTATGAGGTTCTTTACCAATTTCTTTTTTAACTGCTTCTTGTACTGCAGGAATACGAGTTGAACCACCAACTAGGATAACTTCATCAATTTCAGAAGTAGATAAGCCAGCATCTTTAAGTGCTTGACGAGTTGGTTCCATTGTTCTTCTGATTAATGAATCAGCTAATTCTTCAAATTTAGAACGAGTTAAGTTGATTTCTAAGTGTAATGGACCATTTTCTCCAGCTGAAATGAATGGTAATGAGATTTGTGTTTGAGATACACCAGATAAATCTTTTTTAGCTTTTTCTGCAGCGTCTTTAAGACGTTGTAACGCCATTTTATCTTGTGATAAGTCAACACCATTTTCTTTTTTGAATTCTGATACTAAATAGTCGATGATTACTTGGTCAAAGTCGTCCCCTCCAAGTTTGTTATCCCCTGCAGTTGATAATACTTCGAATACGCCATCGCCTAATTCAAGAATAGAAACGTCGAAAGTACCGCCACCTAAGTCAAATACTAAGACTTTTTGATCTTGTTCAGTTTTATCTAAACCATAAGCTAATGCTGCAGCTGTTGGTTCGTTAATGATACGTTCTACTTCTAAACCAGCAATTTTACCAGCATCTTTAGTAGCTTGACGTTCAGCATCATTGAAATAAGCAGGCACAGTGATTACTGCTTTATCCACTTTATCTCCTAAATAACTTTCAGCAGTGTTTTTTAAATTTTGTAAAATCATTGCTGAAAGTTCTTGTGGTGTATATGATTTGCCATCAATATCTACTTTATAATCTGTACCCATATGACGTTTAATTGATTGTACAGTATTTGGGTTTGTAATTGCTTGACGTTTAGCAACTTCACCTACTTGAGTTTCACCATTTTTAAATGCCACAACTGATGGAGTTGTTCTAGCACCTTCAGGATTTTGAATTACTTTAGGTTCGTCTCCTTCTAATACAGATACGCAAGAATTTGTAGTACCTAAGTCAATACCTATTACTTTACTCATAATAAAATTCCTCCAATTTTAAAAATTTTTCAAATTTAAATCTTATTGATTAACTTTGACCATAGATGGTCTTAAAACTCTATCTTTTAATTTATACCCTTTTTGTAATTCTTGAGTGATTTCACCAGAATTAAAATCAGGATTGTCATCTTGAACAACAGCTTGATGGAAGTTTGGATCGAATTCTTGACCTTCAGATTCAATTTCTTCTAAGCCATTGTCTTTTAATGCTCTTAATAAGCTTTCATGAATCATTTGAACGCCTTTTTTGAGAGATTTAAATGATTCATCATCACCCTCAATTTGCAGTGCACGTTCAATGTTATCGATAGTAGGTAAAATATCAGTAAGCACGTGTTGAGCTTGATATTTTTTATTCGTTTCATTTTCATTTCGAATTCGACGCTTATAATTTTCGAATTCAGCATATAATCTTAAATATTTTTCTTCATTTTCATTTGCTTTTAATTGTAATTGTTGAATCTCTTCGTCTTTAGATTGATCATTTTTATCTTCATTATCATGTTCAGATGTAGATTCATTATTTAATTCTTCTTCAGAAGGATTATTTTCTACATCATTTAAAGACGACGCTTCGTTTTTAACGGTTTCATTTTCTTCAGTATGTTCAGTGTTATTTTTCACTGATTCGTCTTTTTCTGTCATTTTATGCCCTCCAATATAATTACAATTAGATTCACCATATTTGATTAAGTAATTGAATCACATTTTGATAATGCATCGCAGTTGGTCCGATAACCGCAATTTGTCCTTTTAGTGCATCATCAAAATGGTACTGGCTCGTTATAATTGAAATATCACTTAACCCTTTATCTATTTCGTGGCCAATTTTAACATTAATTTCAGAAGTAGAAATATTTTCTAGTAACTCGATAATTTTTTCTGATTCTAGATATTGTAAGATTGGCTGAATAGAAGAAACATTGGTTTCGTTCAGTGCATCAATAAGTTTAACCTTTCCACCCATAAAAATGCTATTACTTTGTTTATGGAGATGAGAAGTTAGCATGATAGTTAATTCATTTATAAAGGATTGTTCCGCAATAGAATTTGTAAATTGTTTTAACTTCTTATTAAAATCAAATTGACTTTTATAATAATTATCAGTCAAAAAATTTGAAATCCTTGTTAACCTATCATCGTCAAACTCCATTGATTCACTTAAATGTAAATGTTCTACATGTCCAGAATTATAGATGATGACCATTATAATTATAGACGAATTTGCACGAATCAAATGAACATTATTTATAATATCTGTTTTGTGATTAGGTCGAACAACCAACGTTGCATATTGAGATTTTATTGATAATTCATCAGCAAAATAACTAAGGGCTGAAGAAATATCATAATGATTCTCAATCAAAAGTTGATTTAAACGTTGAACTTTATTTTGTTTTTGATGAGATGTTTGTTTTAACAATTGATTGACGTATAATCTAAAACCTTGTTCAGAAGGTGCACGCCCTGAAGATGAATGAATTTTTTCTAAAAAATTCAACTCTTCCAAATACTTCATTTCGTTTCTAATAGTAGCTGGGCTTACATTTAAGTTATGTCTATCAATTAAGGTTTTAGAACCTATCGGTTGTCCTAAATCAACATAATCTTCAACAATTGCATTTAAAATGCTTAATTGTCTATTTGTAATCATGTCTTCACCTCATTAGCACTCCTTTGTCTCAAGTGCTAATTATAATTTAACAAATTGGTCAAAGTAAGTCAACGTTAAAGCTCTTATTTTTCAAAAAAATTTATTAATTTAATAGAAATGCTTCAAAAACTTCATTTCCAATGATTTTTCCCCTGTTTGTCAATGAAATATGGTTATCTCTTTCATAAAGTAAATTTTTCTTTTTCAGATTATTTATTGTCTCACCAAACACTTTATCCATTGAGGTACCAAATTTTGAAAGAAATTTAACTTTATCGACACCTTTATTCATTCTTAATCCTAAAAACATTTCTTCTTCCATTCTTTCTGATTGAGTAGGGAAATTGGAAGTTAAAATAGGACGTTGATGATTATTAATAGCATTGATGTAATGATTAACAGGATTGAGATTCGAATAGCGTTCTCCATTTACATATCCACTTGCGCCTGCTCCAAAACCATAATATTCTTCATTTAGCCAGTAAGTCTTATTATGTCTTGATTCATGATGAGACTTGGCGAAATTTGAGATTTCATACTGTTTAAATGAGGTTTCTCCTAAAACATTCATTAAATATTGGTACATTTCAGCTCCTAGATCTTCGTTTGGCAATTTTAATTTGCCTTTTCGATACATATTATAAAATTGAGTTTTAGGTTCTAAAATTAATCCATAACTTGAAATATGATCTATATCCATTTGTATTGCTCTATTAAGACTATCTGAAAAATCGTCTAATGTTTGAGTTGGTAAATGATACATTAGGTCTAAACTAATCGATTCAATATTTGCTTTTCTGGCATAATCTACAGCATTATATATATCTTGAGTTTTATGTGTTCTACCTAGAATTTTTAGTAATTCTGGTTTAAATGTTTGTACACCCATAGAAATTCTATTTACACCATATGAGTGCAGTAATTTCACTTTATCTAAAGTTAATTCATCGGGGTTTGCTTCAAATGTATATTCACCTTTAATTGAAAAAGTTGACTGTATTGCTTTTAAAAGTGTTTCAAGTTGCTTGAGATTTAAAGCTGTAGGAGTACCTCCTCCAACGTACATTGTTTCAAGATTTCTAATTTCACTTGTTTTCATTTCTTTAATTAATGCAGAAATATATTCATCTACTGGTTGTTTGTTAATAAAGTACTTATTAAAATCACAATATGTACAAATCCTAACGCAAAAAGGTATATGAATATACGCACTTTTTATTGACATAGTTACACCCTCAATTTTAAGTTTTTAAAACACAAACGAGGTTGGAACACATGATTGTAGGTTCCAGCCTCGCATTAATAATTTATTCATCATCCATTTTAAGAACAGCTAAGAAAGCATCTTGTGGTATTTCTACGTTACCAACAGCTTTCATTTTTGCTTTACCAGCTTTTTGTTTTTCAAGTAATTTACGTTTACGGCTGATATCTCCACCATAACACTTAGATAACACATTTTTACCCATAGATTTAATATTAGTTCGGGCTACGATTTTTTGACCTATTGCAGCTTGAACCGGAACTTCGAATTGTTGTCTAGGAATAAGTGTTTTTAACTTTTCAACAAGAGCTTTACCTCGTTCATACGCAAAATCTCTGTGAACGATAAAACTAAGTGCATCTACTTTGTCACCATTTAATAAAATATCCATTTTAACTAAATTACTTTCTTTATTTTCGATAAATTCATAATCAAATGAAGCATAGCCTTTCGTATTAGATTTTAATTGGTCAAAGAAATCAAATACAACTTCTGACAATGGAATTTCATAAACGATATTTACACGGATATCATCTAAGTAATCCATGTTTATAAATTGGCCACGTTTACGTTGACACAGTTCCATAACTGCTCCTACATAGTCATTTGGAACCATCATTGTTGCTTTTACATATGGTTCATAAATCGCTTTAATTCTATCACGTTCAGGCATTTGAGATGGATTATCAACTATAACTTCTGAACCATCATTCATTTCGCATTTATATATAACTGAAGGTGCAGTGGCAATTAATTCTATTCCAAACTCTCGTTCAATTCTCTCTTGAATAATTTCCATATGTAGCATACCTAAGAATCCTGTTCTAAATCCAAATCCCAACGCTTGTGATGATTCTGGTTCAAATTCTAATGATGCATCATTTAATTGAAGTTTTTCAAGAGCTTCTCTTAAATCGTTATAATCTTTATTATCAATTGGGAACAATCCACAATAAACCATTGGATTCATCTTTTTATACCCTTTTAACGGAGCATCTGCTGGTCTATCTACATGAGTGATAGTATCCCCAACACGTGAATCGTCGACATTTTTAATACTTGCAATAATATATCCAACATCGCCTACTGTAAGTTCTTCAATTGGTAGTTGTTTAGGAGTATTAATCCCAACTTCAGTAACTTCAAACTCTTTTCCTGTTGCCATCATTTTGATACGATCTCCAGCTTTTACAACGCCTTCCATTACACGAATAGAAGAAATAACACCTCGATAAGGATCGTACTCTGAATCAAAAATAAGAGCTTTAAGCGGTGCACTAGGATCTCCTTCTGGTGGAGGAACAACTTCAACAATTTTTTCTAAGATTTCATCAATACCAATATTTGATTTAGCACTTGCTAACACAACTTCATCTTTATCTAAACCAATAACGTCTTCTAATTCTTGTTTTACTCTTTCTGGTTCAGCTGCGGGTAGATCTATTTTATTTACTACCGGTAAGAGTTCTAAATCATTATCTAGTGCTAAGTAAACATTAGCAAGAGTTTGAGCCTCAATGCCTTGTGCAGCATCAACTACTAAAATAGCGCCTTCACATGCAGCTAATGAACGAGAAACTTCATATGAGAAATCGACGTGCCCTGGAGTATCGATCAAATGAAACGTATAAGTCTGTCCATCTTTAGATTCATATTTTAATCTAACAGCATTTAATTTAATTGTAATACCGCGCTCTCTTTCAAGATCCATTGAATCAAGCAATTGATTTTGCATTTCTCTAGTTTCTACAGATTTAGTATTTTCTAATATTCTATCTGCTAACGTTGATTTACCATGATCAATATGAGCAATTATAGAAAAGTTTCTTATATTGTCTCTTCGGTTATAGCGTTCTTGCATATCCATAACTTATCATTCTCGCTTTCGTAAATTTACCCGTATGTGTATACATCTTTGACATAATATCGTTTTTAATCATTATTTGCAAATTTAAGAGAAAAGAATCATCATGTGAAGATTCTTTATTTACTTTTAATTTTAAGATTTTTCTTAAACTACATAACAATTATAAAGTGTTGTATAAAGGTTTCCAATAGTTAATATCGTTCTTTTTGTAAATAAATAGGTTTAATGTTAATAAATGATTGCACAAATATTCATGTTTTGATAAAATATTTCTTGTTGTAATCAAAATAAAATTTGATATGCTTAGATCACTTTTAGGAGGTGACAGTAATGCCAAATATTAAATCTGCTATTAAACGTGTAAGAACAACTGAAACTGCTGAAGAACGTAATATTTCACAAAAAAACGCTATGCGTACTGCAGTGAAAAATGCTAAATCAGCAATTGAAAATAATGCTGATAATAAAGCTGAATTAGTTAACTTCGCAATTAAATCAGTTGATAAAGCTGCACACAGTAACTTAATTCATTCAAATAAAGCTGACCGCATTAAATCTCAATTAATGTCTTCAAGCAAATAATCATTTAAAAAGTTCAAGCGATTAGCTTGAACTTTTTTTATTTATAAAGAAAGAATAAATAATTCTAAAATCAGTTGTTTATCCATATATGAGGATTTTAACTTATAATCAGTTTCTGCACATTGATCAATAATATTTAGCAAATGAGTTAATTGATAATGTTTTACTTGATTTAAAGCCAATTTAACTCGATATGGGTGCACATTAATTGTTTTAGCAATTTGTTGTCCGCTATATCCTTTTCGACTTAAAATTTTACATTGATAATATAATCGATAATTACTTGTTATTAATGCTAATAGTTTAATAGGTTCTTCCTTCATTACTATTAAATCTTTAATAAGTTGAATGGCTTTATATTTTTCTCCTTTTTGTATATATTCAGTTAAAAGAAAAACATTTTGTTCTAAACTTCTATTAATAATCTCTTCAACATCTTTTTTATTTATAGTTGGTCGCTCTCCTAAGAATAAAATGATTTTTTCTAATTCTTGCGAAACTATATTAAAGTTAATACCAGTTAATTCTATAAATAAATCTAATGCATCCTGTTTAATATCTTTAAAATTTTCATGAAGTTTATTTTTTATCCATTTTTTAATCTCTTGTTCAGACATCTGTTCAACTTTAGTTAGCTTGCTTGTCTTTTTTAAAGTTTTAGTAATTTTCTTTCTTTCATCTAATTTATTTTGATACACTTCAAAAATGATAAAATTTTCTCCATCATATTTTTCTAAAAATTCGTTCACTTGTTCGTTGTTTGGTTGGATATCTTTTGAAACTTTCTCACCTGTAAAGATAAAAGCATTTTTAACAACGATAGCTTTTTTCTCTGAAATAAAAGGCATCGTTAATGCTTCTTCCATAATCTGATTAAAACTTGTATCATAAAGATTATATTTAACATAGTTAAAATCGTCTTTTTTTTCATTTAAGTAACTTTCTACGATTTCATTACTTTTTTTCTCCACTAGTTCTGGCACTTCTCCGTATATAGCCATTATATTATTAGCCATGTAAACTTGCACCCTTTCAAAATTCTACCATTAAGTTATTATAGCATTGTGTAATTATTATTCTCTATCATTAACTTTTATTAAAGGATGATATAAGTTGATTATCGAGATTTAAAGTAATATCTCCATCAGTCTGAGTATTGTAGATATGAGAATTAATTTTCTCTAATTTATCTATCGTTTCATTATTAGGCAAATGAAAAGTATTATTTTTTCCACTTGAAATAATACTTATTTTAGGTTGTATGATTTCTAACAAATGTTTTGAACTACTTGTTTTACTGCCATGGTGTCCAACTTTTAGAACATCAATTAACGGTAAATGATATTTCTTTAATAATAAATTTTCATTTTCTTCAATTGCGTCGCCCATCAATAATAATTTGTAATTTTTGTACTCTATTAATGAGATTATACTTTGTGCATTTTTGTCTTCATTGGAATCAATAAAAGCATTTAAAAATGATATTTTAGCTTCTTTCAACTGAATTTTATTAGTCTCTGAAACATCAATAACTTTTATATGATATATACTACAAGTTGTATGTATAGTTTTAATTTGTTCTATAGAATAACTTTTTATATATAAATATAAATTTTTGATTCTTATATTTTGTGCTAAATAAGGAAATTCGCCGATATGATCATTATGTGGATGGGTAAGAATTAAGTGATCAATTTTTGATATTCCTCTAGATTTTAAAGTAGGAATAATATGATATTTCGCAATATTATGATTATCTTTAATCTTCGTTTGAACTACTTTACCACCAGTATCTACCATCACAGTTTCATTATTTTTTGTTTGAAAAAGAAAACTATCACCTTGGCCAACGTTTAAAGCAGTAAACGTCGTCGCTAATGGTTGATTAGTGAATCTTAAAAATATTATAAATAAGATAATTATAATTAAGAATACTCTATAATTTTTATAACATATAAATGTAGTTAGTAGAGTTAATAAAATGAAACAGTATAGTAGACTTAAATTTGATTGATCAGCGATATTTATTTGGTAATTTCTAAATAAAATGAACGGTTGCATTATTCTATCGTGCAGTTCAAATAATTGATTTGCAACCATATTTATATATCGCAAGTCACTAAAGAAATGATAGAAAATAAATAAAACAATAGAAAGTGGAAAAATAATGAAAGAATATAATGGGACAAATATTACATTAGAAATAAAACCAATCCATTGAAACTGATTAAAATGGTAAATACTAATAATCATGGATGAAAATTGAGCGATAATTGTTATATAAATATAATTCTTTAAAATTGATTGATTATTAAATAGTGGCTTAGAAAGTAGTATAAAAAAAGAAATGATGAAAGAAAATTGAAATCCAATATCATAAGCAAAATTCATATTCCAAATTGTCATCAATAAAAAGACTAAAGATAATACACTTATAGACGAAATTTTAAAAGCCTTAGGGATAATAAAAAAAGTAATAGCGGTTAAAACTGCTCTTAAAGCACTCGGTGCAAAATTTGTATAAAAAATAAATAGTATTAGTATTATAATAATAAAAACTCGTATAAATAATTTTGGAATATTAAACCTGACCAGACTATATTGAATGATAAAAATAATGGTAGCAACATGTGATCCACTGACAGCAAGTAAATGATAAATACCTATAGCTTTAACTTTATCTAAGTAATCTGTATCAATTGCACCAGTATCCCCAGTAATTAAAGCTAATACTCTCTCTGGATATTTTAACGAAGAATGATATAACTTGTTTTGAATATAATTTAGGTGTTTATCTATAAAACTTATATGATTAACCTTAGTACAATATTTATTATCTATTTGATTGATATAAACATAGACTTCATTTTGAATACTATTTGTGATATTTCCATTAATTTTACATTCTCGATTTTTTAAATCTTTAGCTCTCAATTGTGGACTTTTAAAAGTAAAGTGATAAAGATTATGTTTATATCGAAATTGTCCTTTAATAATTTGATTGAATTGTTTTATATCATTTTGAAACGTTACTTTTGAATGTATATTACTGTGGACTTTTAAATTTTGGAGTATTAAATGATTTGTTTTCAAAGTATGGTGTACTTGAAATAAAGCTAGAAAGAAAAAGGATAGAATTAATAAATAGTGGTATAAAGGAATACTCTTTCGATACACAATAATTAATATAATAGTAAATATTAAAATTGAAAATAATTTAAGATGAACCCATAATATACCACTTAAAAAAGAAAGTGCATATAAAACAACTAACATTCTTTAGTTAAAAATTCAGCTATTTTATTAGCAGAAAATGGTATTTTTTCATACTCAATACCTGCTTGATTTAATAATTTAATAGCATATTTATGATTATGATAATCTTTTGCATAGTATATTTTTTTAATACCTGCTTGAATAATAGACTTAGTACAGTTTAAACAAGGAAAATGTGTGACATATATCGTTGCATTATCTGACGATACACCTTGTTTTGCGCATTGTAATAATGCATTCATTTCTGCGTGGATGGTTCTAATACAATGATCATCTTCTATTAAACATCCTACATCAATACAGTGAACTTCTCCTGCTACTGAGCCATTATAACCTCCTGCAATTATTCTATTGTCCTTTACAATTGTTGCGCCTACTGATAATCGTTGACATGTAGAACGTAATGCAAGCAAATGACTTTGTGCCATAAAATATTCATCCCATTTTATTCTATCCATAAAGTTCAACTCCTTAAAAAAATATATATCTATTATAATTTATATTAAAATTTCTTCCAATTTAATTTATGTAGTAAAGTAATCTTTAAGTTTCTCAAAAGTTTTCCCTCCAATTCCTCTTACTTGTTTTAAGTCTTCAACATTATTAAACTGTCCCTTTTCCTCTCTGTATTTAATAATCTCTTTCACTTTAGTTGGCCCTATACCTGGAACATTAAGCAATTCTCTTTCATTTGCTGTGTTAAGATTGACTTTAATACTTTCAGAAGTATTTAAATTACTTTGATTAGTGGGTGTAGCATTTATTTTCGTTTCATTTTTATTAGGTATATAAATCATTTTTTGATCAGTAAGTTTTTCAGATAAATTGATTTTTGTAATATCAGCGTTTTCAGAAACTTTAGCTTTTTTTAATACATCTTTAACTCTATCGTTCTTTTTCATTTCATAAACATCTGGTAATTTAACAGCCCCTTTGACATCTACATAAATAGTTGAATTTTCTTTAGAAGAAGTGGATAAATTATTATCATTTTTATTTTTATTATATTTTTCATTATTATTAAATTGGCTATTATTAGCATTAGATGTTGTCATATGTTCTGAAGTCTCATTATTTTTCATAAGCATGAGAATCACTATAAAAAGTAACACTACTGCAATTAAAATGATGATATGAGTCTTCCACTTAGTTAATAATTGAATTATTTCATTTCTATACTTAAACAAAAACTCATCTCCTTATATGTATAAACGTATAAGGAGATGAGTTTACTTTATTTTATTTATAAGCAACAAAAAACAATCTGTCACCTTTTTCATTATGATTATTGATGTCAAAGTCTACAAAAGTTTCAATACGATTAAATCCAGTTTGTTTTAACAATCGAATATAGAAATCTTTTTCAAATGTTCTTTGATAGTGTGATTCATTAAAACGGTGATAATTACCATTATGCTGTTTTAAAAAGAAACTCATATCATGATAAACACTATAAGGTTCTCCACCCTTTATAGCTTCCCACGCTAAAAATATATTATCATTATCATCAATATAACATTGATTATTAAATGCTGTGTTCATTTTATATATCGTATGAATATCGAATATAAACATTCCTAAATGAGATAAATGATTAAATACACAATTAAACGTATTTACGATATCATCAATATCAGGTAAATAATTCAGGGAATCACAAAATATTGTTACAACATCATATGTTGTATTTAATGAAAAATCGGTCATGTCACCTTCTAACCAAGTAACTTGATTAGATTTATTTGCAGCAATAGATAACATGTCTGTACTTAAATCCATGCCTGTAACCGTTCCAATAGAAGGAAGTAATTGCGTTAAACTTCCAGTGCCACAACCAATATCAAGAATATTTATTGAATCATTAGAAGACATTGTTCTTGTATAATATTTTACAATATTAAACCATTCTTCATAAGGTTGATCTTGAGTAAGCTGATCATAAACTTTACTCATTTCAGTGTATTGCATCATTTTAATATGCTACCTGATTATATGATTCTATTGGAGCATCTTGATAAAGTTTCTCTATATTATAGTAATTGCGTTCATCTTTATGGAAAATATGAACTACTACGTCTGCTAAATCAATTAAGACCCATCTTGCACTTTGATAACCTTCCATACGCTTTACTTCAATATTATTTTCATGCACTTTTTCTTTTACTGCTCTAGCAATTGATTGAACTTGACGTTCATTATTACCATGACACACTACAAAATAATCAGTCATATCACTAATACCTTGCATATTAAGAGAAACAATATCTTCTGCTTTTTTATCTTCTGTCGCTGTGACAGCAATATTTAATAATTCTTCTGAATTCATTTAATCATCCTTTATCTTTTGATCACTATAATTATAATAATTTAAACATTCAATCGTAGAACCATAAACAGTAATATCTTTACTAATTAAAAATAAGACTGTTCGTTTTGATATTTCATAAATTGTTTTATCTAAGCTACCTTGATTGTATGCCATATCTCTAATTTCTTCAACTCCTGGAGTTTTTCTACCAGGTTCTATATAGTCAGCAATAAATACCAATTTTTCAGTTTTTGTCATTTCTTTACGACCAGTAGTGTGATATTTAATGGCTAATAATATTTCTTCATCTTCGATGCCATAATCAGCCTTCATTAATGCTGCACATACAGGTCCATGAAGAATTTCACTTCCATAACTTAACAAATTGCTATCTAAATCATGTTGGCGAACGACTTGATACATTTTTCCTAAATCATCATATTTACAATAATCATGTAAAATGCCTGCTAACTCTGCTTTACTTTTATCTCCATCATAGATTTCAGCAAGCTTAACTGCTGTGTCAGCTACTCTAAGAGAATGTTTAAAACGCTTTTCGGGCAATTTATTTTCGATAAGTTTTTTTGCTTCTTTAGTGTTCATAGAATCCTTCCTCTCTAATATATTTACTAACATTTCGAGGGACTAAAATATCAATTGTTTTTTTATCTTTTACACGTTGTCTAATCATTGATGAACTAATATCCATTCTTGGAATAGATATGGAAATCATATTTTCATCAACCTTTTGAATATTTTTTTCTCTATTTACTACTATAAAGATAATCATTTGCTTTAATTCATCTATTTTATACCATTTATCAAGTTGATCATATTGGTCTGATCCTATTACAAAATAAAACTTATCGTAAGGATTTTGGTCAATTAAAGCTTTTAATGTATCATACGTATAACTTTGACCTTTTCTTTCTAATTCTGCATAACAAATATTTCCGAAACCTAACTGCTCAATTACCATATTAATCATTTTGATGCGATAATGAGCATCTAAGTAATCGTTATGTTCTTTAAGTGGAGCCATATAACTTGGTAAAAAATAGAAAACATCCGGTTTAATTTTATGAAATACTTCATTAGCTACTAACATATGTGCAGTATGAATAGGATTAAATTGTCCGCCGTATAAAACAATTTTTTTCATAGAATTATGGTAATGAAATTTCCTTATTTTCTTGAGATTCTCTATAAATGACTATCATTGATCCAATGACTTGGACCACTTCACTATTAGTAGCTTGACTTAGCGTTTGGGCTAAATCGTTTTTATCATCAAAATTATTTTGAAGTATATGAATTTTAATTAATTCTCTATTTTCAAGTGTTTCATCTATTTGACTAATCATATTATCATTAATTCCAGCTTTACCTATTTGAAAAATTGGATCAATGTTATGCGCCAAACTTCTTAAATATCTTTTTTGTTTACCTGTTAGCATAGCATATTATTCTCCTTTTAATTGATTTAAAACTGCTAATTTCATTTCTTTAATTTCAGCATCTTTGCCAGTCCATATTTTAAAGCTCTCAGCACCTTGATATACAAACATATCTAGACCATTATAAATAGGGTTACCCTTCTCTTCAGCTTGTTGTAAAAATGATGTTTTATAGGGAATATAAATGATATCACTTACCAATGTATTCGGTGATAATTGATCGAGACGAATTACACTCTCTTTATTATTATCTAATCCTGCTGATGTTGTATTAATAATAATATCAAACTCATCAAGATATTGTTCAGCTTGTTGTAGGGTAATCGCATTAATATCTAATTTCCAATTATCAAAGCGACTCATTGTTCTATTCGCTATAGTTAATTTAGGTTGTACACATTGTGAAAGTGCAGTTGCAATACCTTTGCTTGCACCCCCAGCTCCAAGAATTAAAATATATGCATTTGATAAGTCAGGATATACTTGTTTTAATCCTTTTACGTATCCAAGACCATCAGTATTATAACCAATCCATTTATTCCCTTCTATTTTCACAGTATTCACTGCACCTACAGCTTTAGCTTGTTCATCAATATCATCTAAGAATGGAATAATGCGTTCTTTATGAGGAATAGTAATATTAAATCCACTTAAATTTTTTTCAGTTATTATTTCTTTAATATTATCGAAATCTTGAACCGGTATATGCAATGCTTCATAAGTATCATTTAAACCTAAAACTTTAAAATTAGTATTATGCATCACTGGAGATAATGAATGTGAAATCGGATCTCCTATCACTGCAAATTTCATTATGAATCCTCCCTACATAATAGATTGTCTTAAAACAACATCAACACTTTTAGGAACACGAACAATCACTTTTGCACCTGCTTCGAGTGTAATAAAGCCCAATCCAGAAATCATAATGTCACGTTTTTCTTTCCCTGTTTCTAGACGTACAGCTTTCATATCACTTATATTAAATTTTTCGGGGTTACTAGGTGGACTTAATAAATGCCCTATTTGATTTCGCCATAAATCATTTGCCTTTTCAGTTTTAGTTCTATGAATATTTAAATCATTAGAAAAATAACATACAAGTGGTCGTTTCCCACCAGAAACATAATCTATCCTAGCTAATCCACCGAAGAATAAAGTTTGTCCCTCATTTAACTGAAATACACGTTGTTTAATTTCATTCCTAGGAATAATCACTTTCAATTCTTTTTCAGTAACATAATGGGTCATTTGATGCGCTTGTATAATGCCAGGTGTGTCATACATAAATGTGTTCTCATCTAAAGGAATATCTATCATATCTAATGTTGTACCTGGAAATCTTGATGTTGTAACGACATCTTTTTCACCTACACTTTGCTCAATTAATTTATTGATTAAAGTTGATTTACCAACATTTGTAGTACCAACGATATAAACATCTTGATGATTTCTAAAACGGTTGATTGATTCTAAAAGTGCATCAATACCCCATCCTTTATGAGCTGATATTAATACCACCTCTTCAGCTTCTAATCCATACTTTCTAGCTGTTCTTTTTAACCATTCTTTTACACGACGTTGGTTAATTTGTCTTGGTAAAAGATCTAATTTATTCGCCGCCAAAATGATTTTCTTATTTCCTACAATTCGTTTTAAAGCATTAATAAACGATCCTTCAAAGTCAAAAACATCAATTACGTTAACGATAATCCCTTGTCTATCGGATAATCCATTTAATAAATTTAAAAAATCTTCACTATCCATTCCTACATCTTGTATTTCATTATAATTTTTTAATCTAAAACAACGTTGGCATATAACATCATCTCTAAATAAATTATGTTCTGGCACATACCCAGGTGCGTTTTTATCTTCAGATTGTAAAGGAGCGCCACAACCGATACATTTTAAAGTTTCATCCAATCAATTTTCCTCCCATGTAATATAGCCTTTTCTTTTAAAATAGTTTAATAATCGACGTTCGATTATTCTATTTAGTCTAGTTAAAAATCCATCTGTCTTTTTGACAGGAACTACCATGATAGTATATAGACCGTTATTATTGCCACCAAGTACGTCTGTAAGCATTTGGTCACCTATAACGACTGTTTCTTCTGGTTTAATATTCATGTGTTGTATAGCTTTTTTAAAAGCTCTTCCCATAGGTTTTCTAGCTTTAAAGATAAAATCAACGTCTAAGTCTTTCGAAAAACCGGAAACACGTTTTTCACTATTATTTGATACAATTGTAATCGTTAATCCTAAATCATTTGCTTTTTTAAACCATTCTTGTATTTCTTTCGTTGGTGTTTTAACGTCCCAACCTACTAATGTATTATCTAAATCTGTAATAATACCTTTAAAACCAGAATTTGCTAACTTTTCAATATCAATTTGAAATACAGATTGTACATAATCACTAGGCATAAAATATTTTTTAATTAATCCCATTCATTTCACCTTTAAATTATTTATTGTTTATATTTCTTTAACCAACTGTTCAACAATGTTACTTGATGATTGAGCTGCTTTACCAAGAAACTCTTCAAACGACATTTCTGCTTTCCCATTTGCTAAATCAGAAACAGCACGAGTGACGATAAAAGGTAAATTAAATTGATAACAAGTTTGAGCAATAGCCGTTGCTTCCATTTCAACTGCCATAGCTTCTGAAAACTGACGTTTAATTTTTAATCGCTGTTCGCTACTACCAATAAAGCTATCGCCACTTACAATTTGACCAATTTTAGCGGTTAAATTTTGCTGTTTTACAACTTTTTCAGTTAATTGGAGTAATTGTTGGTTAGCTTCAAATTGAGCTGGCATTTGAGGTATTTGACCGATGTCGTATCCAAAAGCAGTTGCATCTGCATCATGGTACATCACATGATTACTAATTAAAATGTCTCCAACTGATAAACTGTCATCTAAAGCACCAGCAGAACCTGTATTTATAATTAATGTTGGTTTAAATTTTTCAATTAACAATGTTGTGGATATTGCAGCATTTACTTTTCCAATTCCACTTTGTGTTAAAACAACATCTTTATCATTTAGTTGACCACGATAAAATTTTACATGTGCTACTTCAACCTCATTTAAATTCACTAATTTATGTTTTAAAATCGCTACTTCTTCTTCCATAGCTCCAATAATTCCAATCATATTTACACCTCAACTTTAATCTTAGCACATGTTATTCTAACATAATTTCTAGTTCATCACGACTAACTTTTTCTATTAAAATAATCTTGTAAATGATTTAATAAAAAAACTGTCGATACAGTTAAACACTGTCGACAGTTAAATTTTAAAATCCTAAATTAGATATTTATTTATGATTAACCTTTCCATAAAGTAGCTAAATCTTGTAGAGACAATATACCTGTTATAATTGTAACAATAACTGCTACAATGCCAAATACTAGCATCCATGTTGGATGTTTATAATCTCCAACAATTGATTTTTTTCTACTCGCTATCAATATTGCACCCAAAGTAATCGGTAAAATCCATCCATTTATTGCTCCAGCAATAATCAATAAACTAATTGGTTTTCCAATTAATAAGAAAATTATTGTTGAAATCACGATGAAGACAATGACAATCAAATTATTTTTATTAAATAATGATTTGTGTAATGTTTTTAAGAAAGTTGCACTTGTATATGCTGAACCGATCACTGATGACATTGCGGCTGCGAAAATAACAACTCCAAAAATATTTTTTCCTATTGGTCCAATAGCATGTTCAAATACTGATGCTGGCGGATTATCTGCATTTAAAGTGACACCTGTCACTACAACTCCAAGTACTGCTAAGAATAATAATGTTCTCATAATACCTGTAGTTAAGATACCTGCAATAGCTGAACGATTCACAAATGGTAAAAACTCTTTACCTTTCATTCCAGAATCAAGTATTCTATGTGCGCCAGCAAATGTGATGTATCCACCTACTGTTCCTCCAACTAAAGTAATAATTGGTAAAATTAATTTAATGGGGTGTTCTGGTGCAACTGAATGGATAAGTGCATCACCATAGGGAGGGTTAGATACAACCATGACATAAGCTACTACTAATATCATTATTACTCCTAAAATCATTGAAACAATATCCATAATTTTTTGACCACTTTTACTTACAAATATTAAAATTGCAAAAATGGCTGTAATCGCTGCTCCCCATTTAACATCAAGTCCAAACATTGCATTCAATCCTAAACCAGCACCAGCTATGTTTCCGATATTAAAAGCAAGTCCTCCAAAAGCAATCAATATTGAAATTAAAGTTCCTAATCCAGGTAACACTTTATTTGATGCTTCTTGACCACGTAAACCTGTTACAACTAATACACGCCAAATATTAATTTGAGCTCCAATATCAATTAATATAGAGATTAAGATTGCAAAAGCGAAACTTGCATAAAATTCTGCCGTAAACACAGCAGTTTGAGTTAAAAATGCAGGACCAATCGCTGATGTAGCCATTAAAAATACAGATCCATAAAGTAAGCGTCTATGACTTTTTGTAAATTTAAAATTGTCTTTATCTTGTTTTTGATTTAAACTTTCTTTCATTAGAAAACCCCCTTATAAGGATTGAATATCAATGCCTTCTTTCGTTAATTTTTTTCTTATTTGTTCAACAAATTCTAGTGCATGTTTACCATCACCGTGAACACATATTGTATCTGTTTCCAAATCAATTTCTTTCCCATTGCGACTTATCACTTTGTTTTCAGTTACCATTTTCAAAACTTGTTTTAGTGCTTCATCAGTATCAGTAATGACTGCGTCTGGTTCTTTACGACTAACTAATTGTCCATTATCTTCGTAACGTCTATCAGCAAACACTTCAGAAGCTGTTTTCAATCCAATTGCTTTAGCTTCAGATATTAATAATGAATTAGATAAACCTACAAGCACTATAGCAGAATCAAAATCGTATACTGCTTTTGCAATTGCTTTTGCAATGTCTTTATTTTTAGCACCCATATTATACAGTGCACCGTGTGGTTTAACATGATTTATTCGTGTTTGATGTACTTTACAAAATCCTTCTAAAGCACCTAACTGATAAACTATGAGGTTATATACTTCGGTTGGACTAATATCCATCTTTCGACGACCAAACCCTTTTAAATCTGGAAGTCCGGGATGAGCGCCAATACTCACATGATTTTTTTTAGCTAATTTTACTGTTTGATTCATTACATTTTCATCGCCCGCATGAAAACCACAGGCTATATTAGCAGATGTAACTAAAGGAATGATATCTTTATCACCTCCAAATGAATAGTTACCAAATGCTTCACCTAGATCACAGTTTAAATCAACTTTCATCATAATTTCACTCCTTTAACTATGTGATGTTTTTCAAGGAATTTAATATCAACTTCTTCTGCATTTCCTTTTGCGTATGGTGGGTAACTTAATACTGCATATAGAAAATCAGCCGTAGTAGTGAAACCATCAATTACCATTTCGTCAAGTGCCACTTTTAATTTGTTAATCGCAGAAGTTCTATTAGAGTCTTTTACGATAACTTTTGCAACTAGTGAATCATAGTAAGGAGATACTTGATAACCAGCATATAATAACGAATCTACTCTAATATTAAAACCTTGAGGTAAGTGTAGACGTTTAACTTTACCTGGAGTAGGTTGGAATTTCTTTTCTGGATTTTCAGCGTTGATACGTGCCTCTATTACATGACCATTGAATACAATATCTTCTTGACTAAAAGGTAATTTATTATGTAATAACAAATATAATTGTGCTTGTAATAAATCTCTATCTGCACGCATTTCAGTAACAGTATGTTCTACTTGTATTCTTGCGTTCATTTCAATAAAGTAATGTGCCTCTTCAGTAACTAAAAATTCAATAGTACCAGCACTACGATAATTAGAGGCTTTTGCAACTTTGACAGCATCATTACATATTTTTTCACGTCGTTCTTCAGATAATGCTGCACATGGTGCTTCTTCTATTAATTTTTGATTTTTTCTTTGGACTGAACAATCTCGTTCACCTAAATGAACATAATTTTCTTTGCCGTCACCAATCACTTGAACCTCTACGTGTTTTGCAACAGGAATAAATGCTTCTACATACACTCGATCATCATTAAAATATTTTTGACCTTCACTTTTAGCTTCTTTTAATGACTTCTCAAGTTGATTTTCTTCCTTAACAATTCGAATACCTTTACCGCCACCACCACTTGCGGCTTTTAATACTAAAGGATATCCTATGTCTTTTGCTAATTCTTTAATTTCTTCTACAGAGTTTACTGCATCTGTTGAGCCAGGAATAACTGGTACTCCTGCTGAATGAACGGTTTGACGAGCAGTTATTTTATCACCCATCATTTCCATTGTTTTTTTGTTAGGGCCAATAAAATGAATACCATTTTCTTCAACTTTTTGGGCAAATGTTGTACTCTCCGATAGAAATCCGTATCCAGGATGGATAGCATTAGAACCTGTGATTTCAGCTGCACCAATAATACGTTCTATATTTAAATAACTATCTAAAGGATTTGCTTCTCCAATGCAAACTGCTTGATCAGCCAAACTTACATGAAGACTTTTTTCATCACCTTTAGCGTATACTGCAACAGTTTCTATTCCCATTTCTCGACACGCTCGAATGATACGTACCGCAATTTCTCCTCTATTTGCTACTAAACAACGATACATATTTTTGCCCCCTTTATTTTACTTTAACTAGAACTTGATCGTATTCAACGTTTGTACCATGTTCAACAACAATGTCGGTAATCTCACCATCTATATCACTAGTCACTTCATTCATTACTTTCATTGCTTCAACATATCCGATAATATCACCAGATTTAATGTTGTCACCTACTTGAATTATAGGATCCGTTAATTCCTTGCTATCTTGTAAGAAGAATGTTCCTACCATAGGAGAAGTAATTGTTTTTGATGAATCATTTGAAGGGTTATTTTCTGAAATACTTTTGTCTTGAGAATTCCCTTCAGATTGTATTACTGGAGTACTATTATTTTGATTGTTACTTTGTTCAGTAAAATCTAATTCGATTTCGTTTTTGTTATCTTTATATTTAAATTTTTTTACATCATTTGATTTTACAAGTTTAATGACTTCTTCTATTTTTTTAATATCCATAACTATCTCTCCTTTGTAATGATTTTAGTCAATTTCTTTGCTGTCGGTCTCATTTCACCCATATTAAAGGTTGGTGACGTGTTAATTTCAGCATTTAAATGATTAAAGTGATTTAGATATTGTTCCTGAACCTTTGCAGACTCTTCAATCGTTGACCACTTAAATCGAATTAAATCTCCTGGCTTAAATTGAGCAATTTTATTTAAATCCAGTTGAGTGACTGTAGCGATTTTCGTATAGCCACCTATAGTTTGTTTATCATTTAATAAGATAATAGGATTACCATCATTTGGGACTTGAATACTTCCTAAAGCAACAGGTTCTGAAATAATATCTGCTCCAGTTTTAGGAGGGATATGCTCACCATTAAGACGATACCCCATTCTATCAGATTTTTCAGAAACTTTATATTCCATATTAACGAGCTTATTTATACTTTCCTTTGAAAATGCTTCAATTTGTGGACCGGTAATAATATGTATTATATTATCTTCGGGAATAGCATTATAAACTGTTGTTTTACCCAAATTTTGTTTGAAAGATGGATTTTCTTTTAAGTATATCAAATCTCCTTTTGATAATGGTCTCCCTTTGTAACCACCAATTTTACTTCTAGTATGTGTCGAATAACTTTCTGCTATTGGTTGAATATCTAAAGGATGGCCAAAGAAAATATAACCACGGGCGCCTGCAGTCACTGCTCCAACTTTCAAAATATCGCCTTTGCATGCATAAATTACAGTATTAATATCAACTGTCTCTTCATTTAATTTTGCGTTTACATGTGCTCCTGTCAAAATAAATGTATTATCTTTATTAAATTGAAGTGTTGGACCGATAATAGTATATTCAAGGCTGGGTCCATTATTACCAATTAAAGTCTTACCAATTAAATAACTATATAAATCCATAGCACCAGCACTTGAAAAACCTAGGTGTTGAAAACCAAATCTTCCTTCATCTTGAACAGTTGTAAACATACCAGGTTGAATAATACTAATCGACATGATTTAACACCCACTTTTCTTTATTAAATCGATTTTCTGCTATTTCACTTTGGATGTCGTTAAATGTATTTTCATCAATAGAATAAAACTTAATATAATCCCCCGCTTGATATAAAGACATTTCATCGTCGTTGATATCAAATACTTTTAATGGTGTTCTTCCAATAATTTGCCAACCACCTGGTGAATCAGAAGGATATAAACCAGTTTGATTATTTGCTATTCCTACTGAACCTGCGTCAATTTTGACTCTAGGTTCATCTCGACGTGGAGTATGTAAACGAGAATCCAATCCACCTAAAAATGGAAAACCAGGCATAAAACCTAACATGTAAACGAGATATTCATTTTGAGTATGGATTCGAATGACTTCATCAGTAGTTAGTTTGTTATGTTTAGCTACATATGGTAAATCAGGTCCGACTTCTGAATTATATAATACTGGAATATGTATGATCGTTTTATCTGAAATATCTTTAGCATGTTCACCATTTAACTGTTTTAAATCTAATATATCTATTAATTGCTTAAAATTAAGCTTTATATTATCAAAATTTATCATAATTGCTCTATATGACGGTATCACATCTTTGATACCATCTATTCTTTTAGCGTGTATATGTTTAGTAACGGATTCAACATCTCTGTAATTACTTTCAGATATTTCTTCTTTAAAATAAAGCGCAATTGATTGTTCATTAATAATCTTTATTTCCAAAGATGATGGTCCTCCTTCGATTATAAATAACGTATTTCATTTTATATATTAGTAATATAAAATATCCACGTATTCATAGTAGTTTAATATGTCTTTCAAATAGACAATAATAAAAGAAGGTAAGTAATGCATTAATGTAATCGCTTACCCCCTTTCAGTACAAGATATTTATATAATTTGTCTACATTGTTATTTAAGCATATATTTATATTTTTGTCATGTGAAAGTTCTAAAAATTAAATGAATGTACTTGCTTATATCTAATTTATAGTTAAATAATTATAAATATTTAACTATAAAAAAATCCAAAAATCAAAATGATTTTTGGATTTTTTGTTACTTAATATCAACGATTTTAACTTTCATTTCTCCACCATTTGGAAGTGGAACACGAACTTCATCATTTAAATTTTTACCAATAAGTGCTTTTGCTATTGGAGATTCATTTGAAATTTTTCCTTTAAACGCATCTGCTTCTGCAGATCCAACAATTTGATAGCTTTCTTCTTCATCACCAGGTAATTCGACAAACGTAACAGTTTTACCAATTTGAATAACATTATTATCACCGTTGTCTTCAATAATCAAAGCATATCTAAGCATGTGTTCAATACGTTGAATATCTTGCTCAATAAAACCTTGTTCATCTTTAGCAGCATCGTATTCTGAGTTCTCAGATAAGTCACCAAAAGATCTAGCAACTTTGATTTTTTCTACTACTTCAGGACGTTTAACTGTTTTAAGTTCTTCTAATTCTTGTTCTAACTTTTCATAACCTTCCTGTGTCATTGGATATTGTTTTTGATTTTCCATAAGTTCATCTTCCTTTTCAACAAGTTAATTTAATTTTGAAAAATACATATTATTCGTTAATGCTTCCCAACAAGCGTTTGTATTTTTGTTGTCATTATATCAATTGCCACCTTATTACTTCCACCTTCTGGAATAATAATATCAGCATATTTTTTTGTTGGTTCTATAAATTGATTATGCATAGGTCTGACAACATTTAAATATTGGTTAATAACTGATTCCATTGAGCGTCCTCGCTCTTTTGTGTCACGTACAAGTCTTCTTAAAATACGTAAATCTGCATCAGTATCAACGTATATTTTAACATCCATCATATCACGTAATGTTTTATTTTCCAAAGCAAATATACCCTCTACGATAATAACATCTTTAGGTTCAAATGCAATTGTTTCATCACTTCTAGTATGATTTTTATAATCATATGTTGGAACTTCAATCGATTGACCGTTACGCAAATCTTTTAAATTACTAATAAGTAAATCATTATCAAATGCAAAAGGGTGGTCATAATTAGTTTCAAGTCGTTCTTCAAATGTTAAGTGTGATTGATCTTTATAATAATAATCTTGAGCAAGTAAAGCAACACTATGGCCTTCTAAGTTTTTCATTATTTCATTTGTGACAGTTGTTTTTCCTGATCCTGAACCGCCAGCGATTCCGATGATTGTTGTCTGTGTCATTAGCCGATTTCCTTTCTCATCATATTATTAGGGTAAATAGGATGATTCACTTTAATTTGAACAATTTGAAGAGGATGACGTGCTGCATCAAGGTGATTTCCTTCTTCATCATAAATGACATCAATAACCTGTTTAAATGATTCAATTTCAGGTCCAAAAAATTCAATCTCTTGACCAGGTTTAAAGTGATTTCTTTGTTGTATTGTAGCAATATGAGTTGCTTCGTCATAATCTAAAACTAATCCACAAAAATCATATGGTGACTTTTTATTTTGTTGAACACCAAACATTTGCTCTTCATATCCAGGCGTTCCTTCAAAGAAAGCAGGTGCTGTATCTCGATTAGCACATTTGTCTAATTCAATTAACCACTCTGGTTTAATTTTAAAATTATCCGGATCTTCTGCATATGCATCAATAACCTTACGATAAACTGATACTACTGTAGCAATATAATGAATAGATTTCATTCGCCCTTCAATTTTTAAAGAATCTATACCAATATCCATCATTTGAGGAATGGATTCAATTAATTTTAAATCTTTTGGGCTCATAGCAAAAGGTACAACTTCGCCATCTTGATAAAATAAATCTAATTCTCCCTCTTCATCAACAGCTAGTAAATCATAATCCCAACGACAACTTTGACAACAACCGCCTCTGTTAGAGTCTCGTGCTGTCATGTGATTACTTAAAGTACATCTACCTGAATAAGCAATGCACATCGCACCGTGAATAAAGGCTTCTATTTCGATATCAACATTGTCTTTCATTTCTTTCATTTCCATAGCGCCTGTTTCACGAGCTAATACTACTCGATCAAGTCCTTCTTCTTTCCAATATTCCACAGCTTTGTAATTAGAAAGAGATTGTTGTGTTGAGAGATGAATTTCTAATTTAGGAGCTACTTTCTTACATGTTTCAATAATAAGTGGATCTGCTACAATAATTCCTGTTGCACCTGTAGCTTCTAATTGACGTAAATAATCTTCTAAACCGTCTATATTTTCATCATGAGCGATTATATTAGTCGTAACATAAATTTTTGCACCATAACGGTTTGCAAATTCAACGCCTTCTTTAATTTCTTCCATAGTAAAGTTATCAGCGTTAGAACGTAACCCGTATTCTTGTCCACCTAAAAATACAGCATCAGCACCATAGTGAACCGCAATCTTTAACTTCTCTAGGTTTCCAGCAGGCGCTAATAATTCAGGTTTTTTTATTTTTCTTTTAGCATTTACTTCAATTTCATTTAACGTCTTCATACTGGCGCCTCCCTTAATATACTGTTTGTTTATATAAGAACCCTTCATCAAATGGACGATGTTCAGGTTGAATTTCTTCTATTGGATCAATTAACATAAATTTTTCATCTTCATAAGCTTCTGGATCTTCATGATATAAGTCAATGGCTTCTCTATATTGTGCTGTAACAGTATTAATGTATGATTCACTATGTAAGATACCATCAATTTTAAATGAATCAATATTTGCTTCAAAGAATGGCTCTAATTCTTCAATTAAACAGATATCATTAGGAGACATAATATGAGTACCATTGTAATCTTCAAACACAGGATATTTATTTTCTCTTTCTTCATCGTATAATAATAAATCTTGCTCATTCTCACTACGTTGGATTTTCATTTGTCTATCTTGAAAAGTGTAATAATTACCCAATAACATACGTTTAGATTGGAACATACAAGTCATACCGTGAACCTGAACTTCAATTTCAACCTTTGCATGTTTTTTAATATTTAAAATTTCATCTAGGTTTAATTCACGTGCTAATACAGCTCTTTTAGCGCCTTTTTCACCCCAGTAATTACATTGGAAATAATTCGTAACAATTGTTTCTGCATCCCAATTTAATGGTATCGGATTATTTTGTTTTTTAACATACATCACGACAGCAGGATCACCAAAAATAATTCTATCTACTCTTATTTCATGTAAAAATTCAATATAGTTTTCTAAGGCATTTAAATGATAATTATGAAAAATACCATTAACTGCCACATATACTTTTTTATCATGTTCGTGTGCTAAATTAACTGCTTTTCGAACATCTTCACGATTAAATTCTCCGGGTAATCGCAATCCAAATTTTTGCTCTCCAATCACAAATGCATCAGCACCGAGTTCTATCAATGTTTTCATATGATTTAAAGATTTTGGAGTGACAAGTAATTCAGTCATATTCATTCTCCTTTAATAGATATGGCTAAACCATCATCCATATTTAAAAAATTTGTTTTATAGTTCTTTTGTTTCATAAGCCAAGTATTATATTTTTGTACCTTTTTTACCATTTGCTTAACATTTCTTGATCGTACGATATCTATATCAGATACAAATCCATGATACAAAACGTTATCAGTAATAACTAAGCCACCATTTTTCAATAACGGTGTATAATATTCAAAAAATTTTTGAGATTGCGCTTTAGCTGCATCGATAAATATCATATCATATAAATGATTGCTCACTTTATCGTACTGTGATAGCGCATCGCCCTCTATAAGACGAATTTGATTTTCGTATTCAAATTTTTTAAAATTAAATTTTGCTTGTTTTATCATATTCTCATTACGTTCAATAGTAGTAATAGAAATATCTGGTGAAACAGAAGCAAATTGCATCGAACTATATCCAATAGCAGTTCCAATTTCCAAAATATTTTTCGAATGATGAATTCTAATTAATTGTTTTATCATGTCTAAAGTTAATTTATCCACTATAGGAACAGCGTGTTCTTCTGCATAAAATCTTAGTTCTTCAATATTATTATTTAACTGTTCATGAAGATTTAATAAATAGGATTGATTTGATTCCACTTCTATAACTTCCCTTTTAATATCAATAGGCATAAAAATAAATCAGTCAACTAATATTACATTATTTAAAATAAAATAATAAACCTACTTTATGTTTTAATGTATAAATATAGTAACTGACTGTATATTTAAAAATTTATGCTACAGTAATTTAACTTTAAATATTTTATCATAATTCTAAATTAAATTTAAGCCTGAAATATTAAAAACCTCTAACCAAAGTGAATTGATTAGAGATTTATTATTAACAAAAGACTGTTTATTCTTCCATATTTGTATTTACAACTTCTTCAATCATATCCCATTCTTCATCTGTTTCAATAGGAACAAGTTTACCACCATCACCAGATTCATCTGGTTCATTAATCATTGGAATGAGCTCAATCATGTCATCATCATCAGATTGAGCACCTTCTTCAGCTAAAATAACATACTCTTTTTTAAATTCTGGATGATAAAATTCAAGCATTTTTCGATATAAAACTTCATTTCCATTTTCATCGAATAACGTTAATAATTCTTCTTCATTACTAATATTTAATTCTGTATTATGATTATGTTCAGTCATAATGAAATTCTCCTTTATTGAATTGAATCTAAATAGCCTTGCAGTATAAAAACTGCTGCCATTTTATCAATTACTTTTTTTCTTTTTTGTCTTGAGACATCAGCTTCTAATAATGAGCGCTCAGCAGCCATGGTACTTAAACGTTCATCCCACATAATAATTTCAATATTTGGTAAAGCCTCTTGAAGCAATTCTTTGTATTTAAGGGAAGCTTCTCCACGAAAACCAATAGAATTATTCATGTTTTTCGGTAATCCTATGACTACTGAACCAACATTATTGTCTTTTATGATTGAAACCAATCTATCAATACCAAATTCTTCATCTTCTTCATTTATTCTTAGAGTGTCTAGTCCTTGAGCAGTCCAGCCCATCAAATCACTAATTGCGATACCTACAGTTCTACTACCTACATCTAATCCTAAAATTTTATGACGTAACATTTATTTATTATTCTCTTTTAAGTAGTTTGAAACGAGTTCTTCCATAATTACATCTCTATCAATGTGTCGTATTTGATTACGTGCATCATTTTGACGAGGAATGTATGCAGGATCTCCTGAAAGTAAATAGCCGACAATTTGATTTACAGCATTGTAGCCTCGTTCTTCTAGAGTCTGATGTACATTTTTTAAAACTGTTTGGACATTTTCTTTTGGAATTTCATCATAATCGAATTTCATAGTTTTATCAATATTTTCCATAGATGCGACACTCCTCTGACATGTATTAACTTACATATTAATTTTACACCAGTTGATTAAAAAGTTATAGGTTTTTAATATAATCTTTAATAAAGCGTAATGATTCTGAGATGTTTTCAGGTTGTGTGCCGCCACCTTGTGCCATATCTGGACGACCGCCACCTTTTCCTCCTACAATTGGAGCCATGTTTTTAATGATATCTCCGGCTTTAACCTGACTTGTAAGCTCTTTAGGTACAGCGGCAATTAACGAAACTTTTTCACCAACATGACCTGCTAAAATAATAATTGTATCTTGTTTTTTTGATTTAAAATCATCCATTGTTTGACGGATTTCTTTTGGATTAGATACTTCTACCTCTGTAGCTAATACTTTAAATCCATTAATCATTTCTACTTGATCCTCTATATTACCCATTTTAAGTGAAGTAATTTCCTTATTACGTTGCTCTAATTGCTTATTCAATTGTTTTTCATTTTCTTGAATTTGAACAACTTTATCATAAACTTGTTTATCTGATTTTACTTTAAGTTGTTCTTTGACAGAATTAAATTTATTTTGAATATCTTCAAAATATAAAAATGCGGCTTTACCGGTAAGTGCCTCAATACGTCTAACACCTGCACCTGTACCTGATTCGCTTACAATTTTAAACAACCCTATTTCAGCCGTATTATCTACATGAATACCACCACATAATTCAATTGAAAATGGAGCCATATTGACTACTCTTACAATATCACCGTATTTTTCACCAAACAGAGCCATAGCACCCATTTCTTTAGCTTCTTGAATAGGCATTTCTTGAATATGAACTGAAATTCCTCTCCAAATTTCTTCATTTACTCTTCTTTCAACTTGATCAATCTCTTCTTCTGTCATTGGACCAAAGTGAGAAAAGTCAAATCTTAATCGTTCACTTTCAACGAGTGAACCCGCCTGATTAACATGTTCACCTAAAATCTCTTTTAATGCAGCATGTAGTAAGTGAGTGGCACTATGATTTTTTTGTATATCTTTACGTTCTTCTTTATTTACAGCTGCATCTACATGACTATTTACACTTACTTGTCCAAATTGAACTATACCTTGGTGTAAATTTTGTCCGTTTGGTGCCTTTGTAACTTCTTGAACGGCTATTGCGAACTGATCATTTCCTACTGTTCCTTTGTCTGCAACTTGTCCACCACTTACTGCATAAAATGGTGTTTCTTTTAAGATAAAGTAAACTGTTTCTCCAGCTTCAGCAGATGTAACAGTTTTACCGTTATAAATTAAATCTGTTAAAATTGTTTGATAATCTGTTGTTTCATAACCAACAAATTGGCTTTTAGTATTAATATTTTTTAAAACATCGCTTTGAACTTGCATAGATTGTGAACTTTGTCTAGCTTCTCTCGCTCTAGTACGTTGCTGTTCCATTTCAGCTTCAAATGTTGCCATGTCGACTGTAATACCTTCTTGACTTGCTAGTTCTTCAGTTAACTCAATTGGGAATCCATACGTATCATATAATTTAAACGCATCAGAACCATTAATCTGATGTGTAGATTCTTTTGCTTGCGTAATGAGTTGATTTAATATAGATACGCCTTCTTGAAGTGTTTCATGGAAACGTTCTTCTTCAGATTTAATAACACGTTTAATAAAATCTGATTTTTCTTTTACATTTGGATAATATGGCTCCATAATGTCAGCAACGATATCAACCAATTTATACATAAATGGCTCATTAATGCCAAGCGTTTGACTAAAACGTACGGCACGACGTAAGAGACGACGTAAAACATAACCACGCCCTTCATTTGCAGGTAAAGCGCCGTCAGAGATTGCGAATGAGATTGTTCTGATATGGTCGGCGATGACTTTAAATGCTACATCTTGTTCGTTATTTTCAAGATATTTTTTTCCTGATATATGCTCTACTTCTTCAATAATTGGCATAAATAAATCTGTTTCATAATTGGTACGAACATTTTGGGAAATAGACGTCATGCGTTCTAATCCCATGCCGGTATCAATATTTTTGTTTGGAAGTGGTGTATAAGTATGATCCTTATTATGGTTATATTCACTAAACACTAAGTTCCATACTTCTAAATATCTCTCATTTTCACCGCCAGGATACATTTCTTCTGCTGGATCATTTTGACCATATGCTTCACCACGATCATAGAAAATTTCGGTGTTAGGTCCTGATGGTCCTTCTCCAATATCCCAGAAATTCCCCTCAATTCTAATAATACGACTTTCTTCTAAGCCAATATCTTCATGCCATAAACGATAGGCTTCAACATCTTCTGGATGAATTGTTACATATAGCTTTTCTGGTTCCATTCCCATCCATTTGTCACTAGTTAAAAATTCCCAAGCAAATTCAATTGCTTCTTTTTTAAAATAGTCACCAATTGAGAAGTTTCCAAGCATTTCAAAGAAAGTATGATGACGCGCAGTAAAACCTACGTTTTCAATATCATTTGTTCTAATTGCTTTTTGAGAATTAACTATTCTAGGCTTTTTAGGTGTTTCTCGTCCATCAAAGTATTTTTTTAAAGTTGCAACACCAGAGTTTATCCAAAGTAACGAATCATCGTCAATAGGCACAAGTGGTGCAGATGGTTCTACCATATGACCTTTTTCAACAAAGAAATCAATATATTTTTGACGTATATCACTTGCTTTAAGTTTTTTCATTTTTTCACTCCTAATATAATTAATACATTTATAAATAAAAAAACGTTCATCCAACAAAGGGACGAACGTTTTCGCGGTACCACCCTAGTTACAAGAAATAAATACTTTTGAAATATATTTAATTTCTCATCACTTAATTATCATATTAACGATAACACAAAGTAGCGTTCAACAAATTAACTTGTACTTTTCACCAACCAGTACATCTCTGCTTAAGTTAAAAAGTTTACTCATCTTTATGCGAATTCAAATTTATTTTAAGTATTTTTGTTTAAATTGTCAATGTTCAACAAAGTCGTAAGGTGAAACATTTCCCATATTAATCATTGGATTAATTTGATAAATTGTTTCTTCACTTAAAGTAATGTGTTCAACTGCATTATTATCATCTATATTTATCTGTTCATCATTCTTTTCTACGTCTATATTAACCTGACTCATACCAAAATAATTTATAATTAGTGTTTTTAATTGTGTATGTCTTTCTTGACCTTGCGTATTTAAGGCAATGTCAAATGCCTTTGGGTCTCCTAATAGTACTAAAGATTGTTTTGCACGTGTCAGACCTGTATATAAAATAGGTCTTTGCAACATTCTAAAATATTGTTTGACAGTAGGCATAATGACAATAGGAAATTCTGACCCTTGTGATTTATGGATTGAGGTACAATAAGCATGTGTGAGTTCTAATAAATCTTGTCTAGTAAATGTAATTTCATTTCCTTCAAAATCGATAATCAGTACATCTTTGTTAAGTGCATTTTCTTTAGCCCAGAATATACCTACTATGACTCCAATATCACCATTAAAAATATTATCATTTGGTCGATTGACTAGTTGTAAAACTTTGTCTCCTTTTCTAAACGTTATATCGCCAAACTCTATTTCTCTTGTATCTTTTTCTTTAGGATTTAAAATATTTTGTAATACTTGATTAAGTCTTTTTATCCCTGCACTTCCTTTGTACATAGGTGCTAAAACTTGAATATCACTCATATCATATCCTTTATTTACAGCGCTAGATACTACTTTCTCCACTACAGTTGGAATTTGTTCTACATTGCAATGAATAAAACTTCTATCATGATAACGTTTTGTAATATCTATTGGCTCATGATGTTTCATGCGATGCGCTAAGTCAATAATGCTAGAACCATCTTGTTGGCGATAAACTTCAGTTAAATTAACTCTTGGAAATGCTTTAGACTCAATTAAATCCTTAAATACTTGGCCAGGACCGACAGATGGCAATTGATCTTCATCCCCTACTAGAATGATTTGTGCATCTAGTGGAACGGCACTTAAAAATTGGTGGAACAACCAAGAATCAACCATTGACATTTCATCAATTATAATGAGCTTAGCTTTAATTTCATTCTCAAGAATATCTTCTGGTTGAGTATCTTGATTCCATCCTATTAATCGATGAATCGTCATTGCCTCTAAGCCAGTTGATTCTTGTAAACGCTTTGATGCTCTTCCAGTTGGGGCGGCTAATACGATTGGATAATCATCTTCTTGATAATCAGAATACTTAAGAGATAGACCATGAATTTCAGCATATAATTCTACAATCCCTTTAATAACAGTTGTCTTACCTGTTCCTGGCCCTCCAGTCAGTAACATTATTTTCGAATTCATCGCCGTTTCAAGTGCTTCTTGTTGTGATTTAGCATAATTAACATTATTTTGATCTTCTAGTTCACCAATATGTATCTGTAAATCTGATTGCTCTATTATTTTAAAGTGATTTTTGTATGTTTTGATACGATACAAATTTTGAACACTTTTAAGTTCTGAATAGTATAAGCTTGGAATCGCAACATGACTATTCTCTAAAATAATTTTCTTTTCTTCAAAAAGTGTTTGTAGTACATGTTTTAATTGTTGTTGTTCAATTGTTTCATCTAAATGCTTATCTGAAAGCATATCTTCTGTAATTTCTAATACAGCATTTTCATCTAAATAAGTATGCCCCTGTTTTATACATTCTTCTTCAAGAGTATATAATAATCCAGCTTTTAAACGTTCTGAATCGTTATAAGCAATACCATTATTTCTAGCTAATGTATCAGCTTTTTGAAAACCAATACCTTTTACATCATAAACTAATTGGTATGGATTGTTTTCTAAAACTTTTAAAGTCTCTGATTGATAGAATTGATAAATCGCCATAGATAATTTTGGACCAAAACCTAAGTCATGTAAGCGAATCATTATTTTTTCTGACTCTTGATTTGCACTAATCTGTTCTACAATCTGTTTTTGTTTCGTTTTTGCTAAACTAGGAACATTTTCAAGAACAGAAGGATCAGTTAAAATATCATTTATTGCATTTTCTCCTAATGTATTTACAATATTCTGAGCAGTCTTTTTACCAATACCTTTAAATAAGTCACTAGATAAATAACTTATAATGGCATCTTTAGTTTGAGGCAATTCTTTTTCAAATGTTTCAGCTTTAAGTTGTTTACCATAACGAGGATGTTGAACAATTTGTCCTTTAAACGTATAGACATCTCCTTCAACAATATTAGGAAAAAACCCTACAACTGTAGGCAGATTATCAAATGATTCATTAGTTTCAATGGAATCTACTTTTAAAACAGTATAAAAGTTATCTTTATTTTGAAATAGAATGGTATCAACTGTTCCTTTAACCATTGAGTAATCAAATAGTGTAGGGTTTGACATATTATTCCTCCTCATTTTTTAGAGATTTAAATGTTTGTTTAGCATGCTGACTTAATAAATGTTTAGGATCAATTTGAATTGCTTTATCAAAATACTGAATTGCTTTATCAGCATCCTCAGTTTCCATATATGTTGCAAGACCTAAATTATATAATGCATCTACGTGATTAGAATTAATAGATAAAACATAATTTAATTGCTTAATGGCTTCTTGAAACATTTCTAAATGACATAATGTTAAACCATATTGAAATTGAACTTCTGTGTCCAAAGTTTGATCTAATTCAGCAGCAGTCATAAAAAAGGGTAATGCTTCTCTTTGCGCATCTAGTTGGCTAAAAGACATACCAATCATATAATTAGCATCAACGGGATTCATATTATATTTTAAAGCTCGTTGATAAAGTTTTATCGCTTCTTGAAAACGCGATTGTTCATAATATAGATTAGCTAAATTATAGTAAACAGCGCCATTTTTGTCATCTAATGTTATTGCTTTTTGAAAAAATCTTTCTGCTTTCTCAATCTCACCAACATCAGCTAAAACGATACCAGCATTAATATAATTTTCAATAATATTAGGATTCTCTTCAATATTATTAAATAATGCTTTAATGGCTTCTTCATAATTACCATTATTCATCCACTGATATATTGTTTCTTGTTCAATCATTTCCATGTCTCCATTTCTAACATAAATTTACAATTAAAAAGAAACCGCTAATTCTCATTTACAATGAGTTAACGGTTTACTAAACATTAAACAACATAGCTAAGTTGACCTGTTGTTTTATATACATCATCTATAGTAGCGCCACCTAAACAAACTTCTCCGTTATAGAATACCACTGCTTGGCCTGGTGTAATAGCTCGAACAGGTTCATCGAAAGTAACTCGAATAGATTGTTCATCTTCTTTTTGAACAAATACTTTAGTGTCTTTTTGACGATATCTAAATTTAGCAGTACATTCAAATCCATTTTCTAAATCAACTGGATTAACAAATGATGCGTCAGAAGCAATTAAATAATCACTATATAATGCATCATGATGGAAGCCTTGCTCGACATATAAAATATTATCTTCAAGATTTTTACCAACAACAAACCATGGATCTCCATCTCCACCAATACCTAGTCCATGACGTTGGCCAATAGTATAGTACATTAAACCACTGTGTATGCCCATTTTTTTACCATTGAGTGTTCTCATCTCACCAGATTGTGCCGGTAAATATTGAGAAAGGAATGATTTAAAATTACGTTCCCCAATAAAACAAATACCCGTAGAATCTTTTTTCTTAGCTGTTGCTAAGTCTTGTTCTTCAGCGATTTTACGAACTTCTTTTTTTTCTAAATCTCCAATAGGAAACATAACTTTAGATAATTGTTTTTGAGATAATTGATTTAAAAAGTACGTTTGATCCTTATTATTATCTATCCCACGTAACATTTCTACGTGACTATCTTCATGTCTATGGATTCGTGCATAATGACCAGTAGCCACATAATCCGCTCCTAATTTTAATGCATGTTCTAAAAATGCTTTGAATTTAATTTCTTTATTACACATGACGTCTGGATTAGGAGTACGACCTTTTTTATATTCATCTAAGAAATATGTGAATACTTTATCCCAATATTCTTTTTCAAAATTCACAGCATAATATGGTATACCAATTTGATTACATACTGCTATGACATCATTATAATCTTCTGTAGCTGTACATACCCCATTTTCATCTGTGTCGTCCCAGTTTTTCATGAAGATGCCAATAACATCATATCCTTGTTCCTTTAAAAGGTATGCTGTGACTGAACTATCTACACCTCCAGACATACCAACTACAACACGTATATCTTTATTTGACAAATTCTATTCCTCCTTAAATTTATGATATATTTTATGAATTTCAGCAACAATATATTTTATATCTTGTTCAGTTGTGATTTCATTAAAACTAAATCTGACTGAATGTTTTGCACGATCGTCATCTTCATACATCGCAGCAAGTACATGTGACGGAGTTGTTGAGCCAGCTGTACATGCAGAACCAGACGAAATATAAATATTTGCTAAATCTAATAAAGTTAACATTGTTTCTACATCTATAAATGGAAAATATAAATTAAGTATATGGCCAGTCGTTTCTACCATTGAACCATTGACTTCAAATGGAATTGCACGTTCTTGCAAACTTACTAAAAAAAGTTCTTTTAATTGCATTAAATGAATATTATTTTGATCTCGATTTTTAGTAGCTATTTCTAGAGCTTTTGTCATTCCAACTATTTGTGGAACACTTTCCGTTCCAGCACGACGTTTAGTTTCTTGTTCGCCGCCTAATTGAGAATACTCGATTGGTGTATTGTTTTTTACTAATAAAATACCTACACCTTTAGGTCCACCAAATTTATGAGCAGTAATACTCATGGTATCAATTTTAAACTCACTAAATTTAATATCTAAATGGCTAATTGCTTGGACTGCATCCACATGTAATAGAGCATTTGAATTAGAAACAATGTTTTCGATATCGTAAATAGGTTCTACTGTGCCCACTTCATTATTGACAAACATAATAGATACTAAGATAGTATCATCTGTTAAAGCTTCTTCCAATTGACCCAAATCAACTTTACCTGTATCATCTACGTCTAAATATGTGACTTCATATCCTTCTTTCTCTAGTTGCTCGAATACGTGTAATACAGAATGATGTTCAATTTTTGTAGTAATAATATGATTACCTAAATGCTCATTAGCATAGACTAAACCTTTAATAGCAGTATTATTTGATTCTGTAGCACCACTAGTAAAAATAACTTCGCTTGGTTTAGCACCTAGTAATTGAGCAACATTTCTTCTAGATTCATCTAAATAGCGTCTAGCATCTCTACCTACTGAGTGAATAGAAGATGGATTGCCGTAGTGTGATTGATATATATCCATCATTGCTTCTATAACTTCTGGTTTGACTGGTGTAGTTGCAGCATAATCTGCATATACTTCCATTATTAAGTACACTCCCCACAATATTATCAATGTTCCTATAATAGCACCTCATTCTAAAATTTTCTACCTTCTTGTTTATGAATTAATATATTAACTATTTTTCTTTCAATAATCATTTTAAGTATGAGCAATTTAATAACTGTAATTGTTTTAAATTGTTAAACTATTAGGTAATAAAGATAAAAAGGAGAAATAGTCTATGTCTGATATAAAATTTTCTGCATTAAATTTAGTTCCTATACGAGAAGGTCAAACTGATAAAGATGCAATAAATGATATGGTGGCTTTAGCTCAAAAATTAGATGAATTAGATTATGAGCGTTATTGGATTGCAGAACATCACAATGCACCTAATTTAGTAAGTTCAGCTACATCATTGTTAATACAACATACGCTTGAACATACTCATAATATTAAAGTTGGTTCAGGTGGCATCATGCTTCCAAACCATGCACCTTTAGTTGTTGCTGAGCAATTTGGTACCTTAGAAACCATTTATCCCAATCGTGTAGATTTAGGATTAGGTAGAGCACCTGGTACTGATATGATGACAGCAAGTGCATTGAGACGAGATCAACATAATGGTGTGTATGCTTTCCCTGAAGAAGTAGAACAATTACAAACTTATTTTGGTCCAGGAAATAAACAAGCTTATGTAAGAGCTTATCCTGCGGTAGATAAAAATGTACCGTTATATATACTCGGATCGTCAACTGACTCTGCACATTTAGCAGCTAGAAAAGGTCTACCCTATGTTTTTGCAGGTCATTTTGCACCACAGCAAATGAAAGAAGCAATTGAAATTTATCACGACTTATTTGAACCATCTGAAGCATTAGATAAACCATATATGATTGTATGTTTAAATACTATCGTGACAGAAACTGATAAAGAAGCAGAATATTTAGCTAGTTCTTTAGCACAAGTATTCATTAGTATTGCTCGAGGAAGAATGCAACCAGTTCAACCACCAACTGATGATTTAAATGGTCTTTTAACACCGAGAGAGTATGAAATGGCAAAACAAAGATTTGATGATTCTCTTATTGGTTCTGAAGAAACTGTAAAAGCTAAATTAGAAGCATTTTTAGAGGAATATGGTGATATTGATGAAATAATGGCCGTAAGCTATATTTATGACCAAGATAGACAATTTGAATCATATGAGCGTTTTAAACGAGTAATTCAAAAATTAAATAAATAATATTGATTAAAACCTGTTGAACATAAATAAATTGTCAACAGGTTTTAAATTTTTCATAAAAAAAGAGTGATGACTAAAATCATCACTCACAATTTTAATTATTTGTTGTCTTTTTTGTCATCTTTACTGTCGTTATTTCCACCAGTATATTCATTAATTTTATCTTTTACTTTATTTACTTGTTCGTTATCGCTATTTTTAAATTTCTCTGCTGCATCTTTTGCTTTATCCATGAATGCCATATTGAAATTCTCCTTTCGAATTTAAGCATTTAATTTTTAATAAGTAAATTTTACTTACTTTAATCCAATACCACAGTAAAAAAGTTTTAAACATAATTAATTTAAATTTTTAAATGTAAAACATATAACCATCTAAATCGTTATCTGATTCTACAAAATCAGCTAAATATTTTAATGTTGTATTATCTAAAACTTCTCTAACAGCATCTCTCATTCGCAACCATAATTCTTTTTGTGCTGGTGGTTCAGAATCTATACTTTCTACAATAGTAATAGGTCCTTCTAATAAGCGAATAATATCGCCAGCTGAAATTTCTTCAGATGGGACTCTTAATTGATATCCACCCTTAGCGCCACGAATACTTCGAATTAATCCAGCATTTCTTAAAGGACCCACGAGTTGTTCTAAATATAAATCACTTAAATGATTTTCTTCAGCAATTGTTTTTAATGATACACACCCCTGCCCCTCTCTTTTTGCTAGGGAAATCATTAAAGTTAACCCATATCTTCCTTTCGTTGATATTTTCATAGTTTTACCTCACTTAATTCGAATAATATAGTCCCATTCTATCATTTTTTCAGTTAATATAGTAATAGAAAGGTGTGAAAAAATTGAATACAGAACCTTTAGCTTCAAGAATGAGGCCTACAAATATAAATGAAATTATTTCACAACAACATCTAGTTGGTCCAAGAGGCATTATAAGACGTATGGTAGAAACTAAAAAATTATCTTCTATGATTTTTTATGGACCTCCTGGAATTGGCAAAACCAGTATTGCTAAAGCCATTGCTGGCAGTACTGAATATAAATTTAGACAATTAAATGCAGTAACGAATACAAAAAAAGATATGCAAATGATAGTTGAAGAAGCTAAAATGTCAGGACAAGTCATTTTATTATTAGATGAGATTCACCGCTTAGATAAAGCAAAACAGGATTTTTTATTACCACATTTAGAAAATGGTAAAATCATTTTAATTGGTGCTACAACTTCTAACCCTTATCATGCAATTAATCCAGCGATTCGCTCACGTGTACAAATTTTTGAATTATATCCACTTGATGAAAAAGATGTATATCAAGCATTAACTAGAGCATTAAACGATGATCAAAATGGTTTAAAATTGTATCAACCAAAAATTGATGAAGATGCACTAAAATATTTCTCAACTCAAAGTCATGGTGATGTAAGAAGCGCTTTAAATGCTTTGGAATTAGCAGTATTAAGTGCTAAAGTATCCAATAATCAACGTCATGTTACTTTAGAGGATGCGAAAGATTGTTTACAAAAAGGGGCTTTTATCAGTGATAAAGATGGCGACATGCATTATGATGTCATGAGTGCATTTCAAAAATCTATTCGTGGAAGTGACGTTAATGCTGCTTTACATTATTTAGCAAGATTAATCGAAGCAGGTGATCTTCCAACCATCATACGACGTTTACTCGTCATTAGTTATGAAGATATTGGTTTAGCTTCTCCAAGTGCTGGTCAAAGAACACTAGCAGCTATTCAATCAGCTGAACGACTCGGATTGCCTGAAGCACGGATTCCTCTAAGTCAGGCAGTAATTGAATTATCACTATCCCCTAAGTCTAATTCAGCTATAAAAGCAATTGATAGTGCATTAAGTGATATCAGAAAAGGTAAAATTGGTCAAATACCTAATCATCTACGTGATGGTCACTATCAAGGAGCAAGAGACTTAGGCCGATCTATCGGTTATAAATATCCCCACGATTATGAGAATGGTTATATTAAACAGCAATATTTACCTGATGCTTTAAAAAATAAAATATATTATGAACCCAAAACAACGTCTAAAAGTGAACAACAGTTTAAAATAGTGTATGATAATTTAAATCATAAAAACTAATAAAACCTATGGAAAAGATGACAATACTTCTTTCATCTCTTCCATAGGTTTTTATTAATTATTACCTTTATCTTTAATTCTACGTACAGGAATATCTTTTAAAATATCATTTACGACATAACTAGCACAAATTAAACCTACTGTACTTGGTACAAATGCATTCGATGATGGAGGCATTTGACCTTTTCGATTTATTGCATTTGCATCTCCAACTGTTTTCTTAACATCTTCACGAATAACTATTGGACTCTCATCTGAAAAAACGACAGGAACGCCTTTTTTTATTCCAAATTTTTTCAATTTATTGCGAATAATTTTTGCCATTGGATCCATATATGTTTTTGAAATATCAGCAATTTTGAAACGTGTCGGATCAATTTTATTCGCAGCGCCCATACTTGAAATCAACTTGATTCCTCTATTTAAACACTCTTTCATTAAATGAACTTTGTATATAATCGTATCACTTGCATCGATAAAATAATCAATATTGTAATTATTAAAAATGTCTTTATATGTCTCTTCAGTATAAAACATATGAAGAGGAGTAACTTTACAATCTGGATTGATGAGTTTAATTCGTTCTTCCATTAATGTTACTTTACTTTGACCTATGGTAGTAGTTAATGCATGAATTTGACGGTTTACATTAGTGATATCAACGTCATCTTTATCAATAAGAATAATGTGACCAATGTTAGTTCTTGCTAAAGCTTCAGCAGCAAATGAACCAACTCCACCTACCCCTAAGACCGCTACAGTCTTATCTTTTAGTAAATCTAGTCCTTCTTGTCCATAGGCTAATTCATTTCTAGAAAATTGATGTTTCATAATTAACTCCTTTACTTAGCAAATGTTAATACTATATTAACAGAAAAAAGCAAAAAAAAATACGTAAGGCCAAAAGCCTTACGTACCGATAGAGTCCGTAGTTGCCGTAGTTATAAAAAGCTTGATCATTCGGCCTGCTATATACAGGTGGGTGCCCTGTTTCTTGTTTTGCAAGTCCTCCAAATGAGGCATGTGCGCTGCAAGAAAACCTATTGGGCTCCCTGATCAAAAAGTGTTAGGCCCAAATAAAAAGCAAACATACGAACAACACAGATGACTATCTTATAGACATATTTTATCATAAAGATATTATTAAATAAATCCTTAAATACTGTATGAAGATATTTTAAAATATAAAATATCTTTAAATATGTAGGTTTACATAATATAATTATTGTTATTTAAAATTTAAGTTAGTTTATACAAAAATTGGAACAGAAATTCAATTTCCGTCCCAATTTAGCACTAAATTATTCTATTTTAAAAATGAAGATTAATGACGAATTCTTAACGATAATTCTTCTAATTGTTTATCTGATACTTCACTTGGTGCATCCGTTAATAAGCAAGTTGCAGAAGCAGTTTTAGGGAAAGCGATGGTATCACGTAAATTAGTTCTATTTGTAAGTAACATAACTAATCTATCTAGACCTAAAGCAATGCCTCCATGTGGTGGTGCACCGTATTTAAAGGCATCTAATAAGAAACCAAATTGATCTCTAGCTTGTTCTTTAGTAAATCCTAAAACTTCAAACATTTTTTCTTGTAATTCTCCGTCAGATATTCTGATTGATCCACCGCCTAATTCGTATCCATTTAATACTACGTCATAAGCATTTGCTTGAACTTTTTCTGGTTCAGAGTCTAGTTTAGCAATATCTTCATCTTTAGGTGATGTAAACGGATGATGCGCAGCAACATAACGTTTAGCATCTTCATCATATTCTAATAAAGGCCAATCTGTTACCCATAAGAAGTTTAATTTTGATTCATCAATTAATTTTAACTCTTTTGCAATTTTAATTCGAAGTGCACCTAAACTTTGTGCCACAACATTTGGCTTATCTGCAACAAACATTACTAAATCTCCAGGTTTAGCACCTGTTAATTCTTTTAATGTGTTAACATTCTCTTCTTCAAAGAATCTTGCTATCGGACCACTTAAGCCTTCATCTACAACTTTCACCCAAGCTAGACCCTTAGCACCATAGATATTTACAAATTCTGTTAATCCATCCATATCTTTACGTGTATAGTTATCTGCAGCACCTTCAGCAACGATTGCTTTAACTTCTCCGTCGTGTTCTACAGTATCTTTAAATACTTTGAAATCCATTTCTTTTCCTAATTGAGACACATCTTGCAATTCCATACCAAAACGTGTATCTGGTTTATCAGAACCATATCGTTTCATTGCTTCATCATATGTCATACGAGGGAATGGTGTTTGGATATCAATACCTTTTACATCTTTTACAACTTTAGAAAGCATTTCCTCGCCCATTTGAATAATATCTTCTTGATCAACAAAACTCATTTCGATATCTACTTGTGTAAATTCAGGTTGACGATCAGCACGTAAATCCTCATCACGGAAGCATTTTACAATTTGATAGTATTTATCAAAACCACTAATCATTAATAATTGTTTAAATAATTGTGGTGATTGTGGTAAAGCGTAAAATTCGCCTTCATGTACACGAGATGGCACTAAATAGTCTCTCGCACCTTCTGGTGTAGATTTTGTTAATACGGGTGTTTCAATATCAAAGAAACCATTATTATCAAGATATTGACGAATTGATCGAGTTGTTTGATGTCTCATTTTAAATGTTTGAGCTAATTCTGGTCGTCTTAAATCTAAATAGCGATATTTAAGACGTATATTTTCATCAACACTTTGATTTTCTTCATTAATTGAAAATGGAGGTGTCGCTGATTTATTAATTATATGAATATGAGATACTTGAACTTCTACTTGACCCGTTTTTATTTTTGGATTAACTGTTTCTGGGTCTCTTTTAGTGACTGAACCTTCGACTTCGACCACATATTCTGATCTTACAGTTTCAGCAATAGATAGAGCTTCTTTTGAAAAATCTGGATTGAATACAATTTGTACAATTCCTTCTCTATCACGTAAATCAACAAAAATAAGGCCTCCTAAATCACGTCGATTATGAACCCAACCTTTTAGTGTTACTTTTTGACCTAATAATTCTTCAGTTACTAAACCACAGTATGTTGTTCTTTTACCCATTATTTATTCTCCTTTTCTTTATTAAAGAAACTAACTACTTCATCTAATTGAATTGTTTTTGTTTCACCTGTAGACATTTCTTTAACATCAATTTTATTATTGTCTAGCTCTTGGTCACCTATTACAATCGTATATTTAGCATTTAAACGATCAGCTTGCTTCATTTGTCCCTTAATTTTTCGATTTAAGTAATCTTTATCAGCTTTCACGCCATGTTTTCTTAAATCATTTAAAAGTTTCACACTATATTGTTCAGCTTTTTTACCCATCGTTACGACAAATAAATCGAAATCTTCATCCACATTCAATTCTATGTCTTCTTCTTCAAGTGCAAGAAGTAATCGTTCAATACTAAGGGCAAAACCTATTCCTGTTTGCTTAGGACCATCTAATAACTCAAGAAGTCCATTATAACGACCTCCCCCACATAGCGTAGTAATAGCACCGTCATAATTTGGATTATCCATCATGAGTTCAAATGCTGTATGAGTATAATAATCAAGTCCACGCACTAAATTAGGATCTTCAACATAATTGATATCTAGTTGATCTAAATGATGTTTAACCGCTTCATAATAAGCCTTTGATTCATCATTTAAGTAATCTGTAATTCTTGGAGCATGTTTAACTGCTTCTTTGTCTCTATCAATCTTACAATCTAAGATTCTCATTGGGTTTGTATGCAAACGTGATTGACAATCATTACAAAATGTATCAATGACAGGTTCAAAATGCTTCATTAATGCTTCATTATATTCTTTACGAGATGCTTGGTCTCCTATACTATTAATCACTAGTTTTAGATGTTTTAAACCAAATGATTCATATATATGCATTACCATTGCTAATACTTCTGCATCAATACTTGGATTTTCTGCTCCTATTGCTTCTACACCAAATTGATTAAATTGTCGATAACGTCCTTTTTGTTTTCGTTCGTATCTAAACATTGGTCCATTATAGTAAAGCTTAATAGGTTGATTAGGTTCACCCTGCATTTTATTTTCAATATATGATCGCACTACTGCTGCAGTTCCTTCAGGTCTTAATGTGATACTTCTATCGCCTTTGTCTTTAAACGTATACATCTCTTTTTGAACGACATCAGTAGAATCTCCTACACCTCTTGCAAATAAGTCAGTACTTTCAAATATTGGGGTACGTATCTCTTTATAATTGTATAATTTCATTAATTCATCTAATTTATTTTCAATATATCGCCATTTTGCAGACTCTTGAGGTAAAATATCTTGCGTTCCTCTAGGAATCTTAATCATACAATCACTCCTTCTAAATTGTTGTTAACTATTAAAATTCTTTAATAAAAAAGTCCCTTATATAGCTTCATGCTATATAAGGGACGATATGCCGTGTTGCCACCCTAATTGAGAATAAAAATATTCTCCACTCATCACGTGTAACGTACGCAAACCGGCTTTATTTTATCAAAGCACCTTTTCTTGTGTTCAAAGATACCAATGTACTAGTATAATCTTTCAGCCTAGGATTACTTCTCTTCACAATCATTATGATTGTCCACTATTTCATTAGTCTTTTCAAGAATACAAACGGTATTATTTATAAAGTTCACAGATTATGATACCGATTTTAGGAAAAGTTTGCAAGTATTATGAAGCAAAATATTGTTTTAATCCATCTACGACTGCTTCTTCTACAACCTGTCTATGTAATTGATTTCTAATCATTTTTTCATCAGTAGGATTACTTATATAGCCTAATTCAAGTAACACAGCTGGTTTATTCGTTTGTCTTAAAACTTGATAATTTTGTTGACGAACACCACGATTAGAAAGTAATGACTTTTTTTGAATATTCGCATTTAATATTTCTGCTAATGTTTCTTGACTATTTTGATACCAATATACAGTAGCGCCATTAGCATTATGACTATCTAATGAGTCATTATGAATACTTATAAATACATCGCCTGTCGCTTTTCTATTATCTAAGCTTACATAACTATCATCTGTTCTCGTCAATTTAACATGCGCTCCTGCTTTTTCTAATGCCCGTTTTAATTCAAGTGCTGTTTTCAAAGTATAGTTTTTTTCGAGAGATTTAAGAGCCGTGGAGCTTGAGGCTCCCTGATCACTACCTCCATGACCAGGATCAAGTACCACAGTTTTATTCTTAAAAGGATTTTCCTGTTTATTGACATCAGCTTTAATATTCAAACTCGTATGCCAACCAGCAACCCACCCTTTTTTATCTCCTTTAGCATTTTGGACTTCAATCCATTTTCCTGTAGTCTTTAATTTTTTAAAACTATCTCCTTTTTCAACTTTATATATCACCGGATAGCCTGCATTAGGACCTGTTCTTATTTCTGCATCTTCCGTTATTGTTAGTCTATTACTATCTTGATCATTATGATTCATAAACATAAATAATAATATTATAAAAAGAATAAATAATAACACTACTACTAACGTCAACATATTTTTTAGATCATGTTTAGTTAACCATGTATCTAATTTATTCATATTACTTTGCCATCCTGACTTTCATATATAATCGTTACGGGACCATCATTAATAATTTCTACTTCCATATCTGTCCCAAATTCACCAGTTTGAATATCAATATCATACTTTTGAAGTTCAGAGTTAAACTTATCGTATAATATTTTGGCATCTTCAGGTCGCATGGATTGTGAGAAACCTGGTCTATTACCTTTTTTAACTTCTGCATAAAGTGTAAATTGAGAAATAGATAAAATCGCACCATTAATTTGTTGAATATTTAAATTTAATTTCCCGTTATCATCTTCAAACAAACGTGCGTTAACAATTTTCTTCGCTAATACTTCTATATCAGCTTCCGTCGAATTTTTCCCAACACCTACTAATAAACAATAACCTTTTTCAATTTGGTTATGAATAGATTTATTAGTGACAGATGCTCGTTTTACTCTTTGTACAACTATTTTCATATCTTAGCACCTCTTTTAATTCCATACTCTAGAAACTGTATAAATATCACTCAATTGTTTAAGTTTTTCAACTACACGAAATACATCATTTACATTTTTAACCATAACGCTAATTGTAATGATTGCATTCTTGTCAATATCAGATCGTGCATTCATTTTAATAATACTTCCTACGGTTGAATTTACGGCTTGAATCACTTCATTGAGTAACCCATTTCGATCATATGCATTGACTTCTAAATCTACTTGATAACGTTGTGTTGAATCTTTTGATTTAACCCATTCGACATTAATTAATCTCTCGTTTTCATTTTTAATATTTGGGCAATCTGATCTATGAACTTTAATACCATGTCCTTTAGTGATGTATCCAACAATATCATCACCAGGAATTGGATTACAACATTTAGATAGTTTGATTAAAACATTTTCTAATCCTTCGACATAAACCCCGCTATCAGTAATGATATCTTCTTTAATTGGTGATGTTTTAATGACTTCTTGTGCTTCATTTAATGCTTTTTGTTTATCTTGTATACGCTGTCTTTCTGTTAATTTATTCACTACTTGTAATGCAGTAACTCCACCAAAACCTACTGCAGCATATAAATCATCATCATTGGCAAAATGATATTTTTCGTTAACGACTTCAATATTTTTTTCTGTTAGAATCTCATCAACTCGATAACCTTGTTCTTTAATTTCCGCTTCTACCATAAATTTACCTTTTTCTATATTAGAAGAACGATCTTGCTTTTTAAAGAAACTTTTTATTTTACTTTTTGCTCCAGATGATTTAACAATTTTCAACCAATCTCTACTTGGACCATATGAATGTTTACTTGTGCGAATTTCTATAATATCGCCTGTCTTAAGTATATAATCTATAGGCACAATTTTACCATTAACTTTTGCACCAATCATTTTATTACCAACTTCGCTATGAATGGCATAAGCAAAATCAATAGGGACTGCGCCATAAGGTAATTCAATCACATCACTTGCTGGCGTAAATGCATATACTTTATCACTTTGTAAATCATATTTAAGTGATTCCATAAATTCTTGTGCATCTGAAGATGTATGGTCAGTTTCTGCAAGCTCTTTTAACCAGTTAAGTTTATTTTGGAAATCTTGTGTTTTAGAATTTATTGTTTTACCTTCTTTATATGCCCAATGCGCTGCCACCCCATGCTCAGCAATTTCGTGCATTTCAAATGTTCGAATTTGAATTTCTAAAGGATCACCATTAGGTCCAACAACAGTAGTGTGTAATGATTGATACATATTTTGCTTTGGCATAGCGATATAATCTTTAAAACGACCTGGCATCGGTTTCCATAATGTATGAACTAGGCCTAAAATAGCATAACAATCATTAATTGAATTCACAATCACTCGTATAGCTAATAAATCAAATATTTGATCAAATTGTTTTTTTTGTTTTACCATCTTACGATAAATACTGTAAATATGTTTAGGGCGACCGCTTATTTCACCTTGGATATTCATTTTATTCATTTCAGTTTGAATTTTATCCATAGCATTTTGAATATATGCTTCACGTTCACTACGTTTTTTCTTCATTAAATTAACAATTCTAAAATACTGAACACTATCGATATAACGTAACGCAATATCTTCCAATTCCCATTTAATGGTATTAATACCTAGACGATGCGCTAAAGGTGCATAGATTTCTAATGTTTCTTTAGAAATACGAATTTGTTTTTCTCTAGCCATTGCTTTTAACGTTCTCATATTATGTAAGCGGTCAGCTAATTTAACTAATATGACACGAACATCCTTAGCTATCGCAATAAATAACTTTCTATGGTTTTCAGCTTGTTGTTCCTCTTTAGAACGGTATTTAACTTTTTTTAACTTCGTTACACCATCTACAATTCGTGCAATTTCTTCATTAAACATATTCTTTACGTCTTCAAATGTATATGGTGTATCCTCTATCACATCGTGTAAAAAGCCAGCTACAATTGTTGGTCCATCTAAGCGCATTTCTGTTAATATACCTGCTACTTGAATTGGATGCATGATATAAGGTAGCCCATTTTTTCGAAACTGTCCTTGATGTGCTTCATAAGCAATATGATAACTTTTTAAAACATATTGATAATCATCTGCTGATAAATAGGATTTAGCTTTATTTAGTACTTCATCAGCACTATATGGATACTCGTTATTCAATATATGACACCCCGACTTTTTAATATTTCAAATACTCTACCGATAACCGAATCATTGAAAATCAAGAAATTTCTTTTCATTACTTAATTAATCCGAGTACCACTCCTATTAATTAAAGATGCGTGAGTATTAATGTAATTTTAACAAAAGTATTAAAATCTCTAAAAGATTAACTTTGGTTTAAATAATAGTTATATAATACTACAAGTTTTTAAATAAATAAATGTGATTAGATTAATGATGATACAACGATAAATAAAAAAGCGAGATAGTATTCAATCTGAATTCCTACACTCGCTTTAAAGTATATATTAATCTAATTACTAAATTAATGACTATTCATCGTAAGAAATTAAACTCATGACATCATAGTCTTTAATTTTTTCCATACCATTTAAATATTTTAATTCAATAATAAAAGCTATTCCAACAACAATACCACCTAATTTTTCTACTAATTTAATAGCCGCTTCAATTGTTCCACCTGTCGCTAATAAATCATCAGTGATTAAAACACGTTGTCCTGGTTTAATTGCATCTTTATGCATTGTTAAAACATTTGTCCCATATTCTAAGTCGTATTCATAGCGAATAACTTCACGTGGTAATTTTCCTTCTTTTCTTACAGGTGCAAATCCAATTCCCATTGAGTACGCAACTGGACAGCCAATAATAAATCCTCTTGCTTCAGGGCCTACAACAATATCAACGTTACGATCTTTTGCATACTTTACAATTTGATCAGTTGCATAACCGTATGCTTCACCATTATCCATAATAGTTGTAATATCTTTGAAACTAACACCTGGTTTAGGCCAGCCTTGTACTTCAGATACGTATTGCTTTAAATCCATTTAAAAATTTCCTCCTATGCGTTACGCTTTTTGAGCTTTAATCCAATTCTTAAGATGTGAAAAGTCATCATAAAGCATTAATTTTTCAACTTCAATTCTTGACTGTCTCGATTTATAAACTTGACTCGACTCAATAGATTGTTTACTTGGATTATCATTTATTTTAATTATACCATTTTCTTCGTAAATAAAACTTAGGTCAAGAAATACTTTTAAAATAAACTTTAAAATATTTGGCTTAATATTTAAGTATTGACATAATTGTAAACCTTCTTTTTCTAAATTCATTTCTTTCCTAATGAATAGTGCCTTATAACTTTGTTTAAATAGATGACTACTCGGTAACCCCTCGAAATAAATTGAATGTTGATGGTGTAATACTAAATAGAGTTGTGAGTATTCTAAATGTTTTAGAGATTGTTTAACACTATCTAAATCAGTTGGTAAATCACGAAATACAATCGTATTATATGATGAATCAATTGTTTCACCGTAGTGGAAATAATTCTCCCCTAGCTTCTCTTTTTTAGAATGAATGACAAAAGCAACATTTTTAGATGACGTATCAATGTTAAGTTGTTTACGTTTACTTCTATAATCTAATATTTGCTCATTTTGAGTCGCTAAATCTTGTATCATCATTTGAGGTGTCTGATTGCCATTCCACTCATTTATTTGTAAATGTCCTATGATATTGACGGGTTGGCCTAATTCTATTTGTGTAATTAAACCACCATTTTTCCAAAATAAATGTTGTAACTTAGCTTGACCAGTTACTAATTTTAAATGATTTTTATCTTTTCCAATCGCTTTAACATCATTAACTTCTGTATCATCCAATTCAAATAAAGGTTTTTCAAAATCAGTACCAAACGGTTTCAGTATTTTAATATCATGAATATTTGATACAGTAATGTCATCTTCTGAAAGTTTAGTCGTAATATGTTTTGTTGGTTCTAAAGAAGTATGTTTAGAAAGCTGAACCATCCACTCATTTAGTCCTTTTGATAATGCATCAATATTATCAATCTCCATCGTCATTCCAGCTGCCATATGATGACCACCAAATTTAGATATCAAATCTTGATGTGCACTTAAAATTTCGAACATGGACACTTGTTCAATACTTCTAGCTGAACCTTTTGCATGATGTTGTTCTAAATCTATATTTAAAATAAGAGTGGGTAAAGCATAAGTTTCTACAATTTTTGAAGCCACAATACCTAATACTCCCTCATGCCATCCTTCTTTAGCTAAAAGTAAAAATTTGTCGCCATTTTCAACTTTTTCATTAGCCATCAATAGGGCTTCTTCTGTTATTTGAGCTACAATATCTTTACGTTCAATGTTAAATGCCTCTACTTGTTCAGCTAAAAAATTCGCCTCTTCAGAATCTTCTGCCATCAGTAATTCCGCTGCTAATGACGCATCTTCTAATCTACCTACCGCATTTAAACGAGGTCCAATAATGAAACCAATTGTTCCTTCATCTATCTCATCATTAAATCCTGCTTGATTTAATAATGATTGAATTTGAAATGGACAGGATTGATTTAAATATTTAAGACCTTCTTGAACAATCGTTCTGTTTTCATCAGTCAGTGACACTAAATCTGCAATCGTCCCAATAGTTGCAAGAACTATGAAATATTCTGGAGGATGATCTATTAAACATTGCGATAATTTGTATGCGACACCGGCTCCACATAAATATTTAAATGGATACTCAAATTCTGGATGCATAGGATGAATAATGGCATATGCTTTTGGTAATGTACGGCCTATTTCATGATGGTCTGTAACAATTACATCGACTCCTAATGCTTGTACCATTTCAATTTCTTCATGACCTTGTATTCCATTGTCAACTGTAATAATAAGTGATACGCCTTCATCGTAAGCATTTTGAAAGGCGTATTTATTTGGACCATAACCTTCGCTAAATCGATTAGGAATATACCAACCGACTTCAGCGCCCAATTTCTGCAGTGTTTGAACTAATATCGTTGTAGATGTTACGCCATCGGCATCATAGTCTCCATATACTAATATTCTTTCATTTTTATCAATCGCTAAATTAATTCGATCAACAGCTTTTTGCATATCACTCATTAGCCATGAATCATGCTTTTTATTTGTACCATTAATTAATGTATTTATCTCATCGTACTGTGTAATCGATTTACTTTCTAAAATCTTTCTTACAATAGGAGATAAATTAAATTCCTTAATAATCTCAGACGATATATTTTGTTTAGGTGCTTCATAAAGCCATTTATATTTAGATTGAATCATAAAGTTATCCTTCCTTTTTCCACAAGCAATTATACCTAAAAAAAGAATAAATAAAAAGAGGAAGAAACACTGAATTCAATTAGAATTCTTTTGTTTCTTCCACTAATTTTATATCATATATTTAATTATACTAAGATTTTTTCATCATTTGATTTTTTCTCTTTATAAACTACAAGCTTACCGTTTTCAGATTTTTTCAACTGATGTTTCTTCATGATGCCCCATAGTGGAACTGCAATAAAGATAGAAGAGAATACACCAGATAATAATCCAATAAGTAATGCTAATGAGAAGTTAAACAGACTTGATGCACCAAAGATTAGTATAGCGATAACTACTACAACGACTGTAAGAACTGTATTAACAGAACGAGTCATCGTTTGTCTAATAGATTGGTTAACAATATCATCGATTTGATGAGGTTCTGTTATAACTTTAATTTTATGAAGATTTTCTCTTACACGGTCGAAAGTAACAATTGTATCATTTATTGAGTAACCTACAATCGTTAAGATTGCAGCGATAAATGTAATATCTACTTCAAGTCTTAATAAACTGAATAAAGCAACGATAATAAATACGTCATGAAGTAATGCTAAGACAGCAGAAAGCCCCATTCTCCATTCGAATCTTAATGAAACATAGATAATAATACCAATAGCTGCATAAATTAATGCTTTCATTGCATTTTTAGCTAACTCTTGACCAATCATTGGAGAGACTGTGTTCACTGTCGGTTTATGACCATATTGATCATTAATAACTTTATTAAGTTTCAAAGTTTCATCTTTAGATAAATCATTTTTAAATTGAACTGTTGCTTGTTTATTGTCATTACCATTAATTTGAATTTGATCAGGTGTCAAACCAACATCTTTAATCGTACGTTCAACTTTCGTTTGAGATAACTTCGTATCAGAATCAAGATCTACTCTTGTACCAGATGAGAAATCAATACCTAAGTTAAGTTTAAATATACTTAGAATAATTATACCAATTACTAAAATTAAAATACTTACTCCAATTAATGGTTTTGCTAATTTAACAAAATTCCATTTTTCAAAAGCTGTTTTTAAGTCATGAACATCTACACCTTCATTGATATCATGGCGATTATTTTTATTTACACCAAACATCCAATATTTCTTCTTAAAGTAATTAGAAGAAACTAAAAGTGATAATAGTCCTCTTGATAAGAAGACAGCTGTGATGAATATCATTAAAATACCTAATAATAACATCGTAGCAAATCCTTTAACTGAACTTTGACCAAAGAAGAATAATACTGCTGCTGCTATAACCGTTGTTAAGTTTGAATCAAAAATCGTTAAGAAAGAACTTTTATTTGCTTTAGAATAAGCCTGTTTAAGCGTTCGTCCTACTCTAAGTTCATCTTTAATCCGTTCATACATGATGATGTTTGCATCTACAGCCATACCAACACCTAATACTAATGCAGCTAAACCTGGTAATGTAAGTACACCTGAAATAAAGTTAAATGCTACTAATGTTAAATAAACATATACTGTTAAAGCTATCACTGCTACAATACCTGGTAATCTGTAAAAACCTACCATAAATAAATAGATAATTGCAACACCAACCATTGATGCAAAGATTGTTTTATCTAATGCATCTTGACCAAATTGTGCACCTACAGAATTAGAATAAATTTCTTTTAAATCAACTGGTAATGAACCTGCATTTAATAATTCTGCAATTTGCTTAGCACGTTCTACGCCTTGTTGACCCTGGAAGCCACCTGAAATTTCTACACTGTCTGAATTAATGGGTTGATCTACTGAAGCGGCTGAAACGTATTTCCGTTTATCTTCAGGTTTTTCCAACTCTTTATGATAGCTATCACCTTTTTTATAGTCTAACCACACTACCATCATATTTTCTTGTTTTTTAGAAATTTCTTCTGTAACTTTTTTGAATTTCGCACGGTCTTTTAATTTAAAAGTGACTGCAGGTTCGTTTGTACCTTGTTTAAATTCTTGTTTTGCAGAACCTTGTACAATATCTTTACCTGTTAATTTAACGTGGTCATCAGCATCACGTATAGTCAGATTTGCTTGTGAGGACAAAATTTTTCGAGCTTCATCAGGATTTTTTACCCCTGCGAGTTGTACCCTAATTCTATCAGGGTCTTCAACTTGAATATGAGGCTCAGATACACCTAATACATTAACACGATTTTCTAAAGTTTGAGCAGTAGATTGTAAAGCCTTATCATCGATTTTACCATCACCGCTAAGTGGTTTAACTTGATATAATACTTCGAAACCACCTTGTAAATCCAAACCTAGATTTACATTCTTAACTACATTCTTATATGTAAAGCCCATACCTACAATCAGTAGCGCTACAATGAGTATGAATGCAATTATTCTACTTGTTTTTTTCACATGAACACCTCATTATTTACTTATGTAATTAGAATAATCTTTTAATAAACCATGTGCAAGTGAATTAAAGATTACATCTATGTGACAAGACTTATCTATCTTAACATAACCTCTTTATTAGTGTAATCAAGATAAATAGTTAATAAAAAGACATTCCATGACAACAAACTGTCGTGGAATGTCTTTTTATTATAATTTATGATGGATCAACTTGTTTAATCGCAGGTTTTTCAAATGTCATTTCAGTACCATGACCATTTACTGTGATTACAACTGCTGTTTCATCCACAGCTTTAACTGTTCCTTTGATTCCACCAATAGTTGTAATTTTTTGACCTGCTTCGATACGACTAATCATTTCACGATGTTCTTTCGCACGTTTTTGTTGCGGTCTAATTAAAAAGAAATAAAATACTATAATTAAAATTATAGGCAAGATTAATGCTGAAACATTCATTATGTTGTTCTCCTTATTAAAAGTTTTTAGGGTTCTCTACATTTAGCCCATATTGTTCGAAAAATTCTTCTTTAAAATCTAATAAACGATCTTCTCGAATGGCCTGTCTAATATCTTCCATTAATTTTAGCAGAAAATGTAAATTATGAATAGTAGTAAGACGGATACCAAACGTTTCCTCTGCTTTAATTAGGTGTCTAATATATGCACGTGTATAATTCTTACAAGTATAGCAATCACAATTCTCATCTATAGGACTAAAATCATCTGCATATTTAGCATTTTTTATAACCAATCGTCCTTGAGATGTCATACATGTTCCATTTCTAGCTATGCGTGTTGGCAACACACAATCAAACATATCCATGCCGCGAATGCTACATTCTATTAACGCATCAGGTGATCCTACTCCCATTAAGTATCTTGGTTTATCTTCTGGCATAAATTGAACCGTATGGTCAACCATATCGTACATCACTGGTTTTGGTTCACCTACAGATAAACCACCAATAGCATATCCAGGAAAATCCAATGATACAAGTTCTTTAGCACTTTGTTCTCTTAAGTCTTTGTACTCTCCACCTTGTATAATACCAAATAATGCTTGGTCTTCTGGACGTTGATGTGCTTCAAGACATCGTTTAGCCCATCTCGTTGTACGTTCAATTGAATCTTTTACATATTTATATTCGGCAGGCATAGGTGGACACTCATCAAATGCCATCATAATATCTGAACCTAAGTCATTTTGAATTTGCATTGATTTTTCTGGACTTAAAAACAACTTAGAGCCATTTGTATGATGTCTAAATTCGACACCCTCTTCTGATATTTTTCTAAGATTACTCAAGCTAAATACTTGGAAACCACCAGAATCTGTAAGAATAGGGCCATCCCAATTCATGAACTTATGTAAGCCCCCAGCTTGTTTGATAATATCATTTCCAGGTTGTAACCACAAATGATATGTATTTCCTAATATAATTTTAGCTTCAATTTGTCTTAACTCTTCTGGACTCATTGTTTTAACTGTTGCTTTCGTACCTACTGGCATAAACATGGGTGTCTCAAATGAGCCGTGGGGTGTATGAATAATCCCTAAACGTGCACCTGATTGCTTACAAGTTTTAATGTGCTCATAAGTTACTGCTGGCATAATCTGTACCTCTCATTCATTAAATTATTAACATTGCATCTCCAAAACTAAAGAATCTATATTTAAGTTTTACCGCTTCTTTATAAGCATTCAAAATATATTCTCGACTACTAAAAGCAGAGACTAACATCACTAATGTTGATTTGGGCAAATGAAAATTAGTAATTAACCCATCAATTGCTTTATATTCAAAACCTGGATAAATAAATATATCTGTCCAACCACTTGTGGCAACAAATTGTTCATGATCACGACGAATGGTTTCTAACGTTCTAGTAGACGTTGTACCTACAGAAATAATTCTATGCCCATTTTCTTTAGTTTTATTCAGAATATCTGCCGTTTCTTTAGTCATTTGATAGTATTCACTATGCATTTCATGATCATTAATATCCTCCACGCTTACTGGTCTAAAGGTACCTAGGCCAACGTGTAGTGTAATAAATGCAATATTGACACCTTTATCTTTTATTTTCTGTAAAAGCTCATCTGTAAAATGTAACCCTGCAGTAGGCGCTGCAGCGGAACCATTTTCTTTAGCATATACAGTTTGATATCTATCCGGATCGTCTAAACGTTCTTTAATATAAGGTGGTAAAGGCATTTCACCTAACTCATCTAAGCGTTCTTCTAAAATACCTTCAAAATGTAGACGCATAATACGCCCACCTTGTTCTAATTCTTTTATACATTCAGCAATGATTTTGCCGTTACCAAATGATAAAGTATTACCTACTTTAATACGTTTTGCTGGTTTTAATAACACTTCCCAGTCATTGTCCTCTATCCTAGTAAGCATTAACATTTCTACCTTTGCACCTGTTTCTTCTTTCAAACCGAATAAACGCGCTGGCATAACACGTGTGTCATTTAACACTAATGTATCTCCAGTTTCAAAATAATCCATAATATCTGTAAAGTGTTTATGTGCAATATTTCCAGTCTTTCTACCTAGCACAAGTAATCTACTTTGATCTCTATTTTTTAAAGGTGTCTGAGCAATCAATGATTCAGGTAAATGATAATCAAACTCCTCAACGTTCATATTATTCCCTCATTCTTTAGTTTTTTTGAAATGTTCATAGGCAAATGGTGTTGCTTTTCTACCTCTTGGTGTTCGTTCTATAAATCCTTTTTGTATTAAAAAGGGTTCATAGACATCTTCGATTGTAATACGTTCTTCTCCAATTGACACTGCTATCGTATCCAGTCCCACAGGGCCTCCATTATATTGATTAATAATACAATTCATCATTTTATGATCAATGTAATCTAAGCCTTCATCATCCACTTGTAATAAGTTTAAAGCTTGCTTTGTTGTTTCGATATAAATTTGTTCATCTTCATTTACTTGTTGAAAATCTCTTACTCTTTTTAGTAGTCGATTTGCAACACGAGGTGTTCCTCTTGAACGCTTAGCAAGCTCAACTGCACTTTCATCATCAATTTTTGTACCTAATACTTCAGCAGTTCGAATAATGATTTCTTTTAAATCTGATTCCGAATAGTACTCTAATCTTAAATGGACACCAAATCGATCTCTTAAAGGGCCTGTTAAACTTCCAGCACGTGTTGTCGCACCTACTAGAGTAAAAGGTGGTAAATCAATACGTATACTACGTGCTTCATCACCTTTACCGATAATAATATCTAAGAAAAAATCCTCCATAGCAGAGTATAAAACTTCTTCTACTACACTACTTAAGCGATGAATTTCATCAATAAATAAAACATCGCCAGGTTGTAACCCAGATAAAATTGCCGCTAAATCTCCAGGTCGCTCTAATGATGGACCAGATACAGTTCTTATATTGACTTCCATTTCATTAGCAATAATATTTGAAAGTGTCGTTTTACCTAATCCTGGAGGGCCAAAAAGTAATACATGATCTAATGGCTCATCCCTTAGTTTAGCCGCTTTTATAAAAATTTCTAAATTGTTCTTTATTGATGATTGCCCAATATATTGTTTTAATTTAGTTGGTCTGAGTGAGAATTCAAAAGAAGATTCTTCATTGTGTAATGATTGATCTACCATTCTATCATCCATATTTATCCCCCCAGTTATCGTTCATAATATTAAGATACAAGCGTTTTTAAACCAATCTTAACTGCTTCATCAACAGAGTGAATGGATGTTTTATTAAGTACTTTTTCAACTTTAGAAAGCTCTCTCTTAGAGTATCCTAAAGCTGCAAGCGCTAATAACGCTTCCTTAATTATATTGTCATTTTCTTCAACTTGTCCCTCAACTTGTAACAAGGTCTCACTAGTCTCTTCTGTAATCTTAACTTTACCTTTTAAATCTAATACAATTTGTCGTGCAGTCTTTTTACCTATACCAGGAAATTTAGTTAGATAAGTATCATTTTCATTTTCAATTGCACGTTTAACTTCGTTAGGTGTACTTGTGGCTAGAATAGCTAAAGCTGATTTAGGGCCTATACCTGTAACTTTTATTAAGCTTAAGAACATCTCTTTTTCTTCTTCGCTAATAAAACCATATAATAATTGTGCGTCTTCTCTTACAATAAGTGAAGTAAAGACTTTACATTCTTGATTTAAATATTTTTGAAATCGATATGAATTTGGAGTTTGAATTTCATAACCGATACCACTAGACGTTTCTACAACAATATGTGTTGGAAACAATTGAGATAAATGTCCTTTTATATAAGCGTACATAAATACCTTCCTTACATACTCATACTAATTAATTCAACTTTATAAACATGTTGAATATTTCTCAAAGTGCCCATGACCTTTTCTATTGATAATGATTGATCTTTTGCACTCAAAGAGAGTGTAATCGTTGCTTTTTCTTCCATTGGAACACTTTGATGAATAGTTAAAACGGATAACGCTAGTTTTGAAATAATTTGTAGTACTTGAGCAAGCATTCCTACTATATCATTAACATAGAGAATCAAGGTGAATTCACGGTGTTCAAAAATCTTGTCATCTACAGGAAAAATAGTATCTCTATATTTATAAAAAGCACTTCTTGATAGATTAAACTGCTTAACTGCTTCATAAATGGACAGTGTGGAATCATTTTTTAAAGCGTCTTTAATTTTAAGCGTTTTAACCACTGATTCTGGTAAAACGTCTTCACGTATTAAATAAAACTTTTTATAATCTTTGCTGTCCACTAAAAAGCCCTCCTATTCGACGAATTCAAATTCTCCCCCAAGTATTCTAACAATATCACCATTACTACATCCACGTTCTCTTAATGCATCATCAATACCCATAGAGCGCATTTGACGTGCAAAGCGTCTTACTGCTGGATCACTATTAAAGTCTGTCATTTTAAACATGCGTTCGATTGCATTACCGCTTACTACATAGGCACCATCATCATCTCTTGTAATTGTAAATTTATCTTGAGATGGCGTATGTTTATATAATACGCGATTAACACCTGCATCTTCATCTTCTTCTACACTAAAATCAATATCTTTTACTTCTTCTAATTTATCAGCAATTGTATATAGTAATTGATCAATATTATCTCTTGTAATTGTAGAAACTGGAACAATAGTTACCTCTTCATCAATTTCTTTTTTAAATAATTCTAGGTTATCTTTTGCTTCCGGTATATCCATTTTATTTGCCACTATAATTTGAGGTCTATCTTCTAATCTTTGTTTATAATTTATCAGTTCATTATTGATGATTTGATAATCTTCAAGTGGATCTCTTCCTTCAGAACCACTCATATCTATCATATGAACAATAACTTTTGTTCTCTCAACATGACGTAAAAATTGATGACCTAAACCAACTCCTTCTGAAGCTCCTTCAATTAAACCTGGTAAATCTGCCATTACAAAACTTCTATGATCAGGTGTTGAAACCACACCTAAATTTGGTTTAATTGTTGTAAAATGATAAGCACCAATTTTAGGTTTTGCCTTAGATACAATAGACAACAATGTTGATTTCCCTACACTTGGGAATCCAACGAGTCCCACATCAGCAAGTAGCTTTAATTCTAAGGTAACATCTAGCTCTTCTCCAGGTTCTCCATTTTCACTAAAGTCTGGAGCTGGATTTCGAGGGGTTGCAAAACGTGAATTTCCTCGACCTCCTCGACCTCCTCGAGCAATGACTGCACGTTGACCTTCTTCAACTAAATCTGCTAAAACTTCTTCTGTTTCTACACTTTTAATAATGGTACCAGGAGGCACTTTTAAAACTAGGTCTTCCGCATTTTTACCATGCATATTACTACTTTGACCATTTTCACCTTTTTTAGCCTTAAAATGACGTTGAAATCTAAAGTCTAAAAGTGTTCTTAAACCTTCATCAACTTCAAAAATAACTGAAGCACCTTTACCGCCATCACCACCGGCAGGGCCACCAAATGGTACATATTTTTCTCTACGATAAGCAGTAATACCATTACCTCCATCGCCTGCTTTTAGAGATATTTTTACTTGATCGACAAACATATATCTCACCTCTTTTTATATATTTTATTAATTCATCGCTAATATTATATCATTAACTCTAAAACGTTAGATTCTATTATAATCATTTTTAAACAAAAATAAAACACCAGAAGTCTTCACTTCTGGTGTTAATTAGACAAAAATTATTCAGCTACTGCATATACAGAAACTTGTTTTTTGTCGCGACCTTTACGTTCGAAACGAACAACGCCGTCGATTTTAGCGAATAATGTATCATCGCCACCACGACCTACATTTTCACCAGCATAAATTTTAGTACCGCGTTGACGATATAAAATTGAGCCACCTGTTACGAATTGACCGTCTGCACGTTTAGCACCTAAACGTTTTGATTCTGAGTCACGACCGTTTTTTGTAGAACTTACCCCTTTTTTAGATGCGAAGAATTGTAAGTTTAATTTTAACATCGGGATACACCTCACTTATAATTTAATCTGATATTTTCATTATATTCATCTTCAATCGTTTGTAAAGACACAAGCATTGCTTGAAGAATTAATTGTGCTTGCTCATTGTTAGTGTCTACTGATCTAATGTGAAAATGACCACCGTCATCATCATAATCGATATCCGGCTTTTCAGAAGTTAAACTTAAAATAGCATTTACACTGCCAAAAAGAACAGCTGAAGCCCCTGCACAAACAATATCATAGCCATAATCACCATGATTAGCATGGCCATCCATAATGACGTCTGTTACTTTACCTTCATCATTAATTGAAATATCAACAGTAATCATAATTAAGCGTTGATTTTATCAATTGTTAATTTAGTATAAGGTTGACGATGACCTTTTTTACGTTTTGAATCTTTACGACGTTTATAAGTGAAAACAGTAATTTTTTTACCGCGACCTTGTTTGTTCACAGTAGCAGTTACTGTAGCTCCTTCAACAGTTGGAGCACCAACTTTAACTGAATCTCCACCTACAAATAATACTTTATCAAATGTGAATGAATCACCTTCATTAACATCTAATTTTTCAACGAAGATCTCTTGACCTTCTTCTACTTTAATTTGTTTACCGCCTGTTTCGATAATAGCAAACATACTTTGCACCTCCTATAATTATAAGTCACGCCATATACAGGTGATAAAATAAAAACATTTTAACGCTTAAACCTGTATTTGAGCGGTTGTATGTAGCTATAAAACTACTCAACTACTGCATCTTACCATTACTTATATTCAATGTCAATCTATTATATTGGCTTTTTAAAAAATTTAAAGAATATAGGCATAAAAATAATTAATAAAATAATATTTAATATAAGTGTTGGGATAATACGTAGTAATATAAAATTTAGTAAATCAAATTCTACATAGCTAATGACAGAATATATAATTGCTACAAATATTTCAAGAATCATTACACCAATGATACTGAACCAATATACCATAATATAGTCTCGGTAAAAAATCTTCAAGAATTTATTAAATATTGTTATTAAGAATATATAACCAAACAAATATAAACCATATACACTGCCAAAGTAGATATCAGTTATAATACCTAAAAAAATGCTTAGTAATAATGTGACCATAAATGGTCTATAAATTGATAAAAGTAATAAATACATTAAAGTTAAATGAGGAACTAAGATAAATGTTAGGTTTCCTATATGAAAAGGAATAACTAAACTAATAAGTGTATCAAGATAAAAAACGATGATACCAATCATTATATAAACGAACGCTTTCATTATCGGGTCTCTCTTTCATTGAAATCCGTATTATTACTTTTTTTCGCTATGTATACATGTTGAATATCTGATAAATTAGCTCCAGTTTTCACTCTCACTTCTTTTGCTAAACCATATTCATCATTTTCTACCTTCGTCACTTCTCCTATGTATAAATCACTTGGCAATTGGTCGGCTAATCCACTTGTTACTACTTTGTCACCTTTTGAAATTTTATCCTTATTATTGATATTACTAATAATTAATTCCTGAGTTTTATTATCATAGTGATCAATTAATCCAAAAACATTTTTAGAATGATGTTGAATATTGACTGATAGTTTTCCAGCTCTTGTACTCGTAGAAAGTAAATCAACTTGAGAAGAAAATTGATTCACTCTAGTTACTCTTCCAATTAAACCATCACTAGTAAACACTGCCATATTATTGCTTACACCAGCTTTTTTACCTTTATCAATAATCACTGTATTCATCCATTGATCTGGATTACGTGCTATGATGGCACCTGAAATTGCATCGTATTTTGAAGCATCAGTCATATCAAGTTCTTTTTTTAAGTTTTTATTTTCAGCTTCTAATGCTTCGTTTTTTGCTTTTAATTGATTAACTTCATTATGATTTGATTTGTTAGATTTTAAGAAGTTACCTATAGCTCCAGTCACAAAGTTTACCGGGTAACTAATTACTCTCTGACCAAATGACACTGAGTCCCCCACATATTGCTCAGGAGGTGATTGAGTTTGTGAACGAATGGACAAACCAATCAATGCAATAAAAATAATTATTGCACAAAAAACAACAATTAACTTGTTATTTTTAAAAAAATTTAACACTCATAACACCTCTACTATTTATTTTAAACTATTATATTCTATTTTATATTACTCTAGGATTGAAATAAAGAATAATATTAAATATTATCTTCAAAGAAGAAAAAAGGAACAAGTTAGAATCTTCATTGAATTCTAGTACTTGCTCCTATCAAATGTCATCTTATTTAATTTTACGATTTTTTATTCGAATTATCTTTTTTATCTTCTTCATAGAGCGTTTCATCTTTTCTCCATTTCGAAAATAAATTTTGTGCTTTTGCTTGTTCATTTGCTTGTTTTTCTTTAGATTGTTCAGACATACATTACACCAACCTTCAAAAGATTATTGTATCTATTCTAGACATTAACGCATTTATTTATTTTTTTCAAATTATATTTTTTAATACTCATTCTGAGGTTTTAAAGTAATTGATTGTCCTAGACGATTTAATTCCTGTTCCATTTCAATTTCCGTACTAAAGACTTTAATCGTATCACTTCCGAATTTATAGATGATAAATTCATTATCTCTTTGCCCTACAATGTAATTTTCATTATATCCCATCCTAACTATACCTGAAACTTCCATAAATTCTTTTTTATCTATAAATTTAAATACATTTTTCGTTTGACTAGCAGGAATATTCTGAAGTAAATTGTTTTCTTCTATAGTATAACTTTTTCCATTAGTGGGCACTGGTGTTGATGTTTGATTACTTGGTAGAAGCTCGAATTGGTTACTAAGAGGTTGATTCATAGGATTCCAGTCCTGTTCTCTTAAAAATGGGGCATATTTTAATGCAAAATAAACAATACTAAGGATTGCAATAACTGCTACTATATTTTTAAAAATACTAAATACCATTCGCAATTAAATCCCTCCAATTTTAAACCTAAATTATTATAAATATAAAATAGATTTCATCCATCGGTCTAAAGAAGTAAATTAAGTAAATTCTTTAGACTGATTAACATTTTCTTAAAATATATTATAATAATTAATATCACTCGTAAAATAAATTTAGAGGAGTGTGAGAAATGAACATTCTTACAATTATTTTACTTATCTTGCTTGCAGTTATACTTTTTAAAGTAGGATTTGCACTTTTAAGATTTTTAATCTCTGCTACTTTTATTATTCTCGGACTGTATTTAGCCTATCAAGGTGTTCTTTGGATTTTAGAAAATTTTAATGTGCTTTCAGCTTATATAAGATAATGAAAAAGCTAGTTACTTTTCAATGTAATTGATACAATCTATCCCTTTATTAATTCGTTTATGATTGTATTGTATGAAAAGTTAACTAGCTTTATTTACGATTGCTTTGAGACAAGTATTCATAAATTTTATATATTGTTGCTAATAGTAACCCAAATATCGTTCCAGTTACTATATCACTAATAAGTACAATATATAATTGAGTATGCGTTTGGTTAACGAATACTCCAATAAAAGAAAAAGTTGTAATACCAACAATCGATAATAATACAGTATTAAGTGTTTCTTTTAAACGAATTGTTTCTTGTTTAATATTCAATCTCATTATGTAAATAATAGGTATTAATACCCCTATGATTAAAAATAAAGTCATCGTACACCTCTAAATATATAATTAAGGTTTATTATACTAAAATTTTAACAATGAGACTATAAATACTTTTTAACCTTTTATACGAAATATCCCTCCTCTACTAAACTAGTAAATTTTTGATCACCGATAATAATATGGTCAAGTAATTCAATGCCAAGAATTTGTCCACATTCTTTAAGTCTAATGGTGGTAGCAATATCTTCTTTTGAAGGCGTCACATCTCCAGATGGATGATTATGAATCACAATTATTGCATTACATGAAGCTCTAATGGCAGCATTAAAGACTTCTCTCGGGTGTATCACTGAAGAGTTTAATGTTCCTATAAATATAGTTTCTTCTTTAATCACTATATTTTTAGTATTTAAAAATAAAGCAACTAAATGCTCTTGAGTTAAATCTTTCATTTTAGACATCATCATATCTGCGACATCTTTAGGAGATTTAATCTTTACTTTTTCAATCGAATTACGTTTATTTATTCTTTCTCCCAATTCGAAAGCGGCTTTTAATGTCACTGCTTTATGCAATCCTATACCTTTTATTTTTAACAAATCATGTATTGAAAGTAATTTTAATTCTTTTAAATTATTTACTTTATTAATCATTTCATTCGCAATATCAATACTTGAAACCCCTCGTCGTCCAGTGTTAATTAAAATTGCTAATAATTCACTGTTAGACAAACTTTTTTCACCATATTGAATGAGTCTCTCTTTAGGAAGCTCACTTTTGGCCATATCTTTAATTTTCAAAAACATCACCTTTTCTTTATTAGTTACATAATATTGTTGGAAAAATTAATTAATAAAATATATGAGATTGAAATAAAAGGAATAAGTGGGATTTTACGTATCTTAAAACGAAACAAGATGATATAAAACATAAGACCAATTGCACAAGTTAATAATATTAGATGAAGTATAAATTCATAAGTATAAAATATAGAAAGTATACTAAGTAATAAAATATCACCGTACCCTATACTTTTAGAATTTAACAGAAAAAATGTATGTAATAGAAAGAAAATAAATATAAATGAAATCAAATGTAATGAAGAAATATAGATACCGACAAAGAAAAAAACGAGGATTAAGTTACTGTTGATTGTTAATGTTTGAATATCGGTTAGAGACATCGTTATCAACATTAAACAAGTTAATATAAAGAGAGAATAATTTATATGTATATCGATAAATATTAAATATGGGACAATAAGAAACGATAATATTTCACCTATAATATAGGAACGTTTTAAAGGATTTGAACAGCATCTCGAGCGTCCTTTTAAGAATATGAAACTTAATAATGGTATAGTATCAAACCACTTTAATGATGTATGACAATAATCACATTGTGATCGTCGCTTGAAATATTGAAGATTCACTTTCTCTATACTTGAAAATTGATATAAAAAACTAAATATTACACTACACGTAAATGCTAATAATACTATTATACTGATCACCTCATATCATTCATTATAACTAAAATATGGTCTAAGTAAATGGAATAACGAGGATTAGATTAAATTCATTTCAATAAATAAATATATCTTCTTTAAAGCATTTTAAATTCAATAAAATGAATAAAACCTTTATTAAAAATAATCAGTCCACTCTTAATCTATCAATTATATAACTAATAAAAAAGCTATGAAGAAGTTTAATTTGTAACTTTCTTCATAGCTATATTTAGATATTTAACATACTATATATTATGAATTAAATTCAACTTTCGATTTTACTTCACTTATAAAATATAAACTGCCTGTAATCAATAAGCCCTCACCATCATAATGATTTATAAAATCTACATAATCATCAATATATTCGATGTTATCAGCATCTATACTCTCAAGTAATTCTTGTTTAGATAAGGCTTTATGAAAATCAAATTCAGTAAAATAAAATGTACCAGCTAAATTTTGTAATTTACTTAACATTTCGTTTACAGGTTTACCTTTAATGGCTGAAAATAAAACATCCATTTTCTCAAGATCATAATAATTTTTGATTGTTGAAACTAATGCTTCAACACTTTCATTATTATGTGCTCCGTCAATAATAATAAGAGGTTTTTCTTTAACTTGCTCAATACGTCCTGTCCAACAAACACTTTCAATAGCATCAATCATTTTATTAAAATCTAATTCAATAATATTTTCTTCGTTCAACTCTATTAAAGCTGTAATAGCTAATGAAGCATTTTCTTTTTGATGATCACCTATCATATCTAAGATGATTGTTTCTAACTCATAATCTTTATATCTATAAGTAAATTCATCATCTTCAGATACAATAATGATTTCTCTATCTAGTTCAATTGGCTTTGCATTCTGATTTACCGCTAAATCTCTAATGTATTTTAAAGCTTCCTCATTTTTGACTGCATAGATGACGGGTACATTAGGTTTTATGATAGCACCTTTATCTTTTGCGATATCTAAATACGTACTTCCTAAAATATCAGTATGATCTAATCCTATACTTGTCAAAATTGAAAGAATAGGAGTAAACACATTAGTTGAATCATTTTTAATTCCTAGTCCCGCTTCTACAATAACAAAATCTACAGGATGTATCTCTCCAAAATATAAAAACATCATTGTTGTTATAATTTCAAATTCTGTTGCAGAACCGAGTTCGGTTTCTTGTTCTAACGCTTCACTTACTGGTTTAACTCGCTTTACTAATTCAACTATTTCGTCATTTGAGATCGGATAACCATTTAAACTAATTCGTTCATTAAACGTTTCAATAAAAGGAGAAGTAAATGTTCCAACTTCATATCCATTCTCAACTAATGCAGCTCTTAAATAAGCTACTGTAGAACCTTTACCATTTGTTCCACCCACATGAATACCGCGAATATTTAATTGAGGATTATTTAAGTGGTTAAGCATCCATTCCATTCTTTTAACACCAGGTTTAATACCAAACTTAGTGCGCTCATGTATCCAATATAAGCTATCTAGGTAATTCATTGACAATTCTCCTATGCTTTTAATTGTTCAATTCTGTTTTTAACACCATTATATTTTTCTTGATATTTTTGTTGTTTTTCGCGCTCTTCATTTATAATTTTTTCAGGTGCTTTATTAACAAAATTCTCATTTGATAATTTTTTATCAACACGGTCTAATTCTTTTTGAAGTTTGTCTAACTCTTTCTCTAAACGTTCAATTTCTTTATCCATATCAATAAGTCCTTCTAACGGTAAAATGACTTTACCAGCAACTACTACCGCTGTCATCGCTTTTTCAGGAATATCTACATTTGTATCAATGGTTAATTCACTTGGATTACAAAATCTATGAATATAATCCGCATTTTTTTCTAAGATTGTTTTAATTTCTTCATTTTTAGCTTGAATGAGAATAGGGATTGATTTAGAAAGTGGTGTGTTTACTTCTACGCGTGATTGTCTCACAGATTTAATAATTTCAACTAATTGTTCCATTGTCTGTTTACTTTCATCAAACACAAACTCTTCTTTAACTGTCGGCCATGCTGCTTTTACAATTGTTTCTCCTTCATGCGGTAAACTTTGCCAAATTTTTTCAGTTACAAATGGCATAAATGGATGTAGCATTCTCATTATTTGATCAAGTGTATAACTTAGAACAGAACGTGTTGTTTGTTTTTGAGCTTCATCTTCACCATTCATTGGTATTTTACTCATTTCAATATACCAATCACAGAATTCATCCCAAATAAAGTTATATAAAGCACGTCCAACTTCACCAAATTCATATTTTTCACTCAGATTAGTAACGGTCTCTATTGTTTCATTTAGTCGTGTTAAAATCCATTTATCCGCTAAAGATAAATTACCAGATAAATCAATGTCTTCCACTTTAAAGTCTTCTCCAATATTCATCAAGCTAAAGCGAGCACCATTCCAAATTTTATTAATAAAGTTCCATACAGATTCAACTTTTTCGGTAGAATAACGTAAGTCATTACCTGGAGAAGAACCAGTTGCTAAGAAGTAGCGTAAACTATCTGCTCCGTATTTTTCGATGACATCCATTGGATCTACACCATTACCAAGTGATTTACTCATTTTACGACCATCTTCAGCTCTTACTAAACCATGAAGAAGTACATCATTAAATGGTCGTTTACCAGTAAATTCTAATCCTTGGAAAATCATTCTTGCTACCCAGAAGAAGATAATATCATAACCGGTTACAAGAACATTCGTTGGATAGTAACGTTGATAATCTTTTGCTTCTTCATTAGGCCAACCTAAAGTTGAGAATGGCCATAACGCACTTGAGAACCATGTATCTAACACATCTTCATCTTGAGTCCAATTTTCGATATCAGCAGGTGCTTCTTCTCCAACATATACTTCACCTGTTTCATTATGATACCAAGCTGGAATTTGGTGACCCCACCATAATTGTCTAGAAATAGTCCAATCTCTAATTTCTTCCATCCAACGATTAAATGTATTTTCAAAACGTGGTGGATAAAAATCAATTCGATTATCTGTTTTTTGATTATCTAGTGCTTGTTGCGCAAGTGGTTTCATTTTTACAAACCATTGTGTAGATAAATAAGGTTCTACTACTGCACCAGAACGTTCTGAATGACCTACAGAATGCATATGTTCTTCAATTTTAATCACTAAATCTTGAGCTTTTAAATCTTCTACTAATTTTTTACGACATTCGAAACGGTCTAAACCAGCATACTGAGATGCATTGTCATTCATTTTTCCATTTTCATCCATTACGATAATGTTTTCTAAATGATGTCTCTGACCAATTTCAAAGTCATTAGGATCATGTGCAGGTGTAACTTTCATAGCTCCACTACCAAATTCAATATCAACATACTCATCTGCTAAAATTGGTAATTCTCTACCTATAATTGGTAAAATCACTTTTTTTCCTATAACATCTTTATAACGTTCATCATTTGGATTAACGACTATAGCAGTATCCCCTAGCATTGTTTCAGGACGAGTTGTGGCAATTTCAATATATCCATTACCATCAGCATAAGGATATTTAAAATGATAAAAATGACCTTGCACATCTTCATGAATCACTTCTATATCTGACAATGCTGTACGTGCGACTGGATCCCAATTTATAATTCGCTCTCCACGATAAATAATTCCTTTATTATATAAATCAACAAATACTTTTCTAACCGCTTTACTTAAGCCGTCATCAAGAGTAAAACGTTCTCTACTATAATCAAGACCTAAGCCTAATTTAGCCCATTGTTTACGAATAAAAGATGCATATTCTTCTTTCCAAGACCAAGCATGTTCTAAAAATTTTTCACGTCCTATATCATGACGAGAAATACCTTGTTCTTTTAATTTAGCATCTACTTTAGCTTGTGTTGCAATACCCGCATGATCCATACCAGGTAAATAAAGCGTATCGTATCCTTGCATACGTTTCATTCGAGTAATAATATCTTGTAATGTTGTATCCCAAGCATGTCCTAAATGTAATTTACCAGTCACATTCGGCGGCGGAATAACAATTGTATATGCTTCTCTAGATTCATCTTCTAGAGGTTTAAAGTATTCATTTTTTACCCATTCTTCATAACGTCCCGCTTCAACTTCACGAGGATTATACTTTGATTCCATTTTCATTGAAATAACCTCCTAAAATAAAAAAGCATCCTTCCTAATATATAGGACGGATGCTCCGTGGTACCACCTAAATTCAAGACGATACCTCCATATCTTCTTGCACTTATTTATGATTAACGCTCATACACGCTTCTATCTACTATTATATGTGTATTCAATAAAAGAACTTGTGGGCTACCTTCAGTTTGATCATTATACATATTTACACCGTCCATATGCTCTCTTTGATAAGTATCAAACATACTCTTCCCAAAAAATATATTTAATTACTAATTAATAGTATAATAGAAAACAATGATAAGTCAATCTTTTGGAGGAATATTTATGAACGCATGTGCCTTTGGAACTACAGACCCTATTTATTTAGATTATCATAATAAAGTATGGGGACAACCAGATTTTAATAGTCTTTCACTTTTCAAATTACTTGCACTTGAATCTCAACATGCTGGTTTATCTTGGTTAACTATATTAAAAAAGAAAGAGGCTTATGAAAAAGCATTTCATCAATTTGATCCTATAAAAATTTCTAAAATGACAGAGAAAGATATTAATGCTTTAATGACCTTTCCAAATATCGTACATAATAGAAAGAAATTAGAAGCCATAGTATCTCAAGCTAAGGGTTATTTACAAATTGAAAAAGAATATGGTAGCTTCAGTAAGTTTTTATGGTCATATGTTGATGGACATCCTATTGACTTGCACTATAAAACTCCCTCAGAACGTATTACAGTTGATGAAAGAGCAAAACAACTTTCAAAAGATTTAAAAGCTTATGGTTTTAAATTTTTAGGACCTGTGACTGTATTCTCGTTTATGGAAGCGGCTGGTCTATATGATGCTCACTTAGAAGGATGTCCTTCAAAACCTAATCATTAAATATTAAAAGGAGTAGAACAGATTATTTTGAATTCGTAGTTCTACTCCTTATGATTGATTATCACTTTTTTTTCGTTTTAAAAAGTAATTAATTATTGGTGCTACTAAAAATAATATAAAAAATATCCTAAAGATATGAAAACTTGATATCTTAGCAACATCTGCACCAGTAGCTATGGCAACTAGCACAATTTGACTCATACCTCCAGGAGCTCCACCTAAAAATAATTCGTTTAGTGAATTATGAGTAAACAAATGAACAATAAAGACCATCAAAAATGATCCTAAAATTAAACTTATATTTTGATACATAATTGCTATAGCAATGCGACCTTTTAAATCACCTAATAAATGTGCAATTTGTAAACCAATTCTAATCATATAAATCACTTGTGCAAAAGCAAGAATATAATTATCTAAAGTAAAAGTCAGATGAGTTGATAAATTCCAAACAATTAAAACGACAATTGGAGCGAGTAATTGTTTTGTTGGAAAATTTATTTTTGACATTAAGAAATAAACAAAAGCTATAGCAATCATAATTAAAGCAATTTGGGGCACATTTAAAGCTCTTGTTAATGGTGTAGCTTTATGAATCATCTCTTCACTTGATGATGAATTGCTAAATAAAAAAGAAATAAGTGGTACAAGTACGACTACAAAAATAACCCTAGAAGTTTGGGTTAAACTTACTACTAAGATATTCGCTTTTTTATCTTCTTCAGCCATAATTAACATTTGACTTAAAGCGCCAGGTATTACACTCAAGATAGCAGTTTCAGTATTAACTCTTGCAATTTTTTTGAAAAAATAAGCAATCAATAATGATAACGTGATGAGTAAAACAGTCACCGTCACAATGGTTAACCACTCATTTTTGATATCGTTAATGACTTGTGACGTAAACGTAGATCCTATTTGTACTCCAAGTAATATTAAGCCAATCTGACTAATCCAAAAAGGCCATTTAATATTTAGTTTTAGTACTTTAACCACAATAATTGAGGCTATAATGGGCCCAAACATAAAGGGTAAAAGCATATGAGATAATTTTAATATTAAACTCATGATTATCGCTATTATTAATAATATAATATTATTTAGCCAAATTCGCCTCAAAAATCATCACTTCTTTCTAGATTAAAAGCATTTAAATTAAAAAAAGTGGAACGATGATATTATCTCATCTTTGTTCCACTTTTATTATATTAACTTTTAAATATTAAACAATTCTACTTAATGCATTATCAAAAGCATGAATCGTTTTTTCAATATCTTCTTTGGTATGTGCGGTAGATAAGAATGTTCCTTCAAACTGAGAAGGTGGTAAAAATATGCCTTCTTTAGCCATTTCTCTATACATATGACTAAATAACTCTAAATCACTTTGATTCGCTTCTTCAAAGTTGGTTACAGGTCCTTTATTTAAGAAATAACCAATCATAGAACCAGCTCTATTTACTGTAATAGGAACATTGTGTTTAGCAAATACCTCTTTAAGTCCTTTTTCTAATATATCGCCTAATTCTTGGAAATACTCATATGATTCAGGCGTTAATTGACTTAGTGTTTCATAACCACTTGTCATTGCTAAAGGATTACCAGATAGAGTTCCCGCTTGATAAATATTACCTACTGGAGCAATTTTATCCATAATTTCTTTTTTGCCTCCAAAAGCACCTACAGGTAAGCCACCGCCAATCACTTTTCCTAGGCATGTGATATCTGGTGTCACACCAAAATAACCTTGAGCACAGTTATACCCTACACGGAAACCTGTCATGACTTCATCAAAGATAAGTAAAGAACCATATTCTTTAGTGACTTCCCTTAATCCTTCTAAGAAACCTTTTTTAGGGGGTACAACACCCATATTTCCTGCAACTGGTTCTACTATCACACCAGCAATATCATCTCCATAATTTTCAAATGCTACTTTAATCGCATCTAAATCATTATAAGGTACTGTAATTGTGTTTTTAGCTGTGCCTTCAGGTACTCCTGGTGAATCTGGAAGACCTAAAGTTGCTACACCTGAACCTGCTTTGATAAGCAATGAATCGCTATGTCCGTGATAGCATCCTTCAAACTTAACAATTTTATTTCTACCAGTGTAACCTCTAGCCAGTCTTAATGCCGCTAAAGTAGCTTCAGTACCTGAAGAAACCATTCTTACTTTTTCAATTGAAGGCACTCTTTCAATAACAAGTTCAGCTAATTTATTTTCTTCTAGTGTTGAAGCACCAAAACTAGTGCCTTTATCTACAGCATCATGTAATTTACTAATGACTTGTTTATTTTTATGACCTAAAATTAATGGTCCCCAACTTAATACATAATCAATGTATTCATTGCCATCTATATCATAAATCTTCGAACCTTCACCATGATCCATAAAAATTGCTGGTGTATCTACTGATTTAAATGCTCTTACAGGGCTATTGACACCACCAGGCATAAGTGTTTCAGCAATGCGCATTGCTTCTTGTGATTTTTCATAAGTCATTAACTTGTTCCTCCTTAACCATTATTTATCTAAGTAACGACAAATATCTTTCGCGAAATAAGTAATAATCATATCTGCGCCCGCACGTTTCATTGATACCATTTGTTCCATAACCACACGTTCTTCATCTATCCAACCATTTTGAGATGCTGCTTTAGTCATAGCATATTCACCACTAACATTATAAGCAATAACAGGAATATTAGTGTTATTTTTTACATCTCTAACAATATCTAAATAACTTAAAGCTGGTTTGACAATCATCATGTCTGCGCCTTCTTTTAAGTCACTTTCTAATTCTCTTAGTGCTTCTAAACGATTAGCTGGATCCATTTGATACGTTTTTCTATCTCCAAATGAAGGAGCTGAATCTGCAGCATCTCTAAATGGTCCAAAGAAACTAGAAGCATATTTAATGCCATAGCTCATAATTGGAATATTATAATAACCAGCTTCATCTAAACCTTGTCGAATTTCGGTAACAAAACCATCCATCATATTACTTGGAGCAATAATGTCAGCGCCAGCTTCGACTTGAGAAATTGCTGTTTTAACTAATAATGGTAAAGATTTGTCATTATCAACATCATGCGTATGATCATCAATGATACCGCAATGACCATGATCCGTATATTCACATAAACAAGTATCAGCAACGATTAATAAATCTTTATGAAGTTTTTTTGCTCTACGTGTTGCCTCTTGAACAATGCCATTATGATCGTATGCACCAGAACCCACATCATCTTTTTCATTAGGTACGCCAAAGAACATAATCGCTCTAATACCTAAATCATATGCTTCATTAATTTCATCATCTAATAGATTTAAACTTATTTGATATACACCAGGTAACGATTTAATTTCGCTTCTAACATTATCTTTTTCTACTACAAAAATTGGATAAATTAAATCTTCTTTTCTAACATGATTTTCTCTTACTAAACTTCTCATTGTAGCTGAAGAGCGTAATCTTCTATGTCTATCGAATTTCATTATTTATTCCTACTTTCTAAAAATGTGTTTATTAATGCTTCAGAAGTTTGTTTATCTGCAATATAAGGTTCATAACCATAGGCTCTAATGCTATTTGCAGTTTGTTGACCTATAGCATAGTAATTTTTAAAATGCTTAGGAAATGCCTCACTAAAATAATAACGCACTGCAGATGAACTTGAAAATGTTAATGCTTCAACTTGATTATGTTGAATTAGATTGATAACTTCAATAATATTCTCTCTATCCGCTATAGGTGTATACAAGTCAATTTTCACAACATTATTATGTTCAGCGAGAGTTTGTTGCAATTTTGGTCTTGCCTGTGCACTGCTCGGAATTAAAATAGAAGATTTTTCTAGATTTAATCCTTCTAATAAACCTTCTTGAGAATAATCGTTAGGTATAAAATCTATATTTATACCTAATTGTTTACATAACTGCGCAGTTTTAGCGCCTACTACTGCAATATGTTTTACATTCACGTACTCTAAATATTTATAAAATAAATGTACGGCATTTTTTGAAGAAAAAATAAGCCAGTCATAATTATCATGCAAGAGTTGAGTATCAAATTCAAGTGATTGAATTTTAATAAATGGCTTATGAATGACTTCTACCATATCACTCTGTACTTTACTCGTTTGCGTCATAACTATCACTGGTTTCATCTAACTGTAACACCTCTACTAAGATTTAGTATTAATGTGATGCTTCTTCGTTTAATTTTCTTATAATTTCATACGCACCTTGTTCTTTAAGTATCTCACTTACTCTGTTCCCTAATTTTACAGGGTCAGTTCCTACTTCAGTATGTTCATAACGTTCCTTACCATCTGGTGTCATGATTAAGCCTGTAAACTCAATTTCATTGTTATTGTTATAATTCGCATATCCACCAATTGGAACTTGACAACTTCCATCCATTGAAGCTAAAAATGTTCGTTCGGCCGTTACACAATTTGCAACTTCATTATTGTGAACTTTTTGAAGTAACTCGAGAAGTTCAATATCGTTACTACGGCACTCAATGCCAAGAGCACCTTGACCGATTGCAGGTAGTAATGTGTCTTTATCTAAATAAGTTGTTACTACGTCATCAGACCAACCCATACGTTTGAGTCCTGCTGCTGCTAAAATAATCGCATCATAATCTTCTGTTTCTAATTTATTTAAACGTGTATCAATATTACCACGAATCCATTTAATTTTTAGATGAGGATATTTAGATAATATTTGTGCACCTCTTCTTAATGAACTTGTACCAACTATACTATTCTTAGGAAGTTCTTCTAATGGTACGTGATTTTTGGCAATATAGGCATCAAATGGTATTTCTCTATCAGGAATACAACCTAATGTTAAACCTTCTGGAATAATACTAGGAACATCTTTTAATGAGTGTATTGCCATATCGATATCGTTGTTAAATAGTTCATTTTGAATCTCTTTAACAAATAGGCCTTTTCCTCCAACCTTAGATAGTTGTTGATTCACAATTCGATCTCCCTTTGTGACAATCTCTTTAATTTCGATTTCTAAAGATGGATCAATGGCTTTTAATTTATCAATGAATTGTTTACTTTGTGTTAAAGCAAGTTTACTTCTACGTGAACCCACAACTAATTTACGCATAAACAAGGCCTCCTACATAAGTTTTCTTTTAATTAAAATGAGTAGTGAAGAATAAATTCACCATACATAGGCAAAATATCATAATATTAAAATAAATTAAATTAATTGAGATGATTTTCTTTTTTAAATACATAACGATATATACTGTATAAAGAAGCGTAATAATGACAGACAACATAACCTTCGGATCCTTAAATATTGCTATACCAACCGCATAGATTCCCCATTGAGCAATTAAAATTACACTCAATATTAATATTACTAAACCGCCCAAAGTTGAAAAAAATATAATTTTTTCAAGAGTTGCTACACTGCCAATTCTAAAATATTTCTGATTAAAGTTTTTTTCTTTAAGGTTTTTATATTGAATGATATATAGCAATGCATTTACAAATGCAAGTGCAAAAAAAGCATAACTCAATACTGCAAGCCCTACATGTACAAGTAATAATTCATTTATAACTTGTACTTTTTGTATACTGTTTGTATAGTGTTCAGGTCTAAATGTATTCATCGTTAATAAGATAAATCCAATTACATTCAAAAAAAACACAGAAAAACTTAGAACTTTAATAATATTTAAAACTAAAGAAATAGAAATAATCATCCATGACAAGAAGAAAAAAACATCAAATATGGAATTAAACAATACATCACTATGCGAAGTAATATACATAGACAAAGAGATTGTTTGTAAAAACCAAACAATCCCTAAGGCATAAATTCCAAGTACTCTAATCTTATGACTCTTCCGAACAAAGTCTATAAAATAACAAAGAATGCTAATTAAATATACAATTAATATAATTTCATGAAATCTAATAAATAGCGTTTCTTGCATATTATCACCATTTTAATATGCTTATTCAAAACTAAAGATATGTCGTACTGAAAGTTCCTTTTCTTTTTTACGTTCTTTCACTGCTTTATAAGGATCTTCGGCTTCAATATCAAATATATTTTGAAATAGCTCTAATTTTTCATTACTTTTTTTATCGTTACTCAATTCCTTAGCCTGTTTAATTGGATCTTTCAACATTTGATTAATAATACTTTTAGTATGTTTAGAAATGACTGTTCGTTCTCGTTCAGATAGATTCGGTAATTTTCTATCGATACTATCCATTGTTTCAGCTTGAATAGTCATTGCTTTTTCACGTAAAGCTCTTATTACAGGAACTACACCCAACATATTTACCCAATCATTATGTGCTTTAATTTCAGCAGGAATTTCATTAGAAATAGCTTCAGCCGCCATTTGTCGTTCTTTTAAATTAGCATCAACTAAACCTTTTAAATCATCTACATCATAATTAAATACGTCATCACTTAAATTATGACATGGTTCAATATCTCGTGGTACTGCAATGTCTAATAATAATAATTTAGATTTTCTATATGATAGTGCCTGATTAATCATACTTTTAGTAATAATATAATCTGGTGAACTAGTAGAACTAATAACAATATCAGTTGAAGTTAATAAACTAGGTAAAGATTCTAGCTTATCATAACTAACTTGATGTTTTTCAGCTAAAATTCTAGCTTTACTTTCTGTTCGATTTACAATTGTAATATGATTAATGCCTGAGCCGAGTAAATTTAATAACGACAATTCACTCATTTCACCTGCACCAATAATAACAGCATGTTTATTTTTTAATTTACCTAATACTTTTTTTGATAATTCCACAGCAGCATATGAAACACTTACAGCATTATCTGCGATATCTGTTTCATTATGTGCTTTTTTAGCAAAAGTAATTGCTTGTTTAAATAGATGATTAAAGATAGTTCCAGTTGTTTTTAAATCTTGCGCTAAGAAAAATGCATCACGCATTTGGCCTAAAATTTGTGTTTCTCCTAACACAATTGAATCTAAACCTGAAGTTACACGCAATAGATGTTCTACTGCTTCGTCCCCCACTTTAACTTCAGACATTGCTTTAATATCATCTACTTCAAATCCAAATGAACGAGCTAAAAATCGTTGAATATAATATCGTCCTGTATGAATTTGATCCACTACAGCATATACTTCTGTACGATTACATGTCGATAATATTACATTTTCTAAAATTGCTTTAGTTTCGAATAAATCTTCATTGGCTAATCGTAAGGCATCATCTCTAAAAGCAACTTGCTCTCTTAAAGCTACATCAGCAGTACGATGATTTATGCTAATAGCAATAAAATGCATTTATAACGCCCTCCATATACTAACAATATCGTTAGTATAACACATTTTAGAATGAATTTAAGTTTGATGCTCAAATAAATTAGAAACATTCTAATGTGAAGTCAAAATTTCGTCACTTAATTACAAGATATGTCTTTTAATTTATATAATTAGCAATAATATCCCAAATGTATTGCTGTTTAGAATTTTGAATAGAAGAGTAACTTATAATTGTATCGTTTGGATCTAAATCTAATTTTTGTTTTATATTTTTTATATGTTTTTGAACTTTACCTTTCGCAATTTTATCTTCCTTAGTACAAATGACTAGTGTTGGCAGATCGAAATGTTTTAAATAATTATACATTAATACATCATCTTCGGTAGGATTATGTCGTAAATCTACAAGTTGAATGACTAAACCTAGATTTTCTCGTTTAGTTAAATACTCTTCTATCATTTTCCCAAATTTTTCACGCTGTGATTTACTTACTTTTGCATATCCATATCCAGGAACATCAACAAAAATAAGTTGTTCATCAATATTATAGAAGTTTAGAGTTTGCGTTTTTCCAGGCTGTTGTGAAGTACGAGCCATATTTTTTCTACCAATCATACTATTAATAAAAGAGGACTTACCCACATTAGAACGTCCACTTAAAGCGATTTCAGTTAAATTGGTTTCAGGATATTGTTCTTCTTTCACTGCACTAATCATTAATTCTATATTATTTGGGTTAATATTCATATTCAAACACCTCTTCATTATTATAGCTGCTTTATTATAATATAAATGTTTAAAAATCTAAAATTTTAAAAAAATGATATGTATAAAAATAAGGAAGCAGTTTCGAACTCAAATGAATTCTATCACCACTTCCTTATTATATGGTTGATAATTAAGCTGAAGTTTTAGTACCGTTCAATAAATTACCTTCTGAATCATACATTTCAGGCTCGATTTCCTCATTAATTGTTTGAGCAGTTACTACAACTTTAGCAACATCACTTGTTGAAGGTACATCATACATAATATCAATTAAAGATTCTTCTATAATTGATCGTAATCCACGTGCTCCAGTTTTTCGTTCAATTGCTTTTTCACTGACTGCTGCCAAAGCTTCTTCAGTAAATTCTAATTCAACGTTATCAAGAGCTAACATTTTTGTATATTGCTTAACTAACGCGTTTTTAGGTTGCGTTAAAATATTTTTAAGCGCTTCAACATCTAATGTTTCTAAATTAGCAACTATTGGTACACGTCCAATAAATTCTGGAATTAAACCATATGCTTGTAAATCTTCAGGACGAATTTGTGCTAATAAAGCTTCTTCATCATACTTATCTGCTTCATTGCTAGCAAAACCGATAACTTTTTCACCTAAACGGCGTTTAATGACTTCATCAATACCATCAAACGCACCACCTAATATAAATAGAATATTAGTTGTGTCAATTTGAATCAATTCTTGGTTAGGATGTTTACGGCCACCTTGAGGTGGTACACTTGCTGTTGTACCTTCTAAGATTTTAAGTAATGCTTGTTGTACACCTTCACCAGAAACATCACGCGTAATTGATGTATTTTCAGATTTTCTAGCAATTTTATCAATTTCGTCTACATAAATAATTCCTTTTTCTGCTTTATCAATGTCAAAATCAGCAGCTTGAATCAAACGTAATAAAATATTTTCAACATCATCACCAACATAACCTGCTTCAGTTAAACTTGTCGCATCTGCAATAGCAAATGGTACATTCAATGTTTTAGCAAGTGTTTGTGCAAGTAAAGTTTTACCGCTACCCGTTGGTCCAATTAAGGCGATATTACTTTTTTGTAACTCAACATCATCTTCATTTGGACCCAATTGTTGAATACGTTTGTAATGATTGTAAACTGCCACTGCTAAAGATTTTTTAGCTTTTTCTTGGCCAATAACATATTCATTTAAATGGTCCATAATTTCTTTAGGCGTCGGTAATTCAGTAAATTCTTCTGAAGTAGCTTGAGCTAATTCTTCTTCAACAATTTCAGAACATAGTTCGATACATTCATTACAAATATATACACCACTGCCTGCTACTAATTTTTTAACTTGATCTTGGTCCTTACCACAGAAAGAACATTTTAAATTTTCTTCATCTTCATTAAATTTAAACATTCATTTACACCTCTATCCTTAAACGACTATACTAGATAGCATTCTACAATGCAAATTGATAGTTAACAACTAAAATGCTTAAAACATATAGTAGCAGATACATATAATGATGCACCTGCTACTTATTTTTTAAACTTTATATCAATTTAAAAGTTTATTATTTGTCTTCTTTTTTATCGTCTTTAGCTGAATCAACATATTTAGCATTGTCTCTTAATAAATCAATTACTTTTTGAATACGTACATCATTTTTAATGATATCAGTATTACCAAGAGTTTGTTTAATATCTTCTACTGAGATATTAAATTGACTGCTCATTTTTTCTAATTCTTTATCAATATCTTCATCTGTGACTTCGATATTTTCTTCATCTGCAATTGCTGATAATGTTAAGTTTGTTTTAACACGTTGCTCTGCATCGTCTTTCATTTGTTCTCTTAATTGAGATTCATCTTGACCAGAAATTTGGAAGTAAGTTTGTAAGTCTAAACCTTGTTGTTGGATTCTTTGACCAAATTCTTGAACCATACGATCTAATTCAGTGTCAATCATAGCTTGTGGAATATCAATTGTTGTATTTTCAGTTGCTTTATTAATTGCTTCTTCTTTTTCCACATTTTCAGCATCTTGTGCTTTTTCTTCTGATAAACGTTTGCGTAAGTTTTCTTTATACTCATCTACTGAATTAGCATCTGAATCTAATTCATTTGCAATTTCATCAGTTAATTCGGGTACTTCTTTGTATTTAATTTCATTTACTTTAGTTTTGAATGTAGCTTCTTTACCAGCTAATTCTTCAGCGTGATATTCTTCTGGGAATGTTACAACAACATCTTTTTCTTCTCCAGTTTTAACGCCTACTAATTGATCTTCAAATCCTGGAATAAATGAACCTGAACCAATTTCTAAATCATAACCATCAGCTTGGCCACCTTCAAATTGTTCGCCATCTACATAACCATCAAAGTCAATATTTACAGTGTCTCCTTCTTCAACTGCACCATCTTCTTTAACTACCATATCAGCTAAATGACCTAAACTATGATCAATTGCATCTTGTAAATCCTTATCAGTTAATTCAGAATCTTGTTTTTCAATTTCAAGACCTTTATAATCTCCTAATTTAACTTCAGGTTCAACAGTCACTGTTGCTTCAAATTCGAAATCTTTACCTTTTTCAATTTGAGTTACATTAATTTCAGGTTGAGCGACTGGATTGATTTTAGTTTCTTCAATAGCTTCACCATAAGCTTCAGGTAAAAGAATATCTACTGCATCTTGATATAATGCTTCAACGCCAAAACGTTGTTCGAAAATTGGACGAGGCACTTTACCTTTACGGAAACCAGGCACGTTAATTTGTTTAACCACTTTTTTAAATGCTTGATCTAATGCTTTATTTACCTTTTCTGCTGGAACAGTAACTTTTAATAAACCTTCGTTACCTTCTTTTTTTTCCCAAGTTGCTGTCATGTATAAATACCTCCATGCTTACATTTTTAATTTTTTCAACTTCCCTATTATATCATAGGTCCAATATGGACACAAACAATGTTTTATAGGCGATTTTAAATAATAATTCAACTTTACAGAATCATTTAAGTAAACTAAAATGATTTGCTCACATTTAATTATCTAACTGATAAATTAATGCTAATAATTCTTGATTTGCTTCACTTACTTCTATACCAATCATTGACTTAAAATAAACATCATAAGCTATTATCCAATCTTCTTCATTAAAAAGTGAAAATATATCAAGTGGATATAGTTTTATTGAATGATTATTCATCACATACTGAGCTTCATTTTGTATATTCAAAGCTCCATTTTCTAATCTATCGAGAACTTTGGGAATAACAGTAGTTTTCATATCTGTGTGTTCTAAACCTTTTAATGTTGTAGGTAAGATGTTGACTTCATAACCATACTTCTCAATTTTTATTTCACTATCATAATTTGAAAAACGTAAATACTCAAGCATGAGACTTTTCAAATTATAAGATTCTACTTGATTAGATAATAAAAAAGCAACCGTCTTTCTGAATTCATAATGTCCGTTATCAATGAGTTTAATCATTAATTTAGTTTGACGATTTAAATCTAAACTAGTAAATTCTGATAATAATTGACTAGAAAGTTTCTTGTCTTCATCTAATTTAGATTGTGCATATTCTTTTAATGGAAAGAGTGCCATTCTAGTTTTATGTTCTTTCACTTCGTTAATGATTTGATTAATGACTTCAATTGCTTCATAATTCTGATTTAAACCTATTAATGCTTTAATATAGAAAATAATCAGTTCGTCGTAATGAGGTATACCTTTTTTTAAGAAAATAATTGCTTCTTCTCTTAATTCTAAATATAACCCTAATTCATTTAACATGTCACATTTAATCAAAGATAATTGATTATCTAATTCGAATGAGGCTTCATATATATCAAACAATTGATACATTTCTTTATATTTATTTTGTTGTTGTGCATTTAAAATATTATGATATAATTTTTGCTTTGATTGAGGAAAAGGGATAATATCAGACATATTGAGCCCCCTTTATTTTAAATCTTTTAAAATTAACGCACTCCATGATTCAAAATGATTTAAATCATTTATTTCATCTTGTGATACCCAATTAATTTTTAAAGTGTCGGTTTCTCTAACTTCTACATCACTAGATTTCACCTTAATTTTGAAAACAACACCTATATGAACTTTACCTACCGCATTAGTATCATCATTAATAAAACCAATATATTCTATATTTTGAGATCTATCTTCAGATAATCCTACTTCTTCATTAAGTTCTCTTTGTGCATTCACTCTTAAAACTTCATTAATTGAATCGGCGCCAACAACATTATTCATATGTCCACCAACACCCACTGAAGACTGTCCGTGTAAGCGTTCTTCTCCGCCACCACTTAAACGTTGATATACTAAGATTTCATCATTTTCATTTTCTAAAAGACAATATGAAATAAGTTGTTTATAAGATGGATCTTCTTCCATATCTCCACGTCTTTTTACTTCATAATTTTTAAACGTATTAAATATTTCTTCACCTTGACCATCGTTTTTCGATAAGAATCCATTAAATGCATTTTTTTCATTATTAAATAATAATTCTCTTGATACGACGATGATTTGTTCATCAAATTTAGACATAGTTAACTCCTTGAAATTAATATTCTTTTTTAATAGTTTAACAAACCAATGATTTAAATCACAATGATATTTAACTGGTTCGTTTACTTATCATAATTCTATTAAAGAATATTTGATGAATAAAAGTAAATAAAAAAAGCCAATAAGGTTTTATAGTTACCTTATTGGCTTTTAAATATGAATTATTTTAAAGCATCTTTAGCTTTTGATACTAATTCACCGAAAGCTTTATCGTCTGAAATAGCAATTTCAGAAAGCATTTTACGGTTAATGTTAATGTCAGCCTTTTTCAAGCCGTTCATTAAACGAGAATAGCTGATGTCATGTTGACGTGCAGCTGCATTAATACGTGTAATCCATAATTTACGGAAATCACGTTTACGTTGACGACGGTCACGGAATGCGTATTGACCTGATTTCATCACTTGTTGTTTTGCTACTTTATATAATGTATGTTTTGAACCGAAGTAACCTTTAGCTAATTTAATCGTTTTTTTACGACGTGCTCTTGTTACTGTTCCACCTTTAACTCGTGGCATGTTAAATTCCTCCTTAAATATATCGCTTTATCATCGTTCGAAAGTAATATTAATTATTTTTTGTAAGCTAATAATTGTTTTACGCGTTTCATATCGCTTTTAGATACTAGTTTAGCTTTACGTAATTTACGTTTTTGTTTAGTATTTTTATTTGCAAATAAGTGAGATGTGAAAGCTCTAGAACGTTTTAATTGACCTGAACCAGTTCTTTTAACACGTTTAGCTGCTCCACGGTGAGTTTTCATTTTTGGCATGATTCATTTCCTCCTAATAAAAGTAAATTATTTTTCGTTTACAGGCGCTAACATAATAAACATTTGGCGCCCTTCCATTTTAGGTTTTTGTTCAACAGTGGCAATATCTTTACATTCGTCTGCAAATTTTTCTAAAACACGTTGACCAATTTCTTTGTGTGTAATTGCACGACCTCTGAAACGAATAGAAACTTTACATTTGTCACCTTTAGTTAAGAATTTACGTCCATTTTTTAACTTAGTTTGGAAATCGTGTTCCTCAATAGTTGGACTTAAACGAATTTCTTTAACATTGATAACTTTTTGTTTTTTCTTCATTTCTTTTTCTTTTTTCTGTTGTTCGAATTTATATTTACCATAATCCATAATTCTTGCAACAGGTGGTTTAGCATTTGGTGCAACAACTACTAAATCTAATTCAACTCTTTCAGCCATCTCAAGAGCTTCTCTTTTAGATTTAACACCAATTTGGTCACCATTTTGGCCAATTAAACGTAATTCTTTTGCGCGAATTTTTTCGTTAACTTGCGTTTGATTTTTTGCTATGGTTGACACCTCCCAAAATTTTACGAAATTTTCCCAAGCAAAAAGAGCGGACAATATTTGCCCGCTCTTCACTCATACACAATAATTGTGTGACATGATTAACCTGCCAACAGCTTTTTGCGTCGCTACAGGTGAGAAACGGGTGTTTCTACTTGGTTCGTTTCGTAATCAACGATACTAATCATATCAAGTTTTATTAAGCATGTCAATTGTTTTTTGAAATTAGTGATGTTTTACTTCATTCATTGAGACATCTTGGCTTAAATCAACTTCTTCAAGAGGTATTTTTTTAGTTTTATATCTTAATTTATGATAAATAAAGAATACTAAAAATACTGGAATACCCATATACGTAATAATAAATCGATTAAGATCAAAGTGCCCTGTTTTAATGAAATCCACATCTTGTCCAACAATCACAATCACACACAATATACCTGCAAATATTGGACCGAATGGGAACCATTTCGCTTTATATTTCAATTCTGATTTACGATGATGTTGAACATTAAATGCTCGTCTAAAGCGATAGTGACTTACTGCAATACCTACCCAAGCAATAAAGCCTGTCATACCACTGGCAGCTACAATGTATTCATAAGCATTTCCGCTTAATTTTTGTACTAAGAAAATAACGACTACAAGTACACCAGTAGCAATCAATGATAAATATGGCACGCCGTGTTTATTCGTTTTACCAAACGAAGCGAATGCTAATTTATCTTTACTCATTGAATATAACATACGTGTTGATGCATACATCCCTGAATTACCAGCTGATAATACTGAAGTTAAAATAACTGCATTCATAAATGAAGCAGCAAATGCTAAGCCTGCATTTTTAAAGACAAGCGTAAATGGAGATGTTGCAACATCGTTATCTCCACCCATTAAAGCATTACTATTATAAGGAATTAACATACCAATAACAAAGATGGCTAAGATGTAAAATAATAATATTCTCCAAAAAACTTGTTTAATTGCTTTTGGGACAGCACGTTCTGGATTCTCAGATTCTCCAGCAGTAATACCTATTAATTCAGTACCTTGGAATGAGAAACCAGCAACTAAGAATACACCTAGGATTGAAAGTAAACTACCGCCAAGATTTCCACCTAGGATTGGCCCATCACCTTTAGTAAATGTTTCAAATCCTACAAAATGTCCACCCATAATTCCTAATATAGTTAAAATACCAATAATTATAAAAATAATTACTGTAATCACTTTTATAAGTGCAAACCAATATTCACTTTCACCATATACTCTTACAGATAAAGAGTTTAATGCGAAAATAATAACTATAAAGATACAACTCCATACCCATGCTGGTATCCCTGCCATAGGTGTCCAATACTGAATGACTTGCGCTGCAATAGTTACATCTGCCGCTACAGTAATTACCCAGTTAAACCAATAGTTCCAACCTAATGCGAATCCTAATGATGGATCTACAAATCGTGTTGCATAGGTACTAAATGAACCTGAAACAGGTAAATACGTAGCCATTTCTCCTAAAGAAGTCATTAAAAAGAATACCATAGCTCCAATAATTGCATATGCAATAAGCGCACCTAATGCACCAGCATCGTGAATAGCACCACCTGATGTCATAAATAGGCCTGTACCAATACAGCCTCCCATTGCAATCATAGAGATATGACGATCTTTTAACCCTCTCTTCATACCGCTATCTTGATTTTCAACTTTACTCATATAAGCTCCCTTTCTTAATGTAGAGGTTAGCTAAGTATTTATTTGTTATGTGAAGATAATTAACATATTTAATTTTTATAAATGATATGTTAATCAAATTACAAATTAAAAAATAGGTACATACCGTTAAGATATGCACCCATTACTTAATCTATGTCGGTAGCACATCACAAACTGTGACAGTACAGTTTCTATTCGATAACTGTCCCAACAAATCATAAGTATGGTTATCATTTGTTTCGGCACCTTTACCTTTCATACTTTCAACATACGTTCCATATCAACTTCTGAAGTATTACTTTTTAAAGATGCAACCTCTAACTCATTTTTATTTAACTACTTTGTAATATACATTAAGGATATTATTTTATCAAGACTATCTACGTCTTTTTAGACGAATTTCATCTACTAAGTTCCAGATAAATTCATCTCTTTCTATTGTTTCTTGATCTTGTGAGCCATACTTACGAACATTTACTTCGTTGTTTTCAACTTCTTTATCTCCTACTACAATTTGATAAGGAATTTTTTGCATTTGTGCCTCTCGAATTTTATAGCCCATTTTTTCGTTACGATCATCAATTTCTACACGAACACCTTGAGATTTTAATTCATCTTGTAAATTTCTCGCATAGTCGTAATGTAAATCTACATTTACTGGAATAATCTCAACTTGTTTTGGAGCTAACCATGTTGGGAAAGCACCTTTAGTTTCTTCAGTTAAGAAAGCTACAAAACGTTCCATAGTTGAAACTACGCCACGATGAATAACAACAGGTCGGTGATTTTCACCATCACTACCAATATAAGAAAGATCAAATCGTTCAGGTAGTAAGAAATCAAGTTGTGCAGTTGAAAGGGTTTCTTCTTTACCCATTGCAGTTTTAACTTGAACATCTAATTTAGGACCATAGAATGCTGCTTCTCCAATAGCTTCAACATATGGTAAGCCCATTTCATCTACTGCTTCTTTAAGCATAGACTCAGCTTTATTCCACATGTCATCATCGTCCATATATTTTTCTTTATCTTCAGGATCTCTGTAACTTAATCTGAATGTGTAATCTTCAAAACCAAAGTCTTCATAAACATCTTGTATCATATGAACAACGCGTTTGAATTCATCTTTAATTTGGTCAGGACGTACAAAGATATGAGAATCATTTAAAGTCATACCTCTTACACGTTGTAAGCCTGATACTGCACCACTTGCTTCATATCTATGCATAGTACCTAATTCAGCAATACGAATTGGTAATTCACGATAAGAATGTGGTTTATTATTATAAACCATCATATGATGTGGACAGTTCATTGGACGTAATACCATTTCTTCAGTTTCATCTAATTTCATTGGTGGGAACATATCATCTCTATAGTGATCCCAATGACCTGAAGTTTTATAAAGTTCAACGTTAGCTAGAACTGGGGTATATACATGATCATATCCCATGCTTACTTCCTTATCTACAATATAACGTTCAATTTCACGGCGAATTGTTGCACCATTTGGTAACCATAGTGGAAGACCAGCACCAACAAGTTGATTATTTGTAAATAATTCTAAATCTTTACCAATACGACGATGATCACGTTCACGACGTTCCTCTAACATGTCTAAATGTGCTTTTAAATCTTTTTTATCAAAGAAAGCAGTACCATATATACGTTGTAACATTTTATTGTCGCTATCCCCACGCCAATATGCACCTGCAGTAGAAAGAAGTTTAAATTCTTTAATTTTTGAAGTTGATGGCACATGAACACCACGGCATAAATCTGTAAATTCACCTTGAGTATATAATGTTACATTCTCATCTTCAGGAATTGCATCTATTAATTCTAATTTATATGGATCATCTTTAAAGAAATCTTTTGCTTCTTCACGAGAAACCACTTTACGTTCAATTTTATAATTTTCGTTAACAATTTGTTTCATTGTTTTTTCGATTTTTTCAAAGTCATCTGATGATACTTTTTCATCCATGTCAAAGTCGTAGTAAAAACCGCCTTCAATCACTGGACCAACACCGAATTTAACATCTCCATAAATTCGTTTTAATGCTTGAGCCATTAAATGAGCAGTTGAATGACGTAATACCTCTAGAGCTTCATCACTACCAGGTGTAACAATTTCAATTGCCCCATCTTCTTCAAGTGGACGAGTTAAATCAACGAGTTGATTATTAAATTTTCCTGCTACTGCTTTTTTTCGAAGTCCAGGACTAATTGATTGTGCAATGTCTTCTGTAGTAGTTCCTTTATCAAATGATTTTGAATTGCCATCTGGAAACTTAATATTAATTTGTTCCATATCGAAACCCTCCATAAATTTTATTCTATGATCGCTGAAGAAAATAAAAAAACTCCTCCCTATAAAAGGGACGAGTTCGTCGCGGTACCACCCTAGTTATCTAGATGTATTCTAGATATCTCTTCATAAGATAACGGTCTTGAGCCGGATACTGATTACCAGCATCTAAATATGAAGGAGTAATAATTTAATATATCAACCAAATTCTCATCAATTGTTGGCTTGCTGTATGATAGAGATTAAATTATCATATCTTCATTTATTTCAACGATTTAGATTTATCTTTATTATACATCACACATTGTAAATTTCAATTATTTCGTAAATTTTTTCCATCTAAATAAAATTCATTTGCTAAACTTTTGATACGTTCGATAATTCGAGCAGCTTTCGTTATTTCTGCCCCTTTGTTTGATATAGATAAATGATGTTCTAATTCTTCCAAATTTAGATTTGAACTAAAGAATGTTGGTAATTCATGAACCATACGATAATGTAATAAGGGACCTATCACCTCATCCCTTACCCATGTTGTGACATCCTCAGCTCCGATATCATCTAACATTAATATATTTGCTTCTCGTATACGCTCTAACTTTTCATTATAACTCCCATCTTTAAAACCACCTTTTAGTATACGAATGTATTCAGGTAAATATACTATTGTAGATGGCACATGTTTTGACTTAAGCTGGTTTGCGATAGCTCCTAAAATAAAAGATTTGCCTGTTCCAAAAGGGCCATGTATATAAAGACCCTTAACGCGTTCACCGTTAACTAACTTTTTACAAATATCGTTAACTTCCATAGCTATTTCAAGTCGACTTCTATCGTTAGTATAGATATCTTTAACTTTTGCATTTAACGTATCTCGTTGCATGTGATGAGCAGTAATGAGTTGTGAACTTAAACGTTCTTCATCGTATTTAATTTTGCAAGGACATAATCGATAACGAACTTTAATACGCTCATTTTCTATATATAATTCTGGAATATGACCTTTAACAAAGTTTGGACAGTGTGCATAATCGTGACCATCGTAGTGTTTTTGTTGATCTTTATATTCTTGAAGTACATTTAAATCTTTATCAATCATTTCATTAGTAAGTTCTGACTGGTGTTGATTTAAAAATTGTTTAACATCAGAATCATTAATGACTTGATGTTTTATTTTAGCAATTCTTTTGTTTAAATTATCTTGATTTTTTATAAGTTTACTAAATGATTTCATCTAATCCTCCCAATCTTGTTCTAATTGAGCACGAAACGCTTCTCTATCTTTTTCAAATTGCGCATCATTATTGTTTGGTTTTTCATCTTGTTGGTTTTTATCTTTTAACCATTTTGGTGTTTTTTCTATTGATGCAACGTCACGTTGTTTATATTGACGTTTTGTTTTTTTAGTTATACTATCATTGATTTGTTGATTTGTTTTCAGCGCATAATCATATGCTTGTTGTACAGTTTTAATACCTAACTTTTTCCAATTTGAAGCGATTTCAAATATATAGGATTTAGGAAGTTTCATTTCATTCTTAAGCATTACAAATTGTAATAAAATATTAATTACACCAAATGACAATTTTTCACGCTCTATTAACTCTTCTACCATTCTTTTTTGTTGTAAAGTTGGTTCTGATTCAGACCAAGACGCTAACATATCAATAGGACTTGTGTTTTCTAATAACTTAAACCAACTATCACTTTCCTTTATATCATCAGTAGTCTCATTTGGACGCTGTGATTGTTCTAAATGATTAGAAGGATTAGCTTTAGTTTGTAACTTAGGAAGCTGTTGTTGATGCTCAATTAAGTAATGAGACCTTGCTTGTTTTCTCATCTCTTCAAATGATAACGTTTGATTTTGTGTGATAGAGTTAAGAATGATTCGTTTCATAGAAGTAGGCGTTAACCCATATAAAGTAGCCAATTGTAAAATTAATTGTTTTGCCTCTTTAGTAATAATTTCTCCACTTATAAAATGATGTTGTAACATATCTCTCAACATATCAAAGTCAAATGATTCATTATCTAAATCTATAGTAGCTGAATGATTTTCCTTTTGAATTGTTGAAGCATCAATAGATATATTTTTATGTGGAACTTTGAATACATCAGTAAATTTGCGCGTTACTTGCTGAAATTCTTTTAAATCTGGTTCATCTTTTTCAAAATACGCTTTTAAATCTTTATATCTTCGATTATCAACTTCATTGTATAGGTATATAGATAACATTGGATCATTAAAAAATTGGTATGCCGTTGGAGGTTGAATCAATTCATATATAAACAATGACTGATTACTATCATGTTTTACAAATGTTTTAATTAACCCAATGCCTTCAAGTAAATCCATATATTCACGGAATTCTAATAAATTTATTTTAAGCTCATTCATGATAGTGTAATGTGTGAGAATAGTATCTTCAACTTCATCGATAAATTGGTTCATGAAATGATATACACCAATAGCTTTAAAGCCAATTAACGGTATGTACAATCGATTTAATATCTCTAATTGTTGATGATTAAAGAAAAAATGTCGATATACTTTAAATCCATCGTGTGGACTTAAACCATACTCATAAGATTTAAAACTCATTTATGAATCACTCCGTTTGTTATCATCCAAAATACCTTGCATCGATGCTAGTAATTGATCCACATCTTTAAACTCTTTATATACTGACGCAAATCGTACATAAGAGACTTGATCTACATGCATGAGCAAATTCATTACATATTCACCTATATCTCTAGATGAAATTTCTGTATGACCTTTATCGCGTAATTGCCATTCTACTTTATTAGTAATGTCTTCCAATTGTTGATATCTAACTGGTCTTTTTTCACAAGATCTTACAAGACCATTTAATATTTTTTCTCTTAAAAATTGTTCACGTGTGCCATCTTTTTTGACCACAATAAGTGGACTCACTTCAATATGTTCAAATGTTGTAAATCTTGTCCCACAATTCTCACATTCACGTCTTCTACGTATTGCGTTAGCTTCATCAGCATGTCTTGAATCTACCACGCGTGAATGTGTGGCACTACATTTTGGGCATTTCATATCTGTCACCCTCTTGAATAGATTATGCTTCATTATACTATAAAAACGATTTATGACAAAAGAACTCATATGTATTGATAATAAATTGATACAACTTAGCTGTCTAAACCTATAATAAAATATAAAAAGGAAAGTGAAATAGAATTCAATATAAATTCTTTTTTCACTTTCCTACATATGACTCATTAAAAAAATTATTTAATGTTTTATAATTTTTTAATCTATAAAATCAATGACATTATATTAGAATATCAACTCTAAAATTAACAATCTTTTACTTATTAAAAGCTTAAACTGCAGTCACGGTAGACTTTTCTACTAGTTGTTCACCAATCATTTCAGCTACTTCTACTACTCTATTAGAATAACCCCATTCATTATCATACCAAGCAATCACTTTCACCTTATGATCATCCATTACAATTGTATTCTCAGCATCGATAATAGCTGAATGTGGATTTGTATTGAAATCGACAGATACTAAAGGTGCATTTTCTACTTCTAAAACACCATCTAAATCTGAATGACGAAATGCATTATTAATTTCGTCAACAGTTACCGGTTTTTCTAAATCTACAACTAAATCAACTAAAGAAACATTTTTTGTAGGCACACGTAAAGCTAACCCATGAAGTTTACCTTCTAGTTCTGGTAAAACTTCTTTCAATGCTTTTGCTGCTCCAGTAGAAGTTGGAATAATACTTTCATTACATGAACGTGCTCTACGTAAATCTTTATGGGGATTATCAATATTTTTTTGATCATTAGTAATTGCATGAACAGTAGTCATTAATCCATTTACAATACCAAATTGATCATTTAAAACTTTAGCAACTGGTCCTATACAATTTGTCGTACATGAAGCATTACTGAAAATGTCATACCTTTCAACATCTAATTTGTCATCATTTACCCCTTTAACAATCATTTGGACTTCTCCACCTTTAGATGGGCCAGTTAGTAATACTTTTTTAGCTCCAGCATGAATATGTCCAACTGCTTTATCACCATGATTAAATTTTCCAGTTGCTTCAATTACGATATCTATATTTAAATCTTTCCATGGTAAATTTTCAGGATTTCTATCTGACACTAACTTAATGTTATGGTTATCAACACGTATACCATCCTCAATTGGTTCTACCTTTTTATCATAACGTCCATGCGTTGTATCATAGTTAATTAGATGTGCAATTGTTTCAGGTGGATAGCTTGCATTAATCGCAACCACATTAAAATTTTCATTATGTAATGCAATTCTTAAAACCATTCTTCCTATTCTACCCATTCCATTAATTGCAATATTTGTTGACATTTAAAGCACCCCTTGTTTTATATGTTATACTTTATAAAATTAGTATAACATAATAGATTCCGATTGAAAGCGTTTACCAAAAATAATGTAATATTTTTTACATTTTAAGTTTATATAACTAATATATTTATTATATAAATAAAAAGAGTTTAAGACTAAAAATAAAGTCCTAAACTCTTTTTCTCATATTATTCATGAATGTATCCTTTTTCAATCAATAGTTGTTTAAGAAGGGTTTCTAATTCAGATTTACTTCCTAAATTATCTATAACATGATCAGCCATTCTGCTTTTTTTATCAATTGATATTTGACTATGAACTCTCGCTTTTGCTTGATCCAAGTCTAAATTGTTACGTTTCATTAAACGTTCAATTTGTACACTTTCAGATGTGTAGACCAGCCAGACTTCATCCACAGTATCTTGTAAATCATTCTCAAACAGAAGCGGAATATCCATAATCACATCATACCCTTGTTGTAAATACTGTTGCTTTTCTTGTTCCATAATCGTTCTTACAATAGGATGAATAATTTCATTAAGTTCTAATCGTTTTTCTGGATGATTAAATACTAATTCTCCAATGTATTGTCGATTCATTTCTCCGTCACTTGTGATTGCTTCGTCACCAAACGTTTCTTTTATTTGTTCCAAAGCAGTTGATCCTTTCTCTACTGCTTTTCTTGAAGCTATATCTGCATCGACAATTTTAAATCCATATTCTGATAATAATTTAGAAACTGTTGACTTTCCGGTAGCTATTCCACCTGTTAATCCAATTACTTTAGGCATTTGTATCACCGCTCACTTTATTTATTTCTGACAATATGGACAAAAATGACTGTTTCTAGATGCTATAACTTTTTGTTCAATATCATGGCCACATACTTTACATGTCTTTTGTTTGTATACATTTAAATGTAATTGCATTTTTCCAGTTTTTCCGTCAGCATGACGATAATCTGAAATACTTGTTCCACCATTATCAATACCCTCTTTTAAAACTTCTTGTACATAATAAAAGAGCAATTGTCTTTCTTGATGAGACGTATCTTTTACTTTTCTCGCAGGATGGATACCTGCTCTAAACAATGCTTCACAAGCATAGATATTTCCACATCCTGCTATGATTTTATGATCCAGTAACATCTGTTTAATAGGTTTATTGGCTACTTTTTTTTGAGATAAATAGTGATTAAAATGTTGTAACGCTTCTTCGTCAAAAGGCTCAGGCGCTATTTCTAAAAATGAAGGATAATCTTCAAATGAATTTAGGTTTCTAATCTCACCAAATCGACGTATATCTGAAAACACTAATTTTTTTCCATTATTTAAATGGAAAATCACGTGCCAATGTTTACGATAGTTGGGAATTGCTATCTCAGATAGGTGATTGACAATGAAAAATCCACCAGCCATACCTAAATGACTAAGTAACACACGTTTACGATTATGTTTTTCAATATGAAAAACAATATATTTACTTCTTCGTTCGACTTTAATTATCTTATAGCCTTCGCAATTCAAACGAAAACCATCTAAATTCATTCCTTTGATAATCGTTTCTTTATTCTGACTTTTACCTTCAATTACTTTTTTAGAAAATGAAATACTTTTAATTGTAGCATTTACAATAAAAGGTTCTATTCCCCTTTTAACATGTTCAACTTCTGGTAATTCTGGCATTATTCATTCCTCTTTCTATTTCGCATCATACCAAGTAGGACCATAATTAGAGTCTACTTTTAATGGAACATCTAAGTCTAATGCATGCTCCATTATATCTTCAACAAATAAACTAAATTCTTCAACTTCAGACTTAGGCACTTCAAATATTAATTCATCGTGTACTTGTAAAAGTAATTTAGCTTTGTAAGACGTATGTTGAACTTGCTTATCAAATTCCACCATAGCAAGTTTAATAATATCGGCTGCACTTCCTTGAATTGGAGTGTTCATTGCTGTACGTTCCGCAAAACCTCTTAAATTAAAATTACGACTAGTGATGTCAGGAATATAACGTCTACGATGCAATAATGTTTCAACATAGCCATTTGCTTTAGCATCCTTTACAATGTCACTCATATATTGCTTAACTCCAGGGAAACTTGCTAAATAATCATCAATAAATATTTTTGCCTCTTTACGTGTTATATTTAAGCTTTGACTTAAGCCATAATCACTAATACCATAAACGATTCCAAAATTTACAGCTTTGGCTTGTCTACGCATTAAATCAGTGACTTCCTCCGCTTCAACACCAAATACTTTTCGTGCTGTAGCAGTATGAATGTCCTGTCCATGAATGAATGCTTCTTTTAAACTGTCATCTTGTGTAATATGCGCTAAGACACGTAATTCAATTTGAGAATAATCTGCAGATAAAATAACACTGTCTTCAGATGAAGGTTTAAATGCTTTACGTATTTTACGCCCTTCTTCAAGTCGAATAGGTATATTTTGTAAATTAGGATCAACTGAAGATAATCGTCCAGTTTGTGCTAATGTTTGATTAAAACGAGTGTGTATACGCTTATCATTACTAATAACTTTTTGTAAACCTTCCACATAAGTAGATTGTAATTTAGCTAATTGACGATATTCCAAAATATCATTAATGATAGGATGTTCATTCTGTAACTGTTCTAAAACATCGACTGCTGTAGAATAACCAGTTTTTGTTTTTTTAATGACAGGTAGTTTTAATGTTTCAAATAAAACCACACCGAGTTGTTTAGGTGAATTAATGTTAAATTCTTCACCTGCTGCGTCATGAATACGTTGAACTAACAATTCTAACTTCTCTTGTAATTCTTGTTGCATGTGTTGTAAATCATTTACATCTGTATAAATACCAATTTCTTCCATTTTACTTAAAATACGTGCTAGCGGAAGTTCTAAATCTTTTAGTAAATTCATTTGTTGATGTGATTCTAGTTCTTTTTCCATTAACGGTTTAACAGCATCAATAGATTTAGTAATAGATGCAATATGCGTATTTAAAATTTCAGTATCAGGAACATGTCGCTTTTTACCTTTCCCATAAATAGAGACATCTTCTTTAACATACGTTTGATGATAATTTGTTACAACCGAATAGACATCATCAATCGTTCGTGATGGATCAATAATGTAGCTTGCTAACATCGCATCAAAAACGATATTTTGAATGTTGATATTTAATCTGTGTGCTATAACAAATGTTTTCTTTGCATCATAAACTACCTTTTTAGAATTTTCATTTTCTAACCATTTAATAAGTTCTGGATAATCTTTAATATTATCTGCATCAACTACGATATAACGTTCTTTATCATAAAATCCAAACTTTAAAATATCATCTTTTAAATAATTAGAACCATCTATTTCGAAATGAATCACTGCTTCATCAAGATGATTAAAATCAACATATTCAAAAGTAGGCAAAATATCAAAAGAAACTTGTTTTTGTTCTTGCTCAAACTCAGATGCTTTATTATCTATATCTGCTAATAATTGTTTAAATTCTAATTTCTTAAAAAGTTCAATTTTTTCATGATTATCGTTGATATCACTTAATTTAGTATCATTTAAAGTGACTTCTATTGGACTATAGCGATTAATTGTAGCAAGCTCTTTACTCATTAATGCATCTTCATGACTAAGTTCGAGCTTTTCTTTTAATTTTTTACCAGATACTTTATCAATATTCTCATAGACACCTTCTACAGAATCAAATTGATTTAAAAGTTTAATTGCTGTTTTTTCTCCTACTCCAGCTACACCGGGTATATTGTCTGAACTATCTCCCATTAAACCTTTCATATCAATAATTTGTATTGGTTTTAAACCATTATATTTTTCTGCTATAAATTCTGGAGTATAGTGATCAACGTCTGTGACCCCTTTTTTAGTATAATAAATAGTCACATTTTGAGTTGCTAACTGTGTTAAGTCTCTATCTCCAGTTACAATAATAGTTTCAAAATCATTTTGATCTGCTTCTTTACTTAGCGTACCAATAATGTCATCTGCTTCGTAGTTTTCTAATTCATAATGTTTAATATGATAAGCATCTAACAATTGTCGAATATAGGGAAATTGTTCGCTTAATTCGGGTGGTGTTTTTTGACGTCCACCTTTGTATTCACTATATTTAGAATGTCTAAAAGTAGTCTTACCTGCGTCAAAGGCTACTAAGAAATGTGTAGGTTGTTCTTCTCTGATAATTTTTTCGAGTAATTTGGCGAACCCAAGAATCGCATTTGTATGAATCCCTGCTTTATTAGATAAAAGTGGCAATGCGTAAAAAGCTCTAAAACTTAAACTATTGCCATCTATCAATACTAATTTATTCAAATTTTAAACCTCCAGAATGAGTTTAATTATATTTTAGCATAAACCTTTGGTCATAACGACTGAACGATATTTTACGAATTTCAAAAAATAAAGTCCTACAAGTTTAGGTCCTTTTAAAATTCTAAAAACATAAAAAAGTATTTTAAAGTGTGGATGACCTAAAATTGTAGGACAAAATAGTTATTCGATTTTATCTATAAATGAGACTCTAAATAGCGATCCTTTATTCAGTTCACTTTCGACCATAATTGTACCGTGAAGTGCTTCTACAATATGTTTTGTAATCGATAATCCTAAACCTGTTCCACCAGAGTCACGACTTCTTGCTTTATCTACTCTATAAAATCTCTCAAAAATATGCTTTTGATCTTTTTTGTCTATCCCAATGCCATAATCTTGGATTTCTAGATTAACTTTTATATCTTCTCTGTAAACTCTAACAATAACTTTATTATTTTCGTACGAATAGTTAATGGCATTTGAAAGTAAATTTGTGATAACTTGAGACAACTTTCCTTCATGCGCTTCAATAATAACATCATTTTCTATTTCAGATTTAATAGCGATGTTTTTATACTTAGCTTGAGTTTGTAGATTATGGATTGTATTATGTGCTAAATCTGAAAGATTAACATAAGTAGTCTCAATCTCAGTTTGTTGTTCAATATGAGATAAATCTAATAAATCCATGACAAGTGATTCTATACGATTTGATTCTTTTAAAATAATATTTAAAAACACCTCAAGAGATTGTTCATCATTCTTTGCACCTTCAATTAAGGTTTCTGCAAATCCTTTAATTGAAGTAATTGGAGTTTTAAGTTCATGTGAAACATTTGCAACAAACTCACGTCTCAAATTTTCTAATTTTTTTAAATTAGTGATATCATGTAATACTACAACCATACCTTGAAGTTTCTTTTTTGCTTTACTTAAGATGGGAATACAAGAAACATCAAAATATTTTTGATGAACATCATTAATGTATAACTCAATTTGTTCATGCAACGGTTTTTCAGTTTTAAAGCTTTCAATAACAAGATGTTGAATTTCTTTATCTAAATGTACAGTATAATCTTTATTTTCGACTTTACTATCTGGTTTGAATACCTCGTAATAAGCATGGTTTGCAATAACAATTTCACCTTGCTTATCTATCATTAATACCGAGCTAGGAATATTTTCTAATGTTGTTTTAAGACGATTAGATTGCATTTTTTGTTTATTATTTAATTTTTGCAATCGTCTTGCTAAATCATTGGTAGTGACAAATAATGCTTTTGTTTCTTTCACATTACTTTCAGGTACTCTAACATGATAATATCCATCTGCAATTAAAGATGTCGCATAAGTAACTTCGTTGATTGGTCTTATATAGGTGCGATTAATGCTTCTTACAGCTAAATAAATAGCAATTAACACGATGATTCCAATTAATGATAAGTACTTCCACATATTTTTTTGTAAATCTAAAATTTCAGTATTAATACCACTTATGTATATTGTTTTATTACTTACAGTATTTTTAAATGTGTAATCCACTTTATCCTTATTTTTATGATATATAATATTCGAAGGATTAGCTGCATTATCAATAGTATGATTAATTTGATGTTGATTACCAGTTTGATATAACACATGTCCATTTTCAGAAATTTCAACAACCAAGTTTTGATTTTGTGCTATACGCTGAATGTCTGCTTGTTTATTTCGATTATTTAAATTTACGATATTTTCTGATAGATGATTTAATTCTCTAGTTTGAGTATCTGATAATATTTGATAAATCGTATGATGAAGAATTGCACCTAAACCTATAAAACTAATAATTGTTATTGTACATAGTAGAAGTAATAATCTATGATGAAATTTAATCATTAAGCTTTAGGTCTTTCTAATTTATAACCCAATCCACGCACTGTTTTTATCAACTTAGGTTGTTTAGGATTTTCTTCTAATTTATCTCTTAAATGACTAATATGAACATCTACAATTCTTGAATCTCCTGCAAACTCGTAATTCCACACTGAATTTAACATATGTTCTCTAGTAATTACGCGTCCTTGACGTTCAATAAGATAAAGTAGTAACTCAAATTCTTTAGGTGTAAGTTCAAGCAAGGTATCATCTCTATAGACTTCAAAGAATTCAGGACGAATTCTAATATTATCAATTACAATATCTTCATCATCCACGTCATCTTTTACGACTTCATTAGCAATTTGAGAGCGTCTTAAAATAGCTTTTACTCTCGCTACAACTTCTCTTGGAGAGAATGGTTTAGTCATGTAATCATCAGCACCTAATTCTAAGCCTAACACACGATCAAACTCATCATCTTTAGCTGTTAACATTAAAATAGGTACAAGATTTTTATCAGATCGAATCGTTTTACATACTTCTATTCCATCTTTTTTGGGTAACATGACATCTAATACAATCAGTTCAGGTTTAACCTCTTTAACTTTTTTGAGTGCTTCTTCACCATCATACGCTACATCTACAATATAACCTGCTGTTTCTAAGTTATATTTTAGTAACGTTACTATTGATTGCTCGTCATCAACCACTAATACTTTTTGTGACATGATTTGCCTCCCTAAATAGAATTAACAATTTCAATTTTATTATAACTGAAATTTAAATAAAAATAACATACAACATATTGAATTTACATAAACTTAACATTTACTTAATATTTTCTATTTGTTAAGGATATTTTTGTTAATCTTGCTATGATATTTATTAATAATGAACAAAAAAACAGTCTAAGACATCAAAATCCATCTTAGACTGTTTTATCAAAATAAATATTATATTTATTTTAAGTTTTTAATAAGTTCATCGGCAAATTCTGAAGTTGATACTTCAGTAGCCCCGTCCATTAAACGAGCAAAATCATATGTTACAATTTTAGAAGCAATTGTAGCTTCAATAGCATCAGTAATTTTATCAGCCGCTTCTTGCCATCCTAAATGTTCTAACATTAATACAGAACTTAATAATTCAGATGATGGATTCACTTTATTTAAGTTAGCATACTTTGGTGCTGTACCATGTGTTGCTTCAAAAATAGCATGCCCTGTCTCATAGTTAATATTAGCACCAGGAGCAATACCGATTCCTCCTACTTGTGCAGCAAGTGCATCTGAGATATAGTCGCCATTTAAGTTCATTGTAGCTACTACATCATGTTCTGCTGGACGTGTTAAAATTTGTTGTAAGAAAATATCTGCTATTGAATCTTTAATAATAATTTTACCATCTTTTTCAGCTTTTTGTTGTGCGTCATTTGCAGCATCTTTACCATCTTTTTCAGCAATTTCATCATATTGTTGCCAAGTAAATACTTTATCAGAAAATTCATTATGAGCTAAATCATAACCCCATTGTTTAAATGATCCTTCTGTAAACTTCATAATATTACCTTTGTGAACTAATGTTACTGATTTACGATTATTATCAATTGCATATTGAATAGCAGATCTTACTAAACGTTCAGTCCCTTCTTTAGAAACTGGTTTAATACCAATACCAGAAGTTTCGGGAAAACGAATATTTGTAGCACCCATTTCATTTTGTAAGAAGTCAATAACTTTTTTAACTTCTTCTGTTCCTTCTTTAAATTCAATTCCTGCATAAATATCCTCAGTATTTTCACGGAAGATAACCATATCAACATCTTGAGGACGTTTAACTGGTGAAGGTACACCTTTAAACCAACGTACTGGACGAAGACAAGTAAATAAATCTAGTTCTTGTCTTAATGCTACATTTAAAGAACGAATGCCTCCGCCAATTGGTGTAGTTAATGGTCCTTTAATTGCGATTAAGTATTCTTTGATAGTATCTAAAGTTTCTTGTGGTAACCATTCACCAGTTTCATCGTACGCTTTTTGACCAGCTAATACCTCTTTCCACTCAATACGCTTTTCACCGTTATATGCTTTTTCAACCGCCGCATCAACAACACGACTAGCTGCTTTCCAAATATCAGGACCGATACCATCCCCAATAATAAATGGAATAATTGGTTCATTAGGTACATTTAATAATTCATCATTTGCTCTAGTAATTTTTTCAGCTGCCATTATAAAAGCCTCCATAAATTAAATTTTAAAATATTTTATCTTTCTTCAACTGGTACATATTTACGATTTGTTTCTCCAACATATTTTGCACGCGGACGAATAATTCGATTATCACGATATTGTTCTAAAATATGCGCGGTCCATCCTGCAGTACGACTCACAGCAAAGATAGGTGTAAAAATATCGTGTGGAATTTCCATACTATGATAAACAGTTGCACTAAAGAAGTCTACATTTGGAATTAAGCCTTTTTCATCGTGCATACGCTTTTCAATTGCAAGAGAAATTTCATATAATTCGTTATGTCCGGTTTCAGAAGTTATTTTTCGACTCATTTCTTTTAAGTACTTAGCACGTGGATCTCCCTCTTTATATACTCGATGACCGAATCCCATGATTTTTTCTTTGTTAGCAAGTTTCTTATCTAAATAATTATCTACTTCATCAAGTGATTTAACTTCTGATAACATTTTCATTACTTGTTCATTTGCTCCACCATGTAAAGGCCCTTTTAATGAACCAATTGCTGCTACAATACCTGAATACATATCAGATAGAGATGATACTGCACATCTTGCTGTAAATGCTGAAGCATTGAGTTCATGATCGGCATGTAATATTAAAGCTTTATTAAAAGCTTCAACTTCAGTATCAGATGGCAATTCCCCTTTTAACATATACAAGAAGTTTGCTGCATAGCTTAAATCAGAGTTAGGCTTAACAGGTTCCTTTCCTTCTCGTACGCGTGAAAACGCTGTAACTAATGATGCAATCTTTGCTTGGATACGAATAGCTCGATCTTTTCGACTTTCATCTGTTTCCTCTTCAGCATCTGGATCAAAGTGTGCAATATAAGAAACAGAGGTACGTAATGCAGTCATTGGATGTACATCATCTGTAGCATATTCTTCAAAATGCTTATATACCCTTGGATTTAATGTCATATATTGTTTTAGTTTCTCTTTTAATTCTTCAAGTTCTTCTTGTGTTGGTAATCTATAATTCCATAATAAGAACATGATTTCTTCAAATTGAGCATTTTCAGCTAAATCATCAATATCATATCCTGAATAAGTTAATTGACTATCAATAATTGAACTGATTTTAGTTTCTGCTGCGATAACCCCTTCTAAACCTTTTTGTAATTCTTCCATAAGTAATTCCCCTTTTCTTTTACATAATGTAATGGCTTTCATAAATAGTATATCTAAAATTATAAGTTTTGTGAATCATGATATATGTGGTTTAAATTTTCATTGGTAAATTATTTATATATTAATTTTAATTATAATGATTATAAAAATTGTTATAAAGCTATTTATAAGAATTAAGACAAGGTTGACTTATGTGAAAATAATGAATATTTTAATTATTTATCAATAATGATTATCTTTTATTAACTCAATGTTAATAAAATTTTTAGAAAAAATTTAGAAAAATAATTGTCGAATTTAATATATAAGTGCATAATTAATATTAATTAAATGTAAGGGAGTTGTCTTATGGCAGAAGAAAAATTACAAAGAGGATTAAGTAATCGTCATGTACAATTGATTGCTCTTGGTGGCGCTATCGGAACTGGATTATTCTTAGGTGCAGGTCAAACTATAGCTATGACTGGACCTTCTATTCTATTAACCTATATCATTATTGGATTCATGCTATTTATGTTTATGAGAGGCCTTGGAGAAATCATTATTCAAAATACTCGTTTTAAATCATTTGCTGATGTAACAAACGAGTATATTGGACCATTTGCAGGATTCGTTACTGGATGGACATATTGGTTATGCTGGATTATAACGGGAATGGCAGAAGTAACTGCAGTTGCCAAATATGTTAGTTTCTGGTTTCCAACTATACCAAACTGGATTACTGCTTTATTTTGCGTATTAATATTAATGGTTTTTAACTTATTAAGTGCAAAATTATTTGGAGAATTAGAATTCTGGTTTGCTATTATTAAAATTATAACTATTATAGCTTTAATCGTCATTGGTGCAATAATGATTTTATTTGCTTATAAAACTCAATTTGGACATGCAAGTTTAACTAATCTTTATAAACATGGTATTTTTACCAATGGAACTTCTGGTTTCTTTATGTCATTCCAAATGGCTTTATTCTCATTTGTTGGTATTGAAATGATTGGGGTAACTGCTGGTGAAACTAAAAATCCAGAAAAAACAATACCTAAAGCTATAGATGCAGTACCGATTAGAATTTTAATTTTCTATGTAGGTGCTTTAGCAGTCATTATGTCTATTATTCCTTGGGACAAAGTGGATCCAAATGAGAGCCCATTTGTTAGATTGTTCTCATTAATTGGTATTCCATTTGCAGCTGGATTAATTAACTTTGTAGTTTTAACTGCTGCTGCTTCATCTTGTAATAGTGGTATCTTCTCAAATAGTCGTATGTTATTTGGATTATCTGAACAAAAACAAGCGCCTTCTATATTTAAAAGTACTAACAAGCAAGGTGTACCACATATCGCAATTATTGTATCATCTGCGTTATTATTGGTGACAGCATTATTAAACTATATTTTTCCAAATGCAACGCTAGTATTTACATATGTTACAACAATTTCAACAGTATTATTTATTATCGTGTGGGCTTTAATTATTTGGGCTTATATTAATTATCATAGAAAAAATCCTGAATTACATAAAAAAGCAAAATTCAAACTTCCTGGTGGAAAATATATGGCCTATATTATTTTAGCATTCTTCTTATTTGTGTTTTGTTTACTATTTGTAAATGCAACAACAAGAAACGCTATTTTCTTAACACCTATTTGGTTTATTATTTTAGGTATTATGTATTTAAGATATAAAAAAGTAGCAAAATAACATTAAAATATCAATATGAAAAATGACTGGAACAATTAATAATGTCCCAGTCATTTTTATGTTAATGCAGTCGATGTCTGAATTGAAATACTCTTGTAACAAGCTTTTTCAACACTACTATCCCCAACATAGAGATTTTCTTAATGAAAATCTACGTTCAATGCAAGTTGGGACGACGAATACGGCTCTCTCCCACTTTTTTCTAATATGTTTAAATAACATAAAAAAGAGCGAGAATTTTATCCATTAACATGTAACGTGGTTATTCCCGCTCTTCTAGCTTTCTATTTAAACATACTTATACAATTGTTTAATTAAAGGACATTTGCATACCCTTCAAAAATTCTACCTTGATTTGCATCAACAGTAACTAATAAGTCATTTTTCAATTCTTTCGTTGCATTTTCAACACCAATAATAGTTGGGATACCTTGTTCAAGCCCAACGATTGCACTTGGTGATGTTATACCGTTTTCTTCAGTAATTAAACCTGCAGCTTTTTCAACATATGGAACATAGCTTTCGTCTATTGAATTAGTCACAATAATTGATTGACTTAGGTCTTTTCCTTCTAAATCACTAGCAGTTTTAGAAATTACTGTTTTCCCAGTTGTTGATCCACGACCAACACCTTGACCTTTAGCAATTTCATCACCTACTAAATGTAATTTCATCATATTAGTCGTACCTTTTTCACCAGTTGGAACGCCAGCAGTAATGATAATTAAATCACCATTACCAACTTTTTCAGTAGCAACAGCTGTTGCTACTGCATTATTTAATAAATCATCTGTTGTTTTACGTCCTTTTTTAACAACTGGATATGCACCCCATACTAGTGCTAATTGTCTTGCAGTATGTTCACTAGGTGTTACTGCAATAATATCTGAATGTGGACGATATTTAGAAATTGTAATCGCTGTTGAACCACTTTCAGTTGCAGCTACAATTGCTTTAACATTTAAATTTAGAGCAGTATGTGCTACAGACACACCAATCGCATTTACTAATGATGTTTCTACTAATTTAGTACGATCAGATAATAATTTTTTGTAATCTTGAGCAGCTTCAGCTGAAATTGCAATATTTCTCATTGTTTTAACTGCTTCTTCAGGATATTGTCCTGCAGCTGTTTCACCAGATAACATAACTGCATCTGTACCATCATAGATTGCATTAGCAACGTCACTTGCTTCAGCTCTTGTTGCACGTGGATTACGTTGCATTGAATCAAGCATTTGAGTTGCAGTAATAACAGGTTTTCCTAATTTATTACATTTTCTAATTAAATCTTTTTGAACGATTGGCACAGATTCAGGTGGAATTTCAACACCCATGTCACCACGAGCAACCATTAAACCATCAGATACTTCTAAAATTTCTTCGATATTATCAATACCTTCTTGGTTTTCAATTTTAGGGAAGATAGTAATATTATCATTATTTTCTTGTTCTAAAATTTCGTGAATATCTAATACATCACTAGGACGACGTACAAAGCTTGCTGCAATGTAATCAATATCTTCTTTAATACCAAATTTAATATCTGCAGCATCTTTATCAGTGATACCAGGTAAGTTTACTTTAACACCAGGTAAGTTTACACCTTTTTTATTTTTTAATTCACCAGTGTTTAAGATATCACATTTAACTTCGCCTTTATCTTTATCAATATCTTTAACTTGTAATTCTACTAAACCATCATCTAATAAAATGTATGATCCAATTTGAACATCATTAATTAAATCTTCATATGTGACTGAGAATTTCTCAGGTGTACCTTCAACTTGAGACATACTCACAATAACTTCTTTACCTTTTTCAAGTACAATTAAGCCGTCTTTCATATCATGTGTACGAATTTCAGGTCCTTTAGTATCTAATAAAATACCAATAGTTTTACCTAATTTTTTAGATACTTTACGAATTGAATCAATACGTGCTTTATGTTCTTCATGACTACCATGAGAGAAATTTAAACGCGCAACGTTCATTCCAGCATTCATTAATTTTTCTAACATTTCCTCAGACTCTGAAGCAGGTCCTATAGTACATACAATTTTAGTCTTTCTCATTATAAAAGCCTCCTAAATTAAATAGATAATTCTTTTGCTAAGTCATAAATACGAGTGTTGAATTTATGGCTTTCATTATTGAAAATTTCATCAAATGGTGTTGCTGTAAGTTGGTTATTTTGTATACCTACACCGAATCCTGTTTGACCTTGCATTAACAATTCAACAGCATAACCGCCTAATCTTGAAGCAAGCACTCGATCTACACCAGATGGACTACCACCACGTTGGATGTGACCAAGAACAGATACACGTGCATCAACATTGATATATTTAGTTAATTGTTCTGCACATTCATGGCCACTCATACAACCTTCTGCTACCATAACGATAGAATGTTTTTTTCCACGTTTAATACCACTTTCAATTTTTTCAGCAACATCTTTAATATCTGTGTGCACTTCTGGAACTAAGATTGTTTCAGCACCTACTGACAATCCAGCCCACAGTGCTAAATCACCACAATCACGTCCCATTACTTCTACAACAAAAGTTCTCGCATGACTTGAAGCAGTATCTCTGATTTTATCGACACAGTCAATAATCGTATTTAATGCTGTATCGAAACCAATCGTGAAATCAGTACCATTAATATCATTATCAATTGTTCCAGGGATACCAATTGTTTTTATATCGGTTGTTTCTTCGCTAATACGTTGAGCACCTCTATAACTGCCATCTCCACCGACTACTACAAGTCCTTCAATACCATGCTTGTGTAAGTTCTCAATCCCTTTTTGTCTTACACTCTCATCTTTAAACTGAGGACATCTAGCAGAATATAGAAAAGTTCCTCCTCGTTGAATCGTATCTCCAACACTTCCTAATTCAAGTTTGTGGATATTATCATCAAGTAAACCTTGATAACCCTGATAAACACCAAAAACTTCGATATTATTATAAATTGCTTTTCGTACGACTGCTCTAACAGCAGCATTCATGCCTGGTGAATCTCCACCACTTGTTAATACCGCAATTCTCTTCATAGCGACATACCCTTTCCTAACTATAATAATCTTCATGTATAAATTACCATAATTTTATTATCTATTCCATTAATATTAATAGATTATATATATGTAAACGTTTTAAATTTTTAATTTAATTTATATAAAAAAATGACTAGAAATTTAATTAAAATTTCTAGTCATTCTGTGTTAATTAATAAAAGTACCAATATTTCTAAACTTATTAAATCGATGATTCGCTAAAGCTTGTCCATCTAATTTATTTAATTCATTAAGCTGATGAATAAAAGATTGTTTAATTTGTTTTGCTTGAAAAACGATGTCTTTATGAGCGCCACCTTGTGGTTCAGTAATAACTTCATCTATCACGTTTAATTCCAGTAAATCTTTTGCAGTAATTTTCATCGTTTCAGCAGCCATTTTTGCTAAAGAGCTATCTTTCCAAAGTAATGCTGCCGCCCCTTCTGGAGAAATAACAGAATAAGTACTATTTTCAAGCATTAATAATTTATTAGTTATACCAATACCAAGCGCACCACCACTTCCACCTTCACCGATGACAACACCAATCACAGGTACTTTAAGCGAAGCCATCTCAATTAAATTTTTCGCAATTGATTCACTTTGCCCTCGTTCTTCAGCGGCTTTTCCCGGATATGCACCTTTCGTATCAATAAACGTAAAAATAGGACGCTTAAATTTTTCAGCTTGTTTCATTAAGCGTAAAGCTTTACGGTAACCTTCAGGATGAGCCATTCCAAAATTACGATAAATATTATCTTTAGTATCTTTCCCTCGTTGCTGACCTATGATAGTTACCGGTTGATTGTTGAGATATCCTATTCCACCAATCATCGCAGGATCATCTCTAAAATTACGATCTCCATGTAATTCAATGAATGAGTCGAAGATATATGGAATATAATCAAGTGTTGTAGGTCTTTCTTGAAGTCTTGCAATTTGTACTCGATCCCAAGGTTTTAAATTGGTATATATTTTTTTTCTTTCTCTTTCCAAAGAGGCTTCTAACAAGTCAATTTCATCTTGTAAGTCGACGTCATTTTTTTCTTGAGATTCCTTCAATGAATTAATCTTTTCTTTAATCTCATATAAAGATTTCTCGAAATCAAGCATTCGTCTTCACCTCTTGATGTAGTTTTAAAATTTCAGAAAGTGTTGCTTTCATGTCTTTTCTATGCACAACTTTATCTAATTGACCATGTTCTAATAAAAACTCAGCAGTTTGAAAATCTTCCGGCAATTTTTCGTTAATTGTTTGTTCTATCACTCTACGTCCAGCAAAACCGATTAAAGCTTTAGGTTCGCTTAGGTTAATATCACCCACAGAAGCAAAACTAGCTGATACACCACCAGTAGTAGGATGTGTTAAATATGAAACATATAATAATCCAGCATCAGAATGTCGTTTTAATGATACACTTGTTTTTCCCATTTGCATTAATGAAATAATACCTTCTTGCATTCTGGCACCACCACTTGCAGAAAATAATACAAATGGTAACCGATGTTCAGTACAATAATCAACGATTCTACAGATTTTTTCCCCTACGACTGAACCCATACTTCCCATTCTAAATCGTGAGTCCATGACTGCAATACCATATTTCACGCCATCTAATTCTGCTGTACCAGTTACGATGGCTTCATTTAAACCCGTTTTCTTTTGATCTTTTTCGACTTTTTCTTGATAGCCAGGAAAATCCAAAGGATTAGAAGAAACCATTTCTTTATCGAATTCTTTGAACGAATTTTCATCTGAAATAGCTTCTATTCTTTTGTACGCAGGAAGTGCAATATGATGATCACAATTAAAGCATACATTTAAATTTTCAGTTAGTTCTTTTGTATACATTATTTTTTTACAATTAGGACATTTAGTCATGATGCCTGCTGGTACGTCATTTTGTTTAGAATCCGGTACCGTTAAATATTTCTTTTTTTTACTACTTCTATTAAAAAAATCTTTAAACATGCGTAAACCTCCGCATAACTCACTCAATAATTTCGTTATTTTAAATAGTTACTTTTAAATTCGCTTACTTTATTTTAAATCTATTAACTTCATTGTTTTATCATATACTTATTGGAAATCTACTTCAATACATGCAACACCTAATTCTATAACAGATCGTGTTAAATCTCGTGTCACTGATGGTGCCACTCTTTAATCGAAAGGAGTAGTTTCAATATCTAAGATATCTTTAAAAATACCTAGAAAAGCTAATATCTTATTAACTTGATTTGAAAAATAAGGTCGTCTCGTTCCTACTACTTTAGCACTACTTCTTTCGCATCATCAGGTTTGATTTCTAATTTACCTTGATTCTCTTTATGCATTTATAATGCATCGTCTCTTAAAGACATTCAATCAACTTCTAATTGATTTATAATTAAATTACTTTTGAAAAGAGGGATTTTTGTAACAATTAAGTTCAATTTTAAAAATCTTTTTATATGCTACATGTTATTAAATCAAGAGATAAAAAAATCAATAAAATTATTAATTCTTCTTTATAACCATCAACTAACTATATCATAATTTTTTTGCATATAAAAGTTATATAATTCTGATGTCACTTGGCTTGAACATCTTTATAAACCTTTCGACTTGTTCCATTTCTTTTTGTAAAAATCCTAAAGATTGAGTTTGTTGTTGCATTTCATTAAATAAAACTACTTCTAAATCGTTATGTGTAGTCTGATCTATTAAAAATGATTTAATATCTTCTAATTGATTGACGTTTCTAATCACTATTTGTTTGGCTTGAGATAATTTGTTATTTTCAAAGTCGTTAATTGTATCCATATTTTGAATGATAATTTGTCTCTTTTGATTTCGTTCTTCAAATTTGCCATGAACGACTAGAATATCATTTTGTTGTTGAATCATTGTCTCATATTGTTTGTACTTATCTGGAAACAAAACACCATCAATAGTGGTTCTACCATCATCTAGAACTAAGAACGCCATATGTTGTCCAGTTTTTGTTCTTATTTGCTTAAATTGATTAACCTGAACAAGTATAGGTTGATAATCTAAACTATTCTTAATCGTAAAAATACCTAAATATTGTTTGATATAAAATAGTTTTTCAACTGGATGGTTAGAAATATAAAATCCTAAGTATTCTTTTTCATAAGCACTAATGATTTGATCACTGAATTCTTCTTTATCTTCATAGGATTGCTTTGGTGTTAACATATTAAATAAAAATTCATCTTGTTCAACATTCGAAACTTGATCGATAACTTCGTCAATTGTAGATAATAGTGTTGATCTAGTTTTACCAAATGAATCAAATGCGCCCACACATATTAATGCTTCTAACAATTTTCTAGTTTTAATTCTTTTAGGAATTCTTCTGGTGAAATCAAAAAAGTCTTTATACAATCCATTTTCAATTCGTTCGTCTACTATAGATTTGACGCTTTGATATCCGACACCTTTTATTGCGCCCAACGATAAATAAATATTTTTTTCTGTCGCTTTGTAAAACCAATGACTTTTATTAATATCTGGAGGTAAAATATTTAAACTTTGAGTTTTAGCTTCTTCTATTATTATTGCCGTTTTTGTTTCATTACCTATAACATTACTAAGAATATTCGCGTAGAAATAATTAGGATAATGCACTTTTAAATAAGCCATGATATATGCAATTTTAGAATAACTCACCGCATGAGCTCTAGGAAAACCATAATCCGCAAATTTTAATATTAGTTCGAAAATACGTTCACTAATTGATGCATCATAATTATTACTTACAGCCCCTTCAATAAAGTGTTGACGTTCACTTTCTAGGATAGCTCTATTTTTTTTACTCATTGCACGTCTTAATATATCTGCTTGACCATAACTAAAATTAGCGAATTGACTAGCAATTTGCATGATTTGTTCTTGATAAATAATGACGCCATATGTCTTCTTTAAAATAGGCTCCAAATCAGGATGTAAGTATTTAATGTCACTTTGACGATGTCTTCTTGATATGTATGTAGGTATTTCTTGCATTGGACCGGGTCTATACAATGATGTTACAGCAACAATATCTTCAAAGTGTTCAGGCTGTAATTCCATCAATACTTTTCTAACACCTTCTGATTCTAATTGAAATATACCTGTAGTGTTTCCTAGAGACAATAATTTAAATACTTTTTGATCATTAAAAGGGAGTCGTTCTATATCGATATCAATATTTAAATCTTTTTTTACTTGAGTGATAATTTGATGAATAATTGATAAATTTCTAAGACCAAGAAAATCAATTTTTAATAAACCTAATCGTTCTGCTTCAGTCATTGTCCATTGAGTCAATATACCTGTATCCCCCATTGTTAAAGGAGCAAAATGATACAATGGTTTATCATTAATAATTATTCCTGCAGCATGGGTAGATGTATGACGTGGTAAGCCCTCTAGTTTTTTACTAATTTCAAACCATTTTTCATGACGATAACTTTTATGAACAAATGCTTTAAATTTTTCATTTTGATAGGCTTCTTCTAGTGTAATACCTAATTGATGTGGGATTAAATTCGATATTTCATTTAACGTTTTTTCGTCAAAACCAATAATACGGCCTACATCTCTCGCTACAGCCCTTGCTAATAAGTGACCAAAAGTGACGATGCCCGATACGTGATATTGACCATACTTTTCTTGTACGTACTGAATCACTTTTTCTCTTCTCGTATCCTCAAAATCAATATCAATATCTGGCATAGTGACACGTTCTGGATTTAAAAAGCGCTCGAATAATAAATCAAATTTAATTGGATCAATAGTCGTGATACCTAATAAGTAACTAACTAAAGATCCTGCAGATGAACCACGTCCAGGTCCAACCATCACATCATGCGTTTTAGCAAAATGTATTAAGTCGCTCACTATCAAAAAATAATCTTCGAATCCCATATTCGTTATTATTGAATATTCATGATGTAATCGGTCAATATATCGCTGATCTTTATCTAATTTAAATTCTTTAAGATTATATTTTAACTTTTCTAAAAGATAGGATTTAGCACTTTGTTGATTGGGCGTTTTAAAGTTAGGCAATAGATTTTGATGGTATTGAATTTCTGCGTTACACTCATCAGCTAAAGCCTTTGTATTAGCTATTATTTTTTCAGACAACTGAAGTTCTTTAATATTTTCACTAGTTGGAAAATATTCATGAGCATCCTTGATATCATTTACTAAATCCAATTTTGTATTGTTTTTTATTGCTTTTAATGCAAGTATTGTATCTGCATCTTCAGGATTTAAATATCTTGCATTATTAAGAAAGACAATTTTATCGTCTGAAAAATCTAATTGACTTGTATGATTTATAAATACTGACTCATTATTCTTTAGTGTTTGAATTAACGATTGATGAGACGCATTAGCATCTTTAAAAACAATAGCAAGATGGTAACTATATTTTTGTAGCCATTTTAGGGGTATCGTAGTCTTTTGTTTCATATTAATTGCAGAAGAAAGTTGATACAGAGCATGGAGACCTTCATTATTCTTTGCGAATAATATGGTTTCAATTGTGCTAATTTCATCAGAAACCATTACAGTCATTCCAAATATTGGCTTAATTCCCTCATTAACACATGCGTCATAAAACTTAGGGAAGCCATATAATACGTTCGTATCCGTAATTGCAAGTGCTTGATATCCATTTGCTTTTGCCTTTGATACGACATCGTTAATTTTTAAACTTGAATATAATAAATCATATGTTGAATGAATATTCAAATGTACAAACATGTATGACTTCCTTTCGTAATTTATAGTTTTTGGCGCAAGGCTTCACCTAAAATCTCAAATTGTTCCCAATTTTCAACAGAGACTCCAGATGCATTTGGATGTCCTCCACCGCCAAATTGATTAGCTATATCATTGATAGTAATTCCTTTAGAACGTAATCGACATCTAATTTGATCACCTTCATCAACACCAAACATCCATATTTTTAGACCTTTGATATCCGCTACAGTGTTAACAAACTGAGATGCTTCGTTAGGTGCAATTTGAAATCTGTTTAGGACATCTTTAGTAATCTTTATTTGACAATATTGATGATTTTCACTTAATTGGAAATTTTGCAAAATATATCCTTGAAATGGCATAAGTTTTGGATCTTTCTCACCCAATTGATTTAATACATCATTATGATTAAATGGAAATTCTAGCAAACGACTAGCAACATTCATAGTATGTGGTGTGGTATTACTAAATAAAAAACGACCTGTGTCTCCGACAATTCCTAAATATAGAACACGTGCGACAGATTCATCGATAATATTAATATCATTAAAATGTGTAATAAAATCCAAAATAATTTCACTGGTTGAACTTGCATTGGTATCGACATAATTTATTCTGCCATATTGATCAGTAGCAGGATGGTGATCAATTTTAATTAAATCTTTGCCTTGATTAAATCTCTGATCATCAATACGAGGTGCATTTGCTGTGTCACAAACAATCACTAGAGCGTTTTGATATATATCATCTCTAACTCTGTCTAAGTCCCCTATAAATGCTAAAGAAGATTCTGGTTGTCCAACTGCATAAATAGACTTTTCTGGAAATTTACGTTGCAAATAATATTTTAAGCCTAACTGTGAACCATATGCATCTGGATCAGGTCGAACGTGTCTATGAATAATAACAGTTTCATATTTATCAATTTCATTCATTATTTTATTAAAAATTTCTACCATTTCTTTTCTCCTTTAATTTCAAAAACTATTTTAAATATCTTCAAACATTTGACATATGATCATTGCATTTGCAACTTTCTCATTTTTGCAAGTCATAGTGACCTCTAATTTAGCAAAATTTCTTCCTACATCTAACATGTTATACTTTACATCAAGCGTACTTTCAATTGCGACATTTTTAATATAAATAATATTCAAGCTTTCAATCATAACATCTACTTTTTTATACTTACGCAATTCATGTTTAATTGTTTCTTCAATAATTGCGACACATATTGCTTTACTCAACGTACCATATTGGTTGGTTAAAACTGGTGAAATTTTAACAGACGTCTCATTATGATTTATTGAGATGTGTTTGGCAATTTGATCGATAATGGTTTCTCCAATTTGAGGTTGTCTTCCAATTAATTGCATTGCTTTTAACACATCATTTCGTGTAATAACACCTATTGCTTTTTTATTTCTTGTTGTGACAGGTAAAATTTCAATTCCTTCCCAAATCATTATATGAGCACAACTCGCTACTGTAGTTGTTAATTCAACATTGATAGGTCGTCTTGTCATGACTTTATTCATCCTATCATCTTCGTTCATGTGAATAACTTCTTTACTCGTTACAATTCCCACAAGTTTCCAATCTTTATTTACTACTGGAAAACGAGAATGTCCTGTGACTTTTGCACGAGAAATATAGTCGTCTAAACCCATTTCATCGAACACTACCGTCATATCATTGATAGGTTTTACGATATCTTCAACAATAAGTATTTCTTTTCTTATCATTTGATTATACATGGCTCTATTAATGATATTAGCTACTAAAAATGTATCATAATTTGAAGAAATAATAGGTAGTTCTTGTTTATTTGTATAATCAATAATATTTTGAGCTGTACTAAATCCACCGGTAATAAGTATACCGCTTCCTCTTTTTAATGCTTCCATCTGAACTTCAGGACGGTTACCTACAATTAATAACGTTTGATTTCCAATATACTTTACTACATCTTTTAGTTCCATAGCTCCTATTGCAAATTTACTAACAGTTTTATTTAAACCACTTTTGCCACTTATGATGTCACCTTCAATAATATTCACAATTTCTTGAAAAGTAAGATGTTCAATTTGTTCACGACTCTTTTTATCTATCCGAACCGTACCTACTCTATCGATGGTAGTTACAAAGCCAAGTTGACTAGCATCTTTAATTGCTCTATAAGCAGTCCCTTCAGAAACATTCATTACTTTGGCTATTTTTCTAACTGAAATTTTTTGTCCTATATTTAATGATTCTATATAGGATACAATTTGTTCATGTTTAGTCATTTTCAACCCTCTTCATTTTTAGACAATGTCTAATATATTATAACTTTTTTATTTATAAAAATCGATTTGAATGTGACAAAAGTATCAAAAACTGATATATCGGTATCATTTTGTTTTTAATATATATAAATGAAGTTAATTTAAATAATAAAAATATAAATTTGATGGAAATATTAAATCACTAATTATATAATTAAATATAAGGAGGGATGACCTATGTATAAAAACATATTACTAGGTGTAGATACTCAATTAAAAAATGACAAAGCATTGAAAGAAATTTCAAAATTAGCTGGCCCAGATACCGTTGTTACAATCATGAATGCGATTGGTGAACAAGACATCCAAGCCTCTATTAAAGGAGGTACTCACATCGAACAATTGACACATCGTCGTGATCAAGGTCTTGAACACACACGTCATACTTTAGATGATTATGGTATTAATTATGATCAAATTATCGTTCGTGGAAATCCAAAAGAGGAATTAGTGAAACATGCAAATAGTGGTAAATATGACATTGTCGTATTAAGTAACCGTAAAGCTGAACAACAAAAGAAATTTGTTTTAGGTAGTGTTAGTCATAAAGTTGCTAAACGTGCTACTATCCCTGTTTTAATAGTTAAATAATTTTAATCTTATAAAAAAAGACGGTAAATGCTATATTTGCCGTCTTTTCTATATATCATTAAAATGTCACTTCATCACCAGGTTGTAAAATTTGTACTTCTCCTTGAGATACTGCTTCTTTAAATTTCTCTGGATCTTGTTCAATTAATGGGAATGTATTGTAATGAATAGGCACTGAAATTTTAGGTTTAATGAATTCATTTATTGCATAACTTGCATCTTCAATACCCATAGTAAAATTATCACCAATAGGAATAAAACATACATCTACCGGATGACGTTCAGCAATTAATTTCATATCGCTAAATAAACCAGTATCTCCTGCATGGTAAATCGTTTTACCTTCTGCTTCAATGATAACACCCATTGGCATACCCAAATAAATAGGTATTCCATCTTCATTAGTATAACTTGAACTGTGGAAGGCTTGAACAAATTTTACTGTACCGAAATCAAATTTGTATTTACCTCCAATATTCATACCATGTGCGTGTTCAATTCCATGATACGTTGTTAAATAGCCTTGGACTTCTGCAGAACCAATCACTGTAGCATGATTACGATTAGCTAATTCAACTACATCACCAAAATGATCACCATGTCCATGCGTTAAAATAATATAATCCACATCTAATGTCTGCTCATCTAAATCACTTTTATCATTACCAGAAATAAATGGATCAACAATTACTTTTTTACCATTACTTTCAAAATAAATCGTTGACTGTCCATGAAATGAAAGTTTCATATATAGAACCTCCTATATTTTAATATTATTATTATACCCTGATAATTATATTTATAACTTGAAACACTTTGAATTCATTTCTATTTAGACGTAAAATTAAATTGATTAAACTATAGGAGGATACGTATTATGATTAAAACAGATGAAATTATTGCAACATTAAAAGAAAAAAATGCTGATGCAGCATGGATTACTACTCCACTTAATATATTCTACTTTACAGGTTATAGAAGTGAACCTCATGAAAGATTGTTTGCGTTACTTATAACTTCAAATGGTGAATGCACATTATATTGTCCTAAAATGGAAGTTGAAGAAGTTAAGCATTCACCTTTTAATGGAAATATTGTTGGCTATTTAGATACTGAGAGTCCTTTCGATTTAGCACCCCATACATTTAATACTTTATTAATTGAAAGTGAACACCTCACTGTTAAACGTCAAAGAGAACTTACGAATAACTTTAACGTTAAAGCGTATGAAGATATCGATTTAACTATTACAAAGCTAAGAAATATTAAAGATGAAAATGAAGTTAAAAATATAAAAAAAGCAGCTGAACTTGCAGATAAATGTATAGATATTGGTGTTTCATTTTTATCTGAAGGCGTAACTGAAAGAGAAGTTGTAAATCATATTGAAAATGAAATTAAAAAATATGGTGTCAGTGAAATGAGTTTCGATACAATGGTACTATTTGGTGACCATGCTGCATCTCCACATGGTACACCTGGAGATCGAGCATTAGTTAAGAATGAATATGTACTATTTGATTTAGGTGTAGTCTATAATCATTATTGTAGTGACATGACAAGAACTGTAAAATTTGGTGAACCAAGTAAAGAAGCAAGAACAATTTATGATATTGTATTAAAAGCTGAACAAAGTGCTATTGAAGCAATTAAACCAGGTATCCCTTTACAAAATATTGATAAAATTGCTAGAGACATTATTTCAGAAGCGGGTTACGGTGATTTCTTCCCTCATCGATTGGGACATGGACTCGGCTTAGAAGAACATGAATATCAAGATGTATCAAGTACAAATACAAATTTACTTGAAGCAGGTATGGTGATTACAATTGAACCTGGCATTTATGTGCCTAATGTCGCTGGCGTCCGAATTGAAGATGATATTTTAGTCACTGATACTGGGTTTGAAGTACTTACACATTATAATAAGTAATTTAAAAGTTAAATCTCTCTTTTATATCAAAAAAGCGGAATAGACACTCATAAAGAATGCTATTCCGCTTTTTATTGAATTAATTTAGATTATTCTTTTAATGCATCTTCAATAGATGTATAAGTTAAATCAAAGGATTCTGCAACACCTTTATTAGTTACATAACCTTTATACGTATTTAAACCTAATGAAAGAGGCTCATTTGCTTTAAATGCCTCTTTATAACCTTTATTAGCAAGTAACTGTGCATAAGGTAAAGTAGCATTATTAAGAGCAATAGTAGAAGTACGTGGAACTGCGCCAGGCATATTCGCTACTGCATAATGTACAACACCATGTTTAACATAAGTTGGATCATCATGTGTCGTGATTTTATCAGTAGTTTCAAAGATACCACCTTGGTCAATAGCAATGTCGACTACTACTGAACCGTCTTTCATTTGTTTAATCATATCTTCAGTAACTAAACTTGGTGCTTTCGCTCCAGGAATTAATACTGCACCAATAACTAAGTCACTTTCTTTAACTGCATTTTCAATATTAAGTGGGTTAGACATTATTGTATTAACACGACCGTCAAACAAATCTTCTAATTCCGCTAAACGTTTAGGATTTACATCTAAAATAGTTACATCTGCACCTAATCCTAAAGCAATTTTAGCAGCATTTGTACCTGCTTGTCCGCCACCAATAATGGTAACTTTGCCTTTTGGTACACCTGGCACGCCACCAAGTAGAATACCCATTCCACCGTTAATTTTTTGTAAGAATTCTGCACCAATTTGAGCTGACATACGTCCTGCAACTTCACTCATTGGTGTTAATAAAGGTAAAGAACGATCTGGTAATTGAACTGTTTCGTAGGCAATACTTACTACTTTATTATCAACTAATGCTTGAGTAAGTTTTTCCTCATTAGCAAGATGCAAGTATGTGAATAAGATAAGACCTTCTCTGAAATATTTATATTCTTCCTCTAATGGTTCTTTTACTTTAATCACTATGTCTACATCCCAAGTTGTTTTTGCATCGTTAACTATTTCTGCACCAGCTTGTTTATAATCTTCGTCTTCAAAATATGAACCAGAACCTGCGTTTGTTTCTACAAGTACTGTATGTCCTTGTTCAACTAATGCATGTATACCACTTGGTGATAAACCTACTCTGTTCTCATTATTTTTTATTTCTTTTGGAATACCGATTTTCATTCCATTCACCTCCACTCCTTATAGTAACGCTAAATTAATGAAAGCGCAATCATCAAAGGTGCACAACGTCCACATAATTGTTGAATTATAAATATTAAATATTCAGAAATTTATGTTAAAATTGAATTAAGAAAAGTTAAGGGGGACTTAAGATGTTAACTTATAAAAATATTTTAATCGCAGTTGATGGTTCACATGAAGCAGAATGGGCTTTCAACAAAGCTTTAGACGTTGCTAAACGTAATGATGCTCAATTAACTATTGTTAATATTATCGATTCAAGAACTTACTCTTCTTATGAAGTGTACGATGCTCAATTCACAGAAAAATCTAAAGGTTTTTCTGATGAACTTTTAAAAGGCTATAAAGAAGTTGCTTCACGTGCTGGTGTTACAAATGTAGAAACTCGTCTAGAATTTGGCTCACCTAAAGCAATTATACCTAAAAAATTAGCAAATGAATTAGGTGTCGACTTAATAATGTGTGGTACTTCAGGATTAAATGCAGTAGAACGATTTATCGTTGGTTCTGTTTCAGAAGCAATCGTTCGTCATGCACCGTGTGACGTACTTGTCGTGCGTACTGAAGAAATTCCAGATGATTTCCAACCTGAAGTTGCAACTCCTGAATTTAGAAAACAATTTTCTTAATAAAGTAATGTATTTAAATAAAGAGGCCTAAGACATAAGGAATTGTCTCAGGTCTCTTTAATATGTTAGAGATACATCATCAGGGTAGGACAACAAATTCAACATGACTTTTGTCCTATTTCCCTGCTATGTTCTAAAAAAACGATGAGATAAGTTTAATCTCATCGTTTTTTAATATATCTTATAATTCACCGAATTTTACTGTGTCTCTTGCAATCATGACTTCTTCATTAGTTGGAACAACAATTACTTTAACTGGAGAGTGGGGATAATTTATGAAAGCTTCTTCACCGTGAGTAGATTCATTTTTCTTAGGATCCCAATAAACACCCATAAACTCTAAGCCTTCTAAAATTTTAGCACGTATTGGTGATGAATTTTCACCGACACCTGCTGTGAAGACAATAACATCAACGCCATGCATTCTAGCAGCATAAGAACCAATATATTTGTGAATTCTAGAAGCAAAAATATCTAAAGCAAGTTCAGCTCGTTCATCGCCATTTGCAGCTTCACCTAATAAATCACGTAAATCACTTGAAGTACCAGAGATACCTAATAATCCAGATTCTTTGTTTAAAACTGTTAAAACTTCATCAGCAGTTTTACCTGTTTTTTCCATAATAAATGGAATTAAAGCTGGATCAATATCTCCTGAGCGTGTACCCATTGTTACACCTGCTAATGGAGTGAAGCCCATTGATGTATCGATAGATTTCCCACCATCAATTGCAGCAATTGACGCACCATTACCAATATGACAAGAAATAATACGTAATTCTTCAATAGGTTTTTCTAAAATATCAGCCGCACGTCGTGATACATATTTATGGCTTGTACCATGGAAACCATATTTACGAATACCAAAATCTTCGTAATAGTTATATGGTAAACTATACAAATAAGAACTTTCTGGCATAGTTTGATGGAATGAAGTATCAAAAACTACAACATGTGGAATATTAGGTAATAACTTTCTAAAGGCACGAACTCCCATTAAGTTTGCAGGATTATGTAATGGCGCTAATTCACTTAATGACTCAATTTTTTCTTCTACTTCATCAGTGACTAAAGCAGATTTAGGGAATAATTCTCCACCATGAACAACGCGATGCCCTGTACCAGCAATATCATTAATATCATTAATAATACCATGTTTTTTGAAGCTATCTAACATGATATTAATTGCTTCTTCATGATCTTTAATATCTTTAACTCTTTTTATTTTTTCACCATTTACTTCAATAGTAAATATTGAATCTTTAATACCAATACGCTCAATTAAGCCCTTTGTAACTAATTCTTCTTCAGGCATTCTGATAAGTTGGAACTTTAAAGAAGAACTTCCCGCATTAATCGCTAAAACTAATTTAGACATGATTCATTGTCCTCCAATTTATATATTAAATATCCATATCTATTTAACCACTAATACAGAAGTAATTCAAGAATATCACAGTTTATTTTTGTGAATGATTTGCGTCCATCCATTCATTTAATTCGTTAATAAAACCATGGAATTGATTAGGATTTTTAAAATCCGGAATATTAGCTAATAACACTTCTACAGGCTTAGTTTCATTTGCTTTTTTCTTTTGTAGTATTAAAATTGATTTACGTGCATTTTCATTTTTAAACAATGTTTTAGGAAGGTTTAAAAATGCTTGCATTTCAGTTTCTGTAGTAATAAAATTTTGTAGCTGTTTCACATGTTCATCTTCAAAAATATTACTAGGTACTACTAAAAAAGCATAGCCACTTTGTTTTAAAGCATAGACAGCTTGTTCGATAAGTAAAAAGTGTGAATAACTATGACCTTCTTCAAATCCAAGTTTCATTTCTTTACTACGCCCATCTAAAGGATAATATCCAATAGGAAAATCTCCAATAACAACATCAGCTTCTTCCAATGGTAATGGCATAATTGCATCTTGAGGATACACATCGAATGGTATTTCTAAAAAATTCGCTAGATGCACACTAACTCTCGATAAAACAGGATCTACTTCAATTAAGTGATGCATAACTTCGCTATCTTTTAATACTTCATTCACTGTAGCGCTTAAATGACCTGCTCCACTTGCAATATCAACAATCTGTAATTCTTTATTATTTTCTGTAAATTTTTGTACTAAAAAACCTAAAATCAAACCAATAGAATCTGGTGTAATTTGATGATTTGCTTGAATATTTTCTTCTTGTAATAAGCTCAAGTAAGCAAATTGAAATGCTTTTCGACGATCTTGGAACGTTGCTTGTTCTAACAGTGTACGTTGATTACGATATACATCTTCCATTGCTAAACCTAAATTTTCTATAAAGCTTTGACCATTTTCTTCATTTAACGACTTAGCTTTATCATCTAAAGTTCGGAATAATCTTTCCATAATAGTTTGTTCTTCTGCCATATTCAATTCCTTTCCAATAAAAAAATGTCCATAATGCAAATGTCTTAAAACGAAATCATTCATTTTAAAATACATATGGACAATATTAGTATTATATCTTTAATTTAATCGTTTAGTAGTGACTTAAATATTACGATATGCTTCTAAAGCAGCCTCAAAATTTGGAAAATCAGTACCTTCTTGAACTAACTCTTTATAAACTACATGATTGTTTTCATCTAATACGAAAACAGAACGAGCTAATAATCTCATTTCTTTCATAACAACACCATAATGTTCACCAAATGATAAATCTTTATGGTCACTTAACGTAATTACATTTTCTAGACCATTTGATGCACACCATCTTTTTTGAGCGAAAGGTAAATCCGCTGAAATTGTAAGTACTACACCATTTTCTTGAGAAGCCTCTTCATTAAATTTGCGAGTTTGTTGATCACATACACCAGTATCAATAGAAGGAACGACACTAATCAATTTCTTTTGCCCTTTAAAATTATCTAAAGTAACTTCATTTAAACTATTATCCAAAACTTTAAAATTAGGAGCCACATCTCCTTTTGAAACCTCAGTTCCTTCTAAATGTATAGGGTTATTTTTAAAAGTAATTTCTGTCATATTATATGACCTCCCATTAGTTATTTAAATTATAGTTTAATGATACGATAGTATTTAAACTTATTTCAATCATTTAAAACGCTAACTATTATTTTAATTTGAAATGATTTGCATAATATAATCAAAGGTATTTTTTAAAATGAGTAAAATGGTGACTATTATAAATACAATTTTGACATATCCTACACCTTTTTTGATTGCAAAATGTGCACCAGTATACGACCCAATCACCATACTAACTGCCATAATTAATCCATATGTTATATTTACTTGGCCAAGAATAATAAATAATGTTAATGCACCAACGTTTGAAGCAAAGTTTAATACTTTTGCATTTCCAGCTGCACTTAAAAAATCAAATCCAAACATTAATAATACAAATAACATAAATGATCCAGTACCACCGCCTAAGAATCCGTCATAAAATCCAATTAAAAGCAGGAGTGATATAAAGGCAATCGCTTTACTAATAGTAAGTTTAGAAAACGTTCTGACATTACCCCATTCTTTCTTAAAAATGGTGTAAATTAAAACAAGTGTCAATATGACTATAACGAGTGGTTTCAAAACTTCTGATGGTAAGAAAGTTGCTAAACTTGCTCCACCAACTGCAAATATAAATACAAACGGAAATAGTCTAAATGCTATTTTTTTATCCACATTTCCAGATTTTAAAAATTTGATTGCACTCGTTAATGAGCCAAACGCACTCGCTAATTTATTTGTACCTAATGCTAATGATGGCGGCATTCCTATAGCTAAGAGTGCAGGAATTGATATTAAGCCACCGCCACCCACAACAGCATCTATAAATGCTGCCAAGAAACCAAAACTAATAATAATGAAAATAATATGAAAACTTAGTTCAATAACGCCCACCTCTTATTAAATGACTTTACTACTTTCATATTAAAATAATTCATCAATGAGTGCATCAGTATGTTTATCTTTTTCAGTTTTATAATCTTTATTAATCTCTATTGTTTCTACATTGTCTGCTGCTTCTTGGACAAGATCATCAAAATTAAACACACTTTCATATTTAACAACTTTATCAAAATCTGGTTCAGTTACAGGGTTTTCAGGCGTGAAAATCGTACAGCAATCCTCATAAGGTTGTATTGAAACTTCAAATGTTCCTATTTCTTTTGCTTTTTTAATAATATCTTCTTTATCTAAAGAAATAAGTGGTCTTAAAATAGGAGTAGATGTAACATCATTGATTGCGTACATACTCTTTAATGTTTGACTAGCTACTTGACCTAAATTTTCACCATTTACGATAGCATTCGCTCCAATACGTTCTAAGATAATATCTGTCACTCGTAACATCATGCGTCTAGTAGATGTCATGGTATATCGTGGATGCACAGACTTATTGATTTGTTTTTGAAGTGCTGTGAAAGGAACAATGTGTAATTTAATTGGTCCTACACGTTCAGATAGTATGCGTGTCAATTCAATCACTTTGTCTTTCGCTTTTTCACTTGTAAATGGTGGACTGTGAAAATGAATAGCTTCTATTTTTACTCCACGTTTCATAATTTCCATACCAGCTACTGGTGAATCAATTCCACCTGACAACTGAAGAAGTGTTTTACCACCTGTACCGGTAGGTAATCCGCCAGCACCATTGATAACTTTAGTATAGATATACACGCCTTTTTTACGTACTTCTACTTTAATATTATGTGTCGGACGTTTAACATCTACTTTTAAATGATCAACTGCTTTTAAAATGGCGCCACCTAGTTCTCTTTGTAGTTGATACGTATCTAATGAAAATGATTTATCTACACGTTTTACATCAACTTTAAAAGTATCTCCATTTGCAAAGTCTTTAGCTAACGAAATACAAAGTTGTTTCATATCTTCAAGATTTTGTGTTGTTTTAAATACTGGACTAATAGATTTTATGCCAAATATCTTTGTTAAACGATTTATGACTTCATTAACATTTACGTCCTCAAAAAGCGAGATAAACATGCGATCTCTCTCACATTTAACCTGTGTACCTTCTAATGAACGTAATGATTGAATAACATTTTCTTTTAATACATTTGTGAATCTTCTTCTATTTGTTCCTTTTAACGTAAGTTCTCCATATCTAACCAAAATATGATCATATTTCATTTATTTCAACAACTCCTTTATTTGAGCATAGATTAATTCAAGTTTATCTTTAAATTGTTCGATATCTTTTTCTGTTGTCGTTTCACCCATGGATAAGCGAACACTTCCCTCTATTCTGTTATCCTTAATACCCATTGCTAACAAAACTTCATTTAATTTTTCTCTTTTAGACGAACATGCACTTGTAGTCGATACCATAATATCCAATTTTGAGAATGCATTAACAAGCACTTCTCCTTTTACTCCTGGAAAAGCGATATTTAAAATATGCGGAGCACTATTTTCTGGAGAATTAATATACATTCCCTTATATTGACCTAAACATTCTCTAATTACTTTATTATAGCGTGATAGACGATGATTAAGCTCATTTAAATTTTGAATTGCAATTTCCATTGCTTTCACAAGTGAAACATTCATTGCTAAATTTACAGTGCCACTTCTAATTCCATATTCTTGGCCACCGCCAAATATTGTCGGTTCAATTTTTTCCTTATTATCGATAATTAATATGCCTTGACCTTTTAAACCATTAAATTTATGACCACTAAAACTAATACTATTTACATCCTCTAATTGCATTGGAATTTTCCCTAAAGCCTGTACGCCATCTACGTGAAAATGTGCCTTAGGATATTGTTTTAATAATGATCCTATTTCTTTTATCGGTTGTATTTGTCCCATAACATTATTGACATACATACATGTAACTAAGCCCACATTATCCGTCATTAATTGTTCTAAATGATTAATATCTATTTGACCATTTGGAGTCACATTCACATATTTCAATATAAATCCTTGTGTTTCTAAATAACGCATCACTTCTAATACTGATGGATGTTCTAAGACTGAGGTAATGATTACATTCGCAAACTGTTTTTTTCTTAATGCAATACCTTTGAGTGCAATATTATTAGACTCAGTAGCACCACTTGTGAAAATGATATCAGCATTTTTATTGAGGTTTAACATCTCTTTTACACGCGACTTAGCCTGTAATAATATTTTTTCTGATTGTAAACCCATTTGATGAGGACTATTAACATTATAATAAGCTTTCTCACTTACTTTTAGAAATGAATCTAAAACCGCTTGGTTCGGTTTTGTTGTGGCAGCATTGTCTAAATAAATCATATATATAGAACACTCACTTTCATCAATAACATATCTAAAACATATTTTAACTTTCTCGACTTAAAAATAGACACTCAAGCATTATACTATTTTTTTTTAAAAATAAAAGAGAATAACCTAGAAATATGTGGATGTCTAGGTCATTCTCTAACTATAAAAATGTATTATCCTTTAATTACTTCATTTTCAATATGTTTTGTTATACCAGGTTCTACACTTTCAAGTGCTTGCTCTGATACTTCAATTGAGCGTTTATAACGGTTATTTTTAAATAAACGTTCTGCTTCGTTTAAGCTTTTATCTACAGTATGATGATCTTTACGATATCTATTTCCATATTGAATTAATCGTTCTGCATAGACTGCATTGACTAATATATCATTCGCTTCATCTTCAAACGTATTCATTTGAATTACGATTTTTGAAACTTTATCTTTAAGTTGTTTAACATGAAGCGGACGTTCGTTAAATTGTTCGCTGACCGCTCTTACTTCATGGTCGATTTCATTTTTCATAATAACAAATCGCTCTGGAACACTTGTTAAGTTTGAAGCAAGAAGTCGACGATAAATCTCTTCTTTTTTCGATTGAATTTTTAATAGATTATCTTCAGCCTCAGCTTCATCTTCTCTAAGTTGAATCAGATGATTTTGTAATTTTTCTTGTTCTTCATTAATCACTTTTACATGTTCATCTAAGTATTCTAAATTATCTTTTACTTCACTATATCTCACAGCAGATTTAGACATTTCTTTTAGAATATCATCATATACTACAACTAGATTTTGAATTTCATTTTCATGTTGTCTAATACTATGAACATCACTTTCATTAATGAAATAGTTTTCTCGAATATAGTCGATTTCTGTTCTAAGCGTATAATTCATTTCTCTCGCTTTGAATAATTCATTTGTAATATCTTCTTTTGTTTCTTCAACTTCATTTTTAGCTTTTACTTCATGCTCAATTAAATCATACATTTCATCAAGCTTATCATTAATTTGTTGCAATTTATCATTAGCTTCCTGTAATTCAAGACGACTAATCATAGGTTCTACAAAATTTAATTCAGTTTTTAAGCTTTGTAATGTACCATCAATTTTTACATGATCCAAGTCATAACCATTTACTTTTAAATCTCTACAACCATATTTTAAATCTTGGAATTGTCCGGGTAACTCTTTTTGAGTTTCTCTAATTAAATCTGGAATTTCATCCATGTATTCTTTTGTTTCATTAATAGATTCATTTAATCCATTAATATGATTATGAGCTTGTACATAGTTACCTTCTTCTTTCAGCATGTCATACTGATCAAGTTCTGGTTCAAAAGCCTCAATACGTTTTTCAAGAGGAGCTGCCGCTTCTCCAAATTGATGTCTATTTGCTAAAACATCTCTTTTCATTTCACGATAATCTGTTTTACATTTTTCATAGATTGCTTCGTTATCTTTATGTAGAGAAAGAATTTCATTTACTTCATCTACTTGTGACTGATAACCAGCTTCATATCTATCCATTAATTCATGAGCATCATCAATTTCAGTTTGAGCTCCTGCAAATTGGAATTTATCAAGTTGAAGCTCAGCGTCATGAATTTTTTCTTCTACTGGTGCTAAATAGTTATTAGTGTGATCTAATGTGTTTTGTTTTAACGCGTCATATTTTGTTCTCGTTTCACCTTTAAGATTTAAAGCTGATAACTTTTCTAAATTATCTTCAAAAGGTAACTGTTGAACTTTTAATTTACGTTCTTCTGCTTGCTCAACTATTTTACGTTTGTTAGAACGTAAATAAAACATAATACCGACAGCAATCAATATAATAATAATAATTGCTAATATAATGTATAAAACCATCTCATTCTCCTCCTATATTATCATTATTATAACGTATCTTATCTCGTCATTAAAATAAAATTCAAAGAATTGATTGAAAAATTTTTTACATTTATACTAATAATCAAAATATTGATAGAGAGGTTTTTATATGCCGACAATTAAAGAAACAAATTACAACTTATTAGGTAAACAACTTGCAAGTCTTATTGAAGATGAAACAAATCTAATCGCAATTTTAAGTAATACTTCAGCTTTACTCAATGACAATTTAGATCAAATCAATTGGTTAGGATTTTATTTAATTGAAAATAATGAACTTATTTTAGGTCCTTTCCAAGGCCATCCTGCTTGTATACATATCTCTATAGGAAAAGGTGTATGTGGAACTGCTGTTGCAAATAACCAAACACAACTTGTAGATGATGTAAATACATTTCCTGGTCACATCGCTTGCGATGCTAATAGTAAATCTGAAATTGTCGTTCCAATTCATGTTAATAATGAAATCATCGGCGTGTTAGATATAGATGCACCTATTACGCAACGATTTAGTAAAGACGATCAACAAGGACTTGAAGAAATCGTTTCTATCTTAGAACACCAATTATCAAAATAATAAATTTAAATGATTCCTTGACACTTTAAAAAATAATGGTACAATGAATTTTGTGTGAATTAACGAAAATAGCAGTTGTATATTATTAAGCTCTATGTTGTTCCCGATGTGGACGTGTCGCGTAACTGTAGCTATAAGGTGAAGACACATAAAACAATATATCTTAATGAGCATATAACACTCTTTTTTGTTTATTCATTCCAACAAAAAAGAAAAAGGAGGAGTCTTATTATGGCTCGATTCAGAGGTTCTAACTGGAAAAAATCTCGTCGTTTAGGTATCTCATTAAGTGGTACTGGTAAAGAATTAGAAAAACGTCCTTACGCACCAGGACAACATGGTCCAAACCAACGTAAAAAATTATCAGAATATGGTTTACAATTACGTGAAAAACAAAAATTACGTTATTTATATGGAATAACTGAAAGACAATTCCGTAACACATTTGATATTGCTGGTAAACAACACGGTGTACACGGTGAAAACTTCATGATTTTATTAGCTAGCCGTTTAGATGCAGTAGTTTACTCATTAGGTTTAGCACGTACACGTCGTCAAGCTCGTCAATTAGTTGGTCATGGTCATATTGAAGTTGATGGTAAACGTGTTGACATCCCATCATACGCTTTAAAACCTGGTCAAGTTATCTCAGTTCGTGAAAAATCACAAAACTTTGATATCATTAAAGAATCTGTTGAAATTAACAATTTCGTACCAGAATATTTAGATTTCGATGCTGACAGCTTAAAAGGTACTTTCGTTCGCTTACCAGAACGTAGTGAATTACCAGCTGAAATTAATGAACAATTAATCGTTGAGTACTACTCAAGATAAGTTGATTAATATTTTACCACCCTTTCCATTTTGGTCAGGGTGGTTTTTTATTTATAGTTTAAATATATCATCTGGTATATCTGAAATAATCCCATCTACTCCTAAATGAATCAATTTCTTCACATCTTTCACGTTATTTACTGTATAAGGTATTACTTTAAGATGATGTTCATGAGCACGCTTGATAAATTTTTTATTTATTAATTTATAATTAGGATTTATAAATTGTGCAAAAGAAGCTATATTTTCATAATCAGGTTGTTTGTACCAGTATTGCTTTTTACTTATTAAAACACCTAGTGCATATTTCTTTGTGTATTCAGACATTTTTTTAACACTTTCCACATCAAATGACTGAATAACGACTCTATGAGAGGGAATTTGAAATTTATCTAGTTCCTCAAGTAACGCTTTTTCAATGCCAGGATACTGTTCTGGTTTTTTTATTTCAATAAGTAATGTTTTAGAATACTTTTTAAATAAAGAAAGTACTTCGCTAAAAGTAGAAATACAGGTATTTTTAAAAGATTCACCATGTTTGATTCCAAAATCAAATTGTTTTAATTCTTCTAAAGTAAAATCTTTTACTTTACCCTTTTGATTCGATGTGCGATCAATGGAGTCGTCATGAATGACTACTAATTGTTTATCTTTTGTAAAATGTACATCAATTTCTAACATATCAATATGTTGCATAAGGGCTGCTTTAAAACCTTCCAACGTATTTTCAGGATATTTCTGCGATAATCCACGGTGTGCAACGATTTGAAATGATGTATTAGGCTTTTGTATTTTCATTTTTAAACACCATCCTTTAAATTAGTTATATGTTCAACTACACTTAAATTACCATAATGATATAGGAGGTCAATAATAATGGTTAAACACGATTTTGTAGTTCATACGTCATGGCGTGGGGGTCGTGAAGAAATCGGTAAAGTTAAAGGCGATGTAATTTCTGAGCAAATTTCTATTCCCTCTTCACTTGGGGGTAATGGAACTGGGACAAATCCCGATGAAATGTTAGTTGCAGCAGCCTCCTCATGTTATATTATCTCTTTAGCTGCTACACTTGAACGAGCTAAATTTACTCATATTCATTTAGAAATTAAGTCAATTGGGAGTGCAGTTTTTGAAAATGGAAAATTTAAAATGGAAAAAATCACTCATTATCCAACAATATCTCTTACAGAAGAAGAAAAAACGCGTCTTAATAAACGACTTCCTAAACTATTAGATATTGCTGATCATCATTGTATGATATCTAACTCAATTCGAAACAACGTTAAAATAGAAATTCAAGCAACCATTCAAGATGAGAACTAAAAGCGGTCAATTAAACTGCCGCTTTTTATTTTAGACTTTTAAAATTTCAGAATATTTGGTAAAATTAAAAAATCTTATATCAGGAGGAAGATTTACGATGTATTATTACGAACCTTTATTATTAACACCTGGACCAACCCCTGTACCTGATGAAATCACACATGCACTTAATTTATCAATGATAGGTCATCGTTCTTCAGATTTTGAAGCTGTCGCAGAAGAAGCATTTAATCATTTAAAACCTATGTTTGGAACTAAAAACAAAGTAATGATCCTTACTTCAAGCGGTACTAGTGTTTTAGAAGCTAGTATGTTAAATATAGTCAATCCTGAGGACCATTTTGTAGTCATTGTATCAGGTGCATTTGGTAATCGTTTTAAACAAATCGCGGAAACATATTATAAGAATGTACATGTTTATGATGTTGAATGGGGAAAAGCTGTCGACATTGAAGCATTTGAAACATATTTACATTCACTTAATCATGATATTACTGCTGTATTCACTCAATTTTGCGAAACTTCTACTGCTGTACTTCACCCTATACACGAATTAGGAAAAGTAATTAAAGCATTCAATCAAGACATTTACTTCGTTGTCGATGGCGTAAGTTGTATTGGTGCCGTTGATGTCGATTTAGAAAGAGACAATATTGATGTACTCGTGTCAGGTAGCCAGAAAGCTTTAATGTTACCGCCTGGTCTATCTTTTGTTGCTTATAATCATCGTGCACAAGAGCGATTTAAAGTAGTTAAAACACCACGTTTTTATTTAAATTTAAATAAGTACTTTGATTCTATTGAACAAAATTCTACTCCATTCACACCAAATGTTGGATTATTTAGAGCGGTTAACGCTTATGCTGCACTTATTAAAAAAGAAGGATTTAACAATACCATTCACAGACATTATTTGATTAGAGATGGTTTAAGAGAAAGTTT
>NZ_KV810854.1:0-15095 GCF_001812925.1 Staphylococcus sp. HMSC057A08 | reverse complement strand
AGATGGTTTAAGAGAAAGTTTAAAAGCATTAGATTTAAAATTATTAGTTACTAAAGACTCATATGCCTCTCCTACTGTTACTTCTTTTATCCCTCACGATAAAGACGAATTAACATATATTAAATCAACACTAAAATCAAGATTTAATATTACTATTGCTGGTGGTCAAGGCAAATTAAAAGGAACCATTTTGAGAATTGGTCACATGGGAAAAGTGTCACCTTTTGATATTTTATCTGTTGTTTCAGCTTTAGAGATAATTCTTACAGATTATCGTAAAGTCAATTATATTGGTAAAGCTACGTTAAAATTTACGGAGGTAATTCAACATGACGCATAATATTTTAGTTTCAGATCCAATTTCAGAAGAAGGTTTACAAAGTTTAATCCATCATCCTGATTTTAAGGTTGATTTTAAGTCTGGTTTAACTGAAGAAGAACTTGTCGATATTATTCCTAACTATCAAGGGTTAATCGTACGTAGTCAAACTCAAGTCACAGAATCTATTATTAACCATGCTTCAAACTTAAAAGTTATCGCTAGAGCCGGTGTAGGTGTGGATAATATTGATATAAAATCAGCAACTCTAAACGGTATACTCGTTGTAAATGCTCCCGATGGAAATACGATTTCTGCTACTGAGCACTCAGTTGCTATGATTCTAGCAATGGCACGAAATATTCCGCAAGCTTACACATCACTAAAGAATAAAGAATGGAATCGTAAAGCATTTAAAGGAGTTGAATTATATCAAAAAGTATTAGGCGTCATTGGAGCAGGACGTATTGGTTTAGGTGTAGCAGAAAGATTAAAAAGTTTTGGTATGACTGTTTTAGCTTATGATCCTTTTTTGACTAAAGAAAAAGCCGAGCAACTTGGAATTGAACTAGCAACGATTGATGAAATTGCTCAACGTTCAGATTTTGTTACCGTTCACACACCGTTAACACCTAAAACAAAAGGAATTATCGATGCTCATTTTTTTAATCAAGCCAAACCAACGTTACAAATTATTAATGTAGCTAGAGGCGGAATTATTAATGAAAACGACTTGCTTAATGCTTTAAATCAACATCAAATTGCTAGAGCAGCATTAGACGTATTTGAAAATGAACCTCCCCTAGATTCACCGCTTCTCGATCATAAAAATATTATTGTAACTCCTCATTTAGGTGCATCTACGATTGAAGCACAAGAAAAAGTAGCTGTATCCGTTGCTGAAGAAATCATTGATATTTTAGAAAATGGTAATGTTACAAATGCAGTCAATGCACCTAAGTTAAACTTAAACCATATTGATGAGAAGACACAACAATGGCTTCGTATTAGCCAGCTTTCAGGTGAATTGGCAATTCAATTATTAGATGATGCACCTAGAGAGATTAAAGTGACTTTTAACGGAGAAAATGCTAAAAAAGAATCTGATTTAATTACTCGATCAATCGTCACGTCAATTTTAAAACAAAATTTAGGTGAACGCGTGAACTTAATTAATGCTATTGCATTATTAAACGAACAAGGTATCACTCATCATATTGAAAATCGTGCTTCACAAGGAACATTCAGCAATTATATTCAAATTAATTTGATAAGTGAACATGAAGAAGTAAAAATTGGTGCAACTGTAATAGATGGATTTGGTGCACGTATTGTAAGAATTAATGATTATTCAGTAGATTTTAAACCCAATACTTATCAATTTATTTCTTATCATAAAGACTTACCAGGAATGGTAGGTTTAACAGGTCAACTACTCGGTAAACATGATATCAATATTGCTTCAATGTCTTTAGGAAGAAGTTCTGAAGGTGGACAAGCAATGATGATTCTGTCAATAGATCAACCTATTACTCAACAAGTTATTAAAGAATTATATGAGATTGGTGATTTTGATAACATCTACGGTACAACTTTATCAATATAATAAATAAGAAAGGAACGACGATAATATTCGGCGTTCCTTTCTTTTTATTATTTATTAAGTAGAATATGTCTGATGTCACAAATATGATTAACAATATAGTCAGCACCGTGTTGCTCTAGGTCTTCTTTTGCTTCTTTCCCACTTAAACCAGTTAAAGTACCTATAAATGTTGCCCCAATCTTTTTAGCACATAATAAATCCGCTAATGAATCACCAACAATAAATACATCATTCTCATTAACAATATGTTTTTGATTTTGAATATAGTGCAAATAATCTCCCTCATTGTTTCCATAAAGAGTTGCAATATAACTAAATGGATTAGGTTTACCTAGTGTCCCTTCTTTTGGAAATACTGACTCAGCTTTCAATACTTCACTCGCTGTGACAATATGATTTTCATTAAAAAAAGATTTAAGACCAAAGGACTCAAATGGAACAATTGTTTCTGTTCTTGGTCTACCAGTTGCAATGGCAATGTTAAAACCTGCTTGTTTTATATCATTTAATAATGTTTTAATTTCTTCCACAGGACGTAAGATCTTTTCTTCATAAATAAAACCAGACTTAGGAATAGACAAAGGAGTAAGCTTTTCTACTTTTTCATATAAAGTTGTTCCTAAATACCATTCTTGATATACTGCTCTAGCTAAATTCCAAAGTGGACTTTTTAAATTAAATAATTTAGCATTTTCAATATTTAATTGATCTTTTGCGTAATCTTCTAATTCAAGATAAATATTCTCTTTACCACTTTGACTATTTTGAATAAATTTTAACGGTACTGCATAATTAACTTTAAATTGATAATTATAAGATTGTAATTCACGTAGAGTCTCAACTGAAAACGTTTCAACATGAGTCACTTGTCTAATTGTTTCTGAATCCAACTGTTTCAAGAGATGGATGAAATGAATACTAAATACAACAAATAACATATCCCAGTTAGAATTAAGGCCTAAAGATTTTAATTGATTTAAAATTTGATCGTTTAAAAATACTTGTGTTCTTATATCTTCAATTAATTCATCATTCATATGATTAAAATTTTGAGCGCTATCTAAACCTAAAAAATCATCACTCTTTAATAGTTCTTCAACTGTTAAGGCAGATACATCAAAGCAACGTTCTTCACTTAAAAACACACCATCTACATCAAATAAAATTGATTTCATCGACATCTCTCCATTTTTTGACTATTCTGATACTTATAATCATAACGAACATTTATATAAAGTCAATGTAATAAAAATAAGAGCCAATGCTTAAAATCTAGCATTAGCTCTTTTATATAAATAATATTTATCAATAGGACTATAGTGTAACAAATGATTTGGACATATAATGTCGCTTTTATTGTTTCTGTTGAATTATTTCATCTGTTTTTCAATTTCATCTGCTACTTGTTGAACATGTGTACCAATAATTACTTGTGTTGAATGGTGGCCATTTTTCGTCACCCCAACAGCTCCAGCATTTCTAATTTTTTGTTCATCAATAATCGTATTATCTTTTAGTTCTAAACGAAGTCGTGTAGCACAGTTTGTTAAACTATCGATATTAGATTTTCCACCTAAACCTTCTAATATTTGTGTAGCTGGTTGATGATATTTTCCACTTTTTGATTTATCTATAGTTGTCGTTTCTTCTACTATTGGATCAGCTAGTAAGTTATCACCACGTCCTATTGTATTTAAATTCAATACTTTAATCATAATTCTAAAAATAACATAATATAAAATAAAGAATACAATACCTTGAACTAATAGCATTAAAGGGTGATTAGCGACTGGATTAATGAGTGATAAAACATAATCAATTAATCCTGCACTAAATGAGAATCCCGCAGTCCACTGAAATAGAGATGCAATAAATAATGAAAGCCCTGTTAATAAGGCATGTATGATAAAAAGTACAGGTGCAACAAACATAAATGCAAATTCAATTGGCTCTGTAACTCCTACTACAAAGGCTGAAATAGCACTTGCTAAAAACCATCCCCATATTTGCTTTTGTTGCTTTGTCTCAGCACTGTGATACATTGCAAGTGCTGCTGCTGGTATACCAAACATCATAATTGGGAAGAAACCTGCTTGATAACGTCCTGTTATACCTTTTACTGCATCTACACCTGTTTGGAATTTACCAATATCATTAATTCCTGCTGTATCGAACCAAAATACTGCATTCAATGCATGATGTAAACCAGTAGGAATAAGTAGTCGATTAAAGACACCATATAAAAATGCTCCGAATGAACCAAAACCTACTAACCATTCTCCAAATGCAACAATGCCTGAAAAGACCATAGGCCAAATAAATAATAGTATAACTGCTAATATAGTACTAAAAAATACAGTCATAATAGGTACTAATCGTTTACCACTAAAAAATGACAAGGCCATAGGTAATTCAACTTCACTAAATTTATTAAAAGAATATGCTGCAATTAACCCGATAATAATACCAAGAAATACATTAGAATTATCCATTTTTGTAAAGCCTAAGTTAACTGCTTTTTCTTTTATATTAAATAACGTAGCCACATTTTCTGGATTTAATACTTTCGTTACCATGGCATATCCTAACGCACCTGCCAAAGCAACGGCACCATCGTTCTTTTTAGCCATACCAATAGCTACACCGATAGCAAAAATTAATCCTAATTGTCCTAAAATAGCTGTTCCTACAATTGAAAAGAACATGGCTACTGTGGGAAGAACATGAAGTGCATTTAGTAAGTTACCTATCCCAGTTATGATTGCTCCTGCTGGTAAAACTGCTACAGGGAGCATTAACGATCTTCCGAGATTTTGAAAGAATTTAAACATCTTTTATCCTCCTTTATTTATTAAAAATTATATTTTTTATGTATTTAGTCCAATATATAATCTACCATATTTGTAAGCGGTTACGCTATATGTTTATTTTATATAAATAGACAATGTGATGACAAAATAAAAAAGATACGCTTTAACCAATAAAGATTAAAACGTATATATATTTAATAAGATATTATAAATGATTTTTATTATTGATTGAGATAATTAACTGGTATTTTACTTCAAATCTATTTTTTTATTAAATAATCTTTCCGCATTAACTAAATAAAAATGATTAAAGACAAAATAACAAGAACCATACGTTAGGTAATATATGGTACTAACGGAAAATAGATTTCTTAAAACTTGTCATTTTCACTCATGGTACTCCTATCATCCATTTATCAATTATTTATAAAAAAAGAAGATTCTCTATTTAGAAAATCTTCTGATGAATAATGCTATCAATATCTATTAAAGACGTTCTTGAATAAGATGAAGTTCATGTTGTAACTGTGCTGTACGTCTTTCTATTTCTTTAGTTAGAAAATCAATTTTTTCGTTACGCTTTAAATCTTTAGGTATGTCAGATTGATAAATAGGTTTACCAAATTTAATCATCGCTTGACCAGTGACTAAACCATGTAACTTCGTTGGTCCAACATAAGCAGCTGGTAAGATTGGTGCTTTACCTAGCATAGCAATCGTTGCAGCTCCACGTTTTAAAGGCGCGCCTTCAACTGAAGTTCTATGACCTGTTGGGAAGATACCTACTGTTTTATGATCTTTCAATAATTTAACAGGTTGTTTTAACGTACTAGGTCCCGGATTTTCTCGATCTACTGGAAAAGCATTTAAAGATCTTAAAAATTTGCCACCCCATTTATTACTAAATAATTCTTTTTTAGCCATATAATGAATTTCATTTGGAATTAAAGCTAATCCTAATAAAATCACTTCATTATAACTTTCATGGGTACAAGTCACAACATATTTACTATCTTTAGGAATGTTCTCTTTACCTACAATATGTAATGAACGTGCCATTTTTACGATTATTAATTCTAAAAATTTACTAATAAATTTATACATTTTGTCACCTACTTCTAAGTTTCTACACTTAGTCGATTTTATCATTAACTTATCACGTGAACAAGATTTTAAAAGATACATCTTAAGACTGATAGCTATTTACTAGAAATATTTAAATATTTTCTTCATAATTGAGATAATGGTTAAAATATATACGGAGGTTTAATATGACAGAATATAATCAATATTTTCAATCCAGCGATTATCAGCATTCACGTCCACCTAAACCGAAGTTTCCATGGTTTAGAATTATTATTATTGCTCTAATCGCTGGTATCATAGGAGCATTAATTGTTTTAGGAGTTAATCGACTTATGAATGGAGATGATTCAAATAGTGGTGGATCTCAAGTCCAACAGGCTACGAATGATAAAGGTGGCAATGTGTTAGACGGTAAAAGTGATAAATATAAATCGGTTAATGCCATGATCAAAGATGTTTCTCCTGCTATTGTAGGTGTCATCAATATGCAAAAGGCAACAAGTTTTGACGATTTATTACAAGGTAAATCAACTAAGGCACAAGAAGCCGGTATCGGTTCTGGTGTTATTTATCAAATTAACAACAATTCTGCTTATATCGTCACTAATAATCACGTTATTGATGGTGCATCACAAATTAAAGTACAATTACATAACGGTAAACAAGTAGAAGCAAAGCTTGTAGGTACAGATGCAGTTTCAGATATTGCAGTTTTAAAAATCGATTCTCAAAAAGGAATTAAAGCAATGAAATTCGCAAATTCTTCTAAAGTTCAAACTGGCGATAGTGTTTTCGCAATGGGTAACCCACTTGGCTTAGAATTTGCTAACTCAGTAACATCAGGTATTATTTCTGCAAATGAACGTACAATTGAATCTAATACCACTTCTGGTGGAACTAAAGTAAATGTGCTACAAACAGATGCAGCAATTAATCCCGGTAACTCTGGTGGTGCATTAGTAGATGTTAATGGTAATTTAGTAGGTATTAATTCAATGAAAATTGCTGCTGACCAAGTTGAAGGTATTGGTTTTGCAATCCCAAGTAATGAAGTTAGAGTTACAATTGAACAACTCGTTAAACATGGTAAAGTAGAACGTCCTTCAATTGGAATAGGGTTACTTAACTTAAGTGATATTCCAGATTCTTATAAAAAAGAATTAAAAACTGATCGTGATACTGGTGTGTATATTGCAAAAGTTAGCCACTCTAGTGAATTAAAAGTTGGCGATATCATTACTAAAGTAGATAGTAAAAAAGTAGATGATGATACCGATCTAAGAACGTACTTATATCAAAATAAAAAGCCAGGTGAAACCGTGAAGTTGACTGTTATACGTGATGGTAAAACTAAAGACGTATCAGTCACTCTTAAAAATCAAAAATCAATATCTTCGCAATCATATAATTCTGAAGATAATAATAGTCAATTTATTCGATAATAAATAACGAGGTTAATCCAAAATAATGGATTAACCTCGTTTTCAATATATTCTTCTCAGATAAGATTATTTATAATTTACCATGAAGTATTTTTTCTTACCACGGCGAATAATTGTAAATTCATTATCAAATTTATCTTCATCAGTTAAGTTGTAATCAACAGACTGTTCTCTTTCACCATTAATATAAATTGCTCCATTGTTTACATCTTCTCTTGCTTGTCGTTTTGAGGAAGCAATTCCAGATTCAATTAAAACATCAATAATGTTAGTTGTTGCTTTAGAAACTTCAACTTGAGGTACTTCTTTAAACCCTGCTTTGATATCTTTAATTGATAAAGATTTTAAATCACCTTTAAATAATGCTTCTGAAATTCTAATTGCATCATCAAGTGCTTCTTTACCATGAATAAATTCTGTTACATTTTCAGCAAGTGCTTTTTGAGCTTCTCGTAAATGTGGTGCTTCATCTCTAGATTGTTCAAGGCGATTAATATCTTCTTTACTTAAGAATGTAAAGTATTTTAAGAATTTAATAACATCTTCATCCGATTGATTAATCCAGAATTGATAAAATTCATACGGTGTTGTTTTTTCAGCATCTAACCAAACAGCTCCAGATTCTGATTTCCCAAACTTTTTACCATCAGACTTTGTCACTAATGGAATAGTTAAACCATAAGCTTCTGTTTGACCATACATACGTCGCATTAACTCAATACCACTTGTAATATTACCCCATTGATCAGAACCACCAACTTGAATTTTACAATTAAGTTCACGATTTAAGTGGCCAAAGTCAATTGCTTGTAAAATAGTATAGGTAAATTCTGTATATGAAATTCCATTTTCTAATCGTGATTGAATTGAATCTTTACCTAGCATATAATTGACACCTACATGTTTACCATAATCACGTAGGAAACTTATTAGTGAAATTTGACTTAACCAGTCTCTATTATTAACGAGTACGGCTCCTTTATCTGTGCCAAATTCAAATAGTTTATGCATTTGAGCGCTTAAGCCTTCAACATTTTTTGCTACTTGATCTTCAGTTTGTAATACACGTTCTTCAGATTTACCAGATGGGTCTCCAATCATACCAGTGCCTCCACCAATAAGTACTATTGGACGATGACCATGTTCTTGGAATCGACGTAATGTCATAAATGGTAAAAGATGACCAATATGTAAACTATCAGCAGTTGGATCTGCACCACAATACAACGTTACTTGTTCTTTATTTAATAAATCTTCAATACCTTGTTCATCAGTTTGTTGATAAATTAAACCTCTCCATTGTAATTCTTCTAGTAATGCATTTGACATAGTTATATCCTCCTATAAAATTTATTTTTATTAAATAAAAAAGCACCCTCACAACAATGTAAGGGCGCTTATGCACGTTACCACCATACTTAACAATTCAAATAGAATTGTTTACTCTATTAATGATACGCTCATTAATAAACGTTGAATAAATAAGTATGAGGTGTATTCATATATAAACACATGTTAGTTCACAGCATCCACTAACTCTCTGTTAAGTTAATTTATATATTACTTCTCCTCTTATTCAATACATATTGAATTGATAATAATTATAAAAAAACCTCTTCTAAAAGTCAAATATGCTAGATATGATATACTGTATTTAATTTGAGGAGGACTACCATGAAATTATTATTTAAAGATATTCAATTTAAAACGTTTGAAAAAAATTATAAATTTATAAAACATATTATGGTAGGCCTTTTGAGTATTATAGTTTTAGGTTCTATACTTATTGTTCTTGGTACTGCTACTTATTTTCATCATCTTACTCAAGAAGCTTCAAATATAAGTGATACTGAATTGAAACACCGCGTACTACACTTTTCAGGTGATGAGATTTTGAATCACGATAAAAATATTTTAACTGAGTATGATCATTCTCAAAACTCTCTCATCGTAGGTCCAAAACATGTAAATTCAAACGTAATTAAAGCATTAATATCTTCTGAAGACACATTATTTTTTAAACATGATGGAATTTTACCAAAAGCGTTAATAAGAGCAATGATACAAGATGTTTTAAGTTTAAATTCTCGTTCTGGCGGAAGTACAATTACACAACAATTAATAAAGAATCAAGTCTTAACAAATGAAAAAACATATAGTCGTAAGGCAAATGAAATTATATTAGCGATGCGTCTTGAAAAAATATTATCTAAAAATGAAATTATTTATACATATTTAAATATTGTACCGTTTGGACGCGATTATAATGGTGCAAATATAACTGGAATTGCATCTGCTTCCTATAGTTTATTTAACGTTCCCCCCTCCAAGTTAAATGTTGCACAATCCGCTTATCTTGTTGGCTTATTGCAAAGTCCTTATACGTATACACCGTATGAAAATAATGGTGATTTGAAGGCTTATAACGAAGTTAAAATTAGTATTGACCGTCAGCATTATGTATTAAAACGAATGCTAGTGGAAGGGGTAATTACTAAAAAGACATATCAACAGGCAAAACAATATACTATTTATGATCATTTATTAACTAAGCCTCAATGAATCAATCAATATCTTTTATCGCACTTTATATTAATTTAAATAGTTTATGAGTATTGAATTTAAAAGACTTTTAAAATAAATGTATGATAGTAATAACACAAAATATCGATATATCATTTAAATTACCTGAAATTCGTCTTTTAATTGGTTTTGTCGCTAAATTACTTGTCTTTTCACATGCAGTTTTACCAACAAAATGATGAAATTTGTTGGTAAAACAAAGAAACGTCTGAGACAGTAAAAGTCTCAAACGTTTTTTCTTTAATCTAAATTAGAATAATCCTACTGCATGACCTTCATCAGTGACATCCATGTTTAATGCCGCTGGTTTTTTAGGTAATCCCGGCATTGTCATAATTGCACCTGTTAATGCAACAATAAATCCAGCGCCTGTTTTAGCTTCTAATTCTCTGATAGTTATATCAAAATCAGTTGGTGCGCCTAAAGCGGTTGCATCATCACTAAATGAGTACTGTGTTTTAGCCATACAGATTGGATATTTGCCCCATCCATTGTCGGTAAATTCTTTTAATTGTCTTTTTGCTTTTTTACTGAACGTTACTGAAGAACCACCATAGATTTCTTTTACAATTGTTTCAATTTTTTCTTCTAATGATTGATCTAAATCATACAAGAATTTAAATTCTTGTGGTTGATCGATGACTTCAAGAACTTGATTAGCAAGATCAACGCCACCTTTACCACCTTTCTCCCATACTTCTGTTAAGGCAATTCGTACATTATTTTCTTTAGCCCAAGCTTTAACTGCTTCAGTTTCATCTTCAGTATCATGTACAAATGCATTTAAAGCAACCACAGGTTCTACTCCAAATTTTCTAATATTATTAACATGACGCTCTAAATTAACAATACCAGATTTAACTGCTTCGACATTTTCTTCTTTTAGATTATCTTTAGCAACACCTCCATGCATTTTTAACGCACGAACAGTAGCTACTAGGACAACTGCAGAAGGTTCAAAGCCTGCTTCACGTGCTTTGATGTCTATAAATTTTTCAGCGCCTAAATCTGAACCAAAGCCTGCTTCTGTAACAACAATATCTGCCAAATCACGTGCAGTTTCAGTTGCTAAAATCGAGTTACAACCATGAGCAATATTAGCAAATGGCCCACCATGTACAAGTGCTGGTGTTCCTTCAATAGTTTGTACTAAATTAGGTTTAATTGCATCTTTAAGTATCATTGCAAGAGCGCCTTCAACTTTTAAGTCTGCAACAGTAATTGGTTTACGTTCACGAGTATAACCAACTGTAATACGACTGATTTTTTCTTTTAAATCATTAATATTACGAGCTAAACATAAAATCGCCATTATTTCAGATGCTACAGTGATATTGAAACCATCTTCACGTGGAACACCGTTAGTTGGTCCACCTAACCCAACGATGACATTACGTAATGCACGATCATTCATATCAAGTACACGTTTCCATTCAACACGACGTACATCAATTGCTAAATCATTACCTTGATGAATGTGATTGTCTATAAATGCTGATAATGCATTATTCGCTGTTGTAATTGCATGGAAATCACCGTTAAAGTGTAAATTAATATCTTCCATAGGTAAAACCTGCGCATATCCCCCACCAGTAGCGCCACCTTTAATTCCGAAAGTTGGCCCTAAAGCAGGTTCACGCAAAGCAACCATAACATTTTTATTTAACTCATTAAAAGCATCAGCTAAGCCTACTGTGACAGTTGATTTACCTTCACCAGCTGGTGTAGGACTCATTGCAGTTACTAAGACAACTTTACCTTTTTCATCTCTTGATTGAATTTGATTAATATCAATTTTAGCTTTGTAGTGTCCATATTGCTCTAAAGCATGTTCAGGTATTCCTGCTTTTTTCGCAATGTCTCCAATTGATTTTAATTCTGATTGATTAGCAATATCTAAATCTGATAAATGTGCCAAATTATTTCAACCCCTTGTTTAAAATAAATTTTATGTAATAAGATATTTAGAAATAACTACCAAACCATCTTACTACTTTATAATAACTAACAAATAAATATATGTCGAATACTTGATAGCGTTTACAAAAATTTAATTTTATTTATAATCAATTTAGCAATATTAAAAGGGTTTACATAATTTTATTATAGTAACTTATATATTAAAAAAGGATAAAATTTTGATTTTATCCTTTTTTTTACATTACTTTAATTAGTAGTGTTTCGATATTCAATTCTATGTGGTAAAACTACATTAGGTTCTGCAATGTCTTCTTCATTCATAAATTTAGTAAGAAGACGCATACCTACTGCCCCGATGTCATATAATGGTTGAATGACACTAGATAGTTTAGGTCTAACCATTTCTACCAAACGCGTATTATTAAAACTAACGATTTGTAGTTCTTCTGGAACTTTTATTCCAGCATCAAGAGCACTATGCAAAATACCAATTGCTTGTTCATCACTAATAGATAATATAGCATCAGGCAAATTATTTTTTAATTTTTCAAAGACATTCACTCCGTCTTTATAGCTTTCTGAACCTGATAATTCTATAGTGTTATTTAACTTTAATTGATGTTTGTTTAAAGCATCCTTTAAACCACTTAGTACATCTTCTTGAGCCTTTTTAGAATAATCTCCACTTACAAGTACAAAATCTTTTGCGCCTGTTTTAATAAGTTGTTCTGTAACTTCTCTGGCAGCTTTAGCAAAATCGATATTAACAGATGCGATATTGTCATCTTTACCATTTGTTGCAGATACTACTACTGGAACTGAAGAATGATTAATTAAATCTTTGATTTCATCAGAAATTGTACCACCTAAAAAGATAATGCCATCTACTTGTTTACTTAACAAATTATTAAAAATTTCTTTTTCTTTTTCTGGATCATTGTCTGAATTAGAAATGATAGAGTGGTACTTATACATTGTTGCAATATCTTCAATACCTCTAGCAAGTTGAGAATAATAAATATTAGAGATATCGGGTATAATAACGCCTACTGTAGTTGTACGTTTACTAGCTAGTCCTCTTGCAACAGCATTTGGTCTATAATTTAATCTTTGAATAACATCATTTACTTTTTTACGTGTTTCTGGTTTTACATTTTGATTGCCATTAACTACTCGTGATACAGTTGCCATAGATACACGAGCTTCTCTAGCTACATCATATATAGTTACCGTCATAATTTCCTCCTTGTAAGCGTTTCATTTATTATTATTACGTGTTTTCATTTCATTTTCAAAGTTTATCATAAATTGGTAATGTGTCAAATATATAAGACTTATATTCACAATTGTGTCAAATTTTAGTTAATAGATTTAATAAAATCAAAATAAAACTATTCGTTTTAACTAAAAAAGAACAATATAGAAGTTAAATATAAAACTTTCTATATTGCCCTAAATTTTAGTAAAATGAATAGCTAGTAAATTAAAGGATGATGTTTTATTTAAGTTGTTTAGAGTTGTACATGTCAGCTAATGGCTTTAATTCATTATAAAATTTATCAAACTCATTTAAATCCATTTGTTGACCACTATCACTTAAAGCTACTGATGGATTTGGATGTACTTCTGCCATTACTCCGTCTGCACCCACTGCAAGTGCTGCTTTTGCAGTCGGTAACATAATATCCTTACGTCCTGTACTATGTGTAACATCTACCATTACTGGTAAGTGAGTACCTTGTTTTAAGATAGGTACGGCAGAAATATCAAGTGTATTACGAGTAGCTTTTTCATAAGTACGAATACCACGTTCACATAGAATAATATTTTTATTACCTTGAGAAGCAATGTATTCAGCTGCAAATGTAAATTCCTCAATAGTAGCTGATAAACCACGTTTTAATAAGATTGGCTTATTTGTACGTCCAGCTTCTTTAAGTAATTCAAAATTTTGCATATTTCTTGCACCAATTTGGAAGACATCTAAGTATTCATCAGCAATTTCGAAATCAGCTGGATTTACAATTTCACTAACAACATTAAGATTGAACTTATCTTTAACATTTTTCAATATTTTAAGCCCTTCAATTCCTAATCCTTGGAAATCGTATGGTGATGTTCTTGGTTTAAATGCACCGCCTCTAATGAATTTCTCACCTTTGGCTTGTAAATCACGAGCTACTGCATCAACTTGTTCTTGAGATTCAACAGAGCATGGACCAAATACAAATGATTTATTTCCATCACCAATAACTCCACCGTTATCAAATTTTACAATTGTATCTTCCGGTTTTAATTTTCTTGAAACATATAAGTGTTTTTCATTTTCTGATTTTTGTAAATCAGTAGACGCTTTAAAGATTTCTTTAAACAATTGTTTAATTACATTATCATTAAATGGTCCGTTATTACGATCCATTAATTCATTAATCATTTCTTTTTCTCGTTGAGGGTCATAAACTTTAGTACCTTGCTTAATTTTTTCTTCTCCTATTTTTTGAGCTAATTCCCCTCTTTTTGATAATATGTCTAGAATTTGATTATTAATTGAAATTATCTCTTCCCTGTATTGTTCTAACTTTGTAGACATTCATACTCACCTCAATAAATTTTACTATACTAAATTATATTACTTTAAAGCGGTAAAATAATTGTATTTAGATAGTATTCTAACAATTACATTAAAAATGTTCAACTATAAATCGAATAAATTTTCTAATATTTCTGAATTATTAAAATTAATATAATTAATAATACTATATAAAGAATTAAAAGAGCAATGTAAAATATTACACTGCTCTTTTAAAAATATTAATCATTAAATGTACGTTTTTCTATTTTACTATTTGCTTTTTCAGCTCTTTGTTGTTGCTTTGGCGTTTTGTTTTTATTTTGATTTTTTTGATTCTGATTTTTACGTTTTTGATTATGTTTTTTATTTTTTTGATTTGAATTTGATTGAGATGGTTGATGTTGGTGAGTAATAACTCCTTTTTCAAATTTAGCATCATGGTGAGTTTGTTTATTTTTTGTTATTTCTTCATCTTTATTAAATGACTTATGATTTTTAGTTATCAAATTAGGCACTTTATCATATTTAGAAGATGTTATTGGTGCCTCCTCAAATAATTTTTGAGTATTACTTGCTACATCTTTATTATCTTTTAACTTAGCTTGCTTAGTTCTAGCTGCCGATGCAATTTTAGAAGCTTGTGATTCATTTTCGCTGTTTTGAGTTTGATGACTTCTTGCTGGATTAGATAATTGATTTATTTCTGATTCATTTTGAACTGCACGACGTTGTGCTGCAAGTGCATCTGTTTCTTCTT
>NZ_KV810853.1:59256-104118 GCF_001812925.1 Staphylococcus sp. HMSC057A08 | reverse complement strand
GACATATTGTCATTCAGTTTTCAATGTTCATTTTAACAATTACATTTATTTATTATATCAAATACTAATTATTCTTGTCAAGAACTTTTTTATTTTTCTTTTCTTGAAGTTAATTAATATTTCAACAAATAATATCTTATAATAAATTGTTTTTATAATCAATGGTCAAAATTACACTTTTTTAACATTGTTTTAAACTAATTTACTTTGCGTTTTCAAACAATATCTTTTGTTTTTGACGACTTTTATATAATAGCAAGATTATTATTGAACGTCAATGGATTTTATAATATAAAATCGTTTAATATTTCACATCAAATGTATTCATTATCTTTAATGAGTATTTTTTTATTTAATATTTATCTTTTAAATTCTTTAATTACTTATAAACAAAAAAAGCAATGACATTAAAGTCATTGCCTAACTTTATTCTTTGTTTTTACATTCTTCACACAATCCATAAATTTCCATTCGATGATGTGTTACGTCAAAGTTTGTAACGTGTTGAGCTAATTGTTCAATTTCATCCAATTGAGGATAGTGGAAATCTACTATTTTACCGCATCGTTCACAAATAACATGATAATGATTATGAGTATTAAAGTCGAACCTACTTGATGCATCTCCATAAGTCAATTCTTTTACAATACCTATCTTCTTAAATACTCTTAAATTATTGTAAATTGTCGCAACACTTATATTAGGAAAATCAGGTGAAAGTGCTTGATAAATTTCATCCGCTGTAGGATGTGTATGTGAGCTAATTAAAAATCTAACAATAGCTTGTCTTTGAGGCGTGATACGAACGCCTGACTTTCTTAATGCTATTATAGCTTGTTCAAGTTCATGTTCAATTGATTCTATTTCTGCACTCATCATTTTCACCATCTTTCTACTTTATAATTATTATTATCTTATTAATAATATAACTACTTTCATACGGCATTGTCAATTATTCCATAAGTTTTATATTAATAGCCATCTTTTAAGTCTACTACGTTCTCACTTATTTCTTCTTTATTGAGAAAACGAGTTAGATTTCTTTCAAATATTTTCGTTGCTTCCTTTTTATTTTCTTTATCATTACCAGTTATATGTGCAGTAATTGTCACGTTATCTAAATCATAAAGTGGATGTTCTGATTCTAGTGGTTCATTTTCGAATACATCCAAGTAAGCATGACGTATTAATTTTTCTTTAAGTATTTCAATTAAATCGTGTTCTTCTACTATAGTTCCTCTACCTACATTAATAAATAAAGTATCTTCCTTCATTAATTGGAAATGATGTTTGTTTAATAAATGATATGTTTCTTTGGTTTCTGGTAACGTATTAATTATTATATCCGCTTCTCCTAATAACTTGTCTAATTCATTTATCTCATATGTTTGATTAAATCCTTCTTTTTGTTTTCCTGTTTTACTTGCACCTATTATTTTCAATTCGAAAGGTGTCAATAACTTTACAGTATCTTGAGCAATAGCTCCAGTACCTAAAAATAAAATTGTTTCATCCTTTAAACGTTTACCTGTCAAAGTACTATCATAAATATGCTTTTGTTGATTAATAAATGATGTTTCCATTTTTTTATGATCATTTAATATAAAAGTTAGTATATATTCTGAAAGTTGCTTTGATTGTATTCCTCTAGTATTGGTTAAAATTATTCCTTTATTCTTAATGTACTCTAATGGTAGATTGTTTACGCCTGTTGCATACCATGCAATCCACTTTAAATTCGGACAAGACTTTATAAATCTTTCATTAATCTCCCCGTCATATCCTATCAATACCTCGAGTTCTTTTTTGTCATTATCTGGAATATTATCTGCTTTATCATAAAACGAAAATGAAATATCAGGATACTTTTCTATTAATTCATTTTCTATATTACCTAAACGTTTCAAGCTTACGATTTTCATTTATCTCACTCCAGCATTTGTTTTAATTCATCTATTTGTGTTTTAACTTTTACTTTTTCAATGATATTTGTAATATATCCCGCTTCATCTATTACAAACGTTGTTCTCACTATTCCCATATTTTCTTTTCCAAAACTTTTCTTCAAACGATATATTCCTACTGCATTCGATAACTTAAATTCATCATCAACTAATAAATCAAAATTCAAATGATGCTTCTTAATAAAGTTTTCGTGTTTTTTTCTAGAATCCCCGCTAATACCATAAACTTTAACTTTCATATCATTAAAGTATTGTATATTATCTCTAAAGTCACATGCTTCTGTTGTACACGTTGGTGTGTTATCTCGTGGGTAGAAATATAATATTGTTTTTTCTCCCATAATGTTTTCATTAGTAATTAATTCTCCATTTTGATTCTCTAATTCAAATTTTGGAAAAAGATCTCCTATTTTTAACATCGTATCACTCATTTCTTCATATTATAATTATTATGTTACGATAGTAACGAATATTATTAAATAAGAAAGGTTGATACTCTATGAATTTCACTGAAAGTGAACGTCTCCAAAAGTTATCAAATGAATATATTTTAGGTGGAGTTAATTCTCCTTCACGCTCTTATAAAGCTGTTGGCGGAGGTGCTCCCGTAGTTATGCGTGAAGGTCATGGCGCTTATCTTTACGATGTCGATGGAAATAAGTACATTGATTATTTACAAGCATATGGTCCCATAATTACTGGCCATGCTCATCCTCATATTACTGAGGCTATCCAAGATCAAGCGGCTAAAGGGGTTTTATATGGTACACCTACTGAACTTGAAATTGATTTTAGTAAAAAATTACGAGCAGCTATTCCTTCATTAGAAAAAATTCGTTTTGTTAATTCTGGAACAGAAGCAGTAATGACTACAATTCGAGTTGCTAGAGCTTATACTAAAAGAAATAAAATCATTAAATTTGCGGGTTCTTATCATGGCCATTCTGATTTAGTATTAGTTGCTGCAGGAAGCGGACCTTCTCAATTAGGTTCTCCGGATTCAGCTGGTGTACCTGAAAGTGTCGCTAGAGAAGTCATTACTGTACCTTTCAATGACATTGAATCTTATAAAGAAGCCATGTCACATTGGGGAGATGAAGTAGCGGCTGTATTAGTAGAACCTATTGTAGGTAATTTTGGTATGGTAAAACCTCAACCAGGCTTTTTAGAAGAAGTTAACAACATCACTCATGAGCATGGAGCTTTAGTGATTTACGATGAAGTCATCACTGCTTTCCGCTTCCATTATGGCGCTGCACAAGATTTATTAAATGTTTATCCAGATTTAACAGCATTTGGTAAAATTGTTGGTGGTGGATTACCAATCGGTGGCTACGGCGGCCGTCAAGATATCATGGAACATGTCGCTCCATTAGGCCCAGCATACCAAGCAGGAACAATGGCAGGTAACCCACTTTCAATGAGGGCAGGTATTGCATTACTTGAAGTTTTAGAGCAAGATGGTGTATATGAAAAATTAGATGCTTTAGGTAAACGTTTAGAAGATGGTTTAAATAAACTTATTGAAAAACATCATATTACTGCGACAATTAATCGTATTTATGGATCTCTAACACTCTATTTTACAGATGAAAAAGTAACACATTACGAACAAGTAGAAAATTCTGATAGTGAAGCATTTGCAAAATTCTTTAAACTTATGCTTAACCAAGGTATTAATTTAGCACCTTCTAAATTTGAAGCATGGTTCTTAACTACGGAACACACTGAAGAAGATATTGATCAAACATTAGAAGCGGCTGACTATGCCTTCAGTCAAATGAAATAATATTTAAAATTTAACGAACCTAAGAATGTCATATCGTAAATATACATTCTTGGGTTTTTATATATGCGTATACTTGTATAGTTTTATTTGTTGAGTGTATACTAATTTAAAAATACATTAAACTATAAACTTGTTATTTAAAGGAGCGTTGTATTTGAAATTAGGCGCACGTATACTTAAAACTGGAATTGCTATCATTCTCGCCCTTTTTATCGCTTCTTTTTTACCTGATAATGTTGGTTTGAAATCTGTAGCAGGAATAAGTGCTATTTTTGCAATGCAACCTAATATATATCGTTCAATGAAAACGATATCTGAACAAGCTACAGGTAATTTAATCGGTGCTATATTAGCAGTGATTATGGTAACCATTTTTGGTAAAAACATTGTGATTATGGGTATCACAGTCATTTTATTAATCGCCATTTTATACAAATTAAACTTGGCGCATGTAGCAACATTAGCAGGTGTCACTGCGTTAATCATTATGGGGCAACATACAGGATCGTTTTATCTTGTAGCTACATTTAGATTTATTTTAGTAATGATTGGAGTTTTAAGTGCTTCACTTGTAAACCTAGTATTCTTACCTCCAAAATTCGAAACTAAAATTTATCATAATGCGGTTAATATTTCTTCCGACATATTTATATGGTTTAAACTTGTGATTAATGATACTTCTGAATATCATCAGATAAAAGAAGATGGTGAACAGTTAGAATCTCGCATTATAAAATTAGAACAAATCTATGATTATTATCACGAAGAACGTACGTTTACAAGAAAAGCTGCTTTCCAACAAAATCGTAAAAAGATATTATTTAAAGAGGTCGTTGGAACAACTCGACAAGCTTACGAAGTATTAAACCGTATGGCTAGATATCAAAATGATTTGCATAATACAAATCATCATTTATTATTTCAAATTAAATTAGAGTTAGATTCGTTAACAGCGTATCACGAACAAATTTTAAAAAGTTTATCAAAAAAGGCGCGTTATAATGTAGATGATTTTGATAATCAGATTTTAAATCCTCAAAAGAAAAATCTTATGGATGCTTTTCAATATCAATTAATTCAAAATCCATATCAAGTAGAATATTCATATTCGAATATCATGCAAATTATCGCAGCTATTGAAGAATATCGATATCATTTAGAGCATTTAGATAGACTAAGATTAAGTTTCTTTACGTATCATCGTAATGACACAGATATTGAAATTCAAGATGAAGATTTTGATTTATAAAAATTAAATATCAATACTAAAAAAGACAAACTTAACTATCAAAGTTAAGTTTGTCTTTTTTAGTAGTCATTATTTAGTTATAAATCTTGAATGCTATATAGATGTTCGTATTCACCTTTTTTAGCAATCAGTTCTTTATGTGTACCAGTTTCAACGATTTGACCATGCTGCATAACAATAATTTTATCTGCATGTGTGATTGTTGATAATCTATGAGCTACAATAAGTGTAGTTCTATCTTTACTTAAAACATCTAATGCATCTTGAATAATTGCTTCACTTTCTAAATCAAGTGCGCTTGTCGCTTCATCTAAAATTAATATAGGTGGATTATTTAAGAAAATACGCGCAATAGATAAACGTTGCTTTTGACCACCAGATAATTTTACGCCACGTTCTCCAACTTCAGTATCATAGCCATTCGGTAAATTCATGATAAAGTCGTGCGCATTTGCCATTTTAGCTGCTTCGATTATTTCTTCTTCAGTAGCATCAGGACGTCCTAATAAAATATTCTCTCTTACTGTATCAGAAAATAAAATATTGTCTTGTTGAACAAGTCCAATTTGATTTCTCAAGCTTCCTGTTAAATAATCTTTAATATTACGACTATCGATCAAAATTTCACCTTCACTTACATCATAGAAACGTGGAATAAGATTAATAAGCGTAGATTTACCTCCCCCGCTCATACCAACGAATGCTACTGTTTCACCTTTATTTATATTTAAATTTATATTTTTTAAAACTAAAGATTCATCTTCATTATATTTAAAGCTTACATTTTTTAATTCAATATGTCCTTCTTTTATTTCAATAGGTTGTGCACCTTTTTTATTTTTAATGTCATAGTCTTCATCTATTAATTGAAAAATACGATCCATAGAGGCGAAACTTTGCGTTAAAGTTGTGAATGAAGAAACTAAACGTCTTAATGGTCCGAATAATTGTTCTAAATATCCTACAAAAGCTGCTAAGGTACCTACTGTAATTGAACCAGTAATTGCTAAATATGACCCTACTCCAATAACAATGATAGGACCTAAATCTGTGACTGTATTAATAGCTGCAAATGAATAGGCATTCCATGAAGTATGTTGAAACGCTCTACTTAAAAAGTTTTTATTTTTTTTATCAAAGTTTTTCGCTTCATTATCTTCAATTGCAAAGCTTTTTATTACAGACATACCTTGAACACGTTCATGTAAAAATCCTTGTACTTCCGCTAATGCTTGTGAACGTTTACGTGTTAATTTTCTTAAACGTCCAAAGAAAAAATATACTGTAAAGACATAAAAAGGAAAAATAATAATTGCTGCAAGTGTTAATTTAATATCTAAGAAGAACATAATAGAAAGCGCAATAATAATCGTTACACAGTCTAACCAAATATTCATTAACCCAGTTAAAATAAAGTCTTTCGTTTGTTCTACGTCATTAATTACTCTCGATATAACTTGTCCCACTTGATTATTTGCATAAAATCGGGCACTTAAGGCTTGTAAATGGTCATACAATTGCTTACGAATATCATATAAAATTTTATTACTCGTCCATTGTGCTAAATATTGTCGAAGGTATTCAATTGGCGGGCGCACAATTAAAAATATAAATAGAGTAATACCTATCGCTATAGCAAGATGATGGAATTTTTCATTGGTGGTTAATGTACCATTATTAATTACACCATCAATCGCATATTTAATTAATAATGGGATTAACATTGGAATACCAAATTTTATAATCCCAATAATAATCGTTGCGAAAATACGATATTTATATGGTTTGACAAATTCTAAATATCGTCGAATCACACTGACTCCTCCTTAATTTTATTATCAAAAATTAATAGAGGTTGAACCCTCTATTCATAAACTCATTTATTTAAGAATAGGCAAGTAGTTTCAACCTCTTATTTATTACTCAAGTACTATAAACTAATTAATTACTATTTGCCTCAATTATGCTTAGTAATTACGAATTTTTTTATATCTTTGTTTCCATACTTTTATAAAGTCAGGAGCAAAAGGACCTTTTTTTTGTTCTATCCATTGTTGTAAAATGTCTACATTTCTTCTTAGTATTACGTCTATTTCATGAGGATAATTCATTTGTTTCATATGTTGTTCATATTCATCCTCATCTAACAAATGATATTTACCATTTGGATAAACTTTAATATCTAAATCATAATCAATATATTTTAAAGCTTCTTCATCACATACAAAAGGCGAAGATAAATTACAATAATAGTAAATACCATCTTCTCTAAACATGCAAATTACATTAAACCAATACTCAGCATGAAAGTACACGATTGCAGGCTCTCTAGTAATCCATGTACGTCCATCACTTTCAGTTACTAAGGTATGATCATTTCCACCAATGATGACGTGATCTGTTCCTTTTAAAATCGTTGTTTCAGACCATACTCTATGAATATTTCCATCATGTTTATAGCTTTGGATTTTTATATTTTCGCCTTCTTTAGGTATGGATTCTTTGACCATACTCCACACCACCTTTTAAAGTTTTTACAATTCGAATTATACCATATTTTTTTAAACTTCTTTAAAGAGATATAGAGAGATATTATATTTTTCTATTTACCAACAATAAACTCATAAATTTTACTCATTGATACTGGGAAAGAATAATCATCTCGATTTTCTAAATCAAACCATTCCATAAAGTCTGGTAATTGTGCTGAGTCAATATTTATATCTTCAATCACACTATAAACATTTAAATTCCAAGTTTTATGTGTAAACTGATGCTTTAATTGAAATATTATGTTCTCAGATAAAGTTAATGAATGGTTTAACTTATTTTCTAGTTTTTGAATCCCATTCGGACTTTCAAACATTGGAAATTGCCACATACCATTAAGTAGCTTTTCTTGACGTTTTTCAATCAGATATTGACCTTTCTGATTTCTGACTAAAAAAACCTCCTGATTAATTATTTTCTTAGCTTGTTTTTTAGTTTTGATAGGTAAATCTAACGTAGTTCCTTTTCGAAACGCTTCACAATTTTCCTGTACTGGACAAAATAGGCATAACGGATTCTTAGGTGTACATATTGTTGCACCTAATTCCATCATTGATTGATTAAATGTACCCGCTTCTTCTTGTACAAAAGGTTCAAGCTCTTTTTCAAATGATTTTCTAGTAGATTGTAATTTGATATCACGATGGTCATTATTAAGTCGAGTCCATACTCTAAAGACATTTCCATCTACAGTAGCTAAAGGGCGATTAAAAGCAATACTCATTACAGCTGCTTGAGTATATGGTCCTACTCCTTTTAATTCACCAAAAACTTTAGGGGATGATGGTACTTCCGCATTATAATTATGGTGTACTTCTTTAATTGCTGTATGAAAATTGCGGGCACGGCTATAATATCCAAGACCTTCCCAATACTTTAATACTTCATCTTCTTTTGCTTTACTTAACGCTTCAATTGTAGGAAATCGATGAATAAATTTATTGTAATAATCAATGACCGTTTTAACTTGTGTTTGTTGAAGCATAACTTCACTTAGCCATATATAATATGGATTAGTCGTTTCCCTCCAAGGCATTTCTCGTTGATTTTTCTCAAACCATGTCACAATATTATTTTTAAATGTCGTTTCATTTAACATTAAATTATCCTTTCTCTTACATAAAAAAATGTATAAGTTATAATACTTTCTAATATTTGATAAGTATCTTAATTTTGTTATTCTAATTTTTAGATTATAATATATATTAAATCAAGATGAAAAGAGTGAACTTTTATGGATACAGCCACTCATATTGCTATCGGCATTGGACTAACTGCTTTAGCTACACAAGACCCAGCAATGTCACATTCTATGACAGCTACTGCAACAACTTTAATTGCGGGTTCTTTAATACCTGATGGCGATACGGTTTTAAAATTAAAAAATAATGCAACTTATATTTCACATCATCGTGGTATTACGCATTCCATACCCTTTACGATTTTATGGCCAATATTACTTGCTTTTATAATATATGTTATCTTTCCACATGTAGATGTGACTCATATATGGATGTGGGCTCAGTTAGCGGTCTTTTTACATGTTTTTGTAGATATCTTTAATTCATATGGTACACAAGCACTTAGACCTATATCAAATAAGTGGATACAACTCGGTGTAATCAATACATTCGATCCAATTATTTTTTTAATATTATGTATAGGAATCACGCTATGGTTATTAGGCGTTCATCCATATCTAGTGTTCTTTCCAATTATTGGCGTTTTAATTATTTATTATATCGTTAGATTTAAAATGCAATCAATAATCAAATCTCAAGCGTTGAAACACATTCATGATGAACATCATCCTGTGAAAATTTTTGTTGCACCTACTATGAAATTTATGAAATGGCGTGTAGCGATTCAAACTGAAAACTATGATTATGTAGGTAGAGCTTATGGTCGTAATATAACGTTTAGCGATAAAGTAAAACGTCAACAATTTTCACCCGATACACTTTTATGGCAAATAAAAAGTAATCCTGAAATAAGAACGTTTCTAAAATTCTCTTCTATCTATCGTTGGCAAATACGTAAACTTGATGATCAAACAACTGAGATACGATTGATAGATTTACGTTATCTAAATAAAGGACATTATTCTTTTGCAGCAATTGCACATCTTACTCAAGATCAAAAAATTGACCATTCCTATATTGGATGGGTATTTACAGAAGAAAAACTTCAAAAAAAATTGTACTCTCATTAATTCATTAACTTTAACTATAATTTAAACAACCCCTAGATGACTTATTGACAGTCATTTAGGGGTTATTATTATAACATCATTAAAATATATGTTATTTATAGCGATTCACTCATATATTAAATATATTCATATTTCTTATGAGCAACAAGTCGAGTTAAAATAAAATTGATAACTCCAATTAATACTAAAAAAGCAATAAAATAAATATGATACACAATATTGTACATATTTACAGATCCAAAAACAATTGAAGTTGATAATCCGTCAATCAAATAATATAATGGATTAATTTTTAATATTTGATCAATCATATTTGCCTTATTATTAGGTATAAAAATGATAGGTACTAAAAAGAATAACATCATTATTGCTATCACATAAAATTTAAATACTTTTTTACTTATTAAAGTCAATAAACCTAATGTTATTGATATAAAAACAATAAATATAATCGACATTAGTATGAAATAAACAAAAGATATCACCGATGTTTCAAGGTTTACTGGCTTAAAGATTGACGTAATCAATGATAAAACACAGATGATTATAGCCCCTATCAGTGCATTAAGGATGGGCGTAATAATAGGTGTGAGTTGAAATGATTTAGCAATAAGATAATCATAATTATATAATTTGAATGATTTATATATAATATAAGCAATGGTTACAAAAGTATAGAACGCAATCATTCGATATATCCATTGGGCCTTTTCAATTTCTTCGGTATTAAATAAATACATCACTCCAATTATGATACTAATGATAATTAATTGTATTAAAAATAAAATCACATCATATTTCCAAGTCTCTTTTACTTTTGCTTTAGCTAAATGTAAAAGAGATGGAAAATGTTTAAAATATAATATTAACGTATCTATCATGTTTACACCTACAATTCGATATAAATCCATTTACTATTTTTCATATCTGCAATTAAATATCCATTACTTAATTTTGAAATCCATACATTACCTTTAATATTAAATTTACGCTCTAATTTTGATTTATCTACTATAGGAAATACAAAACCAGTTAACTTATCCTCATCATTAAATAACATTTTAATAGGTTGTTGTGTAATAGGCACCACAAATCGTTGATCTTTTTCAGGAACAAGCGTCTTTTTCACTTGCTTATGTGGTTTATGTAATTGAGTATTAAAATAATCAACATACTTACTGTAGTTTGACTTCATATAAGGCGCTAAAGTACTAAATTTATGTGTTTCATATAATGCAGCAGGATTAAAATAATAAATTTTGTTCTTACCTACTTCATATGTATCATCATCGACAATTAAGCGATATTTTGAAGCACTTTCTCCAGTAATCGTCACAAAAGAATATTTTGGCATTTCAATATCTTGATGATTAGATAATGTCACTTCATCATGTAGAATAATTCCATAAGAAAGTTTATTTTCAAAAGGATCCGTGTCTTGATTTTGAACTTTCTTCTGAGATTCGTTGATAGGAATTTCAATTTTTCCTATATTATTCACTACTAGTGTGCCAAGTAACACTAAGACGATTAACGTTGAAACTAAAAGCGTCCAAAATTTAACTATAAAATCCGGAACTTTAACATGTTTGTATCGTTCGACTCTTTTAAAGTTATAACTCATTTCCGGCAATCTACTTCTACTTTTCTTCCAATCTAAATCAAAATTCTTAAGTGTTTCTTCATCTTCGATACTTAATCTATCTCTTTCATGATCATTAAATACCGGTAAAACGTCATTTAAATACCCTTCCATACGCACTTGTCCGTGAGAAATCCATGTAACATAGTTACTCACTTGAGATATTTTAGAAATATCATCGTCTACAAATATAATTGATAAGTCATTAGACACATAGTCTTTTGAAAGTTGTTTTGCCTTATTTAAAAAAGCTTCATCAAGATATTCGAGAATATGACTTAAAATAATAATTTCTGTTTTACAAACTCTTGCAACACTTAAAATCAATTGCGCATACTCAGAGTGACTAAGTTTATTCACTTGAATCGAAGATTTATCATCTAAATGCGCATATTTAATAATTTGATCGACAATATGTGAAGACGTCTTGTAATTAAATAAGCATTGTGTTTCTTCAATATAACTTTTAACAGACATATTTAATAAATGTTTGTTTTTTATATCTCCATAATAAATACTTGCTGATTGTACAACTTTCCCTCTATCAGGTGCAATATCTTGGGCCATAATTCTTCCAATCAATGTTTTGGATGAACCAGGTTCTCCTATAAGTGCAAGGGCTTCTCCTTGATAAATGTGTAAAGATATTTTATTTAATTCTATGTCTTCCGCGCCATATCCAAACGGCAGATACCACTTTCTATTCTTTTGGTTTCTATAGTATTGTGTAACATTTAATAATTTTAAAACGATTGAACTTCCCATTTGTGTTACATCCTTCTAAATTTTTAATAATGCAATGGGTAAACCCTCTTCAGGATTCGTACTATTTATTCTATAACCCCAAGCAAAAACCCCTTTTAAACGTTCAACTTTAAAGTATTGTTCACTACCATCATTTAATTTATACATTCTGCCAATGTTAATTTTAGAACGATCGACTAAATAACTCTCAGCTACAATGACTTTACTTTCATAAACATCATATTCATTCATTATGCCATTCATTTCAGCTTTACGCATTTTTTCTTTACATAATTGTATTTCATGTCTCAATTCCTGTTCAGACATTTCACTTAATCTTTTGTCACTCATCTAAAATACCACTTTCTGCTAATTTAATTTTTATTTTATCATAATTATATCCTTTTCTCATAAGTGCTTCTATTGTTTTCATTTTTAATGTATTACCGTCATGTTTACGACGTTGCTTATTATAAACTTTTTCTAAATCCTTTTGTAATAAGTCATCTAGCACTTCTTCGTCTTGAGCAAAGTCTAACTCATTAAGTACATTTTGTGCAGTTTCTATTGTATATCCTTTTTGGATTAAGCTATGCATTACTTTTTGCTTTACTTTAACAACAGGACCTTTTTTAGTTTTCATTATTTTTTTAGCAACATGAATGATAGATTCTATAGGTTGCTCTTCTTCATATCGTTTAACATATCTATCTATAATATTAGGTTCTACTCCAACTTGGTATAGTTTTTGTTTAAATACTTCAGGTCCTTTATCTGTTGTGTTGATCATTGTATTTTTTAAACTTTCAGCGTAATCTTCATGATTAATATATTGCTCTTTATAACAATATTCAATCACTTTTTGTACTGTCATTTCATTAATATCATTCTTTTTCAAATAATCACTAACTTCTTTTTCAGTTCGTTTTTTATATGATAAATATTGTATTGCCATATTAATCCCTAGACGATAGTGTTCGTATTTTTGAATTTTTTCCATTTCTGCAGCATCTATCATTTGGTTCTTTTTCAAATTGAATTTAACGAGTGTATCTATATCAATTCCCATTTCAAATGCTTCATCAAGAAAGAGATTAAATCGTTCTTTATTATTTTTTTGAACTTCTATTTTAGTAATTTTCGGCATCATTATTCTCCTCATACTAATTAAAAATTGTATTTTAATAATATATTTATTTTATAACAGAAAATCTAACATATATAGTATTTGATATTAAAAAAGAGCGAAATGGAAGTTTATTTATTCTCATTCTCACTCTTAGTTTATATTCAATTAAATTGTTATATTACTATATTAATAATTATTAAGTTGCGATAAGGCTTCTTGATATTGACTGTCAGAAATATAATTCTGTTGTCGCATTTTTTCTAAATTCACTTTAATTCGATTCTTGAAATTATTTGATACGTTATTAATATCATATACACTTGGGGCATTAACTTTACTTGCTAGCATTGCACTTTGTAATACAGTAATAATCGGATAATAACTATTATTTTGATTTGTAGTTGCACCAAAATAATAATTTGCTGCACTTTCAATATCATATTGATTATTACCATAGTAAATATTATTCAAATAAAAACTTAATATCTGATTTTTACTATATTGCTGTTCAACTTTATGCGCGACAAATAATTCTTTTAGTTTACGTGTAAATGAACGTTCATTATTGTAATAATAATTTTTTACAGTTTGTTGAGTAATGGTGCTCCCACCTTGTACATCATGTTCACCAATCGTTGAAAATAATGCACGTGTTGTCCCTTTTATATCGAATCCATGATGTTTAGAAAAACGTTCATCTTCCATAGATATAAATGCGCCCTTAACATAATTCGGCATATTGTCTGATGATACAAAATTACTCTTATTTTCAATCGTTTGTAAATCATCGACATTCGCTCTAGATGATAAAAAATACATTAATCCAGTAAACAAAGCAAATATAATAATAAATATAATAAGCATTCTTAGAAAGAGCCGTTTACTTTTCTTCTTTTTCGGTGGTGAACCCACAGGTTGATAATAGGTATTATAATGAGGCTCATTTTGATCATAAGTTGTTTTCTCTTTTGGATAGTTATCTCTTTGTCTTCTTTTCATGGGTTTGCTCCTTTACTTAAAGGTCACTCTATAATTGAGAGTTTAACAGTAAGTGTTATTTTTATCTATATATACAATCAAAAATCAGTCTCAAGGTGTATCATTGATTTTTATATCTCTGAAATTTCCAAGTTACTTTAAAGAAGATAGAGAGGAATTATTTAAATTTGGATAAGAGGATTTAAAAAACGATATTAAGTTCATCAATATATACATGCTTAAAAGTAACATTTAAAACATATTTTCTCCATTTCTAGAAAACAAGAAAAACAAATCAATCAGATGCTTATGAATTGACACGACTTGTAATGATACATTCTCAGTTTCATTGGAGTCTATCCAAAATACAGTTATATTGTAATTCAATCATCGACTATCAACACATTAAAAATGCCTGAGACAATTATATATGTCTCAGGCTCAAATATAACTTTCAAAAAGTTATTTTAAATTAATCATTTAATTTTTTAACGATTTCTCTATTGAAATCATCTAAATCATCAGGTACACGACTTGTTACAATATTATTATCAACTACTACTGATTCATCAACAACATTGGCACCTGCATTTGATAAATCTTTACGAACATTTAATACTGCAGTTAAAGTGCGACCATTTAAATCATCAGTATCAATTAGAACTTGAGGTCCGTGACAAATAGCAAATGTTGGAACATCATTTTTAGTAAAGTATTTTGCAAATGTTCCATAACGTCCTTCTGCATCTCCACGTAAATTATCTGGAGAGAAACCACCAGGAATTAATAATGCATCATAATTTTCTGGTTTAGCATCAGCAATACTTACATTTACTGTAACTTTTTCGCCATGTTTCCCAACAACTTCAGCGTTCGCAGTATCTCCAATAACTTCAGTTTCAAATCCTGCTTCTTCTAATGCTTCTTTAGGACTTGTTAATTCTATATCTTCAAATTCATCAGCTAAAATAATTGCTACTTTTTTAGTCATAACCAAAATCACCTTTTCTTTCGTTTTATTATATTTAATATATAGACAAATTTAAGATGGTTTAAACATAAATATTAAATTTAGTTAAAAACTTTTTCATACTCCACAATTACTTAGAAACTAACTTAACTTTTTCTTCTAATTGATCTAATAATCCAATCCATTCATCAATATCTTTTACACTTACTTCATCAGGATTAACGTGGTCAATATCTTCTAAAAATTTAGACAATCTTGTTTTAATTTGTTCAATAGTTTGTTTTTCATCCATCGGAATTTAACTCCTTATATATAATATTTTTAGCTTTTATTCATAACTATCCTAACAAAATTTGACAAAAAGAGATATAATTCTAATAATATTTATTGTAATTTTATAAAGAAGAATGTTTTAAAAGTTTAGGAGTTTTTATAATGACAACATCAAAAATTAAACAAGCAATCTCAATTTATAATGATCCGTGGGAAGCTTATAATGATATTAAACAATTCGATCAACTCACTTTGAGTAATGTAGAATTTACCACAACAAATTTATGTAATATGAGATGTAGTCACTGTGCAGTTGGTTATACATTACAAACAAAAGATCCTGATCCATTACCTATGAATCTTATTTATCAACGTTTAGATGAAATTCCCAATTTACGTACTATGTCGATTACAGGTGGAGAACCTATGTTTTCAAAGAAATCTATAAATAATGTTGTTAAACCATTATTGAAATATGCGCATCAAAGAGGCATATATGTGCAAATGAATTCTAATTTAACGTTACCTCAAGATCGATATCTAGAAATTGCTGAATATATTGATGTCATGCACATTTCTCATAATTGGGGTACCATCCAAGAATTTGCAGAGGTGGGCTTTGGCGCAATGAAAAAACAACCTCCTTTAAAAGCAAAGTTAAAATTATATGAACAAATGCTAGATAATGCTAGTACATTATCTGACCAAGGGATGTTTGTTTCAGCAGAAACAATGTTAAATCAAAATACCCTACCACATTTAGAAAACATACATAAAGAAATTGTTAATGATATGAAGTGTAGTCGTCATGAAGTTCATCCTATGTATCCAGCAGATTTTGCAAGTCAACTCAATGTATTATCATTAAAAGACATGAAGCAAGCTATTCATCATTTATTAGACATTCGTGATAAAAATACTTGGATGTTATTTGGTACTCTCCCAATCTATCCTTGCATAAACGATGAAAATGACCAAGTTTTACTTGAACGATTAAGAAATGAAAAAAATATTACTGTTCGAAATGACCCAGATGGCCGTAGTCGCTTAAATGTAAATGTATTTAGTGGGGACGTTATTGTAACAGATTTTGGTGATGAAAACGGAACAATTTCTAATATTAAAAATGATAAGCTCACAGATGTATTTGATGCTTGGTTATCAACAGATTTAGCAAAATCTTTAAATTGTCATTGTGAAGCTTTCCAATGTTTAGGACCAAATGTATTAGTTAAAAATATGTATTATCCAAATACAAACTTTAGAGAAAATGAAATCGCAATGCACACTGAACATAGTTTTCAATAAAATTAAAAGAAACTGGGACATAATTCCTAGCAAAATAGCCAGTAAATGAGTTTATTATAAATTCATTTACTGGCTTCTTTCTTTATAATATTGCGTATTGTTGGCTCGCTTTTTTAGAAGACAACTTCAGTCTGTAATCTTCAGCTTATCCTATTCGCTGCTCAAAAGTCTCACCAAAATATCTAGTCTTTATATAACTTTACATTGACATATGTTTTTAAAAAATAAGGCTCTTTCGTATCATTTAATGCCAATACATATAATTTATATCATATGTATTGACATTTATTATAAATCCTAAATATTTTCTATGTGCTGTGCTTCAGATAAAAATTCAATCGTTCTTTTACTGTCTTCGCGTCGTTCTTTTCTTCGTTGAACACGTTTTGGTGCCCCTTCATAGAACCACTTTTCTATTTTTGTTTCAGGGTACACCTTAGGAATACGTGTTGGTTTTCCATTTTCATCTAGGGCAACAAATGTTAAAAAGCTCAATGCTGCTAAATGCCTTTCCTTATTTAGCACATCTTCAATAATAATTTGCACACAAATTTCCATTGAACTTGACCCTGCATAACTTACCATTGCTTCATAAGACGTAATATCCCCTGTTTTTATAGGCCTTAAAAAATCCACCGAGTCGGTAGAAGCAGTAACCACTTGTGCATTCGCATGTTTCATAGCTGTAATTGCAGCTATTTCATCAATATTAGCCATCAATGATCCACCAAACATTGTATGGTGATGGTTAGTATCTTGAGGAAATACTTGTCGTGTTTTAATACTTTTTGATTCAGACATAGATTTTTTATTAACTTGAGAATTTGACATACTTTATTTCTCCTATTCCTAATTTAAATGAGTCATTGTGCCCAATTCCCATTTTCGAAAACTAATTCTTTAGAGCCGTCTTGTAAAATACCATATATCGTTAGATCTGAACTTCCAATCATAAAATCCACATGAACATTAGAATCATTTAACCCACTTGCTATTTTTTCTTCAGTAGACATTTCTGTGCCACCTTTAATATTAAACCCGTAAGCTGAACCAATAGCAAGATGACAAGATGCATTTTCATCAAATAAAGTATTATAAAAGATAGTATTACGATTTGAAATTGGCGAATCATCTGGAACTAGAGCAACTTCTCCTAATCGCTTAGAGCCTTCATCTGTGCTAATTAAATCTTTTAAAACTTCTTCACCTTTTTCTGCTTTAACATCGATAATTTCACCATTTTTAAATGTTAAAGTGAATCCATCAATAATATTACCATTATAACTTAATGGTAATTTATTAGTTACATAGCCATCTACATGATTTCTATCTGGTGCAGTAAATACTTCTTCCGTTGGGATGTTAGCAATAAATGGTTGTTGATTTCCATTTACATAGCTTGTTGCATCTTCCCAAATATGTCCTTTTGGTAGTCCTACTGTTAAATCAGTGCCTTCAGACATATAATGTAATGCCTTATAATTTTTTTCTTGAAGTTTATTTGCATGTACACTTAGAGATTTCACATGTTGCTCCCAATTTGTTATTGGGTCATTTCCATCCACACGTACAATTTCGAATACTTCATCGATAAATTGACTGTATGCTTCTTCTTCAGGCAAATTAGGATATACACGTTTTGCCCATGCTTTAGATGGAAATGCAGCTACTACCCATGGAAATGCATTTTTTTGGCTACCTTCCATATACCCTTTGAATGCTTGTCCATAATTAAACTGAGACGCTTTTAATTTTTCTGCATCAATGCCATTTAATAAATCTGGATCACCGGAAATAAGTGCTAAATTCGCTGCTCCTCTACGAGCATAATCCATACGCTCTTCAACATCATAAACTTTAACAGCATGATTTTCAAAATAATCAACAGCTTCATTTTCATATTTTAAGCGTTCTAAAATAGGATCTGTATATACCACTCTTACATCTGAAGCGCCTTCTTGATAGGCTACTTCGACAATTAAGCGCGTTAAATCTATAGTTTCTACAGATGTTCTGATAAATACAGGCTGATTTTGTTGAACGTTCATACCTACTTTTACTAATAATTCTGCATATTGTTTTAATTTGTCTTGATAATCTTGATTGGCCATTTAAATTCTCCTTACTCGTGACGTAAATTACCTAATTCATCAGCAATTGCTGTAATTTCACTTGGTGAAAATGAATCTTTAGACATAACAAAATCATGAATATCTTTAATATCCTTTGTATCTGTATCTTTAAATTTTTCTGGATTAATTAAAGATTGATTTACAATATTTAATTTTTTTCGAATATTTTTAATCATTTGTTCATTATTCTGTACCATTTGTTTCACCTCTTTATTATCATATTTTATCAAAGTATAAAAATTTATTAAACTTTTATAGAAATTAGTAAAATTATGACTTTATAAATGTTAAAAATAACTATAAAATAGTTTATATATTAAAGTTTGGAGGAGTACAAGATGGTAGATGTAGCTTTTGTATGTCTTGGAAATATTTGTCGTTCTACAATGGCTGAAGCAATCATGCGTCAACGATTAAAAGAACGCGGTATTTCTGATGTTATTGTACATTCTAGGGGTACTGGACGTTGGAATTTAGGTGAACCTCCTCATCAAGGTACTCAAAAAATTCTGAAACAACACCATATACCTTTTGATGGTATTGTTAGTGAATTATTTGAACCTGATGATGATTTTGATTATATTATCGCTATGGACCAAAGTAATGTGAATAATATTAAATCAATTAATCCCAATCTTAAAGGTCAATTGTTCAAATTGCTAGAATTTAGTAACATGGAAGAGACTGATGTGCCTGATCCTTATTACACAAATAATTTTGAAGGTGTATATGACATGGTACAATCATCTTGTGACAATTTAATAGATTTCATCGTTAAAGATGCTAATTTGAAAGAGGGGTAACTAAAATGGAAAACAAATTTGTTCCAGGTATTATTATTGGTGCTATCGTTGGTGGAGTTGCTACTTTAGCAGATAAATCAACACGCAATGCATTAGTACAATCATTCAAAGACATTAAAGAAGGTAATCGTTCTCGTAAACCTTCTAAAATTACTTCAATTAAAAATGAAGTATTGTATTGGAAAGATACGATCGAAGAAATTCGTCGTAATAATCCAGAATTAGAAAAATCAATTAAAGATGCTAAAGATACATTTGTAAATCGTAAAAACAATCGTCTTAGCTAATCAAATATAATTGACAGAAAATAAAGGCAAAATTCCTTTTTACTTAGGTAGTTTTGCCTTTATTTTAGAATTAATTTTTAAGGAGACGTCTATGTCAAAAAAAAATCAATCAAACTCTAAGTACCTTAACTCTATTAAGGAAAAAGAGACAGAAAATAAAGAGAAAATAAAGGTTGATCGTACATACGTAGAACCTCAGGAATTTCAATCAAAGAATCCTAAAAAAGATAAACAAGTTTTTTTCGTTTCTAGATTGAATAAACCTGCAAAATACACTAAAAATTCTAATTTTTTATCTTATCTTATTTATCGTATTGGTAAAGATGATGCTTCAGGTTTAGCGGCTCAAATGACGTATCACTTTGTATTGGCTTTATTCCCAATGTTAATCTTTTTATTAACTTTATTACCATTATTCCAAATTGATCCTCAGCAAATTAAAGACTTAGTTAGTCAAAATGCTCCTGCCGAGACTGCTGACGTTGTTACTAAAATTTTTAAAGATATTACAAGTAACTCTAGTGGTAGCTTATTATCAGTTGGTTTGATTTTAGCTATTTGGTCAGCATCAAATGGTATGACAGCAATTATGAATTCATTCAATGTTGCTTATGATGTTGAAGATGCTCGTAATCCTATTGTTCTTAAATTATTAAGCATTTTGTTTACAATTGTTATGGCTATTGTATTAGCTATAGCTCTAACATTACCTACATTTGGTAATTTTATTAAAGATCATCTATTTGGTCCGTTAGGTTTAGATCAACAAGTCGCTTGGATATTTGATTTAGTGCGTATATTGTTACCACTTATTGTTATTATTATTTTATTCTTAACATTATATTCAGTAGCACCTAACGTTAAAACTAAGTTTAAATCTGTATATCCTGGCGCAATCTTTACTTCTATTGTATGGTTATTAGGATCATTTGCATTTGGTTGGTATTTATCTAACTTTGGCAACTATTCTAAAACATATGGTAGTCTTGCTGGAATCATCATTTTATTACTATGGATTTATATTACATGTTTTATTATTATTATTGGTGCTGAAATTAATGCAGTTATCCACCAAAGACATGTTATTAAAGGTTCTACACCTGAAGAAGCTGCCTTAAAACATGATGATAATAATGAAAATCACTACAATGAAAATACAAAATATGAATACGATTCTACAGCATCATCTAAATATGAAAAAAATTATGATGTGGATCCTACACCAAATGATAAACATAGTGAACAAGAATCTTTTGTTGATAAAATTAAAGATAAATTTGATAAAGATAATAATAAATAGCTATAGAAAAGAAAATATCTAACGAAAAAACTCCTTATGAGATAGTCATTTTTAGACCTCTTTATAAGGAGCTTTTTTATTATTGAATTAAATTATGTTGGAATGCATAAATAACCGCTTGTGTTCTATCTTGTACCTCTAGTTTACTTAAAATATTACTCACATGTGTTTTTACTGTTTTAATTGTAATATGTGAAGCACTGGCAATTTCTTGATTAGAATAGCCTTTAGCAATTAATAACAATATTTCCATTTCACGTTCAGTGAGCATTTCATATAATTCTGCTTTCTTCTTCATTCTATTTCTCATTTTTACTAAAACTTCTGGCTCAAATACAGATTCTCCACGATATGTTTTTCTAACTGCTTCTGCAATATCACTTGCGCTTGTCGTTTTTAATATATAACTATCAACCCCTGCATCAAGTGCCCTATATACTTCTTTATCTTCTATAAAACTTGTTAACATGACTACTTTGATGTGAGGCAAATCTTTTTTTATTTGTGTCGTCGCTTCTACACCGTCCATATCATTCATTAACAAATCCATTAAAATTAAATCAGGATTTAACGTATGTGCTTTTTCAATTGCCTCTTTTCCTGATGATCCTTCCCCTACTACTTCAATATCAGATTGAGTAGATAAATAACTTGAAATACCAATTCTAACCATTTCATGATCATCTACAAATAATACTTTAATCGTCATATTAACCCTCCTCTTTCGTTAAAGGTGCTTTTACCTCTATTCTAGTTCCTGAATCTGGTAAAGATACGATATGAAACGTTGCACCTATTTCTAATGCACGTTCTCTCATATTTTTCAATCCATAACTTTGTTCTACTTTTTCATCTACGTTAAAACCTTTACCATTATCCTGAATTCTTAATAATAAATAATCTTGATGATTAAATAATTCTACTGTCACTTTAGTTCCATTAGAATGTCTTAATGTATTTGAAATTGCCTCTTGTGTAATTCGAAATAGATGATCTTCAATTCCTTTTGGAACTTTAAAATCTTGTATATCATAAATCACTTTCATAGGTACTTTCTTTTGTAAATCAATGACTAAATCTTTAATACCTTCCCCTAATGATTTATCTTTGAGTCCTAAAGGTCGCAAATGTAGTAATAGCGCTCGCATCTCTAATTGAGATTCTTGTATCATTTTCTCAAGTACTGGAATTTGTTGATTAAGAGGTGGTGCTAGTTCTGTTTCTTTTATCGCTGATAGCATCATACTTGCTGCGAAAAGTTGTTGACTTACTGAATCGTGTAGTTCCCTTGCTAAACGCTGACGCTCATCTTCTATGATTTTTTTAACTTTAATGTCATTCATATTATAGTTTTCATTTGTTAAATTTTGAGTTTTAATTCTTAATCTCTGTAATTCTTGATTTAAAGGCACTAACATTTGATAAATATCAATTGTCTCATTATATAGTTCTATGTTTTTATCATTAATCCCTACCGTTTCACCTTCAATGGCATGTTCAATTTGATTCTTTATCCAATCATTTTGCTGATTTATTTTATAAGCTAATACAGAGCCAACGATAATACAAAGTAAAATAATCACTAAATTAAGAAATAGAAACACAGGTATACCAAATATTTGAGTATAGAACATTCCTTGAAAATATATAATATTTACAAAAACTTTATCTATAAATAAAAACGCAGTTAGCATGCTATATACTAAAATAAGCATGGATCCTATTGCTCTTAAATAGTGATTCATCGATAAATCACCTCAACATCACCAATAAATGTTGATACATATATATTTACACTATAATTTTCTTCTTTAGGTTTTTCTTCTACTTGGACATGATTATTTTCTACTTTATATGCTTCTCCATTTATATAAGCTGTACCATAAAATGCTGCCATGTGAAGATTAATATTATAATTAACTGGAACAATCAGTTGTACTTTACCTAAAATATGTCTAACTACAATCGTATTATTTTCTTTGATATTTGCTGCTTTTGTCATATCAATATGAATATCTCCAACCCCATGTTGAATTTGCACATCTTCCCATTTATATACATATACTGGAGTGCGTTGTTCACCTAGCCAACGTTGTTTAATAAATTGAGGAGAGGTCACTTCTTCTTCCGACGCCGCAATCTTCAAAGGTTTAAATTTAAAAACTAAGTATCTAATAATGATTATTACTAAAAATATAAATAAAATAATAATCGTATATTTGTTGGATAACAAGGTAAACGCTATGAGTAGTGCTCCTATCCAAAACGCTAATAACCCTCTTACTTTATGAAAGTAAAGGTATCCTACATAAATTAATATACACCCTAATAATAAAATAAATAAATATCCAATTTTTTCAAAAAAGATGTAATAAAAGTTAGCGATAATCATTAGCGCTGTAAAAATAATTAATAATTCAGTAGATATATATTTACGTGTCAATGTGTCCCTCCTGATTTTAATTAAGCTACATAACTCATTTGTTCAATTATTGCATATTGTTCTTCTGCAGCAATACGTTCTTTCGTACAACGATGAATATTAGCTTCAATTTTGGCATAATATGCTTCAAATTTATCTAAACGTTGTTTTAATAAATCTATTTCATAATTATGAACTTCTTGCGCATTTTTTATATTATACATATTTATCATATCAATATACTTATTTTCTAGTGTAGCAGATAAACTGTCAATTAATGTATTCATTTTTGCTTTTTTATTCTTTAAATATTTTATATATCGCTCCATATTTTGAAGCTTATCATCTAATAATGAGCGATAATCATTGATATTATTTTTTATAATTATTTTTAAAAAGTGTTGTAAATATAAATCTAAATAATTCATAGAACCACCTCGTTGTTGATTAAACTTTATTATAAATGAGTTTAATCTTACTTAATATAGTCCTAGGAACCATTTTCTTCTCATACTTAAGTACGATTAATTTTAATTTATTGAAGAATATGCTATAAATAAATAGCGCTAAATTAAATTTATAGTTAAATCAATTCATTATTCATCAAAATTAGCATATAATAATGTATATTTAGTTAGAAAGTAGGTCATATGAGTTGAATACAATTAAAAAGAGAGATTTAAGTTGGCTTCCATATATTGTAATAGTTATTTTACTTCACATTATCGGCTTTAGTTTTTTATTTATTGCTGATACTAATCATTTATTATTTGGTATGGGAATTTTAGCATATACTCTTGGATTGCGTCATGCTTTCGATGCAGATCATATTGCTGCTATTGATAATACAGTCCGCAAGTTACTTCAACAAAAACGAAATCCTGTTGGAGTTGGGTTTTACTTCTCTATAGGTCACTCAACTGTTGTGTTTTTAATGTCTGTTCTTCTAGGAATTTCAGTAAAATGGGCTAAAGATGAACTTCCATATTTTCAAAATATAGGCGGTATTATAGGGACATTAGTGTCTGGATTCTTTTTACTTCTTATTGGAATATTAAATTTATTTATTCTAATTTCATTAATAAAGCTTTTTGCTCGATTACGTAATGAACATATACGAGAAGAAGAATTAGATGCACTATTGGAATCACGTGGTTTTATTACTCGCTTTATTGCTCCTTATTTTAAATTGATTAGCCGTAGTTGGCATGTCTTACCTTTAGGTTTCTTATTTGGTTTAGGTTTTGATACTGCAAGTGAAATCGCTCTTCTTGCACTTTCATCAGGAGCTTCTCAACAATCCATTTCGTTTTTAGGCATTTTATCTCTGCCTATTTTATTTGCAGCAGGAATGAGCTTATTAGACACACTCGATGGCATTATTATGAAATCTGCCTATAATTGGGCTTTCTTTAATCCTATACGCAAAATTTACTACAATATTACAATTACAGCCATTTCAGTAATTGCGGCATTAATTATTGGATTAATTGAATTACTTCAAATTATGGAAGATAAACTTCACCTTAAAGGTACGTTTTGGAATATAATTCAGTCGATTCAATTTGATTATTTAGGCTACATCTTGGTAGCTTTATTCTTAATTACATGGCTTATTTCTACACTTATTTGGAAATTTGGCAAAGTAGAACAACGTTGGTCATAAAAAGAAGTTGGATAGAATTCAAAACGAATTCTATCCAACTCTTTTTTCTTAATCAATTTTTGTTGTTAGAATCGGACCGTCTTTAGTAACAATGACAGTATGTTCAATTTGAGCTACAAAACTTTTATCTTTAGTTTCAAATGCCCAATCGTTTTTACCTTCAGTAACAAAAGTTGCTTTAGACGAAATAAAAGGTTCTACTGCAATGACTACGCCTTCTTTTAAAAGCGTCTTATCTTTAGGATCATAATAATTCATAACGTGACTTGGCGCTTCATGTAAAGATTGTCCTACACCATGACCTGTTAAATTCTTAATAACAGTTAAATCATTTTTACGTGCTGTAGCGTGGACTGCCTTACCAATGTTACTTAATTTTGTACCTGGTTTTACTTTAGCCATTGCTGCATCAAATGCTTCAAGTGCTACATCACATACTTTTTGTTTTAAAGGATTATCCGCTTCTCCTACTACAAAAGAAATGCCAGTATCTGCATAATATCCATTTTTTAATGCTGAAACATCTATATTAACTAAATCCCCTTCACGAATAACACGTTTGCCAGGTATGCCATGAGCTACTTCTTCATTAACACTAATACAAGTTTGACCTGGGAATTTTTCATCATGAATAGGTGCTGAGATTGCACCATGTTCTTCAAATAATTCTTTAGCGATATTATCTAATTCTTTTGTAGTAATACCAGGTTTAGTTGCTTCTTGCATTGTATCTCGCACTTTCGCACATATATATCCTATTTCTTTTAACGCTTGTAATTCTTCATCTGTTTTTACAATCATATTATCCCGTTCCTTTTTAAAAAATATTCCACCTTATTATACCAAAAATTTTTTGATATACTAAATAAGAAATGTACTATCTACTGACTTGATGTCTCACTACATCAAGCTTGATATTAAACTTATTCTAACATTATAATCATCACGTTCATTCTTTGAGAGGATTTAACAATATGAATCAATGGTATAAACATATTATAGGCGCTAGAACAATAAAAACGGGGCTAGCTACTTTTCTAACCACTTTATTTTGTTTACTATTAAACTTAACTCCTATATTTGCTATTTTAACAGCAATTGTTTCGATTGAACCAACTGCTAAAGCTTCTTTACGAAAAGGTTATCGTCGACTTCCTGCTACTGTCATAGGTGCATTATTTGCAGTTATTTTTACGTATATCTTCGGCGATCAATCTCCATTTACTTACACCTTTAGTGCTATTTTCACTATTTTAGCGTGTACGAAATTAAATCTCCAAGTTGGTACAACTGTTGCAGTATTAACTTCAGTTGCTATGATACCTGGTATTCATGAAACCTATCTTTTTAATTTTTTCTCAAGACTCTTAACAGCTTTAATTGGCCTAGTAACTGCTGGATTAGTAAATTTTTTCGTATTACCGCCTAAATATTATCATCAAATCGAAGAGAACTTAATTCATTCAGAAAATAAATTGTATGAACTATTCGCTTCTAGATGTCATGAATTATTATTAGGAAAATTTGATTCAGATAATAGTAATATTTCATTAGCAACCTTATCTGATATGAATAAAAAAACAGATACTTTAATGAATTATCAACGAGATGAATTACGCTATCATAAAAATAACGAAGATAAATGGAAACAATTAAAAAACATGTCAAATAGAGCATATATTGATAGACTTCTTGCTACACATTTATCAAATATTATTTATTTACCAAAAAACGTAAATATTTGTTTTACTACTGAGGAAAAAATGGCAATTATAAAAATTAGTAATAGTATCAACAATATTCCTTTAGATGGAGTTTTTAAAAGAGAATCTAAGTCTGTATCTACTTTAAAATCATCAGTCAAAATATTAGAAGAATTCGATAAGAATCAAATTAAGAGTCATGTTATTTATGAAATTTTACTTATCTATAATTTACTAGATAATCGATTTGTTAAAACATAAAAAAGTTGGATGAATTGAAATAATTCAATTCATCCAACGTTTTTTTATTTTTCTGAACGTTCAATAATAACATATTTCGCAGCTTCTTCTTCAGTATTATCTAACTGTTTAGGTGTAAATGGAATCCCTTTACGTTCACATGCCTTCTCTAATAAATAATCAGTAAGTTCATGATTTTTCGGTAATATAGGGCCATGCAGGTAAGTTCCTAATAAGTTTTTATAATGAATACCTTCTTTTTTATCATCATCATTATTTCCATACCCTGTTACTACATGCCCCAATGTATCAAAATTATGATATGTACGACCACCGTGATTCTCAAAACCTACTATTGTTCCAAATGTATCACTTTTAATTACGATATCCCCTGTTAAACGATCTGTTTTTGATTTTGTATAAAAGTCCAAAATTCCAAGTCCTTCTAACTCTGTACCATCAGGGGTAATATATTTAGTACCTAAAAATTGATATCCACCACAAATGGTTAAACCTGGCATTCCATCTTCTATTGCATCTTTTAATATTGTTTTAATTTTACTTAACTCTTTAGTAGCGATACTTTGTTCTCTATCACTACCCCCACCAATAAAGAAAATATCGCAATTTTCTAATGTAACTCCCTCAGTTTCATTAATTTCGATAACTTTTAAATTAATATTGCGTTTTTTTGCTCTCTGTTTTAAAGCAATAATATTTCCTATATCACTATATAAATTTAATTTGTCCGACATAAAATGAAAAACTGTTAATTCGTACATATCTAACGTCCTCCTGCAAATGAGCGATTAAGTTGTTCTAACATAGGTGAAAGTGACGTATAATTTGGAATCGCTACTGTAAAGCCTGCATAATTCATAGTTAAAGCTGTAGCTTTATAAATATCTTTCTCTAAAATAATTGGAACATCTACTTCAGCTAATTTCAGTCTAAGTTGTAATTCTTCTGCTCTTGTACCCGTTACAATAATTTTTTCTATATTTTGATTACGTAACTTTTCAAAATCTGCATCGTAAATCCAAGATGTATCTCTGCCATCAGCTGCATTATCATTCAGACTGATAACATATACTTTTTTTTCTTTAAGTTGATCTCCGACTGATAGACTCACATTCATGCCAGCAGGATTTTTAGCTAAATTAATCATTGCTTCTTTTTGACCACGTTTAAAGTATTGCATTCGGCCATTATTTGAAGTGTATGTGTTAAATCCTTTACGAATTGCATCATTATTTAAGCCTAATTCTTTTAATACTGAATATGCAGCAAGTGCATTAAAAGCATTAAAATCACCAGCAATTTTCATTTCAAAGTGTGCATTGTTCACATCCATATCAATAAATGGCTGTACCTCAAATTGTGAAACCTCATATTTAGGTGTTTCACGCTTAAATCCACATTCACAATGATAATGTCCTAATTGATTATAATGGGTATAATCATAAGTTAATAATCTACCACAATTCGGACAATATTTACTTTCATTCATAGTACTTTGTTCAAATTCATGTGCATGAGCTTTCATTCCGTAATATACAATTGTATCACTCGCTATTTTCAAACGACTTACAAATGGATCATCGGCATTTAAAATTAATTTAATCCCTTTATTACTAATTGATTTTGCAATATTATTAACCATAATATCAATTTCACCAAATCGATCCATTTGGTCGCGAAAGAAATTAGTAAATACCATCATTGAAGGTGTAACTTCTTTTAATACTTTTGGAATTGAACCCTCATCAATTTCAATAACCGCTACTTTAATACCTTTTACATTTTTCATGATGAATGCCGAGGTAATTCCAGCAGCCATGTTAGCACCTTCATTATTATGTATAATTTCAATATTATTTGCTTTTAAAGTGTGCCCAATCAAATTGGAAGTTGTTGTTTTCCCATTTGTTCCACTGATAAAAACAATATCATCAACTTGTGAAGCTAACTTTCGTAAAATATTTTGATCTACTTTGCGAGCAATTTGACCTGGTAAATCAGTTCCTTTTTTTCCTGCTGCGATACTTATCTTGCGTGCTAATTTAGCCAAGTGTGTTGCTGTCCATTGTCTCATGTCTTTCCTCCTCGCATAATTCACTCGAGTAATTATACCATGTATCTAAAATAACAAAAAATATTCTCAATTAAAAGTAACTAAATACACTTCTAATTATAACTTTTTCACTTTAAATTCCGTATCTATTTTTTTACTTTGTTATTTATAGATTATGAAAAAAAGCAATTATTTATATTTAAACCGTACTTTCTGTTAAACTGTGAATAATTCAATTTAAGTATTTAGAAAGGAATATAGAATGGTTAAAAATTCATTTATAGCTTTGGATTTTGAAACTGCAAATAAAAAAAGAACAAGTATTTGTTCTGTTGGCATGGTAAAAGTAGTAGATAACGAAATAGTCGAAACGTTTTACACGCTTGTTAATCCTCATGACTATTTTTCAGAAACACATATTCATGTTCATGGTATTCATCCTAAGGACGTTAAAGATGCGCCAGATTTTAAAGAAGTCTTTCCATATATGTTGCAATTTATAAATCAATTACCCGTAGTGGCACATAATGCTGCTTTTGATATGGGTGTATTACATCAAAGCTTAAAACATTTAAACATAGCTGTTCCCTCACTTACCTATTTCTGCTCGTATCAACTTGCTAGACGTACGATCAAAGCTTATCGATATGGATTAAAACATCTAATGAACCATTACAACTTAAATTTTCATGGTCATCATGATGCCCTAAATGACGCAAAAGCTTGCGCAATGATTACTTATAGATTATTAAAACACTATGATAGCTTACAAAGTGTGCTTCAATTTCATGGTGAAAATTTAAAAGATAGAAATAGGTAATTTAAAACGTCTTATCTATCTCTATCTTTAAATGAAATCATAAATGGTCATATTTTGATATGTTGATTGCTCTAGATGACCTACTGTAACACCAATTAATCTGATAGGTACATCAGGGTCTTTTAATTCATGATATAAATCATAAGCTATATTATAAATATCGATGTCTTTACTTACCGCTTCTCTCAAACTTCTTTGTTTAGAATATGTTTCAAAACGATGCGTTTTAATTTTGACAGTAACTGTTGTGCCAGACTTTTGCAATTGAGTTAATCGTTCAGATGTTTTACCAGAAAGTTCCCATATTTTTTGTAGAATCGCTTCATCATCATTAATATCTGTTGAAAAAGTACGTTCTGTTCCTACTGACTTACGAATCCTACTTGCCTTTACTTCACTATCATCAATTCCTCTTACTTTTTGATAAAGTCCTCGTCCTTTTTTTCCAAACCAGCGAATCAATTCAAATTCCGATTTGCTATATAAATCTTTACCAGTATAAATATCATGTTCATGCATGATTTTTTTAGAAGCTTTTCCAACGCCTGGAAAATCGCCTATATCTAAGTTCATTAGTATGTCATGCACATTCTGATAATGAATAACCATCATTCCATTAGGCTTATTCATTCCACTAGCTAATTTAGCTAAATATTTATTATAAGAAACACCAGCAGAAGACGTTAAACCTGTTTTATTGAAGATATCTTTACGTATGTTTGAAGCAATTTTTGATGCTGATCGATGAGGTTTAACTAAATGAGTAATATCTAAATACGCTTCATCTAGTGCTAAAGGCTCTACAATCTCAGTATACTGTTTAAAAATTTCCATTATCTTACTTGAAACTTCCCGATATACATCAAATCTTGCTCTAACATAGTACCCATTCGGACATAGTTTATGTGCTTGCGACATAGGCATTGCTGAATGAACACCATATTTACGTGCTTCATATGAAGCGGTTGAAACGACTCCTCGATGACTTGCTTTTCCACCTACAATGACAGGTTTTCCTTGTAATTTAGGATTATCTCTCATTTCTACCTGAGCGTAGAAACAATCCATATCAATATGAACGATTCTCCTTTCTGTCATTGTCTCACTCCTTTTTAAATAAAATAAGCCTCAATACTATTATACTGCACCCTAAAAGAAAACACTTTATAAATGCATTTATAATAATATTAAGACTTATGCAGATGTTTATTCATAGTCATTATTTATAGATATAGGCAAATGATGATACATAAAGATACCTTCATCAGTAGAATGAATATATTTAAATTTGTTAATAATTGTTATAGCTGTTAGATAAATATCAATCAAACAATACCCGATGTGTATGCTTGATATAAATATAATAGAAGAGTAAGCAAAGTGATAAAATGAAAGCATTAACCCTATTGTAATGATCACTAATGGCGCAAGCATGACTGCACAAAATTGCCATTTATTAAAGTATTTAGATGACAAATAAATGAGCAAAATTCCATTTTTATATTTAAATTGTGGTTTCTGTCCTTTAGAAAAGATAAAAAATAAATACTTATGTATTAATTCGTGAATAATTAATACCCCAATAAAACCAAGTATTCCATAAATGACATTTGTCAAAAAACGTTGTTCAATAATATCAACATAATTAATTGCCCACTTATATGTAACTAAAATTGCAAATAACATCATAACAACTTGAATGGTAAGTAATTTTGATATTTTGATTCGATTGTGTGATAAATCAATTTTGTGCATCTGTCAACCTCCACCCATTTCGCTAAAACTCTTCCATAGTATACATGTAGAAGTGTTAGAATGAAAGCCATTATACATAACTTAAACCCTTTGTAATCTTATTTTAATAAATTTCTCCTCATTTACTTTAATTTAATTACAATGTTTTTCTTTCGAATAAGGCCACAGTTTCAATATGTGTTGTATGTGGAAACATATCGACTGGTGTTATTTCTTTTAAATAATATAGATTAGCTAAAAACTGAGCATCTCTTTGTTGTGTTGAAGGATTACATGAAATATAGATAATACGTTTAGGGGCTAACTCTAATAATGTTTCTATAAAGACTTGATCGCATCCTTTTCGTGGAGGATCGACCATGATAACATCAGGTTCTATTCCTTTTTGTTTCCATTCAATTATCACTTCTTCTGCTTTACCACATTCGAACGTTGTATTATCAAAATGATTAATTAAAGCATTTTGTTTGGCATCTTGAATGGCTGATGGCACAATTTCGACACCATATACATGTTTAGCCACTGGTGCCATGTAAAGCCCAATCGTTCCTATACCACAATATGTATCTAAAACAATTTCATTTCCACTTAATTGAGCATAGTCGATAGCTTTCTGATATAATTTTTCTGTTTGAACAGAATTAATTTGATAAAACGATTGATCACTAATTTCAAAAATAGTTTCACTTAACTGATCTGTAATTTTATCTTTTCCATATAAAGTCATCGATTGCTTACCCATTATGACATTTGAATGTGAATTATTAATATTTTGTTTAATACTTGTTATGTTAGGATATACCTCTGTTAGTCTATGTACTAGGGTTTCAGCTTCTTTAAATTTAGAACCATTTGTTACAAATATAATCATAACTTCATTTGTATAATGACTTGTTCGAATGACTACATGACGTAATAACCCTTTTTTATTTTTTTCATTATAAATGCTTACATTCAATTCATTTAACCACTGTTTTATATCATTCATTAGTTCTTGTTGTTTTTCATCTTGAATTAAACAACTATCCATATCAATGATGTCATGACTTCTTTGACGGTAATATCCCATTATCGTTTTATTATTTTTATCTTTACCTACAGGAAGCTGGGATTTATTTCTATATCGCCATGGATAATCCATACCAATAGTATCATGAATCACTGTTTCCTCTAATTTCGCCTTTTTATGAAATAAATTCACAACTTGTTGTTTTTTCATTTTTAGCTGAGATTCATAAGACATATGTTGTAACTGGCATCCTCCACATTTCTCATAATATATACAAGGAGGTATTACTCTTTGCTCACTTTGTTTTAGTACTTTTATTAGTTTACCAATAGCAAAGTTTTTCTTTACTTTAATTACCTTAAATTCTACTTCTTCATCAATTAACACATTAGGAACAAAAATAGGATAACGATCTAATTTAATCACACCATGTCCTTCATGTGTTAAATCGATCACTTTTCCTTTTATTACATCATTTTTATTAATCATCACAATTATTTTTTCACTCCATATGAAAAAGAGGTACGTATAACTTCTTACCTTTTCAAACCCGAAATTATAGATAACCTCTTTTTAACTTCTTATTTCATTTTCCCTAATCCGTTTATTTCTTAAATACTTTAATTATTTTCTGAGAGCTCACTATTATAAATATCTTTAGGCGTACAAACTTCAATATGCTGTTTTAAATTTAAAAAGTTTGCAGGTAATTTACCACCATATTCTCCATCTACATTTAATTGCATATCTGTAAATGATGAAATATTAATTGATTTTGCTTTTTTATATATTACTTTAGGATGTTTGGTATGTTCACCTCTAGAAGCTAATGTCATGATATGGCCTAATTCAGCTAAGTTTGCTTTCTCAACGATAATTAAAGTATAATACCCATCGTCTAACTTAGCATCAGGTACGAGTTTTTCAAAGCCTGCCATTGAATTGGTAAGCCCTAGTAAGAATAACAGTGCTTCCCCTTGGAATACTTCATTATCATATTCAATTCTCAAATCGACTGCCTTCATTTGCGGCAACATTTCGAACCCTTTTATATAATAAGCAAAAGGTCCAACAATAGATTTTAAGCGACTAGGTGTTTCATAGGATACTTGCGTGAGCTTACCTCCAGCAGCTAAATTTATAAAATATCGGTTATTCATTTTTCCGATATCTACTTTTGTCGTATGACCTTTAATAATAACATCTACTGCACCCATAATATCATTTGGTAAATGTAAAGCTCGTCCAAAATCATTCACTGTACCCATAGGTATAATACCTAATTTAGGTCTATTGGGTTGTTCAGCAATTCCATTTACAACTTCATTTAAAGTGCCATCACCACCAGCGGCTATAATAATATCATAGTTTTGTTCAAGTGCACGTTCCGCTTCAAGTGTAGCATCTCCTTCTCGTTCAGTTGCATAAGCACTTGTTTCATAACCTGCACGTTCTAATTTTATTAAAACATCTGGTAAAGTACGTTTAAATAGCTCCTTTCCAGAAGTTGGATTATAAATGATTCTTGCTCGTTTTCTCATAAGTGATCCCTCTACTTTTTTTTACATAACACTATATTAAATGATTTATGAATGAGTTAAAAGTATTTATACCAATTCTTTTAAATTTTTGTGGGTATCATTTTGTTGTACAATTGTTGTAAGAAACTAACCGACGTAAAGCATATCTCATTCTTTTGACACTAGGAACAAACTAAATACTGCGCTTATCTATCCTATTGAAATCCAATAGCCTTTTCTCTAGAAATATGAATAAAAAAACTGTTCACAATCTTAAACGCTTTGTGAACAGTTTAGCTTAAACTTATATTTAATACCTCATATGAGATGAGCTATTATCTTTTATCCAATTCTTGTTTTAATAATTGATTGACTTTTTGAGGATTAGCTTGACCTTTTGAAGCTTTCATAATTTGACCCACTAAGAAGCCCATAGCTTTCCCTTTACCATTTTTATAATCTTTAACAGATTGTGGATTATTATCTAAAGCTTCATTAACAAATTTTAATAATGTAGCTTCATCTGAAATTTGAACTAAACCTTTATCTTCCATAATTTGTTTAGCTTCTCCACCATTTTCAGCTAATTCTGGGAATACTTTTTTGGCAATTTTACTACTCATTGTTCCATCTTCGATAAGCTTAATCATTCCAGCAAGATTTTCAGGAGTTAATTTTGTATCTTCTAAATCTACTTGATTTTTATTAAGATATTCATTAACGCCACCCATCAACCAGTTAGATGTTAGTTTAACATCTGCACCATGTTCAATCGCACCTTCAAAGAAATCAGACATTTCTTTAGTAAGTGTTAATACATGCGCATCATATTCAGGTAAGCCTAATTCATTAACATATTTAGCTTTACGTTCGTCAGGCAATTCTGGAATGGTTTGTCGCACACGTTCTTTCCACTCATCATCGACATATAGAGGTACAATATCTGGTTCTGGGAAGTAACGATAATCATCAGAACCTTCTTTAACACGCATTAAAATAGTTTTACCCGTTGATTCATCAAAACGACGTGTTTCTTGACCAATCGTACCACCATTTAATAATTCTTCTTCTTGACGTTTTTCTTCATATTCTAAACCTTTTCTCACATAGTTAAATGAGTTTAGATTTTTCAATTCAGTTTTAGTACCGAATTCTTTTTGACCGTAAGGACGTAATGAAATATTAGCGTCACAACGTAGTGAACCTTCTTCCATTTTACAATCAGAGACACCAGTATATTGGATAATTGAACGTAATTTTTCTAAATAAGCATATGCCTCTTTAGGAGAACGAATATCTGGTTCAGATACAATCTCTATTAATGGTGTACCTTGACGGTTTAAGTCTACTAAAGAGTAACCATCTTTATGAGTTGATTTACCTGCGTCTTCTTCCATATGAAGACGAGTAATACCAATACGTTTCGTTTCACCATCAACTTCAATATCAATATATCCATTTTCACCGATTGGTTGATCAAATTGAGAAATTTGATATGCTTTCGGATTATCTGGATAAAAATAGTTTTTGCGATCAAATTTAGAATTTGTAGCAATATCCATATTTAGAGCCATTGACGCACGCATCGCCCAATCTACTGCTCTTCTATTTACAACAGGTAAAACACCCGGATAAGCTAAATCAATAACATTAGTGTTTGAGTTAGGTTCAGCCCCAAAATGTGCTGGTGATGGAGAGAACATTTTTGAGTCTGTTTTTAATTCAACGTGAACTTCAAGTCCGATAACTGTTTCAAAATGCATTATTTCCACTCCTTATAATTTTTCGTATGCGTCGTGTAAGTTAAATTGTGTTTCATATTGATATGCCACACGATATAATGTTTTCTCATCAAATGGTTTACCAATAAATTGTAAACCGATTGGACGTCCGTTTGATTGGCCACATGGCACAGAAATACCAGGTAAACCAGCTAAGTTAACAGGCGTAGTTAATAAGTCATTTGCATACATTGTTAAAGGATCATCAATTTCTTCGCCTAAATTAAACGCCGTTGTTGGAGCTGTAGGCCCTACAACAACATCATAATTTTCGAATACTTTATCGAAGTCATTTTTAATTAATGTTCTAACTTTTTGAGATTTATTATAAAATGCATCATAATAACCAGAACTTAATGCGAATGTACCTAAGAAGATACGACGTTTAACTTCGTCTCCAAAGCCTTCAGAACGAGACATTTTGTATAATTCTTCTAATGTTTGTGCTTCTTTTGAATGGTAGCCATAACGAATACCATCGAAACGTGCTAAATTTGCAGATGCTTCAGACGATGCGATTACATAATAAGAAGGAATACCATATTTAGTATTTGGTAATGACACTTCATCAACTTCTGCACCAAGTGATTTTAATGTTTCTACTGCTTGTTTTACAGAAGTTTTTACTTCCTCGTTAACACCTTCTCCTAAGTATTCTTTAGGAAGTGCAATTTTAAGACCTTTGATGTCTTTACCAATTTCAGAAGTAAAATCAACATCTTCAACCGGTGCACTTGTAGAGTCATTTTTGTCTGCGCCTGCAATTGCTTCTAATACCATCGCATTATCTTTAACATTACGAGTAATTGGTCCAATTTGATCTAATGAAGATGCAAATGCAACTAAACCAAAACGTGATACACGGCCATATGTAGGTTTCATACCTACTACACCACAATATGCAGCTGGTTGTCTGATTGATCCACCAGTATCAGAACCTAAACTAAATGGTACTAATCCTGCTGCTACTGCTGCAGCTGAACCTCCAGAAGATCCCCCTGGAACTGCTTGATGATCAAATGGATTTACAGTTTTTTTGAAATAAGATGTTTCTGTAGAACCACCCATTGCAAATTCATCCATATTTAATTTACCAATTAACACTGCGTTTTCTTGATGTAATTTATTCATCACTGTTGATTCATAAATCGGTACAAAACCTTCTAACATTTTACTTGCACAAGTTGTTTCGACATCTTTAGTAATAATATTATCTTTAATTCCCATTGGGATTCCAAATAATTTACCTTCAAATTGATCTTTAGCTTGTAACTCATCTAATTCTTTAGCTTTTTTAATTGCATTTTCTTTATCTAAAGCTAAAAATGATTTAATTGTTGGATCTGTTTCTTCAATAGCATCATAAATATCTTTAACTACTTCAGAAGGTTTAATTTCTTTATTCTTAATCATTTCTGAAAGTGTTTCAACAGATTCATAGCGAATACTCATCTTAAGCGTCCTCCTCATTCATGATAGCTGGTACTTTAAATTGACCGTCTTCTGTTTCTTTCGCATTTTTTAATGCAAGTTCTTGAGGAATACCCTCGATTGCTTTATCATCACGTAACACATTTTGTAAATCTAAGACATGATATGTTGGTTCCACACCTTCAGTATCTGCTGAATCGTTTTGTTTTGCAAAATCTAAGATACTTTCAAGTGTATTAGCCATTTCTTCAGTTTCTTCAGGAGAAATTTGAAGTCTTGCTAAATGTGCTATATGTTCAACTTCTTCGCGTGTAACTTTAGTCATTATTAAAAAAGCCTCCTTATTACTCATTCATCATAAAATTGTATCAAATTTTCAGTTAAAAATCTAAATATTTATTATGATACTCGGTGTATTAACTATTCTTAGCAAAGTTAAGAATTAAAACAACTTTCTTATGTAACTCATTTACATAGTTACCTATAAATATACATTAATTTCTATTAATAATTTATTAATATTAACGTTATATAATAAAATGAATTATTTTTTATCTATACTCTAATTCTTGTTAACGCTTATAATTACATTAAAATAAACTGTTATTTATAGATAAAATTTTACTTCTCTAATCTATAAATATCATTGTATAATATTACACGTAACTAATTTAAAAATCGTCACTTCTTTTTTTCAGTACAATGTTGTTGAAAAACATAAATTTAAAAGTTTTAAAGGGGGTAATTACAATGTTTGTATTAGGTGTAAATTTAGGCACTCATGCTAACACAAACTGGCAGACTTATATTATGATTGCAATCTATTTTATTATTCTGCTAGTGATTGGTTACTATGGTTATAAACAGGCAACTGGCAATTTAAGTGAGTATATGTTAGGTGGGAGAAATATAGGCCCATATATTACTGCTTTATCAGCCGGTGCTTCAGATATGAGTGGTTGGATGATTATGGGACTTCCAGGGTCAGTTTATAGCACAGGTTTATCGGCAATATGGATTACAATTGGTTTAACTATTGGTGCCTATGTTAACTATCTCGTTGTTGCACCAAGGCTTAGAGTATATACAGAAGTTGCTGGAGATGCAATTACGCTCCCTAATTTTTTCAAAAATCGTCTTAATGATAAACATAATATCATTAAAATTATTTCTGGTCTTATTATTGTTGTTTTTTTCACTTTATATACGCACTCTGGTTTTGTTTCTGGAGGTAAATTATTCGAAAGCGCATTTGGATTAAATTATCATTTGGGACTGATTTCAGTCGCAATTATCGTCATTTTATATACTTTTTTCGGAGGATATTTAGCTGTTTCTATTACTGACTTTTTCCAAGGGGTTATCATGCTTATCGCAATGGTAATGGTACCAATAGTTGCTTTGATGCAACTTAGTGGATGGGATACATTCCATCAAGTAGCTGAAATGAAACCAACTAATATGGATTTATTTAGAGGTACTACTTTTTTAGGTATGATTTCATTATTTGCATGGGGATTAGGTTATTTTGGTCAGCCTCATATTATTGTACGATTTATGTCTATTAAATCTCACAAACTTTTACCTAAAGCACGACGCTTAGGAATAAGTTGGATGACTGTAGGTTTACTTGGAGCTGTGGGTGTAGGGTTAACAGGAATTGCTTTTATTTCGAAAAATCATATTAAAATGGACGATCCAGAAACATTATTTATTATCATGAGCCAAGTTCTTTTCCATCCTTTAGTAGGTGGATTCTTACTTGCTGCCATTCTAGCTGCTATTATGAGTACAATTTCTTCACAATTATTAGTGACTTCAAGCTCACTTACAGAAGATTTCTATAAGCTCATTCGCGGTGAAGAACATGCTCAATCACATCAAAAAGAATTTGTACTGGTAGGCAGATTGTCTGTGTTAGCTGTAGCCATTGTAGCTCTTGCTATTGCATGGTCTCCTAATGACACCATATTAAACCTAGTCGGAAATGCTTGGGCAGGTTTTGGTGCAGCATTTAGCCCACTTGTTCTTTTTTCTTTATATTGGAAAAAACTAACACGTGAGGGTGCGATAAGTGGTATGATTGCTGGAGCTCTCGTAGTCATTATTTGGATTGTCTGGGTTAAACCACTTGCTAATATTAATGAACTATTTGGCATGTATGAAATTATACCTGGTTTTATTAGTAGTGTAATCGTTACATACCTTGTTAGCATCTTCACCTATAAATCAGACTATTCTATTGAACAACAGTTAAATCAAGTTAAAACAATTGTTCGCGAAAAATAAATTAATTTATTGAAAATTAAAAAGAGGCTGCGACACGACGTGTCACAACCTCTTTTTAATTAATTACTATAAATATGGACTTGTGGGTCTTTGTCATCTTTTGTTTTACTAATAAGTGCTCTTGAATTGTTACCATCTTTTATACGAATTTCGTAACTATCTATATTATCAAAATATTTCTTAGCTTGTTCTGTTACATATTGTGTAATTCCTATTGTTTCAGCTTGACCATAGTAATCGATTGGCAAATCAATCACTAGTCTATTAGGTTTCTTATCTACAAATTTCACTTTTCCAATTGCTTGAGTAAAATTAGAGAAATAAGATTGAAGATCGTCATTAAATTGTTTAAAGTTATTATTTAGATTTTTGTCATATTTTTCTGCTTCTGTTGAAGGTAAAAGTGCTGAAATCTCATCAATTTTATTCCATTTATTAATTTTAGTTTGTTTATCATCAACAATCGTATTAGCAATAAAGTGTCCTGGCGTAATTGCATCTTGACTCGATTGAACATATATTGCAAAGTGAATTGGAATATTTTTCAAATCTTTATTTGCTCTAAGGCGTGTAAGTAACTCTTGAGCCATTGCTTTACCTTGTTTTTCAATTTCTTTATTATCTAGCGATTTGCTATATGTTTCTCCATCTTTTTCTTTTTGATAATAATAGACACTATTCATAGCAAGACCAATTGTTATGCCTTTAATTTTTTTTCCTTTTGTATCATTTGTATCATAAAAATCTTGTTCTAAGATATTAGATAAATAAGCAGGAGAGCTTTCTGCTATTTTTTCTGGTTTAGTTTCTCCATCATGTGATGGATTAAGACCTAAATTTTCAGTAGCTTTTTTTGATTCTTTTTCACTTTCACTCATGTGATCAATTTCGTCTTTAGAATACTTGGGATTTAAATATGCGTTAACTGTATTTTTGTCTAAATACTGCCCATCTTGATATAAAAAATTATCAGTTGGAAATACAGACTTACTTAGATGTAATAAACCATTTTCGAAATCTTCACCATTATAGCTATTAGCCATATTATCTTGTAATACTCCACGAGCTTGGCTTTCTTTAAATGGTAAGATTGTACGATAATTATCTCCTTGAACTTCTTGATCAGTGGCAACTGTTTTTACATTATTTGAATTTTGTTCTTGTTGCTTATTATTTGACTGACTATTTTTATCATTCCCATTGCCACACGCTGTCAATATCATAAGCGACGTTATAACTAATAATAATAACCGCTTCATTACGTTCTCCTCTATTCTGCTATTTCATTTTGTTTTTCAATAAATTGTGATTCGGACCATATTTCTGTACCAAATTGTTCAGCTTTAGACAATTTTGAGCCAGCATCTTCACCAGCTATTACTAAATCTGTACTTTTAGTTACACTACTTGTTACTTTAGCACCTTGCATTTCTAACCATGTTGTTGCTTCTTTACGTGTCATTTGTTGTAATTTTCCAGTAAGAACAATAGTCTTATTTTGAAATTCCGGATGTCCTTCAATTTCAGAGGATTTAACACCTTTATATGTCATGTTGACATTTTTATCTTTTAATTTTTCAATAAGTGCTTTAATATCCTCATTATCTAGATACGTTACTACAGATTGTGCTAATTTATCTCCAATATCATGGATCGCTACCAGTTCTTCTTCTGTTACTTTAAGTAAACGATCCATGGTTTCAAATTTCTCTGCTAAAATTTGACTTGCTTTGGCGCCAAGATGTCGTATACCTAAACCAAATAATAAATGTTCTAAAGAATTTTGTTTTGCATGTTCGATAGCGCTTAATAAGTTTTCTACTTTTTTTGTGCCCATTCGTTCTAAAGGCAATAAATCTTCTTTAGTTAAATAAAAAATGTCACCTACATCTTTAATAAGTTGATGATGATACAGTTGCTGAATGATTTTATTTCCTAGTCCGTCTATATTCATCGCTTGTCGAGAAACAAAATGAATCAATCCTTCCACAAGTTGCGCTTGGCATTTTGGATTGATACATCTAAGCGCAACCTCTCCTTCAATACGCACTAATTCATGACCACAACTTGGACAATGCGTTGGCATATGGTATGGTTTTGCATCATTTGGACGACGGTCAATAATACTTCTTACGACTTCAGGAATAATATCTCCAGCCTTTTTCACTATAACGCTATCACCGATTCTAATATCACGTTCTTTAATTAAATCTTCATTATGAAGTGATGCTCTTGAAACTGTAGTACCCGCAACACGAATAGGTTCTAAAATGGCTGTCGGTGTAACGACGCCAGTACGTCCTATACTTAATTCAATATCTTTAAGTTCTGTGACAACCTCTTCAGCTGGAAACTTATAAGCGATTGCCCAACGTGGAGATTTTTGAGTAAATCCCATTTCGTCTTGTTGATCAAGATCATTCACTTTAATAACAATTCCATCAATATCATAAGATAGCTGTTCACGTTGTTTAGTCCACTTTTTAATATATTCTAGTACACCCTCTATATCTTCTACGCGTGCACGTTCATGATTAGTTTTAAACCCTAAACGATCTAATTCATCTAATGCATCACTTTGAGTAGTAGCGCTAAAATCTGTAAAATCATTTACACTATATAAAAAGACACTTAGTTTACGTTTAGCAGCTAATTTAGGATCTAATTGTCTTAAAGAACCTGCTGCTGCATTACGTGGATTAGCAAATGGTTGTTCTTCATTTTTTTCTCTCTCATCATTCAATCTCATAAAGGAACGACGTGGCATATATGCTTCTCCACGAACTTCAACATTTAAAGGTTCTTTAATTTTAAGAGGAATCGCATGAATAGTACGTAGATTTTCTGTAATATCTTCTCCTGTGGTCCCATCTCCTCGCGTTAATCCCTGCACAAATCGTCCATCTTCATATTTTAAAGAAACTGCTAAACCATCAATTTTTAGCTCACACATATATTCCACGTTACCAATATGTTCTCGAATACGTTCATCAAAACGTCTTAGTTCTTCCTCATTAAAAGCATTACCTAAACTAAGCATAGGTGTTTCGTGATTTACTTTTTCAAATGATGATTGAGCTTCTCCACCAACCCTAACTGTTGGAGAATCGTCAGTTTTTAGTTCAGGATGTGCATTTTCAATATCAATTAATTCACGTAATAATTTATCATATTCACTATCAGGTACAGAAGGATTATCTTTCACATAATATTCGTAACTATATTGATTTAATAAATCATGCAGTTCATTGACACGATTTTGAATGTTATCCATTTACTAATCCTCCTTTTTTTCGATAGGCGCAAATTGAGCTAATAAACGCTTAGGACCTTCAGATTTAAATATAATATCTAATTCAACAGAGCCATTTTTTTCACTTACATTGCTCACCATACCTTCGCCCCATGATTTATGTGTCACTTTATCTCCTACCTTCCAATCTGAAGCAGATACTTGTTTTTTAGTAGAAGTCGTACGTTTACTAAAACCACGTTTTGACGGTGTAGTTGACTTAGAAGTGATTGTTTGTCGTTTTGATTTTGCTGGTGTTTCTAATAATTCTTCAGGGATTTCTTTTAAGAAGCGTGATGGTAGATTTGCTTGTGAACGTCCAAATAACATACGAGAAGTCGCATGTGTAATATATAACACTTCTTCTGCACGTGTAATGGCTACATAACAAATTCGTCTTTCTTCTTCCATCTCATGGTCATCATCACTTTTAATTGCTCTAATATGAGGGAAAAGTGATTCTTCCATACCCATTAAGAATACAATTGGGAACTCTAATCCTTTTGCAGAATGCATGGTCATTAACGTTACACCACTATCAATTTGTGCTTCGTCAATATCTGCGACAAGTGATAAATCAGTTAAAAAGTTAATCAATGATTGTTCTTCTAAAGGTGTATCTTTTTCATAGTCTTTAGGTACAGACATAAATTCATCAATATTTTCAAGACGACTACGTGATTCAATTGTTTGTTCACGTTCTAACATTTGACGATAACCTGATTTTTCAAGTATTTCCTCAACAATCTCACTAATTTCTAAAAATTCTTGTTCTTTAATTAAGTTTTGAACCATTTCATAAAATTGTATACATTCTTGAGTTACTTTTTTAGAGAGCCCTATAAAATCCACTTCTCCTAATGCATCAAACATACTAATATTGTTATCTAGTGCATATCGTTGAATTTTATCAACTGATGATGGCCCTATCCCTCTTTTAGGAACATTAATAATTCTTTGAAGACTAATATCATCATTACTATTTGCCACTATTCTTAAATAACTTAACAGGTCTTTGATTTCTTTACGATCATAGAACTTTTGGCCACCAACCATCGTATAAGGAATATTTGATTTCATAAATGTTTCTTCTAACACACGTGATTGTGCATTTGTTCGATACAAAATTGCCATATCATTATAGTCTTTTCCAGACTTACGATGTTTAATAATTTCACGAACTACATATTCTGCTTCGTCACGTTCAGTCATCGCTTCATAATATTTAATCTTTTCTCCACCATTATTTGCGGTCCATAACCCTTTAGGTTTCCGTTCAGTATTATGTTTAATCACTTCATTTGCAGCTGTTAAAATGGTTTTTGTTGATCGATAATTTTGTTCTAGGAAAATAGTCTTTGCTTCAGGATAGTCTTCCTCGAAAGATAGTATATTTTGAATATCTGCACCACGCCATCCATATATTGATTGATCAGAATCACCTACAACACATAAATTTTTAAATTTACTTGCAAGTAATTTAACAAGTGTATATTGTGCTTTATTTGTATCTTGATACTCATCTACATG
>NZ_KV810853.1:0-59156 GCF_001812925.1 Staphylococcus sp. HMSC057A08 | reverse complement strand
CCCAACTGATCAAAAATCTGTAATTAAAGATGTATTGAAATTTATTTTGATAGTATTCTAATGCATCTGGTACACGTTCAAATAAACGAATCGTTTTCATGATTAAATCATCAAAATCCAATGCTTCATTTCTAGATAGTTGACGTTGGTATCCACTATATACTGTTGCAACCATTTGTGAATGAAAATCATTTGCTTCTTTCATCGCATCTTCGGGCGTTTTCAATTCATTTTTTAAATTACTGATGGCACCAACAAACATTCTCGGTTCAAAACGTTTACTATCAATATTTTCATTTTTAAGTACATCTTTAATTACAGATTTTTGATCAGTTGGGTCAATAATGGTAAAGTTGCGTTCAATGCCAATACGATCTGCATCTCTTCTTAAAATCTTTACACACATTGAATGGAATGTTGACATCCAAATCACTTGAGCTTCTTCACCAACCAAGTGTTCCACACGCTCTTTCATTTCTTTTGCAGCTTTATTAGTAAACGTAATAGCTAAAATGTTATACGGAGAAACATCTTTTTCATCTAATAAGTAGGCTATGCGGTGTGTTAACACCCTTGTTTTACCTGACCCTGCGCCAGCCATGATAAGCAAAGGACCTTCTGTCGTTCTAACTGCTTCACTTTGTTCTTTATTCATATTACTTACTAGAGCATTCATTATTTCGACTCCTTCTTTATTTTTACAGTTTTTAAAGCTTTTTTAATATCTGAGTATATAATATTACCTACAATAATTGTATCGGCATAATTTTTCATTTCTTTAGCTTCAGTTAAAGAACTAATACCACCACCATAAAATAATTGTGTATGGGTTAACATTTGGGAAGTGGCTTTTACGATATCTTTATCTCCATATGTACCACTATATTCTAAATACAAAATTGGCAACTTATACATTTCTTCAACGAGTTGAGCATAAGCTTCAATATCTTCAACATCTAACTGAGTATTTGATTGCGTAAGTTTGGCTACTTTACTATCTGGATTAAGAACGACATACCCTTCAAGCATCACTTCTTCAAAATTAATCATATGACCATATTGTTTTAATGCTTTATGAAGCAAACCATTATGGTATGTCACATCATTACTATTTAATATTGAGGGTATAAAATAAAAGTCAAAGCCAGGCATTACGCTATCTAAATTTGAAACCTCTAGTACTAAAGGTAATGGATATCTTCTAACTCTACTCATAAGATGAATGACATTATCTTCAGTTACATCGTCTGTCCCACCAATCATGATGGCATCAGTATCTGACATACATAAGGCTTCTAAATTTTCGTCGCTAATCTCTTTGGCAGGATCAAGTTTAAATACATGCTGCCACTTTCTAATGTCATACATTATCCATAACTCCTTCTTTTAACATACACTAAATTATAGCATTTTTACCTTTGCAATTCTAAATCCATACACTAAGTTTATACTAGTACAAATTGTAAAAATTATATTCACAAAAAAGAGACAATTGCTATTTTTAGCTAAGCAATTGTCTCTCTTTATTTATTCTTTTGTTTCAACATTTAATCTCTCTAAAATCATTGTATACGCATCATTACCCCATTGCAGTGAGCGTTTAACTCTAGATATCGTAGCTGTTGATGCACCAGATTTCTGTTCTATAGTTGCATAAGTAAAACCTTGCTTTATCATTTTAGCAACTTGAAGTCTTTGAGATAAAGATTGAATTTCATTGACTGTACATAAATCATCAAAGAATTGATAACATTCTTCTCTATCTTTAAGTGTTAAGATGGCATCAAATAATTCATCCAATGCTTCTCCTCTTAATTTTTCAATTTGCATCTCAAGCAACCCCTATTTTCAAATTAAATATAACTATATTTTAACGCATTAATTAATTAAAGTGTAGTTATTTCAATTGAACATGCTAAAACTATATTAGTAACTATTCTAAATTAGCACGTTTGAAAATGGTATCGACTTGGTTCAAATGATGTTTTGGATCAAAACACTCGTCTAATTCTTCTTTAGATAAAACATTTGTAATGGTTGAATCTTGTTCTATAAGTTCACGGAAAGGTGTTTTAGTTTCCCAAGATTTCATCGCTTTAGGTTGTACTTTATCGTATGCTTCTTCACGAACCATACCTTTATTAATTAATGCAAGTAAAACGCGTTGTGAAAAAATAAGACCAAATGTTTTATTAATATTATTTCTCATATTATCTTCAAATACTGTTAAACGGTCGATAATATTAGTAAATCTATTTAAAGCATAATCTAATGCAATTGTTACATCTGGTAACATAATTCGCTCTGCAGAAGAATGAGAAATGTCTCGTTCATGCCATAATGGGACATTTTCATAGGCAGTTGTAATATAACCACGAATCACTCTTGAAATACCTGTAATATTTTCTGAACCGATTGGATTACGTTTATGCGGCATTGCTGATGATCCTTTTTGACCTTTTGCAAATGCTTCTTCAACTTCTCTCGTTTCAGTTTTTTGTAAATTACGAACTTCTACAGCAAATTTTTCTAATGATGTCGCAATTAACGCTAAAGTTGCAATGTAATAAGCGTGACGATCACGTTGAAGTGTTTGAGTTGATACAGGGGCTGTGTCAATTCCAAGATGTTTACAAACGTAATTTTCAATTTCAGGAGGAATATTGGCAAATGTTCCTACTGCGCCACTCATTTTCCCAACTTCAATTTCTTTACGTACCTCTTTAAAACGTTTTAAATTACGTTTCATTTCTGTATACCATAATGCCATTTTTACGCCAAAAGTGGTTGGCTCAGCATGAACACCGTGTGTACGACCCATCATTAATGTATATTTATATTTTTTAGCTTTTTCTTCAAGTACTTTAATAAAGCGTTCAATATCTTTTTCAATAATTTCATTCGCTTGTTTAATTACATAACTTAATGCAGTATCCACAACATCTGTAGAAGTTAATCCATAATGAACCCATTTACGTTCTTCTCCAAGTGTTTCAGATACTTGTCTTGTAAATGCTACTACATCATGACGTGTTTCTTGTTCAATTTCTTTTGCACGATTGACATCCACTTTAGCATTTTCACGAATTTTTTTTACGTCGTCCTTAGGAATATATCCTAATTCACTCCAGGCTTCACAAGCAAGAATCTCCACTTCTAACCATGCTTCATATCTATTTTGGTCTGTCCAAATACTAGACATTTCTTCTCTTGAATAACGTTCAATCATTATTAAACTCCTATCTTATGTAATTATTTTTATAAAAAGCTGTACATTAAATCATTTTTAAGTAAAATAGTTCGTATTTAACTCTATATTTATAGTTTAACAGATTCTATACTAAAAGTATAAAGATTTTTTATTCTAATTGAATATAGGTTTACGAACTTTATAAAAATATTAAAAGGTCTCTGACTTCTAAATTGTCAAAGACCCATATATGAGCAGTTATTAAATGTCATTTTCTATTTTCTTACCAACAAATTGAATATCTTGTCGTAATATCTTTATATTTCCTTGTTTATCTTCAAAGTAAACAGGTTTTTCAATACGTCTGACTGGCATGTATCCTTCTTTTCTCATACGTGCAATACAATCTGAAATAGTTTCATTTTCATTTACCTTGAACTTCACTATGTTCCACAACACTTTCTATTTCTTCTACTTCATATGCTTTTACTTTCTTAGTTCGAACACCTTTAGTCCAGAATCCACCGTGAATAGCTCTAGGTTCATACGCAATGATAAATGCTTTTTCATCTAAACTACGAACAGTTTCCATTAATTTTCGTTCATAACGTCTAGGTGTTAAAATTTGCATTACCATTCGACTTCCATCTCTACCATGTGCTTCATAGTGAGTAACACCATAACCTAAATTTCGTAACTCTTTAGGTAAATCAAGGTCGTATTCTGCAGATGTTACGTTTACAACTGTATAGCCTAATGCAAGCTTTTCTTCAATTTTCATTCCAACAATGATACCTATTGAGAATCCAAAGGCATATGCAATAATATTTTGAATTTGATCTAAACTAGACATCACTAGCCCTAATCCAACAACATATATTAAAACTTCAAGAAAACTCACTACTGCTGCCATGTAACGATATCCTTTTAACGTTAAAATTGTGCGCATTGTAAGAAATGTAACGTAAAAAACGTTAATGATGAATATCGCTAATATCATTATCCATGGATTTGACGTTATTACTGACATATTATTCCTCATTTCATTTAACTAAAATTCGAAATAATTTTATCAGTCACAAATAATTTTGTCACTAAAAACTAATAGTAATTAAATCATTTAATTATTAAAGTATTCATTTATTCTTTTGTATGTGAATGTTTAGGCCAAGTATAGCGAGTATATGCTAATTCTCTTTTATGTGCATTTTTAACATAATGATTCTCTATCGTTGTTTTTGCATCACTTGGTACTTCTTTGCCTTCTAAGTAGTCATCAATTTGATTATAAGTTACCCCTAATGCTTCCTCATCAGGTAATTGAGGTTTATCATCTTCTAAATCAGCAGTAGGCACTTTTTCATATAAATGTGTTGGCGCTTCTAAATATTCTAAAAGCTGTCTACCTTGGCGTTTATCTAGTCCAAAGATAGGTGCAATGTCAGCAGCACCATCACCATATTTAGTATAAAAACCTGTGATATTTTCAGCTGAATGGTCCGTTCCTATAACAATACCACTACGATTTGAAGCAATAGAAAATTGTACTTTCATGCGCTCTCTTGCTTTTTCATTTCCTCTTTGGAAATCTGTAAGTTCAATACCCGCTTCTTTCAATGATGCTACACTTTGATCTACTGCTGGTTTAATATTAACTGTAATCACTTCATCAGGTTGAATAAAATGAAGTGCATCTTCTACTTCATCAGCATCCTTTTGTTTACCATAGGGAAGTTTAACTGCTATAAATTGGCATTCTCTTCCTTCTTTACGGAGTTCTTCAACTGCTAATTGCGCTAATTTACCAGTAAGTGTAGAATCTTGACCACCAGATATGCCAAGTACTAATGACTCAATAAATGTATGTGATTGAACATAGTTTTTAATGAATTGGATAATCTCACGAATTTCTTGTTGACTATCAATATGTTTCTTTACTTTCATTTCTTTTACTACGATATCTTGTAAATTAGTCATTGTCTTCCTCCATTTCCTTAACATGTTCTGTCACTTCAAGAATGCGCTTTTGTTTATTATTCCAACAACTTGTGCTTAAATCTACTGGATATTCTTGTGGATTTAAATAACGTTTATTTTCTTCCCACAATTGTGATAATGATTGTTTTAAATAATCTTGAGTTTCTTTTTCACTTGGTAAGTCATAAACTAATTTACCATTTTCGAAAATTGAATGATGTAAATCAATTGCTTCAAAATGCTTAACATGTTTCATTTTATAAGTATGAACTGGATGGAACATCTTTAATGGTTTTTCTTTATTAGGATTTTCATGTTCAAGCGTGATATAGTCACCTTCAGCCTTGCCAGTTTTAGTATTAATAATACGATATACTTTTTTCTTACCAGGCGTAGTAACTTTTTCCGCATTATTTGATAGCTTGATACGATCTACATATTCACCTTCATTATTTTCAACAGCGACAAGTTTATAAACTGCTCCTAAGGCTGGTTGATCATAACCCGTGATCAATTTAGTCCCTATACCCCAAGAATCTACTTTTGCACCCTGTGCCTTTAAACTGGTAATTGTTTGCTCATCTAAATCATTTGAAGCAATGATTTTTGCGTCTTTAAAGCCTGCATCATCAAGCATACGACGAGCTTTTTTCGATAAATATGCAATGTCACCAGAATCTAATCTTATACCTATAAAATTAATGGAATCTCCTAATTCTTTTGCAACTTTAATTGCAGTTGGTACCCCTGATTTTAAAGTGTGGAACGTATCTACTAAAAACACACAATTTTTATGTCGTTCTGCATAAATCTTAAATGCTTTATACTCATCACCATATGTTTGAACTAGTGCATGAGCATGAGTTCCGGAAACTGGAATACCAAATAATTTGCCTGCTCGGACATTACTTGTTGAATCAAACCCACCAATATATGCTGCACGTGCTCCCCAAACTGCGGCGTCAATTTCTTGTGCACGTCGTGTACCAAATTCCATTAACGTATCTTGTGGTGCAACTTGACGAATTCTACTAGCTTTCGTTGTAATAAGCGTATGAAAATTTACAATATTAAGTAAAATCGTTTCAATAAGTTGAGCTTGAATTAATGGCGCTTCTACTCGTAATAATGGTTCATTCCCAAAACACAATTCCCCTTCTTGCATCGCGCGAATATTCCCTGTAAATTTCAAATTTTTAAGATATTTTAAAAAATCATTTTTATATCCTATTGATTGTAAATATTCGATATCAGAATCACTAAAATGGAAGTTTTCTATAAATTGAATCATCCTTTTTAACCCATTAAAAACAGCATATCCACTTCCAAATGGCATATTTCTGAAATACAAATCAAACACTGCATTTCTTTCATGAATACCGTCATTCCAGTAACTTTCTGCCATATTTATTTGATATAAGTCATTATGTAACATTAAACTATCATCTTCGTAACGATACATCCTCATCTCTCCTAACAACCTTTTTGTATATTTTATCACAATTCAGTAATAGTGAGTATTTTCGATAATAGTCTTTAATTTAAAAATTAAATTTTTTTAATTCGACAAATTCATGACACAAGTATTTATTGTATGTGTTATATCAGTTTCTCGCTTATAATACTATTGAGGTGATTATATGCTATTAGAAGAAGCTACAAATTTTATCCAAACTATGTATGGTGAATTAAATTACTCAAATCATACTATTTCTAAACGTATCACTGAGATAGAGAAAGAAATCAATCGGACAGGTACCTATACACATACTTATGAAGAACTAAATTATGGCGCTAAAATGGCATGGCGTAATTCCAATCGATGTGTCGGGCGCTTATTTTGGGAATCATTAAATATTGTGGATGCACGAGATAGTTATACAGAACAACATTTCTTAGATGCGCTTCATAATCATTTAAACAAAGCAACAAATGGCGGTAAAATCAAACCATATATCACTATATTTTCTTCAACTGATGCACCTAAAATATATAACAATCAATTAATACGTTACGCAGGATATGAAGATAAAGGTGATCCATCAGAACGCGAGATAACACAATTAGCTAATCATTTGGGATGGAAAGGCAAAGGTTCAGACTTTGACGTGCTTCCTCTTATTTATCAATTACCAAATTCACCTATAAAATATCATGAATTTCCTGCTTCATTGATTAAAGAAGTAGATATAGAACATGATCAATTTCCAAAGCTGAAAGATTTACATTTAAAATGGTATGGTGTTCCTATTATTTCTAATATGGATTTGAAAATAGGTGGAATTACATATCCAACTGCTCCTTTTAATGGTTGGTACATGGTTACTGAAATTGCAGTTCGTAATTTTACTGATACTTACCGCTATAATTTGCTTGAAAAAGTTGCAGAAACATTTGAATTTGGTACACTTAAAAATAATTCATTTAATAAAGATCGTACATTAGTAGAATTAAATTATGCAGTTTATCACTCTTTTAAATCACAGGGTGTTTCTATTGTTGACCACTTAACTGCTGCTAAACAATTTGAATTATTTGAAGAAAAAGAGGAACAGCATCATCGTGATGTTACTGGAAAATGGTCATGGTTAGCCCCACCGTTATCGCCAACGTTAACTGCTAATTATCATCATGGATACAAAAATATTATTAAAGATCCTAATTTCCATTATAAAAAAGCGACACCGATGAAATGTCCATTCCACTAATGTACAAGATTCATGAGGTGACAATTCATCATGCATTTATATTATTTAGGTCCCGAAGGTACATTTTCATATTTAGCCGCTAAAAAATATTTTTCAAAAGATAATTTTAACTTCATACCAAAGTCTAATTTATACGAAGTCATTAAGGCAGTAAATAGTGACGCTCAATCTGTAGCAATTGTACCCATAGAAAATTCAATTGAAGGAACTATAAACATTGTGGCAGATGCACTGGCTCAACAACATGTTTTTGCACATGGAGAAATACATTTAGATATTAATTTTGGTTTATATGCGACAAGGGACTCAAAGATAGAAAATATAAAAAAGGTATACTCTATCGCACCAGCCATCAGTCAAACAAGCCAATACATTCACAAACATCAATTTTCTTACGATTATGTTGACAGTACGATTCAAGGATTAGAAAAAATCTCCTCGGATGTAGCAGCCATTGTCCCAGTAGGTAGTGGTGAAATGTACGGATATACTGCTATAGAGAGTAATATTCAAGATTACCCGCATAATGTTACACGTTTTTTAGTCATAAAAAATGATAATAACTTTGAGTCTAAAACGAATAACACAATGCTATTAATTACCCCTAAGTATGACAAAGCTGGATTACTGGCAAGTATACTGACTACATTTGCATTATTTGATATTAATTTATCATGGATTGAATCAAGACCACTGAAAACTCAACTGGGTATGTATCGCTTCTTTGTACAAGCAGATACCGGGCTATCAGATAATTTGAATAAAGTTATATCGATATTAGAAACATTAGATTTTTCAGTGAAAATTATTGGTGCTTTTCATCGTCAATAAAAGGGAGTGGACAATATTTGTGTTAAATGTATCCTTTCATTCTGAAAACCTAACCGCATCATATTAAAAATGCCTAGGACCACTCATGAACTCATGATGTCCCAGGCATTTTTTGTATATTTATTTAAAATATTAAGATAAAACGTACATAGTGAATATATGATTTCAAGACATTTAATTTTATTTTAAATTTAATGTGTCAGAAATATCAAATCCTAAAATATATGGCATTAAGAAATAAACAACTACTATAATAATCACTGCAGAAATTAAATTAACCCAAACTCCTACTTTAGCCATTTCTTTAATACTCAACTTACCTGATCCAAATATAATAGCATTTGGGGGTGTTCCTACTGGTAACATGTAAGCACAGTTTGCTGCCATAGCTGCGGGTACCATTAATAACATTGGATGTACACCTACTGCTACAGATAGCGCAGCAAGAATAGGTAAAATCATTGTAGCAGTTGCTGTATTTGAAGTCACTTCTGTTAAAAATAACACAAATATTGTAATGACAATAACTATTACTAGTGGATGCACCCCATCTAACATTTTTAGTTGCTCACCTAGCCATTTTGCTAAACCACTTTCTGAAATTCCTTTTGCTAAAGCTAAGCCTCCACCAAATAATATAAGTACACCCCATGGTAATTCTTTTGCCACTTCCCAATCAATAATTCGCTTATGCTTTTCTTTACTTTTAGCCGGAAATATAAAAAGTAAAATAGAAATAAATATTGCAATTGTACCGTCTGCAACTTCAGATGTTATTGAAAAATTTTTTAAAATAAATTCTCTTGTTATCCATAGTAAACTTGCAAGAATAAAAATAGCTTGAACCACTTTTTCTTCATAAGACATTTTACCAAGACGATTGAGTTTATCTTCAATCAATGTTTGACCACCCGGTAAATACTTCAAATCATGTCTAAATGCGATAAATCTTAAATAAGCCCATGCTAATGCTATTAAAATAATGACTGTAGGAATACCAACAATCATCCATTTAGCAAAGCTAATTTCTTGTCCAAAATGTTGTTCAAATTGTCCTTTTAGTATAATGAGTGGCGGTGTTCCAATAAGTGTACCTAATCCTCCGATGGTCCCAGAATAACCAATAGCTAAGACAAGTGATTTTTCAAACTTCGAAATACTATCTGATTTAACGTCATCATCTTTCAACTCATTCGCTTCTTTAATAATTGCTAAACCAATAGGTATCATTATCATAACAGCCGCTGTATTTGATACAAACATTGATAGGAATCCTGTAGCAATCATGAAGCCTAATAATATTTTACTCGTGCTTGCTCCAATATATCTAATAATAGTTAAAGCTACACGTGTATGTAAATTCCATCTTTCCATAGCAATTGCAAGAATAAAACCACCTAAAAATAAAAAGATAATATCATTACCATATTCAGAAGAGACTTGTTCAGGCGAAAGTACATGTCCTAAAGGCAAAAGTATGAGTGGTAAAAAACTCGTTGCAGCAATTGGTATCGCTTCTGTAATCCACCAAATAGCTATCCACACCGTAATTCCTAAAACATATACCCCTTTGAAAGGAAGTTCTACTGGATGAAAGAATGATAAGATAAGAACAAACAATAACGGTCCTAAAATGAGCCCCAATAATTGTCCCATAGAATAAGATTGATTTGTATGATCTTTTTTAGAAAAAAATGTTAAGTATTGTGCATTTCTTCGAAAACCTGATTGCTTAGTCATCTAATTCTCCCCCTTTAAAATTAGAAACTTAACTTAATATATTCTATTTTTAGAAATATGGCATCATCTCAACAAAGTTGATTTGATACCTATTATATTGCAAACAAGCCTCATAGAAATCTGACTTTTTTGAAAATATATAATGATATTATAACATAAAAGAAAACGCTTTATTATATATCATAATAAAGTGCGTATCATTTATTTTTCATCTATAATTATATCTTTTTAAATTAAATACTAATCAATATTAATTTTTTTAACTTTAACTTTATCATTTTGATTAAATGTCAAATTAGAAATATCTTCTAAATGTAATCTTTGTGTCGAATGATTAAACGAATTACCTGCAATAAAAACATTAGTATGTTTTACATTATTATAACTTCTCACGTGTATAGCATCTCTTTTCATTTCTCCTTCGAAATGATTACCGGTTACAGTCAAATTATCTCCAGCTTGAGTCTTTTGAACTTGTCCTGTAGAAACATCAGCCGCATTTTTTCCATCTTTAACTCCAAGAAAACGAATACCACCATTACAATTTATAAAGGTATTATTTGAGATAAACATTGTCTTTGATTTTAACGGAGTTAATGCATATTCATTCATTCCGTTAAACACATTATTCCTTATATGAATATTTTCGTAAAAGCGATTATAACGACTGGCATGAGAGCCTATCGCTCTATTCCAAGCTTGCATTTTAGGTTGGTTTGAATTTCCAAAATAGCAATCTTCAATGACAACATTTTTGGTAATCGTGCCATCAGTCGTACCAAATTTAGGAAATGACCCAGGCACTTGAATGTCTAATTGAATTGCTTCAGAAAATGAGCGATCACCATTTACATCAAAAAAGCCTTTAAACTTACAGTTCTTAATATATAAACCATTGATTCCACAAGCATCTAGTGCATGTCCACCTACAACATCAAGTACTGTAATATCTATTAACTCGATATCTTCAGCATGACCTATAGACATTGCGGTATTATTATAGGGGTACTTTGAACCGTTCATATCAAATATACCACCTTTTATTTTAATATGCCCATTTCCTTGATATCCATGATAGAAACCAAATTTTTTACCATTTTTTAACAATGCATCTCTCGAGTGACGTTGCAAGATGGTATCATCTTCTAATATTAAAGTGGTATGATCATATATCACTAATGCTTTACTAATATAATAAGTCCCAGATGGTATATAAACTGTATGTTCTCCATATCTTGCGGCATTAAGTGCTTTTTGTATAGCTTTAGTATCTCTTCGTTTATGTTTTCCTTTTAAACCAAAATCCTGTGCATTGATCAATATTTTTTATCCCCTATCTTATGTTGTTATTAAATATATTTGTAACCATAATGGTGTATAGCTATACTATATTTATAATTTAATATTATACATTTTTTAAGGTATTCAAACATTTATTAAGAAAGGGATGTTTATTATGACTAACAAAGCATTGATTGTTGTAGATTATTCTTATGATTTTATCGCTGATGGCGGCCGATTAACTTGTGGTAAACCAGGCCAAGATATTGAACAGTTTATTGTAGAAAGACTCAATCAATATCAACATCAACATGATAATATCTTTTTCATGATGGATTTACATTTTGAAGAAGACCCGTATCATCCTGAAACTAAATTATTCCCACCACATAACATTGAAGGCACTTCAGGTCGTCAATTATATGGTAAGGTAAAATCATTTTTTGATAAATATAAAAATGAAGATACTGTACATTATTTAGATAAGCGACGTTATGATTCTTTTTATGGTACTGCTTTAGATAGTTTATTAAGAGAAAGACATATTGATACTGTTGAAATTGTAGGTGTATGTACTGATATATGTGTACTCCATACAGCAATTTCTGCTTATAATTTAGGCTATCATATTATTATCCCTGAACAAGGTGTTGCCTCATTTAATGAAGAGGGTCATCAGTTCGCTTTAGCTCATTTTAAAAACTCATTAGGTGCAAAGGTAGAAGTTATCAATTAAAACATGCTAAAATAAGGATAAATTTAAAAATTAAGGGTGAATAAATCAATGGCAAAAACTTATATTTTTGGACATCAAAATCCGGATACAGATGCAATATCTTCAGCTATTATAATGGCTGATTTTGAACAACAAACTGGAAATTCTGAAGCAACTCCTTATCGCTTAGGTGAAGTGAGTGCTGAAACAAAATATGCATTAGATCATTTTAAAGTTGATGCACCAACTTTATTAAATGATGATTTAGAAGGTCAAGACGTTATCTTAGTTGACCACAATGAATTCCAACAAAGTGCTGAAACTATTGCTAAAGCGAATATTGTGAATGTCGTAGATCATCATAGAATTGCGAACTTTGAAACAGCAGGTCCTTTATACTATCGTGCAGAACCTGTAGGTTGTACTGCTACAATTCTTTATAAAATGTATAAAGAACGTAACTTTAAGATTAAACCTGAAATTGCTGGATTAATGATTTCAGCTATTATTTCAGATAGTTTATTATTTAAATCTCCAACATGTACTGAAGAAGATGTAAATGCTGCTAAAGCATTAAAAGACATTGCTAATGTCGATTTAGATGAATATGGTTTAGAAATGTTGAAAGCAGGTGCTTCAACAACTGATAAATCTGCTGAAGAGTTATTAAATATGGATGCTAAATCATTTAATATGGGAGATTATGTTACTCGTATTGCTCAAGTCAATACTGTAGATATTGATGAAGTCTTAAATCGTAAAGATGAATTGGAAAAAGCAATGTTAGAAACAAGTGCAAACGAAAAATATGATTTATTTGTATTAGTTGTCACTGATATTATTAACAGTGATTCTAAAATTTTAGTTGTCGGGGCTGAAAAGGATAAAGTTGGTCAAGCCTTCAATGTTCAATTAGATGATGGTATGGCTTTCTTATCAGGTGTAGTTTCTCGTAAAAAACAAGTTGTACCTCAAATCACTGAAATTTTAACTAAATAATTCATATTTTAATTCATATATAATAAGGCTGAGATAGTAGGTTACTTAACTCTCAGCCTTTTTTAATTTATTTTAATCATTCATTCAAATGTTTTAACCTTGGATACATTTAACTAAAATTATATAGTCAACTACACCTATAACGGTATTGGGATTGACTGTACAGGAGGTACTACAATTGAATTTAATAGAAAAACAATTTCAAGAAAGTAAACAGTTTTTTAAAACACATCAAACTAAAGATATCAAATTTCGTAAACAACAGTTAAAACTATTAAGTAAAAGTATTAAAGACCATGAAACAGAATTATTAGAGTCGTTAAAAATAGACTTAGGGAAAGGTTCAGTAGAAGCGTATGCTACTGAAATTGGTATACTTTTAAAAAGTATAAAAACAGCTCGTAAAGAATTAAAAAACTGGGCTAAAACTAAGCAAGTAGATACACCCCTATTTATGTTTCCATCAAAGAGTTATATTAAGCCTGAGCCCTATGGGACAATATTAATTATCGGTCCATTTAATTATCCTGTACAACTTTTATTCGAACCTCTTATTGGTGCTATAGCAGCTGGTAATAACGCCATCATTAAACCTTCTGAACTTACTCCTCATGTTGCACAAGTAGTGCGAAAAGTGATTGAAGATGTGTTTGCAAGCGATTTTGTAGCTGTCGTTGAAGGTGGCGTTGAAGAAACTCAAACATTAATCAATCTTCCATTTGATTATATATTCTTTACTGGTAGCGAAAATGTAGGTCGAATTGTTTACGAAGCAGCAAGTAAAAATTTAGTTCCTGTCACACTTGAACTTGGTGGTAAATCACCAGTGATTGTAGATGAAACTGCTAATATTAAAGTAGCAAGTGATCGTATTAGCTTCGGTAAATTCACCAATGCTGGTCAAACTTGCGTAGCACCAGATTATATTTTAGTGAATAGAAAAGTTAAAAATGAATTAATTCAAGCATTTAAACAATCTATTGAAGAGTTCTATGGCAAAAATATTCAAAATAGCCCTGATTTTGGACGTATTGTTAATACAAAACATTTCAATCGACTTTCTGAATTATTAGCAATACATCGTAATGAAGTGATTTTTGGTGGGCATACTGATGAAAATGAACAATATATCGAACCTACAATTTTAGACGGTATTACTCCACAATCTAAAATTATGGAAGAAGAAATTTTTGGTCCATTATTACCAATCATCGTCTACGATGATTTTAATGAAGCGATAGATATTATTCAAAGCAAATCTAAACCTCTAAGCTTATATTTATTTAGTGAAGATGAAAATACAACGAACTGTGTGCTAGAAGAATTGTCATTTGGTGGCGGTGCAATCAATGACACTTTAATGCATTTAGCTAACCCAAATTTACCCTTTGGTGGCGTAGGTGCTTCAGGAATTGGCGAATATCATGGCAAATATTCATTTGATACATTTAGTCATATGAAATCATATATTTTTAAATCTACTCGACTAGATTCGAGTATTATCTATCCCCCTTATAAAGGTAAATTCAAATATATTAGAACATTTTTCAAAAACTTATAAAAAAATCCCTATAATGGCTCACTTTACAAGTGTTTACATTATAGGGGTATTTTTTATCTATAACGATGAATTCAAGAAATCAACAAATACACCTTCAGGTGCGGTATACTGATTGTCAGTAGCAATCAACATACCACTATTTGTATCACGTCTAAATACTGTTAACGCGTAATTTCCTTCTTGATGTGCACATACAAGGTATTCATCTGACTCAGTAATATTAAAATCTCTTGGAAATTCTCCCCCGCTTTTTACTATTTCAACCGGGTTAATTCCTTTTCCATCGTCAACTACTGTAAATATCGCTATACTATCATGTCCACGATTACTAATATATAAATTTTGTTCATCATGAGATAGTCTCACAGCTGCTAATTTAGTTTCTTCAGTGAAATCTTCAGGAATCGTTAAATGACGTTCAATTTCTTCAAATTTTCCATCATGATATTGTACAACGCTTACTCTATTAGATAACTCATGAACAACATACGCGTATTTCCCATTATTATGGAATTCAATATGACGCGGTCCATCTTCAGCATGGAATTCTGATACCGCATGTTCTTTAAACCCTTCAACTCCGAATGTATATGTTACAATTTTATCTGCACCTAAATCAGTCACAGCTACATATTTATGGTCAGGGGTTTCTCTAATAAAATGAATATGATTATGATCTTGACGCTCATGTGTTCCAGTTGGATAACTATGTTCTAACTCTTCAATTAATTTTACCACTTCGCCTGTCTCAGGATTAAGTTGATATATACGTGCTATTCCAGCAGTATAAACCGCTTCGAATAAGAAGTTATGATCACTAGAAACAGAAATATAACACCCTGTTCCATTCTCTGAAGCTAAACATTTATTAATGAGTGTAAGCTGTCCATTCTCGTCTTTTTTAAATGCAGCCACACCACATGCCTCATTCTCTTTAGTAATTGCATACAAAAATTGTTCAGTTTGAGCAAGATAAGTCGATGCTTCGATATCATATCCTGTATCTACTGATTGTATTTCTCCATTATCTTCATTAAGTTCGAATATATAAATACCCTTACCTTCTTTTTTTGTATAAGACCCCACATAACCTTTGGTTGTCATTTTAATACCTCCATTATATTCAATATTATTAACATTTATACTAGCTAATTGTATTTATTTAAGAGTAATAAAAAAAACCAGTAACTTCAAATGAAATTACTGGTATATGGTACATCGTTGCATTAAGCATTATTGCTTTCAATATCAGATACGATTTCTTTTGTTTTTCTTTCGATATCTTCAAAGTCTTTTTTGAAAATAAAGCCAAATACTACTACTACTACACCAACAACTAGTGCTGTAATAGCTGTAAAGCTTAATAAGAATTTAAATAAACCTTTAATGAAATCCCACATTTATGTTTCACCCCTGTACTTAAAATAAATACGTTTACATTAAATAATTTTAACATAGTTAACGTTATGATTAAATACATACCTTTTTATATATTATTTCAAACCTAAAATTAAAGATTTTTAAAAAATCAAATATTTTTTCTTTATTTATAATGAATGACATTGGTCTTATTTACACAGTGAATTACTATCATATATAAATAAACATTATAAGGCTTTAAATTTAATATAAATTATTGTTCAATATAAATAATAAAACAAATGATAGGAGGATTTTTCATGCAAGAAGTTAAGTCAGATATTATGACCTTTCGCGGATCACATTTTGATTTAGGTATCAAAACTGCTCAGTGGTTAAAACAGACGCCCTTACTAGAAAATAGAGAACGTGAATGGAAGAAGCGTATACCTCGTTTTGACATTGATGTTAATGAAACATATAGCATTTTCCAAACGTATGCACCAGAAATCTGGGAAGAATTATTAGGAATGCAAGAGATATTAAATTTACCGACTAAACAAATGATTTTAAATTTCGGTCACTATCGTTTTACTGATTTAAATGAAAGTGGATGTACAGTTTTTCAAGGTAAAGATTATATGGTTCGTAATTATGACTATCATCCTGCTACATATGATGGCAGATATCTTCTTTATCAACCAAATGATGGTGGACTCGCGCAAATAGGACCAACCTCTAGAGTAACTGGTCGTATGGATGGTATGAATGAAGCAGGTCTTGTGATGGGATATAATTTTATGCACCGTAAGCATCCTGCAAATGGATTTGTATGTTATATGGTAGGACGACTTGTCTTAGAATATTGTAAAGATGTAAAAGAAGCAATTCAATTTCTAAAAGAGTTACCCCATAGAAGTTCATTTAGTTATATTTTAATGGATAAGCATTTAAATCATGCAATTGTTGAAATTACGCCACGCTCATTTGATGTTAGATATGATAAAGTTTGTACTAATCACAAGGTATAGATAAATATACTGCGTTTAAACTTTTTAATGATCCTAAATATAATATTTATAGTAAGTTGTTTAAAAGTTGGTCAGGAACGATTCATACATCAATGTATGAACCTAAACATTTAAAAGCTTGGATGACATTAGGTGAGAATAACCCCCCTCTATCTATCGACTTTCAGTCATGGTTAGAGGGTCATGAACTTGACTTAATAGAATTTACTGGAAAGCTAGATACTGATTTAACATTTACTACGTATTAATAAAAAAAGATTAGATAAACGTTTTAAAATTTAATTAATCAACGTTTTGTCTAATCTTTTTCATCCTATTTAATATTTATATCACCTTTAACGTTATAACACTCTATAATATTATAACTATTACCTACTTTGCTATCTTTAAAATAAGGATTCTTAATGTTATTGTCACCCATTCCTGGATGTAGTTTTAACAAGGTGTCTTTAGGCTTAGTTTTATACTCAATGTTTATATCACCTTTTTTACTTGAGCTCTTCATATCAATTTGACTTGGCATGTTTTTAAAGTCAAGTTTTCCTTCATTTGTAATGAATAACCCATTTTTCAAGGTACAATGATTAACCACAATATTAGAATTTATTACTTTAAATTGACTATTTTTAATATCACTATTTTTAATATTAATTGTTCCATGATCGCTATAATAATCAATACGATCAAGTTTAGCTTCTTTGATATTTAAATTTTCTCCGTCTTTTCTAATTCTGGCTTTTTTGATATCTATATTATTAATATTTAATTTTCCTAATTTAGCATCAATATTTAATTGTTTTAATTTATCAGGTGGAATAGTTATATGTATGTTGAACTTGCTTCTTTTAAAAGGGTTTAAATTAAAGCTATACCCTCTTTTAGAAGAACGTGATTCTTTTACATTTAAGCTGTCTTTTTGAGTGTTCACTTTTATACTATTGTCCCCGTAATATTTCACTCTAAATGAAGAACCTTGAGTAATAGTGATATCAGAACTATAACTATCTATATTCAATTTGGAGATAGATGATTGATGAAACGTTTCATTATATTTCAGTCGTTTATAAATATCTTTATCATGAACAAACCATACCAACGTTGCTGCTAGAAAAAAAACAACAAATATAACTAATCCACTTATTGTTAACTTTTTCATCACTGGATTCTTCCTTTAATTATTTTTATATACCATGATAAATATTTTAAAACAAGTTTATATAAATTCTGAACAATTTTTATTATTGCAACGAACACTAATATACCTATTCCAGCATAAGAAATACTATAAAGAAAATTACTAAAAGAGTCAGGAGTGCCTTTAAGGATACTAATAATAATTAATAAGATAGGTAAACAAATAAGCACAATTGAAATGACGAAAACAAAGGCTAGAAATATTAAGAATATTATAATTGGGATAACAATTAAGAAAAAAGAAATAACACCCAAACTTAATGATGCCATAATAGCTTTTACAATATTACGAAAGTTAGGTGTAACTTTTGCATGTGAAATTGCTTCTTTAGCTTTTATTTCTTTTCCAATAGTATAAGGATTTTTCAAATCATCTAATATTTGAGCATCTGTTTTGCCTTTTGTTTCTTGATTATAAAAGATATTTTCATATTCATTCATTACTTTATCTTTTTCTTTACGTGGTAAATCATCAAGCTCCGTTTCCAGTTCATTCAAAAAAGTAATTTTATCCATTTTCTTTCACATACTTTCTTAAAATATAAATTTATTTTTATTAACTATCAACGACTAAAGAATTCAATTCGCTTAACAATATTATCTTTATATAAAATTGATAATTTCATGTGATGATCTTTATCAAGATACACTAAAGCATCATAACCTTTACCTACCTTATCTTTGTCATAGTTATAACCTAGATTATCTATAACAGCATCGATTTGGTCACCTATATGAACATCAAAATTTGTGTTAACAAAAGTATCTTTAACTAAGATAATTCCTTTAATTTTGTGATGTTTTTTCTTGACTTTTATTGTTAAATTTTTATATTTATTATGATTATAAAAAACATACCTATCTAATTTCACATGCTTATTTAAACTATATTCTGAGTTATCAAACGTTTCATTAAGCTTTAAATGATTAATTTCTACATCACTTAAATCAACCGTTTTTTCATTTTTATAAATTGTCAATCCTAGTACAACTAATAAAGAAATGACAATAAATAAAATTGAAATAACCCATCTATTTTGAATATGCAATAGGACCACCACTTATATACTTATTTTTTTTAATATATCATAACTATGATTATATTCAAAAAATATTAAAGTACCTTTCAATGCAAATAAAACTGGCGACAAAAATTGAACGTATCGTCACCAGTTTTATTAAAAAGTTATTAATTTAAATGTCTCGTTTAGCAGCATAAAGTACATCAGCGATAAATAAAATAACAATAGATGCAATAGAAATGAACCATTGCCAATTCGTAAATTCAATACTACCTGATGATGATTTTTCTGTTAAGTAACTAAAAGGTATATATTTGAGTGATTTTTGAATATTATCGCCCCATTCAGGGATTAAACCTAAAAATGGTTGTAAAAATGGTACGATAAACACTAAAAAGATACCTAATGTAAAAATGACTGCTGGTTTTTGTACAATTAAAGTAATTAAGAATAATAATAGTCCAAAAAATAGTAAAAAGATAAGATAGAACCAAATATTTGTTAGGAATTTATCTCCATTTAAATTTTTACCATCTGTAAAAGTTTGAATAACTAAAAGTGTAACATACGTGATAAGTGTAAATATGAACGAAAAAATAATAATCGAAATCGTTTTTGCTATCACATAACCTACTCTATTTTTCACTTTATTCATATAAAGTTGAATCGTTCCTTGAGAATAGTCACGTGTAATTGTTTTAATAACAACAAGTAAACCAAAGAATAGAAACATCCAATTTGCCATTGGTAATATCATTGAATAATCGACTTTATCAGTATTCTTTGCTAATAGTACAGTCATTGCTGTGATGATACCCCAAATACATATAAGCGCGATATATGTTAAATAACTTTTTAAAAAACTTAATATATCATATTTAACTAATTGTAAACTCTTCATTTAATGGTCACCTCTTTGATTAATATTAAAGTACGTATCTCGAAGCGAATTTTTACGTGTTTCAATATATTTAGGATACACATTAATATGTGCGAGCGCTTTAAGCAATGTTCGATAATCTCGTTCTGCTTTAATAAGAATTTCTCCATTTTGTTTATAAGAATGAATAACATTAAAATGTTCTTGTAAATAATTTAGCGCTTGATCAAAATCATCATTGTCCAACGTAATAGAGGTACTTTCTTCTGCACTACCATCTTTCATATTGACATCTTGAACGAAATGTCCATCTCTTAAAAAGACAGCTCTATCACAAATTAATTCGATGTCTTCTAATTTATGACTTGAAATAAGAATTTTCATATTTAATTCATTTACTAAAGATTGTATCGTTTCTAGAACATCGATTGAGCCATCTGGATCCATGCCATTGGTCGGTTCATCCAAAATAAGATATTTTGGTTTATTCATTAATGATACAGCAATCGCTAATTTTTGTTTCATACCCATTGAATATTTTTTAACTTTTTTCTTAATATAGGGACGCATACCAAAAGCATCTATAATTTTATCTGAATATGCTTTATCAAATCCTTGACCAAGCACCTGAGCAAAGAGTCTTAAATTATAAAGTCCTGTTTTATTATCATAAAGTTTTGGATGTTCAATGAGATAGCCAATATTTTCATCATCTTTTAAATTAACTTTACCTTTGTAATTAATAATATTTCCATTCATCACTTTCATCAGTGTAGTTTTACCCACACCGTTTTTACCAATGAGTCCTACAATTTTGCTATCTCCAAAATCAAAATCTATATTGTCTAAAACATTATTATTACCGTATGTTTTAGTAATATTTTCTAATTTCATAAAAGTCCTCCTTTTTTCTAGCGACGATTAACACGTGCTATTTGAATAAAATAATTTATAACTAGCCAAATCACACTTATAATAACTAATCCAATACTTAAATATTTATTAAATACATTTGGATCAAGTGCATTATGAAAGATAAATAAATTAATAGTCAAAAAGATAAATGCAATTGCCATCGGTATAGCAAGTACCATTAAAATAATATAAACAGTGTAAGAAATATATTCTCTTTTTCTTTCTGTACTTTTACTAAAGGCAATAGGAATGCTAAATAAATTTACACTTAAAAATGAAAGTGCTGTCGAATAACGCAACTCATTTACCTGAATATTTGTTGATTGAAAATTATATAATCCAATAATCAATGTTCCTAAAATCGTTAATATAATACATGTCAGATAATTTGCATTAAGCAATTCTTTCTTAGTTATTGGTAAACTTTCATAAAAAAGATACGACTCTTTTCCACCTAACCGTCTATGTACTCTAAATAATTGTCCTGAATCTAAAATGCTTATAATCATTAATGTAATGGCAAGTGGAATATATACAACGAAACCATAACTTGTTTTTGAAAAAAATAGTGTATAAATAGGATTAATAACAATAAGCACTAAATAAATGATAAGTGTCCAACGTCTTAACTTAAAATTTCTTATTATTAGTTGCTTCATGCCATCAACCCATTTCTATTTGGAGTTTCAACATCATTAGTTTCTTTCATTTTCTCAAGGTAAATCATTAATTCTTCAATCGTTGGATGTTTTATTTCAACTTGTTTTCCAAATAATTCCTTAAATGCTTGACCATGTTTTGTAAAACCGACATAACCTGTATGCTTTTCTTCTTTATATAAAAGGAGTTGATTTAATTCATCATCTAAATCTTTGTTATCACCTTTTACGATAAAATATTCCTCTTTTATATCATCACAATAGCCTTCAAGTACAAGATTGCCTGTTTTTATATATACAAGATAATCTGCTATTTTTTCTAAGTCTGAAATAATATGAGTCGAAATAAAAACCGTTTTATTTTCATCTATTAATTCTTGCTGCAATATTTCTAGAACTTCATTTCTTACAATTGGATCTAAACCTGCTGTTGGTTCATCTAATATAAATAACTCAGCGTGGTGACTTAAAGCAATGGCTAAAGATAACTTCATTTTCATTCCACTAGAGAAATGCTTAATTTTAAGATGACTTGGTATATTGAATCGCTCTAAATACTGATGGAATATATGACTATCCCACTTAGAATAAAAAGGAGAAATCATATTTTCTAGTTTTTTTATATTCCATTGTTGGTTGAAATAAATTTCTGAGTAAACAAAACCAATTTTATTTTTAATCCATTTTGCTGATTCTTTCATTTGTCGTCCTAAGATTTTAATTTCTCCAGTATTAGGTTCAAGTAAATCCATCATTAATCGAATCATTGTTGTCTTGCCAGCACCATTACTCCCAATAAAGCCCGTAACAAATCCTTGAGGAATACTGAATGAAAGATCTTTGATTTGGAAAGTTTTAGTGTTATAACTTACGTGTTTAACTTCAATCGCTTTCATTCATCTTCCTCCTCGTAAATTAAAGCTAAAACTTCATTTAATTCTTTTAGAGGCATACCAATTGTTTTTGCTTCTTTTACCATGGAACGTGCAAGATGTTCAATTACAAAAAATTGTTTTTCTTTTAAAATTGAACTGTCTTGTTCTTTTACGAATGTTCCTTTACCTCTTATTGTTGTGACAAACCCTTCTTTTTCCAAATCTTCATAGGCACGCTTTGTTGTAATTAAACTGACTTGCAAATCTTTCGCCAGTTCCCTCATAGATGGTAAGTGACTTCCAGCTTCAACGTAACCTTTTAATATATTTTCTTTAATTTGTTGTTTAATTTGTTCATAAATGGGCTGTTCACTGGTGTTTTTTAGAATAACTTTCATTTATGTCCCCCTTTACAACTGTATATAAATAATATATACAGTATATACAGATTTGTAAAGTGAAATAATAAAAATAAGATAAAATCAGTATTCTTAAGACATAAATTGTATATACACTATAAACATAGTTAAACAAAAAACTATGATACAGTATTACAGTGGTAATTGCATCATAGTTTTCATATGTTACTTTTTATTTTTACGTCTGTCATTGCTACGATTAATAAATGCACATATCATAAACATAATGGCAGCCAATAATAACTTTATACCTTGACTTTCATGTCCAGTGGCTTGTAGATAATATCCAATGACAAACAAAACAATAGCTAAACCTACAAAAATTTTTGTTAGGTGTTTCATCATTTTTAGTCACCTCATTATAATAATTATATCAAATTTTTTATTTTATATGCATTAATCATTTATTTAATTAAAATTGAATTGTATATGTTCTATGTTAAGATAGTGTTATATCCACAAATTGCATTACACCCCCTAACTTGCCACATCAAGTTAAGGGGTTTTTGTGTAAGGTCATCTTATTTATTTTTCCACTTAGTTTCTAACCAAACTCGAAATATAATCAGCATACTCCCTGTTATAAGCGTGACTAAACTTTCTAATAACCACGACATTACACTACACCTCCACAAAGTAAAGTGTCATATCTCATGATGACCTATATATATTTTAACACACAAACAGAACATACGTTCCGTTTACGTATAAAAACACTTCTCTGCTTTATTTTTTATTAGAAAACTTTATATTTTGTTTAATTCAAGATAATATATAATGTGAATAACAATTTAAAGCGAGGTTATGAAAATGAATCCTTTAGCACAACATTTAAACGATCAACTAGGCGATGACCGTCCTGAAATATTAAGCATGTTATCGACATTAGGTCAATCTATGTTTTATCCCAAAGGTATTCTGTCTCAGTCTGCAGAAGCTAAATCAACAAAATACAATGCAACAATTGGTATGGCAACTAATGATAAAGGAAAAATGTATGCAGACACATTATTTGATGTCTACAATCATCTTTCGCCTGATGAGATTTTCCCATATGCTCCGCCACAAGGAATTGAAACTTTAAGAGATTTATGGCAACAAAAAATGTTAAAAGAAAATCCTAGTTTAAAAGCTTCATCTATAAGCCGTCCGATCGTGACGAATGCATTAACCCATGGTTTATCTTTAGTTGCTGACTTATTTGTAAATGATGAAGATACAATTTTATTACCAACACATAACTGGGGAAACTATAAACTTATTTTTAATACAAGACATAAGGCAAATATTGAAACTTATGCTATTTTCGATCAAGATGGACATTATACAACAAACTCACTTGTATCTACTTTAGATAATTTTAAACAAGATAAAGCTATTATTATCTTAAACTATCCTAATAATCCAACTGGCTATACACCTACTAAAGAAGAAGTTCGTACAATTGTCTCAGCAATTGAACGCTTAGCAGAAAAAGGAACTAAGGTGATTACAGTCGTAGATGATGCATACTATGGTTTATTTTATGAAGATGTCTATACACAATCTATTTTTACTGCAATTACTCAATTAGATTCAAAAAACATTTTACCGATACGCCTTGACGGTGCAACTAAAGAATTTTTTGCTTGGGGTTTACGTGTTGGCTTTCTTACATTTGGATTAAATAATCAAAAAGCTAAAGACGTATTAGAGGCTAAAGTTAAAGGATTAATTAGAAGTAATATTTCAAGTGGAGCAATGCCTTCTCAAAGTGCAATTAAATATATACTAGAGAATCATGAACAATTTGATAAAGAAATTCAAGCTAATGTAAAAACATTACAAGAACGTTATGAAGTAACAAAAGAAGTGGTTTATGATGAAAAATATAAACAACATTGGCAAGCATATGATTTTAACTCTGGATACTTTATGGCACTTAAAGTAATCGGTGTTAACCCAGAAAAACTTCGTGTTCATTTAATCGATAACTATTCAATTGGTATTATTGCACTTAATGATACAGATATTCGTATTGCTTTTAGTTGTGTTGAAAAAAACGATATTCCACATGTTTTTGATTCTATTGCTAAAGCAATTGATGACTTAAAATAACATAAAAGTATAATAGCGAGAGACCTAACCAGGAAGGTTCTCGCTATTTTTTAATGACTTGTAATAAAATCTAACAATTTAAACATTACTTCTTTATTCTCTCTTGGTACTTCTTGGTTAAGAATCTGGTCTGGCGTTTGATTTAATACGGAATCAAACACGTATGGAGCATCATTCATGACAATCTCTTTTATATCATGAGCACCTGGTTCAAAATGAAATTGTAGTCCGATAATATTATTATTCAAAATAAATCCTTGATTTTTTAAATATTGACTTGAAAATAATAATTGTGCATTTTTAGGTATATAAAATGTTTCTTCATGCCAATGTAATGCCATCAATTCTTTTGGAATATTAGGAATGATGGATGACTCACGATAAACTTTATTCCAACCGACTTCTTTTACTGGAGATTTTCCTACAGTATATCCTAGGGCTTTAGTAATTTGTTGAGCGCCAAAACATATACCAAATATTGGCTTATTTTGCTGTATTAAATTGCGAATTAATTCTCGTTCTTCAAAAATCCATTTATCCTCATTATTAGGACTTATGGGTCCTCCTAAAATAATAAGTAAATCTGTTTCTTTAACATTGGGAAGGATACCACTATTAAAATAAGGATGATAAATATATAATTCATGGTGATGCTCGGTAGCCCAATCTCTGATAACTCCAGGACCTTCATTAGGGGTATGTTGTAAAATATTAATCCTCATTGTTGATTCTCCTTTAAAAGTCAATGTTTATTTATATCTTTGCTATCATTATACTTCGAAACACTTAAAATAAATACTATAAAAATTATATAATTTTTATATTTAAAAAACTTTTATAAGCACTCCAATATATAAAAGGAATCTAAGACAATCATTTTTTGCCATAGACTCCAATATAAAACTCATACTTTTCTATTTTCTATTAAGTCACTATAGTATTTAATAGGGTTCATTCTATCTTTCCATCTAATATAAATCAGTGTTCCACCATGTTTTTTGAGTTTTTCATTACTAGCACCATGTTCAAATGAAGACGCTAGTTCAATATTCATATTAGGATTAACATTTAATAATTTTGCATACCATTTAACCCATACATCACCTTTGACTGGATCATTTTGAATTAACTAATCAATATTTCAGTACAGATTCACTCTATAATCAAAACCGTCAGAAAATTAAATAACAACATAAATATAAAAAGCAAGAATTCTTTTATCACTATATTAATCTATATTATTATTTTGATTATTAAATTTAGCATTTTTATTTATTATCTTTTTTTCAATTTGTATATTAAATAAAATTGTTAAAAATCAAAAGATGTAAAATTTCGACAAGTTTTATGTAAAAATTGTTCAAATTATATTTAAAGATATCAGTGAAATTAAATAAGTAATTAAAGAATATATCTACTTTTTTAATACAAAAAACTAACATTAAAAATGGCTGATTTTGCATAAAACAAAACCAACCATATCTTTTAATTATTTACTTATCTATTTGACTGAGCGCACTTCAAAATGAACTTATCAGTCTTTTTATTATATTTTCTAAATTTCTATAACCATGACCAGTAAAAACACAAAACATTGATATATCAACATTTATAGGTGTTTTTACATCATACCTGGCATACCGCCCATTGCAGCATTGTCATTACTTTCAGGTTCTGGAATATTTGCAACTACCGCTTCAGTAGTTAAGAACATTGCAGCAACACTTGCAGCGTGTTGTAAAGCTGAACGTGTTACCTTAGTAGGATCTACAATACCTTCTTCAAGCATATTCACCCACTCGTTTGTAGCAGCATTGAATCCGACACCTGCATCAGCATGTTTAAGTCTTTCAACAATAACTGAACCTTCTAATCCAGCATTTTCAGCAATTTGGCGTACTGGTGCTGATAAAGCTTTAAGTACAATATTAACACCTGTCGCAACATCGCCTTCCGCTTCTATTTCTTCAACTTTATTATAGATATTAACTAAAGCTGTACCACCACCTGCAACAATACCTTCTTCAACTGCAGCGCGTGTAGAATTTAATGCATCTTCAATACGTAATTTACGTTCTTTTAATTCTGTTTCAGAAGCAGCACCTACTTTTATCACTGCTACACCACCAGCTAATTTAGCAAGACGTTCTTGTAATTTTTCTCTATCAAAGTCTGAATCAGTTTCTTCAATTTGTGCTTTGATTTGATTTACTCGTGCATCAATACTGTTATCGTCTCCATCACCATCAACAACAGTTGTATTATCTTTTGTTACTTCTACTTTATTTGCAGTACCTAACATATCAATAGAAGCATCTTTTAATTCTAATCCTAAATCATCTGTAATCACTGTTGCACCAGTCAATATTGCTAAATCTTCTAACATTGCTTTACGACGATCACCAAAGCCAGGTGCTTTAACAGCTACAGCAGTGAAAGTACCTCTCATGCGGTTTAATACAATATTTGTTAATGCATCACCTTCAACTTCATCTGCCACGATTAAGATTGGTCGGCTTGATTGAACAACTTGTTCTAATAAAGGTAATATATCTTGGAATGATGAAATTTTCTTATCTGTAACTAAAATATATGGTCTTTCTAATTCCGCAATCATTTTATCAGAATCTGTTACCATATATGGAGATTGATAACCTCTATCAAATTGCATACCTTCTACAACTTCTAATTCCGTATCAAGTCCATTAGATTCTTCAATTGTAATAACACCGTCATTACCTACTTTATCCATTGCTTCAGAAATATATTTACCAATTTCTTCATCAGCAGCAGAAATTGCACCTACTTGTGCGATTTCATTTTTATTTTCAACTTTTTGAGAAATGTCATGTAATGCTTCAACTGCTACTCTGACTGCTTTATCAATGCCTTCACGTAAACCAACTGGATTTGCACCACTTGTTACGTTTTTCAAACCTTCTTGAATCATTGCTTGTGCTAATACTGTAGCAGTTGTAGTACCATCACCAGCAATTTCATTTGTTTTATTTGCTACTTCTTGAACTAACTTAGCACCCATATTTTCATATGGATCTTCTAATTCAATTTCTTTGGCAATTGTTACACCATCGTTTGTAATTAAAGGTGCAACATATTCTTTATCTAATACAACATTTCGACCTTTAGGACCAATTGTTACTTTAACAGCGTTTGCTAATTTATCCACACCACGTAACATTGCTTGTCGTGCATCTTCTGAAAATTTAAGATCTTTAGCCATTTATACAACCTCCATTAATATTAATCCTGTTTTTCGACAATTTTATATAGTTATTTTTACTTTTCTATAATTGCTAATATATCTTCTACATTTAAAATTAAATAGCTTTCTTCTCCACGTTTAATCTCTGATCCAGCATATTCTTGAAATACTACTGAATCACCTTCTTTTACTTCGGGAGCAACTGTCTCACCATTATCAAGAAGACGTCCGCTGCCTACTGCAACTACAACACCTTCGTTAGATTTTTCTTTTGCGCTATCAGTTAAAACGATTCCACTTTTAGTTGTTTGTTCTTGTTCTTTTCTTTCGATAATCACACGATTTCCTAATGGTTTAAGCATGATTGTTCCTCCTTAGCAGGGTCTATTTAGCACTTTAATATAATGAGTGCTAATCTAATTTTTATAATAATCAAATTTGGTCAATATATCAAGTAAAAACCTTCTCTTACTTTTTGTACATCTGAGTTTTTTACGATAAAATAATGATTATTGATATTTAATCTGGAGGTTTCAAATGGCAAGAATTTGGGTGGCAATACTAACATTAATTATATATGCTTTAGCACAATTTTTACCCTTAGTTCTAGCACAAACGCCTATATTTAGTCGTTTATCAGGTATGGCTTTAGCTAGGGCTGGGGTGTATACTCAAGTTATCTTATTTATACTTGCAGCAATTTTAATCATCTTTTTTCATTTCAAAATTAAGAATCCTACAAACTTAGAGCAAGAACATAAAGAATCAAAACGTTATATTATCCCATGGGCTATACTTGGCTTTTTCATAGTTATGTTATATCAAGTTATTGTAGGTGTGATTAACATATGGATTTTCGGTCAACCACAACAAAGTCCAAATACTCAACGAATAATGGCTGTAGCAAAACAACTTCCTATTTTTATTATATTAATTTCTGTTGTAGGGCCTATTTTAGAAGAATATGTATTTAGAAAAGTGTTCTTTGGTGAACTATATGATCGAATTAAAGGAAATAGAATCATTGCCTTCTTAATTGCTTCTACCGTAAGTTCTTTACTTTTTGCATTAGCGCATAATGATATTAAATTTATTCTTATTTATTTTGGTATGGGGATGATACTTTCGTTAGCTTATACTTTAACAAAACGAATTTCTGTGCCGATACTTATTCATATATTTCAAAATGGCTTCGTTGTAGTAATGCAATTTTTCCTTGGCGATTCATTAAATCATTTGAAACAACAAACTCAATTTATTATTCACTTGTGTAATTAGCACATAATTTATCTTAATAAATAAAAGCATCGAATGCTCTAGACATTTGATGCTTTTACTTTTTTTTCGTTTTTAAATTTTGATATACATAAATTATCATTACAGTGGAAGATATTAAAATTAAAGTAGGAATCAGTATCATATTCAAAGTTTTTATATATGATTTTGATTCTGTTTTTTTATGAGAAGAAGTAATGACTTTTTTATGTTGTTCTTCTTCTACTTCATCCTTATGAATTGTTTTTGGCTTTTTTAAATCAGGCATAGAGCCAATGTCACTTGTAATTAATGATAAAACTTGCTCATCTAAATTTTTATAATATTCTTTAGCATTAAGTGGATTAAAATATTGAAATCTAAAGTATTGAGAATCCTCTTGTAATATATTTAGATTTTGATTATCAAATTTTTGTTTCTTAATTAAACGATTAAAATCTTTATTTGTTATCTTTTCACCATTATCATCTAAATGATTAATCTTATTAATAATATAAGGGTTGTACTTATAAGCACCTTTTGCATATTGATTAAACCTATTTAAGATATTTTCTGAAAATCTTGACTCTATTTGATATGCATTTTGATAAGTGGATTCTTTTCCTCTATCACTTTGGAAATATAGATTATTTTGCTTTAAATGTGTTGGTTCAAAATTATTATGATTTTTTTCAACTAGTTGTCGTGAAACCAATTGGTTAAACATTGTTTTGGAAATACTATTTTGAGACTTATCCTTTTGATAAGTAGTTTTTGAGTAAACATTGGATGAAGTATTATCATTATATGGTTGTATGATTTGATTTTGTTTCGACTTCATTGATTTAGACCTTACATTTTGATGTTCTTCTTGCTTAAAAATAGTTGAATCATCATTTTTATAATTTTTACTTTTTTGTGCTGTTTTATATTTAGTATGATTTTTTTCTTTAGAAGATGACGTGTTATTTTTATGAATATGTTCTATTCCACTCTTTTGTTGATTCTTATCATTAACTTTTTCTTTTTTTAGTTCTTCAAGGCTATTAGTTTCGTCGCTTTCTTTTCGTGATTCTTCTGCTGTTGATTTTTCTGTGCTATTAGTCTCGTCGCTTTCTTTTCGTGACTCTTCTACTGTTGATTTTTCTTTACTGTTAGTCTCGTCACTTTCTTGTTGGGACTCTTCTACTGCTGATTTTTCTTTACTGTTAGTCTCGTCGCTTTCTTGATGTATATTTTCTATTTTTGGTTCTTCTGTGTTGCTAGTTTCATCACTAGTATAATTAAATTTTTTTATGTTTTCCTTACTTAGTTTAATTTTAGATTGCTGAGTATCAGAAGTTTTTTGTAGGTTTACTTTCTGATCTACGCCTTCACTCTCTATATTAGAAGAGGTTTCAGCATAACTATAGTGACTAAATATAATTGTACTTATAGCAAAAATAAGACTTGTTCGAATAACTTTTTGTTTTATCATTCTGAGACCTCCTCTTATTTTTAACAATTTTAGTATAAAGAAATAAAAAATATCATGCATGTATATAAACAAATTGATAAAAAACATTAATATTTATGAAATTTTTGTTATATAATAATTTACTTATTCTAGTATAAATTTTATACAAGAAATATATTAAAAAAAGGAGATTATAAGATGGAATTATTTGATAAAGAAAACACAAAACCATTTCTAACTGAAATTGAAAATAGACGTACAATTTATAAAACTAAAACATCTATTTCTATTAGCGATGAAGAATTAGAGGAAATGATTGAACATATTGTAAAATATATGCCTTCAGCTTTTAATTCACAATCAACACGTATTGTTTTATTACTTAACGATCAACATATTAAATTCTGGGAAAATGCTAAAACTGTACTCAAAGATGTAATGGGACCAGATCGCGACTTTGAACCTACAGATCAAAGAATTAATGGTTTCGAGCATGCCTACGGAACTATTTTATATTTTGAAGATGAAGATGTGATAAAATCATTACAAGAACAAATGCCATCATATGCTGATAATTTTGCTAACTGGGCTGTTCAAACAAATGCTATGCATCAATACGCCATTTGGACTGCACTAAGTTCAAAAGGTATCGGTGCATCGTTACAACACTATAATCCACTAGTTGATCAAGTTACAACACAAACATTTGATATTCCAGCATCATGGAAACTTGTAGCACAAATGCCATTTGGAGATATTGAAGAACAAGCTGGTAAAAAAGAAATTCACCCTACTGATCAACGATTTATTATTAAAAAATAATAAATTTAAACTTATCAATGAAGCATATTTCAATTAAGTTATTTTACTTTAATTGTAATGTGCTTCATTTTGCTTTTCATAGCCAAATTTAGTAAATTGAAATTATTAAGCAGGTTGAGGAGTGGTTAAAGTGAAAATACAAATATTCCAATTTTATGTCGAATATAGAGATGTTGAGAAAAATGAACAAAAAATTTCAGAATGGTTTAATACTCAATTAGATGCTGATACTGAAGTTGTTGTGTTACCAGAAATGTGGAACAATGGCTATGCTTTAGAAGAATTAAATGAAAAAGCAGATCAAGCATTATCACGTAGTTGTCCTTTTATTTCGAATCTTGCCCAAACATATCAAGTTGATATCGTCGCAGGATCTGTTTCAAATAAACGAAATAATAAAGTTTATAATACTGCTTTTACTGTTTCTAAAGAAGGTCGTCGTATTAACAAATATGATAAAGTTCATTTAGTTCCAATGCTAAATGAACCAGAATTTTTAGAAGATGGAAAAACAGTTCCAGAACCATTTACTTTATCATCAGGTGCGCTCGCCACTCAAATTATATGCTATGACTTAAGATTTCCTGAATTGCTAAGATATCCCTCTAGAGAAGGTGCTCAAATCGCATTTTATGTCGCCGAATGGCCAACATCTCGACTTAATCATTGGAGAAGTTTACTTCAAGCTAGAGCGATAGAAAATGATATTTTCATCGTCGCATGTAATGGCACAGGTCATGATGGAAATACTGAATACGCTGGACATTCAATGGTTATCAATCCTAATGGAGATATTCTTGTTGAGTTAAACAGAGAAGAAGCTACTATTTCAGTTGATATCAACATTCAAGAAGTATCACGCCAAAGAGATGCTATTCCAATCTTTAGAAATTTAAAACCTCATTTATATAAATAAAAAAAGTCGTGAGCTTGGGAGAGACTCACGACTTTTACTTAAGGGAATGTTTTACAGTTATTTTCAATCTTTTGGGGATGTTATTAATTATGAAAAATTACATTGCATAACAATGTTATGATAGCTTGCATATTGAAAATAATTACCTTCTATTCAGAATAGCTAAGTTAATTATTTTCTACTGAGTTAACACTTCAGCGAGTCTTATGCATTTCTCATCAATAAGTTGGGATAGCTTATTAATGAATGGAACTACACGAAGAAATAAATAAATGAAATATTTTACTATGAAAATCGATATTATCGAATAACCCATTGGTCTCGATCATCACAAATACATAGTCAAACTACACAAACATTCCTTACAACTCATCGATAAATCAACTTTTAATTTCGCAACTACTAACAAAATCAAAAAAGATTTATTCGAATAAAACAAAGACTAACAATTTAAAGACTAAGATTATTAAGTTTATATCACTTTAATGTGATATGAGTATATTAAAACATAATATTCATTTAAGTTATTAAAAAATTCTTAACTTGCAACTTTTTCTACTAAACTGTTTATTTTTATATGGTAAAATATGAGTTATCGAATTACTTTAACAGTTAAGTATTAAATTTTAACAGTTAAGCATTATTTTACAGACTAATTGCACAAAATTGTATAATATAGTCAAGGAGAGTGGCACAATATTGAAAGCAATTGATGATAAAATTGAGCACTTTGCATCTTATTTACAAAAGAAAAATAACCTTGATCATATCCAATTCTTAAAAGTACGATTAGGCATGCAAGTGGTTGTTAGTAATATTGCTAAAACAATTGTGACATATGGTGCTGCGCTCATATTCCATACATTTTTGTATACTTTAATCACACACGTCAGTTATTTTTTAATTCGACACTATGCACACGGGGCGCATGCAAAGTCTACTTTGCTATGCCATATTCAAAATTTAATCTTATTTGTTGGTTTACCATGGCTCATTGCTTACTATCATATTAATACGGGTATCATGTATAGTGTTAGTGGCCTTGCATTATTACTGATTATTATTTATGCACCAGCTGCCACTAAGAAACAACCCATACCCGAACGACTAAAACCTCGCAAAAAAATAAAGTCTATTATTTTAGTAGTGGTTTTAATCATTATTTCTATTATAGTACCAGAGCCATATAAACAATTAATTTTATTAGGTATGATACTTGAAAGTACAACAATATTACCATTCTTTTTTCCTAAGGAGGATTATTAATTATGACATTTATTACAGATTTATTCATTAAACTATTCTCATTAATCTTAGAAACTGTTGGTACACTTGCTTCATATAATGTATGTGGTGGTTATTTCGATGAACCTGAAGTTCCTAAAGAATTAACTGATCTTAATAGATAAAATTTAGAAAGTGTGTGACGTATGGATTTATTATCAAATGTACCTTTAGCACTTTTTCAAGGATTTTTATTATTTTTAATTTCAAAAATAATTTTAGATATTAAATATACTTTAAGGGATTATTTAATCATTTTAACGATTATAATCCCTTCTGCTTTTTTTTATTATTATTTAGGAAGTATTTCTGTTTTATATTTATTAATTGGTTGTGGAGTTTTCCTATATTGTAAAGTTAAGTGGTACTCGATTATTACAGTTTTAAGTAGTGCTATTTTAATGTTTTTAAGTAATTTCATTGCTTTTATACTTGTAATAATTTTTCAAAAATTTATTAATAATAATACCTATTTAGATTTATCGTATATAAGTATATTTACTTTAGTTTCTATACTTATATCTTTTACATTTAAATCTCTACTTAAAAAATTAAAAATGTCTTATTTATCTATTAATAAGACTTACTTAACTATTATTTCAATTGTTTTAATTCTTTCATTTATAATTTTATATATTTATTCTCAAGTACCTAAAGTTAATAATGCTTCTTTAAAAATTTATGGGCTAATTTTTATTGGAATAATTATATTTTTCATCACCTTAATCATTATAATTTCTAGATATACATTACGTGAACTTCGATACAGACGTAATATGGAAGAAATTGAAACGTATTATGAATACACACTACAAATAGAATCGATTAATAATGAAATGCGTAAGTTTAGACATGATTATGTCAATATTCTTACTACAATGTCAGAATACATAAGAGAAAATGATATGGATGGTTTAAAGACATATTTTAATGATAATATTGTTCCTATGAAAGATAACCTTCAAATGAACTCAATCAAAATTAATGGTACGGATAATTTAAAAGTGCGTGCTATTAAAGGATTGATAACAACTAAAATTTTACAAGCTCAAGAAAAAAATATACCTATTAGTATTGAGGTGCCAGAGTTAATTGATCATATTGAGATGAATACGGTTGATTTAAGTCGTATCATTGGGATTATCATTGATAACGCTATTGAGGCTTCAGAAGAATTAGAAGATGCCTTAATTAGAATTGCATTTATCAATGTCGAAACGTCAGTCATGTTTATTGTTATGAATAAATGTAAAGAAGATATGCCGAAAATCCATGAATTATTTCAAGACTCCTTTTCAACTAAAGGAGATAACAGAGGACTTGGTCTAACGACTTTAAAAGAAATTACTGATACTACTGAAAACGTGTTACTTGATACGACTATAGAAAATGGCTACTTCGTTCAAAAAGTAGAAATTATAAATAATATGCCATAAGGATGTGAGAAAATGAAAATATTCATTTGTGAAGACGATGTGAAACAACGTGAAAATATGGTTTCAATTATTAACAACTATATAATGATTGAAGAAAAACCGATGGAAATAGCGTTAGCGACAGATGATCCTTATGAAATTATTGAACAGTCAAAAGAAATGAATGATGTTGGATGTTATTTTTTAGATATACAATTGGAAGCTGATATTAACGGTATTAAACTTGGAAGTGAAATTCGAAAGTATGATCCTATTGGGAATATCATCTTTGTTACAAGTCATAGTGAACTCACTTACCTAACATTTGTCTATAAGGTATCTGCAATGGATTTTATTTTTAAAGATGATCCTAATCAACTGAAAACGCGAATAATAGATTGCATTGAAACTGCTCATACACGTTTAAAATTACTTTCAAAAGAAAGCAATGTTGAAACAATTGAATTAAAACGTGGTAGCAATTCAATATATGTACAATATGATGATGTCATGTTCTTTGAATCGTCTACAAAATCCCATCGTTTAATTGCACATCTTGATAACCGTCAGATTGAATTCTACGGAAATCTTAAAGAATTAGCACAACTCGATGATCGTTTTTTCAGATGTCACAATAGTTTTGTTGTAAATCGCCATAATATCGATTCAGTCGATTCTAAAGAACGAATTGTAACTTTCAGAAATGGTGAGCATTGCTATGCCTCTGTACGTAATGTTAAAAAGATATAATATTAAAACCCCTTCATTTTAATATCTGAAGGGGTTTCTTAATCTCTTTTTTAAAGTTTTTCAATAACTTCTTCTAAACTTGGAATACTTTCAATAGCGCCATATTTAGTAGTTACTTTTGCAGCTACTAAATTACTAAATTTTAAAATTTCTTCTCCTTTTCCTTTAAATAGAGAAGTGATGTCTGTTAATTCTGTATTTAAAATTCTATTAATGACTGCACCAATAAACGCGTCTCCAGCACCAGTAGTGTCAACAGCTTCAACTTTATACCCTTGATGATGAATAATTGTCCCATCTTTTAAATAAGCTGTTGCTCCTTTATCTCCTTGTGTATAGATAACTACTTCAACATTTCCTTTAAATAAAGATTGAATCGCTTTATGTTCATCACTTATTCCAGTAACAAATTCAATTTCTTCATCTGAAATTTTAATGATGTTTGCTTTTGGAAGAAATGACTGAATAGTCGCTTTACACGCTTCTGCGCTATCCCATAATGGTAATCTAACATTTGGATCAAACACTATCATCCCATGAGCCGCTTCAAATTTTTCAATCATAGCAAGATGTGCATTTTTCATATCACATTCAATTAAGTCAACAGAACAAAAATGTAGAACATCTTGATTAGAAATATTAATTTCATCTAAATTCGAAGCATGATAAAGCATGTCAGCTGATGGTTTACGATAAAAAGAAAAATCTCGTTCTCCATTTTCTTTTAAACTAACGAATGCGAGTGCAGTATTAGCTGCATGTGTTCGTTTAATATATGTTGTACCAACGCCTATTTTCTCTAACGTCTCTACGATAATATCTCCAAAAGCGTCATTACCTAATTGTGTAACCATTTCTGTCCTACTACCTAATTTTTTAGCCACACTTGCCACATTAGCAGGTGCCCCGCCAACTTGTCGACTGAACTGCGTTACATCTTTAAGTTCAATATTTGTTCTATTTGGAATAAAATCGATTAATGCTTCACCAATAGCATATAACTTCCTCATTTATTTATCTCTCCCTAAGTCATATTTAGTAAATTTTAAATAAACTTGACCTGTTTCTGTAGATGTGCGAATTGCTGTAGCATTTTCATCAGGAAAAATTCTTGACGTTAAGACACGCTCTCCATCATTACAAAAAATTTCAATACTTGAAGTATCCACAAAAATGTGTAATTGCTTTAATGGCGAATCTAAATATGTAGATCTTGTCACACCTTCAACATTACTAGGTAATGCACCACTTTCTGATCGATCTAATGTAATCTTTTGCTCCCTAGTATTATAAGAAATTAATGTTGAATTTAACTTAGATGCTCTTAATTCAAAATATATTTCTGTTGCTTCATTTTCTAAAATATTAATAATAAGCTCATATTGCGTACCTTCATAAGGATGAAGTGTTGTATTATATTTGTTAGCATAACCTAATGCTGTTTCTTTATTTTGACGTAACGTCTCTAACGCTTTCAAAGGACGTTGGCGTAACCGTCCTTCTTCGATTGTTAACTCTCTAGGTATCGTTAAACAATGTGCCCAATCTTCTTCATCTGTAGGATAGTGAGTATCTGGTAATCCCATCCACCCAATTAAAATACGCTTACCATATTCATCTATAAACGTTTGTGGCGCATAAAAATCAAAACCATTATCAAGTTCTATAAATGTATCATGTTTGAATTCTAATGTATCGAAATTTAAATTACCGATTAGATATCCAGATTGATAAATATTTCTATATTTTTCATCTTTTGCATCAATACCTTGAGGACTAAAAATAATGACATCTTGTCCATTTAAACTAAAATAGTCTGGACATTCCCACATATAGCCAAAATCTTCTAGTTCGGTTGTAATTTCTCCAATATATTCCCATTGGTCAATCTGTCGATGTATCATTTTGTACAAAAGTAAACGTCCTAATTCTTGTTGAGTTTGGACACCTAATATTGCATAATATTCTTCATGATGTTTAAATACTTTTGGATCTCTAAAATGACTTGTATATCCTTCAGGTTGATGAGCAATCACAGGCTTATTTAATTTTTCGATTGAACCATCTTGTTTTACTTTTGCAATCATTTGACTCGAATATCTTTTCCATTCTTCATCTCGATGATTACCTGTATACATGTAATATAAGTTTCCTTCAAATTCAAAAGCACTTCCACTATATACCCCATGACTATCATAAATCGTATCAGGCTTTAATATAGGACCATTTGGTTCAAATGTCACTAAATCTTTACTAGTATAATTAAACCAATATTTCAGTCCATGCACAGCACCCAATGGAAACCACTGGTGAGATACATAGTATGTTCCGTTATAAAACATCAATCCATTAGGATCATTTAATAAACCTGTTTCAGGTTGAATATGAAAGTGTTGACGATACCTTGATTGTTCTATTCGATGCTTTAACGCTTCTAATTCATCTTTGTTCACATCTTCAATACGACGATAGCGTTGTTCTCTTGACCACTCAGTCATATTAGTCCTCCTAAATCATTAGTATTAATTTTATCACTTAATATCGTAACGGTAATTAGTCTTAAGACTTTACAATCTATAATTTAAAAAGCGGGAAATTGTACTTTTGATACTCCCGCAAACTTTGCAATATCTGATATGTTTTTCAATAGACTAATCATCTAAATTAATATCAACATAATATTAATTTTATCATATCGTGATTATCTTCAAATACTGTTTTACTAATGAAACTTTAACATTTTAAATATATATCAATACCTTTTATGTAATTTGTTTAATTCCCCATAAAAATATGCCTTTTCACCATGCACAAGTTGATCTAAACCTGTCATATCTTCTTCAACGGTCGTAGCAAGGGACATAAAAATTGATAATGTCTTTCCAATAATAAAAGTTATAATAATCGAGTAAACGACTACTACTACAACTGCAATACATTGTATCCATATAGTATGTAAATGACCAGTATAGATTAATCCATCTAATATATCTTTATTAACTTTATGTGATTGAAATACGCCAGTCAATATTGCACCAATCACACCCCCAACACCATGAATACCAAAGGCATCAAGTGTATCATTATATCTTAATTTTTCTTTTATATAATTGACCACAAAATAACATGCTATACCACCAATCATAGAGATAATGTATGCACTTAAGTAGTTTACAAATCCAGCTGCTGGTGTAATGGTTACGAGTCCTGACAGTACACCTGATAATAAACCAAGTAAGCTTAACTTTTTATTAGAAAAGTATTCAAGAATCAACCAGCTAAATGCTCCTCCGCTTGCAGCGATGATAGTATTTACAAATGATATCACTGCTATATCATTTAAAGTAAACGCACTTCCTGTATTAAAACCGTACCATCCTATCCAAACAAAAATACCACCTATAAGTGTAATAAGTAAATTATTCGGCTGTAGTTTTTCTACTTTTTTTCCGTGACCTATCATTATTGCTAATACTAATCCTGATACTCCTGATGTAATATGTACCACAGTACCTCCAGCATAATCTAAAGCCTCAAGTTGTTGAATCCAACCACCGCCCCATACCCAATGGGCTACAGGACTGTAAATCATAATTACCCATATAAATATAAAAATGGTAAAAGGAATAAATCTCATTCGCTCAGCAATTGAACCTGATAAAATGGAAACCGCAATGGTACAAAACATCATCTGAAATAACATAAATAAGGCAAACGGAATATGTGGACTAAATTGAACATTCGTATTAAATCCTACATGTTGCAAACCAATAAAATCAAAATTACCTATCCAATCATTTCCATGACCAAAACTAAGAGAAAACCCAATGACCACCCATGTAAACGTAACAATAATGATAGCGGCCATACTTTGCATCACTGTATTTAAAACATTTTTAGGTTGAACTAAGCCTCCATAAAATAAACTCAATCCCGGTGTCATTAACCAAACTAATAAAATACACAGAAATAAAAAAATTGTGTCATCCATCTTCATTTTTACCACTTCCTTAAAAAACATCATATTAATAGTTTTTAAGAATAGCAAAAACACGTAAGATTAAATGACACAATTTGTCATATTACATTACATTTATAAAGAAAAACTTAAGCTTTTTGAACTGTGATTGTCCATGAAGCATCATCAAGTTGTTCATAGTTTGTTACAGGATACCCCTGTTCTGCTGCCCAGTTTGGAATTGCTTCAGTTGCTTGAGTGCAATCAAAGTCTATTTTTAATTCGTCACCATTTTTTAATGTTTCCATTTTCTTTTGTGCTTCAATAAGTGGAAATGGACATACCATTCCAACAGTTCCTAATTCGTATAACATATTCAGTCCTCCAATAATTAAGTTGTTTGAGTTTGTTTAGATATTTGAGTAGATTGAGCTGTTTGTTTTTGAATTTGTTTCATTGGTCTTACGAAAATAAAGTAACTCATAAACCATGTACCTAATATCATCGATGCTAAAGCAATCCAACCTTGCCAACTTAGTGTTGCAGTCGCCACTAATCCATTACCAATGGAACAACCGCCAGCAACTGAAGCACCAAATCCCATGCATATACCACCAATAGCACTATTTCTAATAGTAATTTTATCTGGTAAACGCCATTTAAATTCTTTTGCTCCTCTAGCAGCAATATATGATCCAATAAATATACCTAATACTAAAAAAACGCCCCAATCGATAAATTTTAAATCTCCACTCATTAAAAATTGAACAATATGTGCTGATGGAGTAGTGATACCTAATCCATCTTCACGTCCAGTAGAATAACTCATAGGCCATGCTAATAAAGCAATCAATCCTACAATAATTCCAGCTACAAATGGATGATAGCGTTTTTCAAATAAATAATGTCGTATTCCTGAATATCTTTGCTTTAATTTGGGTACAGCAATTTTGGATTTTGGTTTATGTAATGTACGGATAACTAAGAATAATGTTACACCTGTTAATATAATAACTAATATCCAACTTGGTATGCCTGTCGTTTGTGACATACTAGCATTTACATTCGTTGGTTTATTAATTTTATTCATTAAAGGTAATAGAATTCCAGCTTTGGTAATTGTTGCTGATAAAGCATACATAATTAAAGCAACCCAACTACCAATTAATCCTTCCCCAGCTCGATACCATGTGCCAGTTGCACATCCGCCAGCTAATACTATACCAATACCAAACACAAATGAACCAATAATCGTACCTATTACTGGAAATGTTTGATAAGAAACTGTTAATACATCAAAACCAGTTAAAACTAGTAAGCCTATACTTTGTACTGTAATTGCCACTAACAAAGCATAAAACATTTTATTATTTTTTTGAACATACATATCTCTAAATCCGCCAGTAAGACAAAAACGTGTACGTTGCATAACAAAACCTAATAATAGGCCAACGATTAATCCACTAATAATCATCCAAATCAAATAAAACACCCTTTCCCGATTGATTTACTAAGGTATTATAATGGATTAACTAACCTATTTCAATATTTTCCATTGAATTAATATATTTATAAAAAAAGCTATAATGCAAATGCATTGTAGCTTTAAAAAATAATTTAATATTAATTTGAAGAGTTTTTCATAAAGAATAATAGTGATTGTAATTCGATACCTAAATCGATATGATGAACTTGAACATCATTTGGCACATCAATTCTAGCAGGAGTAAAGTTTAAGATACCTTTTACATCTGCCTTAATAAGTCGATCTGAAACAGATTGTGCCACACTTCCTGGTGTAGTAAGAATCACTACATTAATATTCTGTTTTTGAAGTTCAGATGAAATATCATCAATATGCTTTACTGTCACTTTTCCAACTGTTGTACCAACAATATCTTTATCAATATCAAATGCAGCTGTAATTGTCATTTCATCATGTATTGAAAAATTGTAAGTAAGTAATGCACGTCCTAAATTCCCTACGCCAACAATAGCAATGTGAATATTATTACTATCGCTAATCTCCGTTTTAAAGAATTCTAAAAGACTCTCAACGTTATAGCCATATCCTTTCTTACCTAACTCACCAAAATAAGAAAAATCTCTTCTTATCGTAGCTGATTCAATATCTAAAGCCTCACTAATTGTTTTAGAACTCACGCGATCAATACCTTTAATTTTTAATGAATTAACAAATCGATAATATAAAGGTAAACGTTTTAATGTAGCGCGAGGTATTTTTGATTGATTTTGAGGCATATGCAATGTCCCCCTTTTTGTTTGAACTTTTTAATCTATATATTCAAACTAACTAGAGTGCAATTAGTTATTTTAGTGAAATATATATAATGCCTATTATGGATACTGCAATATTATACCGTAACCTATTTCAAAAATAAATATCTTAGTTTCCTAAGCATACCTTATATTGTAAAATGATATAATAATGTCAAATTTAAAGTTAAATAAATGTGATTGTTACATAGATAGAAAGGTGAAACTTGAATGATACTTTTACAATTAAATGATATTTCAAAATCGTTTGATGGTGAAGATATATTTAATCATGTTAATTTTGAAGTTAAAACTGGAGAACGTATTGGCGTAGTAGGAAGAAATGGCGCTGGAAAATCAACGTTAATGAAGATTATTGCAGGTGTTGAAGATTATGATAGTGGTCATATTTCAAAAATCAAGAATTTACGTATTGGTTATTTAACTCAACAAATGACACTTGATTCTTCTCTTACTGTAATTGAAGAAATGTCAAAACCATTTGAACATATTAAGCATATGGAAACGCTTATTAATGATGAAACTGATTGGTTAGCCGCTCACGTTGATAGTTATGATTCAGAAGATTATAAACAACATATGGAGCGTTATGAATCATTATCTAATCAATTTGAACAACTTGAAGGTTATCAATATGAAAGTAAAATTAAAACAGTATTGCATGGTTTAAACTTTACTGAAGAAGAATTTGATAAACCCATTAATGATTTTAGTGGCGGACAAAAAACACGTTTATCTTTAGCACAGATGCTTTTAAGTGAGCCAGATTTATTACTATTAGATGAACCTACAAACCACCTCGACTTGGAAACAACTAAGTGGTTAGAAGATTATTTGAAATATTTTAAAGGTGCCATCATTATTATTAGTCATGACAGATACTTCTTAGATAAAATTGTAACTCAAATATATGACGTTGCTTTAGGAAATGTGAAGCGTTACGTAGGTAATTATGAGCAATTTATTACTCAACGTGATAAATACTATGAATTAAGAATGCAAGAATATGAAAAACAACAAGAAGAAATTAAACGTCTTGAAACTTTCGTGGAAAAAAATATTACTCGGGCTTCAACAAGCGGTATGGCTAAAAGTCGTCGAAAAACATTAGAAAAAATGGAACGTATCGATAAGCCAATGATGGATGCTAAAAGTGCTAATATCCAGTTTGGGTTTGATAGAAATACTGGCAATGATGTGATGCATATCCGTAATCTAGAAGTAGGTTATCAATCCCCTATCACTGCTCCTATTAATATTGAAGTTACAAAAGGAGACCATATTGCTATTATTGGGCCTAATGGAGTTGGAAAGACTACCCTTATCAAAACAATTGCAAATCGTCAAAAAGCATTAGGTGGAGAAATTACTTATGGTGCTAATTTAAACATAGGATATTACGATCAAAAACAAGCAGAATTCAAATCTAATAAAACAATATTAGATTATGTTTGGGATCAATATCCTATGATGAATGAAAAAGATGTCCGCGCTGTTTTAGGACGATTTTTATTCGTTCAAGATGACGTCAAAAAAGTTATTAATGATTTATCAGGGGGCGAAAAAGCACGTTTGCAATTAGCTTTACTTATGTTACAACGCGATAACGTTTTGATACTCGATGAACCTACTAACCATCTTGATATAGATTCTAAAGAAATGTTAGAACAAGCGTTAAAAGATTTTGAAGGTACAATTTTATTTGTTTCCCATGATCGATATTTTATTAATCAACTAGCAAATAAAGTATTTGATTTAAATAAAGATGGCGGTCAACTGTATTTAGGTGACTATCAATATTTTATTGAGAAAACAGAAGAAGCTTCTGCGTTAAAGGAATTTGAAGCGGAAAACAATAAAGATGAAACGCTTGATTTAGAAGACACCGATTCGTCAACGACTAATACATATGCTTCTCAAAAACAATATAAGAGAGAATTACGAAAAATTGAGCGTCAAATTGAGCAATGTGAAGAACAAATCGAAAAATATGAAGAACACATTACTCAAATTGATCAACAATTGACTCAGCCTGATATTTTTAATGATCCTATTAAGGCAAATGAACTTGCTGAGCAGAAATTAAGTATCGAACAACAATTAGAGAATGTTATGGCTGAATGGGAAGAATTACAAGAAAAAATTTAATACATCTAAGAAAACTAGTAAAAGTATCAAATTTTTACTAGTTTTTTATTTATTTCATTCACAAATTTATAAACAACTAAAATACTGATATCTCAGTTATCAACGAACTTATCCTAGTTATCCACAACGCGAACGATAATAATTCACATAACTTTTACACAACATTTAAACTATATTCACATCTTTGCCCCCTTTTTATCCACAAGATATTAACTATTTGTTGATAAGTACACACGTTCTCTATTGACATATATCATAAGTCAATATATTAACCTAATTAAATAAAAAAGTAATTGAAACTTATTTGATTTTAAGTTCAATTACTTTTTACTTTATTATTCAACTGTTACATCTTCAATATCTATATTATTTTTTCCATTTAAATCTAGAGATGAAGTTACACCAGCTTTATAGTAATAATATCCAGCAGCACCAATCATAGCAGCATTATCTGTACATAACTTTGAATTAGGTATTGAAAGTTTAATGTTATTTTCTTTACACAAATGATTTAATCGTTCTCTTAATCCTTTGTTACTAGCTACTCCGCCAGCTACAATAAGGTGTTCAACATGATAAGCTTTACAAGCATTAATAGCCTTTGTACTTAATACATCGACAACACTATTTTGGAAACTGGTAGCAACATCTTCTTTTTTTATGTCTTCATTTTTTTGTCGTTGATTGTGTAACTTATTAATCACTGCACTTTTTAATCCACTAAAACTAAAATCATAACTATCTTTTTCAAGCCATACTCTAGGAAAATGGTATGTGTCCTTTCCTTCCAAAGCAAGTGCATCTATAGCTGGGCCTCCTGGATATGATAAACCAATTGTTCTTGCTACCTTATCATAAGCCTCTCCTACAGCATCATCTCGTGTTTCACCAATTACTTCAAAATTTAAATGTGATTTCATATAAACGAGTTCTGTATGTCCACCCGAAACAATTAATGCTATTAAAGGAAAGACTAACGGTTCTTCAAGATGATTAGCATAAATATGTCCTGCAATATGATGAACAGGAATGACTGGCTTATTATAAGCAAATGCTAAAGCTTTTGCTGCATTAATTCCTATTAGAAGTGCCCCTATTAATCCAGGTCCTTGTGTAACAGCTATGGCATCGATATCTTCCATAGTAACATTAGCTGAAGATAACGCTTCATCAATTGTAGTCGTAATTCCCTCTACATGATGTCTACTTGCAACTTCAGGGACTACTCCCCCAAAACGTTTATGACTTTCTATTTGACTAAGTACAATATTAGATAAAATCGTATTTCCATTTTTTATAACACTTACACTTGTTTCGTCACAGCTTGTTTCAACCGCTAATATTAATATGTCTCTATTCATTTAAATTCACCCACATCACTAATGCATCCTCGCCTTCTCCATAGTAATTTTTTCTTTTACCGCCATATTGAAACCCTAATTTTTTATATACATGTTGAGCTATCACATTCGTAATTCTCACTTCTAAACTCATCACATCACAAGTATGCCTAGCATAGTCCATCACATAATTAAGTAATAGCTGACCTAATCCATAGTCTCTGAATGATTCTTTGATTGCTATTGTTGTAATTTGAGCTTGATCTATTACTATCCATAATCCTAAATATCCAATAATTTCTTCTTGAAAAATAACAACAAAGTATTTTGCAAAGTTATTTTCATTTAGTTCATGGTAAAATGCATCGATGGTCCATGAACTATCGTTGAAGCTTTCTCTCTCAATATCGAAAACACTTGGTACATCATCGACTTGCATCGCTCTAATGGTTAACTGTTCTTCTGTTGGTTTAACCAATTACGTTCCGCCTCTGACAATTTTATATAATTTGGTACAAACGTATGAATGTTTTCAGGTTGATGAATCAAGTGTTTCATGACAGTTGCATTAGGCAGTTTAGCCTCAATATCTCCATGTAGTAATTCAGATAATTTTTCCGTGTCCTCTCCTACAAACACATAAGGTTGATTTAAATCATTGAGTTTTTTATGCAACGCTTCTAAAGAAATATATTGGTCTTTTTCAATTGTATTTAATTGATTGTTTTCATATTGATATAATCCTGTATATACCGCTTCGCGACGAGCATCAAATATTGGTACGATAATTCTTTTATCATTCGTATCTATAGTAGCCGCTAATGCTTTTAACGATGATACACCATATAATTTAGTATTCAAAGCATAGGCTAATGTTTTCGCTACAGTAACGCCTATTCTCACTCCTGTATAAGAGCCAGGCCCTTTTGCAATAACAATCCCATCTAATTCTTGTTTTTTTAAATTCGATTCATTAAATAAGGATTGAATACTAGGCATAAGTTGGCTCGAATGATCTTTTTTACTATTTGTTGTTTTTATTGCTAAAACCTCATCATCGTTCATCAAAGCAATTGACATGGGTTGATTTGAAGTATCAATTAACAGTAAGTTCATTGTCTATCTCTTCCTTTATTTTAGTATAATGATAGCCTTTTGCTGCTATATTAATTTGTCGTTGATTTTCGTTTATAGTCGTAATATTAATCACTAAATACTCTTCCGGAAGGAACTCCTGTATAAATTGACTCCATTCAATTATTGTAACAGCGTCATCTTCAAAGTATTCATTAAATCCTAAATCTTCATCTGAATCTTCTAAGCGATAACAATCCATATGATGAAGTTTTAACTCCTTACCTTTGTATGATTTTATGATATTAAACGTAGGAGAATTAATATTACGCTTTACTCCTAGATATTTACCTATAAATTGAGTCAACGTTGTTTTACCAGCACCTAAATCTCCATTCAATAAAATGACATCTTTTGAACCAACATGCTTCATTAAAATTTTAGCAAAATGTTCCATCTCATCTAAATTTTTGATAGGTATCATGTATTGTTCTCTCTCCTCATGTTTATTTTACACTTCGTTATTTCATCTAAATTTAACTTAATAATTGTAACAAACTTTACTAAAAATTTCTCATTAATAAAATATAAATCATTCTTCTAAATTGTTAGAAAATTCTAAAAAGAGTATTGACTTTAATATCTGTTTAGTGTAAATTAAATTTATCAAATTTTTAAACAATTCTAACTATTCAAATAATCACCCATTCAAGAAAGGAGTATAATACCATGCAATCATTTACATATTCACTGTCACCACTAGAAAATTTAATTATTTTATTATACTCTTCAGGGCTGGAACTTTAGTAGCTTAATTTACTAAATGTTTAAGTCCTATTTCTCATTGAATGGGACTTAAAAACGTCCCAACTTTATTGGGGCGTTTTTTTATTTTAATAATTAGTAATTTATGGGGGAATGAATAAATGAGAAGTGACATGATAAAAAAAGGTGATCATCAAGCACCAGCAAGAAGCCTATTACACGCGACAGGAGCACTTAAAAGTCCTACTGACATGAATAAGCCTTTTGTAGCAATTTGTAATTCATATATCGATATCGTTCCTGGACATGTTCATTTAAGAGAATTAGCAGATATTGCAAAAGAAGCGATTCGTGAAGCAGGTGCAATTCCTTTTGAATTTAATACAATTGGTGTCGATGATGGAATAGCAATGGGACATATTGGTATGAGGTATTCCTTACCGTCACGTGAAATTATTGCAGATGCGGCTGAAACTGTTATCAATGCTCATTGGTTTGATGGTGTATTTTATATTCCTAACTGTGACAAAATTACACCTGGAATGTTATTAGCAGCTGTTAGAACGAATGTCCCTGCTATCTTTTGTTCAGGTGGTCCAATGAAAGCTGGTTTATCTGCTCAAGGAAAAGCTTTAACTTTATCGTCTATGTTCGAAGCAGTCGGAGCTTTTAAAGAAGGTTCAATTACTAAAGAAGAATTTTTAGATATGGAACAAAATGCTTGTCCAACATGTGGATCATGTGCAGGAATGTTCACAGCAAATTCTATGAATTGTTTAATGGAAGTCTTAGGATTAGCACTTCCCTACAACGGTACAGCTTTAGCAGTAAGCGATCAACGTCGTGAAATGATTAGACAAGCAGCATTTCAATTGGTAGAAAATATAAAAAATGACATTAAACCTCGTGATATTGTTACGAAAGAAGCAATTGATGATGCATTTGCTTTAGATATGGCAATGGGTGGTTCAACAAATACTGTACTTCATACATTAGCAATTGCTAATGAAGCTGGAATTGAATATGACTTAGAAAGAATTAATGAAATTGCTAAAAAAACGCCTTATTTATCTAAGATTGCACCAAGTTCTTCTTATTCTATGCACGATGTTCATGAAGCTGGCGGATGTCCAGCAATCATTAATGAATTAATGAAAAAAGAAGGAACCCTGCATCCAGATCGACTAACAGTTACTGGTAAAACATTAAGAGAAAATAACCAAGGTAAAGAGATTAAAAATTTCGATGTTATTCATTCTTTAGATGCTCCATATGATAAAGAAGGCGGATTGTCCGTCTTATTCGGTAATATTGCTCCTAAAGGTGCAGTAATTAAAGTTGGTGGTGTTGATCCTTCAATTAAAGTATTTAAAGGAAAAGCAATTTGCTTTGATTCACACGATGCAGCTGTAGAAGCAATTGATAATAAAACAGTTCGTGAAGGTCACGTAGTTGTCATTCGATATGAAGGACCTAAAGGAGGTCCGGGTATGCCAGAAATGTTAGCTCCTACATCATCTATCGTCGGAAGAGGTTTAGGAAAAGATGTTGCTTTAATTACAGATGGTCGTTTTTCTGGAGCCACTCGTGGTATCGCTGTAGGTCATATTTCACCAGAAGCAGCCTCAGGAGGTCCTATTGGTCTGATTAGAGATGGTGATGAAATTACTATTGACTTAGTAAATCGAACTTTAGACGTTAATCAGCCTCAAGAAGAATTGTATAAACGTAAAGAAGAACTTGAGCCTTTTAAAGCTAAAGTAAAAACAGGTTATCTTGCAAGATACACTGCTTTAGTAACCAGTGCAAATACGGGTGGTATTATGCAAGTCCCAGAAAATCTTATTTAAATTTAAGGAGCGATAAATATGTCAAAAACAAAGGAAAGTAATAAACAAACTGAAACACTTACAACTCGAAGCGGTTCTGACTTATTAGTAGAAGCACTTGTACACGAAGATGTTGATTTCATTTTTGGATATCCAGGTGGCGCAGTTTTACCATTATACGATACATTTTATGATGAAAAAATTAAACATATTCTTGCACGTCATGAACAAGGTGCTACCCATGCCGCTGAAGGATACGCACGTGTTTCAGGCAAACCAGGTGTCGTCGTCGTAACAAGTGGTCCTGGAGCTACAAATGCTATCACTGGTATTACTGATGCTTATTGTGATTCTCTACCCTTAGTCGTATTTACCGGACAAGTGGCAACCCCTGGTATTGGTAAAGATGCATTCCAAGAAGCTGATTTATTATCAATGACAACGCCAATTACAAAAGCTAATTACCAAGTTAAACATGTAGATGATATCCCTAGAATTGTTCACGAAGCATTTTATTTAGCAAATACTGGACGTAAAGGACCTGTAGTCATTGATTTCCCAAAAGATATGGGTGTTTTAACTTCTTCTGCTCCACTTGAAGAAGAGGTTCATTTACCTTCATATCAAGTAACTGAAAATCCAAATAAAGAAGATATTCAACAACTTTCTCAATATTTAAATCATGAAAAAAAACCTGTCGTTTTAGCTGGAGCAGGTATCAATCACTCAAAATCAAATGCTTTATTAACTGAATTTGTTACTCAACATCAAATTCCTGTTGTTACAACTTTATTAGGTCTAGGTGCTATTTCATATGAAAATCCCCTTTTCCTTGGTATGGGCGGTATGCATGGCTCTTATGCAAGTAACATGGCACTCACTGAATGTGACTTACTCATTAATTTAGGTAGTCGATTTGATGATCGTTTGGCTAGTAATCCTAACGAATTCGCACCCAACGCTAAAGTAGTACACATTGATATTGATGAATCAGAAATTAATAAAGTGATTCCTACAACACTCGGAATTGTTGCAGATTGTAAAAAAGTATTAGAAGCATTAGTTACTGAACATCAAAGTCATGCTACATACAAAGAATGGGTAGACCATTGTTTAGATAATAAATCAAAACATCCATTTAAATACAAAGAAGCTAATGATACATTTTGTCGTCCACAAGAAGCCATTGAATATATTGGTAAAATCACAAATGGTGAAGCCATCGTCACTACAGATGTAGGTCAACATCAAATGTGGTCAGCACAATTTTATCCTTTTAAACATCATAGTCAATGGGTTACAAGTGGTGGATTAGGAACAATGGGATTCGGTATTCCTTCAGCAATTGGTGCACAACTCGCAGCTCCAGATAAAACAGTTGTTTGTTTTGTAGGTGATGGTGGATTCCAAATGACCAATCAAGAAATGGCGTTATTACCTGAATATCACCTAAATGTAAAAATTGTTTTAATTAACAATGGTACATTAGGAATGGTAAAACAATGGCAAGATAAATTCTTTAATCAACGTTTTTCACATTCTGTTTTTAATGATCAACCAGATTTTATTAAAATGGCTGAAGCTTACGGTGTTAAAAGCTTCTTAATCGATCATCCTAATAAATTAAAAGCGCAATTAGATGAAGCTTTTAATTATGAAGGTCCTGCTTTAATTGAAGTAAGAATTTCTCCAGCGGAACCTGTAAACCCTATGATTCCTAGTGGTAAAGCTAATCATGAAATGGAGGGTCTAGAATGAACCGAACTTTAAAATTAAAAGTAGCTGACCAAGTCAGTACGTTAAATCGAATCACAAGTGCTTTTGTAAGATTACAGTACAATATCAATGAATTATATGTAAAACCTGCTAGTGAAGATGGCATATCTGATATGACAATCAAAGTTCATATTGAGGATGAAGATGTATATCGAATTTTAATTACTAAATTAAAAAAACAAGTCAGTGTTATTAATATTGAAGATGTGAATGATTAATTCTTAGATGATGCGCTAGCATTTTACATCAATTATCATATTTAATGTCTAACATCATGAAGTTAATTATTATCTTTTCAATATTCGGAATTTTTTAAATTTTTTTACTAATGGAGGAAAGTATTATGACAAAAGTTTATTATGATCAATCAGTAGAAAAAGATGCACTACAAGGTAAAAAAATCGCTATTATCGGTTACGGTTCTCAAGGCCATGCACATGCTCAAAACCTTAAAGATAACGGTTACGACGTAAGAGTTGGTATTCGTCCAGGTGATTCATTTAATAAAGCTAAAGAAGATGGATTAGATGTTTATCCAGTGGCTGAAGCAGTTAAACAAGCAGACGTTATTATGGTATTACTTCCTGATGAAATTCAAGGTAATGTATATAAAAATGAAATTGCTCCAAATTTAGAAGCTGGTAATGCATTAGCTTTTGCACATGGATTTAATATTCATTTTAACGTCATCGAACCACCTAAAGATGTAGATGTCTTCTTAGTAGCACCTAAAGGTCCTGGTCATCTAGTAAGACGTACATTTGTTGAAGGTTCAGCTGTGCCAGCATTATTTGGTGTTCAACAAGATGCTACAGGTCATGCACGTGACATTGCTTTAAGTTATGCAAAAGGTATTGGTGCTACACGTGCTGGTGTTATTGAAACAACATTTAAAGAGGAAACTGAAACTGACTTATTCGGTGAACAAGCTGTACTTTGTGGGGGAATTCATAAACTGATTCAAAGTGGTTTCGAGACATTAGTGGAAGCTGGATATCAAAAAGAATTAGCATATTTTGAAGTACTACATGAAATGAAACTTATCGTTGATTTAATGTATGAAGGCGGTATGGAAAATGTACGTTATTCAATTTCAAATACTGCTGAATTTGGTGACTACGTATCTGGTCCACGTGTCATTACTCCAGATGTTAAAGACAATATGAAAGAAGTACTTAAAGATATTCAAAATGGTAATTTCGCTAATCGCTTTGTTAAAGATAACGAAAATGGATTTAAAGAATTTTATGAATTGCGTGAACAACAACACGGTCATGAAATTGAAGCAGTGGGTCGTGAACTAAGAAAAATGATGCCATTTATTAAATCTAAAAGCATTCAAAAATAAAATGTAAGGAGATGTTAAAAATGGAAAGCCATATTCAAATATTTGATACAACGTTAAGAGATGGAGAGCAAACACCTGGTGTGAATTTTTCATTTGATGAACGTTTAAGTATTGCTAAGCAACTTGAAAAATGGGGAGTCGATGTTATTGAAGCAGGCTTCCCCGCTTCAAGTACTGGAAGCTTTAAATCAGTAGAAGCAATCTCTAAAGCATTAACTACCACTGCAGTGTGTGGATTAGCAAGATGTAAAAAATCTGATATTGATGCAGTATATGAAGCAACAAAATGTGCTACTAAACCACGTGTTCATGTATTTATTGCTACTTCCCCTATCCATTTAGAGCATAAGCTAAAAATGACTCAAGAAGAAGTCTTAGAATCAATTAAAGAACATGTCAGTTATGCTAAATCATTATTCGATGTAGTACAATTCTCACCAGAAGATGCATCAAGAACAGATCAAGCATTCCTTATAAAATCTGTTCAAACAGCTGTTGATGCTGGAGCTACAATAATCAATATTCCAGATACTGTTGGATATAGCTATCCAAGTGAATATGGTGCCATTTTTAAATCTCTTATTACAAATGTTAAATCAGAAAAAGAAATTATTTATAGTGCACATTGTCATGATGATTTGGGTATGGCAGTAGCAAATAGCTTAGCTGCAATTGAAAATGGTGCGAAACGCATTGAAGGTACTGTAAATGGTATTGGTGAACGTGCAGGTAATACTGCATTAGAAGAAATTGCATTAGCACTATACGTTCGCAAAGATCATTATGGTATTGAAACAAAATTAAAATTAGAGCAAACTAAATTGACTTCAGAATTAATTTCTAGATATGCAGGCATTCGAGTTCCAAGAAATAAAGCAATTGTTGGTCAAAATGCTTTCAGTCATGAATCAGGTATTCATCAAGATGGTGTTCTTAAAAATCCTGAAACGTACGAAATCATGACGCCTCAACTTGTTGGAATAAGTAAAAATGAATTACCTTTAGGCAAACTTTCTGGTAAACATGCTTTTGCTGAAAAACTTAAAACGTTAGGTTATGACATTGAACCTAAACAACAAATCGAGTTATTCAAACAATTTAAAGCAGTAGCAGATAAGAAAAAATCAGTATCTGATCGAGATATTCATGCGATGATTCAAGGTTCTGAACATGAACAAAATGCAATTTATCAAGTAGAAACTTTACAATTACAATACGTTTCAAATGGTCTACAAAGTGCTGTTGTTGTCATTAAAGATAAAAAAGGTCATATTTATCAAGACTCAAGCATTGGTACAGGATCAATTGTTGCAATTTACAATGCTGTTGATCGTATTTTTAAAAAGGATAGTGAACTAATCGATTATAGAATTGATTCAGTTACTGAAGGTACAGATGCACAAGCTGAGGTTCATGTTGAGCTTGTTATTGAAAATCAACATGTTAATGGCATAGGTATCGATCATGATATACTTCAAGCTTCTTGTAAAGCATATGTGGAAGCTCATGCTAAATATATTGCCCAAGATTTAGAGAAAGTAGGTAATAAATAATGACATATAAAATTGTTGCTTTACCCGGAGATGGCATCGGTCCTGAAATTCTAAATGGAAGTTTGGAACTATTAGAAATAATAAGTAAGAAATACAATTTCACCTATAATTTAAAAAGTTATGATTTTGGAGGAGCCGCCATTGATACACATGGCACTCCCCTTCCTAATGAAACACTCTCTGCCTGTCAAGAAGCAGATGCGATTTTATTAGGAGCAGTTGGAGGACCAAAATGGACAGATCCTAATAATCGTCCAGAACAAGGATTATTAGCGTTACGTAAAAAGTTAGGCTTATTTGCTAATATTCGTCCTACTAAAGTGACTGAAGGTACCAGTCAATTTTCACCTTTAAAAGAAGCGCGTGTTAAACATACAGACCTAGTTATAGTTCGTGAATTAACGAGTGGCATTTATTTTGGTGAACCTAGACATATTAATCATTCTGAAGCATTAGATTCTCTTATTTATACTAAAGCTGAAATAGAACGTATTGCTAAAGTTGCATTTGAATTAGCACGTACTCGTAATAAAAAAGTAACTTCTGTAGATAAAGAGAATGTCCTTGCTTCAAGTAAACTTTGGAGAAAAACTGTTACTGAAGTAAGCAAGTCTTATCCGGACATCGAATTAAATCATTTACTCGTTGATGCGTGTAGTATGCATTTGATTACTCATCCTTCACAATTCGACGTCATTGTTACTGAAAATCTCTTTGGTGATATTTTAAGTGATGAAGCTTCAGTAATACCCGGTTCACTTGGTTTATCCCCTTCGGCAAGTTTTAGTGAACACGGTACTAGACTTTATGAACCTATTCATGGCTCAGCGCCTGACATTGCTAATCAAAATCTTGCTAATCCATTTGGAATGGTATTGTCACTAGCAATGTGTTTAAGAGAAAGTTTAAATCAAAGTGTAGCAGCAGAAGAATTAGAAGATGCTGTATATCATTTAATTAAAATTGGTAAAACAACAAAAGACCTTGGAGGACACTATAAAACTTCAGAAATCTTTGAGTTACTTAAAAAAAGTTATCAATAAAGGGAGGTACATAAATAATGGCTCAAACATTATTTGATAAAGTTTGGAATAAACATGTCTTAACTGGTAAAGAAGGCGAACCTCAACTCTTATACATAGATTTGCATCTTATACATGAAGTGACCTCTCCTCAAGCTTTTGAAGGATTAAGACTTCAAAAAAGACAACTTAGACGTCCAGATTTAACCTTTGCAACTCTTGATCATAATGTTCCTACAATCGATATATTTAATATTAGAGATGAAATTGCTAATAAACAGATTACAACCTTACAGAAAAATGCCAAAGATTTTGGGGTACATATTTTTGATATGGGTTCCGATGAGCAGGGTATCGTTCATATGGTAGGCCCTGAAACTGGATTAACACAACCAGGTAAGACAATCGTATGTGGTGACTCACATACAGCAACTCACGGGGCATTTGGTGCTATTGCTTTTGGCATTGGAACAAGTGAAGTAGAACATGTTTTTGCAACTCAAACATTATGGCAAACAAAACCTAAAAATCTTAAAATTGAAGTTTCTGGTAAATTACAACCTGGTGTGTATGCTAAAGATATTATTTTACATTTAATCAATCAATATGGTGTAGATTTCGGAACAGGCTATGCACTTGAGTTTACTGGAGAAACAATTCAATCACTATCCATGGAGGGTCGAATGACAATTTGTAACATGGCCATTGAAGGTGGAGCTAAATATGGTATTATTCAACCGGATGAAACTACATTTGAATATATCAAAGGTCGTCCATATGCACAAAATTTTAATCAATCTATTGGAGAATGGCAGAAACTATATTCAGATGAAAACGCTCATTTTGACAAAGTGATTACACTTGATGTAACAAATTTAGAACCTCAAGTGACATGGGGCACAAATCCAGAGATGGGTGTAAATTTTAGTTCTCCATTTCCAGAAATTCAAAATATTAATGATGAACGGGCATACAACTATATGGGACTGAAACCTGGTCAAAAAGCAGAAGATATCGATTTAGGTTATGTCTTTTTAGGTTCATGTACTAATGCTCGCCTATCAGATTTGATAGAAGCAAGCCATATCGTAAAAGGAAAAAAAGTACATCCTAAAATTACTGCTATTGTTGTTCCTGGCTCACGTACAGTAAAAAAAGAAGCAGAATCTCTTGGATTAGACAAAGTATTTAAAGAAGCAGGCTTTGAATGGAGAGAACCTGGATGTTCCATGTGCTTAGGAATGAATCCTGACCAAGTACCAGAAGGTGTCCATTGTGCCTCAACAAGTAATCGAAATTTTGAGGGTCGGCAAGGTAAAGGTGCACGTACACATCTTGTTTCTCCAGCCATGGCAGCAGCCGCAGCAATAAATGGTAAATTCGTTGACGTAAGAAAGGTGGTTGTATAAGTAATGGATATTCAGCCTATCACCCAATACACAGGTAAAGTAGTCCCTTTGTTTAACGATAATATTGATACAGATCAAATTATTCCAAAAGTTCATCTTAAACGAATTACTAAAACTGGTTTTGGACCCTTTGCTTTTGATGAATGGCGTTATTTACCTGATGGATCAGATAACCCAGATTTTAATCTAAACAAACCAAAATATAAAGGTGCTTCAATTCTTATTACTGGAGACAACTTTGGTTGTGGTTCAAGTCGTGAACATGCTGCTTGGGCTTTAAAAGATTTTGGCTTTAATATTATTATTGCTGGTGGTTTTAGCGATATCTTCTATATGAATTGTACAAAAAATGGAATGTTACCTATTGTTTTAAATGAACAATCTAGAAAATATCTAGCCAATCAAAATAATATAACGGTTGATTTACCAAATCAAACTGTGTCAGCAAATAATCAATCTTTCCACTTTGATATAGATGAAACTTGGAAAGATAAACTTATAAATGGATTAGATGATATTGCTATTACATTAAAATATGAAGAATTAATAGAGAAATATGAGAAAACAATGTAAGGATGATAACAAATGGTTTTAAAGACAACGGTAACAGCTACTGATGTAGACGAAGCTTATTTACGTATAAAAGATGTGGTGAAAGAAACACCATTACAATATGATCATTATCTTTCACAAAAATATAATTGTAATGTTTATTTAAAAAGAGAAGACTTGCAATGGGTACGCTCATTTAAATTGCGTGGTGCTTATAACGCTATTTCAGTATTAGACACACAAGCTAAATCAAAAGGTATTACTTGCGCAAGCGCTGGTAATCATGCCCAAGGAGTAGCTTATACTGCTAAAGCATTAAATTTAAAAGCTGTTATCTTTATGCCAGTGACAACCCCTCTTCAAAAAGTAAATCAAGTTAAATTCTTTGGTGCAGAAAATGTAGAAATCGTTCTAACTGGTGATACATTTGATGATTGTTTAAAAGAAGCTTTAGTTTATACAGATGAGCATCATATGACATTTATTGATCCATTCAACAATATTTATACTATCGCTGGTCAAGGGACATTAGCAAAAGAAATTTTATTAGAAGCAAAAAAAGAAATGATTCAATTTGATTATCTCTTTGCAGCTATTGGAGGCGGAGGTCTAATATCCGGTGTAAGTACATATATGCATGAACATAGTCCACATACACAAATCATTGGCGTCGAACCTGCCGGAGCAAGTAGTATGTATGAATCTGTAGTAGTTCAAAATAAAGTTGTAACTTTAGAACATATAGATAAATTTGTTGATGGCGCTTCAGTAGCCCGTGTTGGTGATATTACCTTTAATATTGTCAAACAATACGTCAACGACTACTTACAAATTGATGAAGGTGCAGTATGTTCTACAATTTTAGATATGTACTCTAAACAAGCAATAGTAGCAGAACCAGCAGGTGCATTAAGTGTATCAGCTCTTGAATTTTATAAAGACAATATTATAGGAAAAACTGTAGTATGCGTAGTCAGTGGTGGAAATAATGATATTAATCGTATGAAAGAAATTGAAGAACGTTCACTTTTATATGAAGAAATGAAACATTATTTCATTTTAAACTTCCCTCAACGTCCAGGAGCTTTAAAAGAATTTGTTAATGATGTTTTAGGTCCTCAAGATGATATTACTAAATTTGAATATCTAAAAAAAGCTTCTCAAAATACTGGTACTGTTATTATTGGCATTCAGTTAAATAATCATCAAGATTTAGAACAATTAAAACATAATGTCGATGAATTTGATCCATCAAATATTTATATTAATGAAAATAAAATGTTGTATTCATTATTAATTTGAGATAATATTAAAAACTTCTTCAGTATATTATTGAAGAAGTTTTATTATTTTTTTAGTTTAATACTTCCACTTCTCAATTCATTAGCTCCAAATACTTTCTATAAATTTCGACATAAAAAAAAGAGACCTCACAGTCTCAATATCGGGTCATCGCATCCATACAATGATTTGCCTAGCAACGTCCTACTCTAGCGGAACGTCAGTCCAAC
>NZ_KV810852.1:0-456 GCF_001812925.1 Staphylococcus sp. HMSC057A08 | reverse complement strand
AAGCAGGCGCTCTCCCAGCTGAGCTAAGCCCCCATATTTTTAAAGAAGTCGGGAAGACAGGATTCGAACCTGCGACCCCTTGGTCCCAAACCAAGTGCTCTACCAAGCTGAGCTACTTCCCGTATATTAAATTAATAATTTTAAATGGCGCGCCCGATAGGAGTCGAACCCATAACCTCTTGATCCGTAGTCAAACGCTCTATCCAGTTGAGCTACGGGCGCTATATTTAAATTGGTGCCGAGGACCGGAATCGAACCGGTACGGTGATCTCTCACCGCAGGATTTTAAGTCCTGTGCGTCTGCCAGTTCCGCCACCCCGGCAAAATAATGGAGCGGAAGACGGGATTCGAACCCGCGACCCCCACCTTGGCAAGGTGGTGTTCTACCACTGAACTACTTCCGCATATTAAAATAAATCGTATGAGCCATAGAGGATTCGAACCTCTGACCCTCTG
>NZ_KV810851.1:0-7495 GCF_001812925.1 Staphylococcus sp. HMSC057A08 | reverse complement strand
CTTAATAACTTTGTTAAGTAGATTATAACACTGGCTGGTAGAGGAATGCAAAACTATCAGAATTTCATCTGTAATAAAGTATTTAATTTGATATATTTAATATAATATTAAGGCAACGGAGTGATAATATTGAATATCATAAAAAGACAATGGAATAGTAAAGTACAAGCCATGCCAAGGATACCGAGAAGTCAAAATAATAATGGATATGTAGAATCTTTAATCAAGATTCTCAAAGCAATAGAAGAAGGTAAAGAAAATAATCATATTTTAGAATTTGAAGGTAGTAAAAGCTCCAATACATTAAATCATTACTGTATTAAACTTAGACCAATTGGAATAGTTGAATTAAAAAATAGTAAATGGTATATAAGTGAAGAAATATCTGGGTGGAATAGTGAAAACATTAGAGACATACTTCCTGAAATTTTAAATGCCAAAGTTAAATATATATCTGAAATGCTAAATTTTATAAAAAAACCAAAAAAAATAAATGTCATTTTAGAAAATGCCAAAGAAAAATATAATATGACGTGGAAAGATAATAATCAAGTCTATGATAGACTACACTGGTTTATGGATTTAGGTATGGTTGAACATATTGGATATGAAAAAAAATACGTACTTACAAATCATGGTGAAAAATTTCTGAAAGATCATCCCCCAATTGAAAATTCAGAAGTACTGCGATTTAAGTATGATCAAACCGAAACTGAAACCGAAATTTATATACCTGAGTTTTTAAATGATACGTACACATATAAATGGTCTAGTGATATAAATAGAAAAAGTAATATAGGATATGTTCCTGGTGGATTAGAAAATGCAGCAAATACCATACGAGACACTTTAGATTTAGCTCGTAATTATACTGATTTTAATAGTATTTATGATTATCTAAGTTCAACATATAATATAAGTGAAAATTCTAATGGACAGTATATAACATTTTTAATTCGTTTAAATATATTAGAGAGAATAGGAGAAAAGACTTATAAAACATCTGAATTAGGTTTGGAATTAATAAAATCTGAAAATATAGATTTTAATATAGTATTTATATTACATAGATACTATAACTATATTTTTGAAATATTGTATTTAATTAAAGATAAGAATATGACAGTAAGAGAAATAGCAACAGTAGGTAAAACTAAATTTAATATGCCTAATGAGTCGGTTGAACAAATAAGAAAAAGAATTAATTATTTGAAAAATGCTTCTTTAATCATTGAGGATATGGGTAAAACCTTCAAGTTAACCCAAAGAGGTCATCTTTTATGCGACAAATTACATCAATACTACGATAATATGATTGAAGAAACAACAAAAATCATTAATGATAAAGACGAAAATGCTAAAAAAAATGATATATATAATTTATTATATGACTTACGAACAAGTTCAATCGATTCTAGTAATCCAACTAATTTTGAAAAAGTATTGCAAAAATATTTTGAAGAGCTTGGCTTTTTTAGTGAATTAATAGCTAAATCGGGTACTACTGATATTTTATTAACAGCACCTACAGCACCTAAATTTACATATAAGGTTAATATCGACGCAAAAACCAATAGAGAGGGAAAAATAACAGAAAGTTTAATTGACTTCGAAACATTAAAAGAACATAAAGAAAAGCATAAAGCTCAATACGTAGTGGTAGTAGGTAAATCATTTGTAGGATCAAGACTTATTAAAAGAGCTGAAAGTAATGGTATAGCTTTAATTGATGTTGATGTCTTGGAAACTTTATTAAAGAACCATCAAAAGTATCCATTACAAGCTATAGAATATTTACCAATCTTCCAACAAAAAGGAATAGTTAACTTAGATGTATTAAATAAACAGTATAATATTATGAATAGACAAAAAGATTTATTTAAATTAATAATTAAAATTTTAATTGATAATAGTAATGACGATTATTCAGGAGGTATTATTTCTTCTGAGGTTATATACTTTATGATAAAACAAGAAACTCACAATTTAGATATCTCGATAACAATGAAAGAAGTAAAGGATATGTTATCTTTGCTTTCAAATTCTCTTATCGATTGTGTAGGTAAAACTAAGGAAGGCTATTATGCTAAAGGATCATTAAAAGATGCAGCTTTAAAATTTAGATTTTATTATGATGTATCTGTAAACTATTAAAATCTTGGTTCTGTTGCATCATGCAGATATTATTACAAATAAAAGCACTCTACTATATCAAATAGTAGGGTGCTTTATATTAAATGCTATTTATTTAAAGTTCTATACTATTTCTATCGATAAACACATTTATTATTTGAATAATAATCCCTATAATAACTATAGCAAAAAAACAATAAATTAATATGTTAGTTGAAGCTCCTTGTGCAAGTAATAAACCACCTAATGCAGCGCCAATCGCACTTCCTAAATAATTTAGAGAGCTATTTAAGGCCACAGATGTGCTGCCATGTTCAGAATGATTTTTTAATAATATATGTTGCTGTGGTGCTTGAGTAGCCCATCCCATTGCTCCCCATAGTATGAACGGTATAAGTCCTAAAATAGGAATTTTAATAAGTGTAGGAATTAACACTATACTAATCCCTAAAGTGACTAAAATGATAAGCATCAAAATTTGGGTGTTTTTAAACTTATCAATGACTAAACCGACTCCAAAACTTCCTAATAATCCTCCAATTCCCCAAGTAGTTAAGAAAAGTGTAATGTAGTGTGGTGAAATACCTTCACTTATAACTTGAGAAAGATAGGTGTATAAACCTAAGCTTGCAATTGCTGCACATACAGTTACAGAGACCACTCTTAATACATGTGGATCTATAAAAAGTGAGAATCTTTCTTTCAAGCTAGGTGCTGAAGGCATTTTAAAATCAGGAAGTAAAAAATATATACTTATAAAGGCAACTATACTTAAAATTACAATTATACCTATAGCAAACCTCCAATTAATTAAATTAGCTAATTGTAAGCCTATGGGAACCCCAACAACCGTACCTATACTCATGCCTCCAACTATAAAAGCTAATGCTTTTCCTTTATTTTTTTGACTTACTAAATGTCCACCCGAACTAACTGCCATAGGAGAGAATAATCCTGCACCTAGTCCAGCTATACATCTGGATAAGATATATATTGAATAGTTTAGAGATAGCATAGTAATCAAATTAGCTAATCCAAAAGTTAATAAAGCCAGTAAAAGAATTTTTTTCACAGAATACTTAGCTAGTATAGTTGAAAAAACAGGGGCTGATAAAGCAAAAAATAATGTAAAAACAGTAACGCCCTGCCCTATTTCAGCACTACTTTTATTAAAACTTTTTCCTATATCAGGTAATAGTCCAGCTACAATATAAGTATCCATCCCTAAGGCAAACATACCTAATGTTAAAATCCAAATTTTCTTCATAATTTAATCATTCCTAACAAATATATTTATGTATTTTAGCGTAGTATTATATTGTAATTAATGGAATAATGAATACATTAAGAGTGGTATTAAAGAAAAGTTAATAGAGGGAGTAATATATGAATATTGAATACATAGAGGATTTCATAAAAGTTGCTGAATATCAGAGTCTTAACCATGCTTCTAAGCTACTTAATATCAGTACCCCAGCACTTAGTAAGAGAATTAAGCGTGTTGAAGAATACTTTGAAGTTGACTTGTTTTATAGAACCTCTCGAGGCATATTTTTAACTGAGTATGGTGAGTTAGTTTTGAGTAAAGTTAAGATTATAAAAAGCGATATAGACGAATTAAAAGCAGAAACTTCAAAAAATGGAGATGCAACAGTTAGAGTTGGTCTATTACCAAGCTTTTCATTGTATAAATGGACTGAGCAAAAAGAAGCATTGATACATCAAAGGCTCTCCATAAAAATTGAAAGTAACACTCAAATTTTACTTGATCACTTACATAATGGAGATATAGATGTAGTTATTGGAGACATAACTGCTACAGAAAATAATCAACTTTATAGTAAAGTTTTATATCGTGAAAAATATATGGTGGTCTTTCCAAAAACTAGTGATTTAAGGCTATCCGATAGTATATTTGCTAGTAATTTAATAAATGAAAAGATACTTCTTCTTAATCCACCATGTGATACTTTATCTTTTATACAAAAACATCTCTCTAAAACTAAGATGAATCTTGAACATAAAAATGATTTAGAGTCCATACTGGCTAGTGTTAATGCTGAACAAGGAATAACAATAATTCCTCAATCATTAATAATACGAGTTGAAAATATGAATCTTTTAATCAGAGAATTGGAAAATCATTCAAGGGAAGTTGGACTCATAGCATATAATAAAGAAATATTGCAAAAAGTATGGAGTATTTTAAGTTAATACATAGTGTGATAAGAGTACACTCTAATCACACATATAAGATTTTGTAATTATCACATTTATTACTTTACTGAATGAATTAGGATTATTTATATAATAAATATAAAGAGTCCAGAAACTTTATTTCTCGGACTCTCTTTTTTGTATATAGATATATATGTCAGTTTTGGTTTATAAAATTATTAAACTTCTTCTATAAAATATAGAAGAGTTTTAATTATTTAACAATAATTACAGGTATTTGAGAACGTTTAGCAACTTTATGACTTACACTACCAAGAACCATTTTTTGAAAACTGTTTAAGCCACGTGTACCTAAAATGATAGCTTGATATTCACCACTATTTGAAACTTCAACCACTTTATCTGTTGGAGTACCGTGAACAATTTTAATTTTGTAATTCACATTGTGTTCTGTAAATAAATCTTTAATAGATTGTAATTTACTTTCCCTTTTTTGAGTTAGATTAGTTCCTTGGTGATCATGTAAAACATCTGTTTTTGATTCTTCAATATCTACAACCGTAAGTATTGTGACAATTGTATAATCACCTATAAAATTTAGTAACTCTTGGGCTGCACGTATACTATTTTTTGAACCATCTGCTGCAAGCAAAATTGAATTATACATAAAAAACACTCCTTAATTTAAATGAGTTTCATTTAAATAACTTAGTTCTGAAATAATTTTTCGGCTATCTGCGTTTAATTTTTCAACATACACAATATTGTTTTTCTCTTCAAATTTCCTAACAATCGTATCAATGGCATTTACTGCTGAATCATCCCATAGGTGAGCGTGATCAAAATTCAACACTATGACACTATCTTCAATATTAAAATCAATTTTCTCCATCATAGAATCAATTGATACAAAGAATATCTGACCTTTAAAAGAAAAACGATGCTGCTTACCTAACTCTTTATAAATAACTTCAACTTTAGAAATTTTAGTCGCAAAGAATATAGCACTGAAAACAACACCTACAACTACACCGATAGCTAAGTTATGTGTTATTAATACAATAATAACCGTTAAAACCATAACGAATGCATCTGTTTTAGGTGCTTTTTTTATATACTTAAATGAATTCCAATCAACAGTCCCGATAGAAACCATAACCATTATCCCTGCAAGAATTGGCATCGGGATTTGAACGACTACACCACCGAGAACAATAATCATAAACATAAGTACAATACCTGCTGTAAATGTAGACAATCTACTATTTGCACCTGACTTAACATTGATTACTGATTGTCCAATCATGGCACAACCTCCCATACCGCCAAAGAAACCAGTAATAATATTAGCAATCCCTTGACCTCTTGATTCTTTGTTTTTACTACTGTGTGTATCAGTTGCATCATCTACAATTTTAGCTGTAAGTAGGCTTTCTACTAGACCCACAATAGCCATTGATAATGAATATGGGAAAATAATTTGAAGTGTTTCTAAATTAAAAGGAATGTTAGGGATTAAGAAATGAGGCAAAGTTTGCTTAATATTACCTAAATCACCTACAGTTCTTACGTCAGATCCTGTATACATATACAATGCTGTTAAAACAATTATAGCTATTAATGGGGCAGGTATAGCTTTATAAAATCTAGGAATAACATATACAATTAGTAAAGTTATAATAACGTATATATAAGTTGCTATAGATATATTAAAAATATGCTCTATTTGAGACATAAAAATCATAATACCCAATGCATTAACAAATCCAATCATAACTGGACGGGGAATAAATTTCATTAAACGACCGACTTTAAGTATTCCTAAAAGTAATTGTATTAACCCCATCAATATCGTAGCAGCAAAAAGATATTCAACACCATGTTCTTTAACTAAAGGTGTGACTAAAAGCGCCACAGCCCCGGTGGCGCCAGAAATCATTGCAGGTCTACCACCCACTATGGCAGTAACAGTAGCAATGATAAATGCTGCATACAATCCCACCATCGGATCCACACCAGCAATAATTGAAAACGCAATTGCTTCTGGTATTAATGCTAGTGCTACAACGATCCCAGCAAGTATATTCTTTCTAGGCTGATTGAACCATTCAGATTTTAATTTTTCAACCATCGCTTTCTCTCCTTTATATTAATTATACTGTAAAGTATAACATAAAAGTTTCATATGTATACCCCTTAATGAAACTATGTGTTATACTTTTTTATGTAAGGTGGTGTAATAAAATGAAATACGGCTACATTAGACCTGTAACAATAAATGACACTGTTACTGAACAAGCAAAGAAAATAGAAATATATACAAAAAATATTCTAAAAGAGACGCATGCTAATAATAAAAAAAGAAACGAACTAAATACATTATTAAATTCAAAATTAGTTTTTGGTGATACATTGTATATTACAGATTTGTGTATTATTGCAGATTCTACAAAACACTTAGTAGATATACTAGATTTACTTTCTGCCAAAGGAATTTCACTATATATAATTAATTTAAATAAAAATCTCATTGCAGATACCAATGAAAATTTTATAAAAACATTACATGAGATTACTGATTTTCAAAGCGACATTGTAAAATTTAGAACACGTATGGGGTTAGAGAATTATACAAGAGAAGGTAAACGTCTTGGTAGACCTAAACGTGATGATAAAAATTTAAGAGATGCTATAGAAATGTATATGAGTAAGAAATATACATTAGATGAGATAAAAGAAAAAACCAATATAAGTAGAGCCACATTATACAGACATTTAGATAAATAATACACTCCCCTTAGTTGTTAAATAAGGGGAATGTATATAGAGTATGAGTATTTTAATTATTATTTATATTAATAAAATAGAATACCTAAAATAATACCAATCAAAACAATAGCCCAAGAAGGAAGTTTAAAATACATTAATATTCTTTCCCATTTAAATAATTAGCTGTTTTAATCACTTCATCATAATTACGACATAAACGATTGCCTTAATAAAAATAGTGTGAGACTCAGACCAATAGTTACTTGTGTTTCTTTGTTGTTCGAAAAAAAATATAAGTGTAGATATATAATATAAAAAGAGAGTGTACAGAAAATAACCATTTTCTGTACACTCTCTTTTTATATCTAGATATATAGCTAGTATACATATTTTAGTGTTCAATAACCCAACAGAA
>NZ_KV810850.1:0-2263 GCF_001812925.1 Staphylococcus sp. HMSC057A08 | reverse complement strand
ACAGAAGATGTAACAACAAAAGAAGCGCCATCAGCAGAAGAAACAAACAAAGTAGCAACAGAAGAAGAAGCACCAGCAGTTGAAGAAACAAATGCTAAGAGCAATTCAAATGCTCAACCAGCAGAAACTGAGAGAACTCACGTTGTAGATACAGTTGCTAAAGATTTATATAAAAAATCTGAAGTTACAGAAGCAGAGAAAGCTGAAATTGAAAAAGTATTACCAAAAGATATTTCAAATTTATCTAATGAAGAAATTAAAAAAATAGCTTTAAGTGAAGCACTTAAAGAAACAGCTAACAAAGAAAACGCACAACCAAGAGCAACATTCCGTTCAGTAAGCAGAAATGCTAGAACAACAAATGTTAACAATTCAGCAACAGCATTAAGAGCAGCTGCACAAGACACAGTTACTAAAAAAGGAACGGGTAACTTTAAAGAATATGGAGATATAATCCATAAAACGTATAAAGAAGAATTCCCTAAAGAAGATGAGCTAACTGCATTCAATACAAACTTCAATCCTAATACAGGAACTAAAGGCGCATTAGAATATAATGATAAAATAGATTTTAATAAAGACTTTACAATTACTGTTCCAGTAGCAAATAACAACCAAGGTAATACAACAGGAGCAGATGGTTGGGGCTTTACCTTTACTCAAGGAACTGGTCAAGACTTTTTAAACCAAGGTGGTATTTTAAGAGATAAAGGTATGGCAAATGCATCCGGTTTTAAAATTGACACCTCATACAATAATGTTAATGGCAAAGTCGACAAAATCGATGCAGATAAGAAAAAAAATCTAAATCAAATTGGCGCAGCGAAAATTGGTTACGGTACATTTGTTAGAAACGGTGCAGATGGTGTGACTAGCCAAGTAGGAACTGATGCTCTCAATTCAAAAGATAACCCTGTAAATAAAATAATTTATGCAGATAATAGTACTAATCTAAATGATGGAAAATTCCATGGTCAAAGATTAAATGATGTAGTATTAAATTACGACGCAGCCACAAGTACAGTAACTGCTACATATGCAGGTAAGACTTGGACAGCTACTACAAATGATTTAGGAATCGACAAATCTCAAAAATATAATTTCTTAATTACTTCAAGTCATATGCAAAATAGATATTCTGATGGAACTATGAGAACAAATCTTGAAGGTGTAACAATTACAACGCCTCAAGCTGATTTAATTGATGATGTGGAAGTAACGAAACAACCAATTCCTCATAAAACTATTCGTGAATTTGATCCAACTCTAGAACCAGGATCACCTGATGTTATTGTACAAAAAGGTGAAGATGGAGAATCAACAACAACTACACCAACTAAAGTTGACCCTGATACAGGAGATGTAGTTGAACGTGGTGAACCAACAACAGAAGTAACAAAAAATCCAGTTGATGAGATTGTACACTTTGCACCTGAAGCAGTGCCTCAAGGACATAAAGACGAATTTGATCCAAACGCACCGAAAGGTAGCGAAGAAGAAGTTCCAGGTAAACCAGGTATCAAAAATCCAGATACAGGAGAAGTTGTAACACCTCCAGTGGATGACGTAACAAAATACGGTCCAGTTGATGGCGATCCAATCATAGAAAAAGAAGAGATTCCATTTGATAAAAAACGTGAATTTGATCCAAACTTAAAACCTGGTACAGAAGAAGTCGTACAAAAAGGTGAAAATGGAGAAAAAACAATTACAACACCAACTACGAAAAATCCATTAACAGGAGAAAAAGTAGGCGAAGGTGAACCAACAGAAGAAATCACAAAAGACCCAGTGGACGAAATCGTACATTATGGCGGTGAAGAAGTACCACAAGGTCATAAAGATGAATTTGATCCAAACGCACCAAAAGGTAGCGAAGAAGAAGTTCCAGGTAAACCAGGTATCAAAAATCCAGATACAGGAGAAGTTGTAACACCTCCAGTGGATGACGTAACAAAATACGGTCCAGTTGATGGCGATCCAATCATAGAAAAAGAAGAGATTCCGTTTGATAAAAAACGTGAATTTAATCCAGATCTAGCACCTGGTACAGAAAAAGTCGTACAAAAAGGTGAAAATGGAGAAAAAACAATTACAACACCAACTACGAAAAATCCATTAACAGGAGAAAAAGTAGGCGAAGGTGAACCAACAGAGGAAATCACAAAAGAACCAGTTGATGAAATAATTGAGTATGGTCCAGACATCGACAGCGATAGCGACTCAGACTCAGATTCTGACAGCGACAGCGATTCAGACTCAG
>NZ_KV810849.1:12939-15540 GCF_001812925.1 Staphylococcus sp. HMSC057A08 | reverse complement strand
AGATTCTGACAGCGATAGCGACTCAGATTCAGATAAAAAATTACCAGATACTGGTGAAAATAATTCTAATGGTGTTTTATTTGGATCAATGTTTGCTGGTTTAGGTGCTTTACTATTAGGCAAACGTCGTAAAAGAGAAAACAAAGAAAAATAATTATGCTATTTTAATTAGTTAAAAGTTAAAAGCTAGGTCTAAATGGCCTGGCTTTTAATTTTCTATTAATAAATAAAATAAGTTTTGTAATAGGAGATAAATAAATGGATATTGAAAGTAGAGTAGATAAATTAATTAGTTATATAGAAAATACTACTGAAATTAAAAATAAAATTTTTCTTAGTTTAGGAAATTCTAATATCAAAGCTACTGTCAAATTATTAAAAAAACCAAATTATCTTAAAAGAAATGTTATAAATGAGATACAGAAATTTAGAAAAAAAACTGGAAAATATCCAATTTGGATAAAGTTAGATATTGTTATAAAAAGTGAAAAAATATTATTTGAAAAAGTGAGTAATGAAATAATTAAAACAAGAAGAAATTATGTAGATTTTGGTGTAGCTTTTGATGATTATTGGGATTTATCATTTTTACCAGAGGAAATCAATGCCAATGCATTTGTCAAACCAATAGAAAATAATGGGAAAAAGAAACTGATTTTGTCAGAAAAAAATATTAATAATTATTTAAGAAAATATACAAATCATAAGAAAAGTTTTAATTATGATTTCTATGAAAATAAAGAAGTTATTAAATTTTATACCAAAGGGTTTATGTTAGAGGAAAAGGATGTTTTCGAACTATATAGCGAGGGATACAAAAAAGGCTTAAGAAAAACACAGGATCTATATAAAGAAATAGATAAATTGATAAAAAGCGGCACACATTTTTTAAAAAATATGATTTTAGATAATGGAAGATATATTTATGGTTATTTTCCTCATTTTGATAATGAGATAAACTTTTATAATATATTGAGACATTCTTCTTCTACGTATGCATTAGTTGAAGGATTAGGATATATAGGAGAAAATTTATCACCAGTAGAGCGAGCAATAGATTATATAATAGAAAATAATTTTTATGAAAAGGATAATATAGGATATATATTTGATGATACTGAAGAACTTAATGAAATTAAACTAGGCCAAAATGCGGCATTTATATTCGCAATTTGTGAATATTTAAAATATAGAAAAAATGATTATTATCTTAATATTGCTCAAAAAACTGCTCGTGGTATCTTATCTATGATTAACAAATCCACTTATGAAACTACTCATATTTTAAACTATCCAGATTTAACCGTGAAAGAAAAATTTAGAATTATTTATTATGATGGTGAAGCAGCATTAGCTTTGTTACGATTATATCAGCAAGATAATGATGAAGTTTGGTTAAATGTTGTTAAAAAATTGTTAGATCATTTTATAAAAAAGGAGTATTGGCAATATCATGATCATTGGCTAGGTTATTGTACAAATGAATTAGTACAAATCGCTCCTAAAGAAGAATACTTTGAGTTTGGTATTAAGAATGTTAATAATTACTTAGATTATATTGAGCAACGTGAAACAACATTCCCAACATTTTTAGAAATGTTAATGGCAACATATAAATTAATCCAAAAAGCTAAGGAAACAGGTTTTGATTATGTAGTGAATAATTTAGTAGATGAACAAAGACTAGTTGATGTGATTCATACAAGAGCTGATTATCAACGTACTGGTTTCTTTTATCCCGAAGTAGCAATGTATTTTAAAAAGCCTAGTCGAGTTCTTGGTAGCTTCTTTATCAAACATCATGGGTATCGAGTAAGAATAGATGACATTGAACACTATGTCTCTGGATACGTACAATTTCGAAAAATTTTTAAAAAATAAATATATTTCTATATTTAGTAGAATTTGTATGGAACGTTAATCAGTGAATTATTTAAAAATTTTTTCTTGTATTGTATATCAAAAATACTTTTTAACTCTTTATAAGTAGATGAAAAAAATACATCTTGTGATAATTATTAGTACAAGATGTATTTTTAAATAATAATTCGAATTTTTGAGTATTGTTTTAAAATTATTATTTAAAATAATTGGTTATCATATATAATATATTAGAAAAGAATGTTTAAAATTCTAGAATCTTATAAATCAAATTAATAACTATGGCTTATTTCTATTTTTTCATTTATTTAAAGATTTTTAATTTTTAGATGTTTAGTTTTATAGTGCTAAGTAAAATTACATAAATTTTTGATGAACATTTTTTAATTTTATTATTTTATAATTTCTAAATTTTATATTTATTTCTCTTAGTGATAAATCGTTTTATTTAATTAATGTATTTTTTAAGTATATTTTAGTTTTTAAAAAATAGAATTACATTAAAGGATCCTGGGCATAAAGTTTCTGGATAAGTGATAAAAGACAATTTCTATTGAAATAATATAGAAATTGTCTTTTTTATAATTTTTTTGATTATTTTCAGCTCGTCGAGCTGCTACTTTTCTTATATTAAGTGCCATTAATACAAATCCTAGTTCTCTTTTGGCTTTATTTATCCCTCGAACGGACATTCGAGTGAAACCCAAAATAGCCTTCATA
>NZ_KV810849.1:0-12839 GCF_001812925.1 Staphylococcus sp. HMSC057A08 | reverse complement strand
ACCCAAAATAGCCTTCATAAATCCAAAAACAGGCTCCACGTCAATTTTTCTTTGACTATAGATGGTTTTTGTTTTTGGTTCTGAAAGCTTTTTATTAATTTGGGCTTTAAAATATTCCCAATTATAATTTTTCATTATTTTTTTATTTGTTTTTGAATTGAATTTCATGCACTGGTGTTTCAAAAGACATTCTGAACAATCATCACATTCATATAATTTAAAGTCCCGTTTAAAACCATATTTATCATGACGATAGGCATATCTTTTAAAACCTAATCGCTTTTTGTTTGGACAAATGTATTCATCGTTAATTTCGTCATAATCCCAATTTTGAGTATTAAAGATGTCACTTTTATATTTTTTAGTTTTATCTTTTATAAACATACCATAAGTTATAAGCGGTGTTCGATTAAAATCATCTATAATTGGGTTCTCTATCATAACCTGCGTCAGATACAATATATTTAGGTAAATGACCGTAGGTCTCTTGAATTGAATTTAAAAATGGTATCATTGTTCTTGTATCAGTCGGATTTTGATACACATTATAAGATAAAACGAATTGAGAATTTGTCGCTATTTGTAAATTATAACCTGGCTTGAGTTGTCCATTTTTCATATGATCTTCTTTCATTCTCATAAAGGTGGCATCATGATCTGTTTTAGAATAACTATTTCTATCCTTTAAAATAGATTTTTGGACTTCGTATTTATACTTTCGCTCAGAGTAATCATTAATTTGCTTTTTGTATTTTTTAATTTTAGTTCTTTTGAGCCGTATTTGTTTTCTTATTTTAGTCCATTTTTCATTATCGATATGTTGGTTTAAATCTTCGATTTCTTTATCCAAATGACTACCAATCAAATCTATTTCTTCTTTTGTTAAGTTATTATCATGATCTTTTTTAATCTCAGGTATGATTTTATTTGTTACCAATTCATGATAGAGTGCTTTAAAATCTTCATTTATCCTTGACTCATGGTTTTGAATACTCTTTTTCCATACAAATGTATATCGATTGGCATTCACCTCAACTTTCGTACCATTAATAAAAATGCCCTGATCATCTATAAGATGTTGTTTCAAACACTGACTATGAAATTGAATAAATAATGATTCTAATAAAGCATCTACTTTTGGATTGACTCTAAATCGATTAATCGTTTTATAAGAAGGCTTTTGATTTTGTGATAGTCACATCATTGGGATGCTATCATTAAGTAATTTTTCTATCTTACGTCCTTAAAACACAGATTATGTGTAGGCATATAGAATGACTTTTAACATCATTTTTGGATAGTATGATGTTGCGCCACGATGATGTCTGAATTCATCGAATTCAGTCTTAGGAATTGTTTCTACAATATCATTGACATGTCGTGAAATATTATTTGTGGGGCCATTGGTAGAGTAAGTTGAGTTATATTATAATCTTTATACATAAGGCAAAGGCACCTCGTTAATTTAGTTTATTAGTGTTTATTAAATTATACGAAAGGGCCTTTTTTTAAAAAAGTATTTTGGCGAGACTCTTAAGGGAATAGGACAAGCTGAAGACTACAGGCTGAAGCTGTCTCCTAAGAAAGCGAGCCAACAATACGAAGTATTGTAAATAAAGAAGCCAGTAAATGAATTTATAAAAAATCATTTACTGGCTATTTTGCTAGGAATTATGTCCTAGCCTCTTCTTTTAGTTATTTAATTGTTTATTTAACCATATTAACTTCATGGAATAACTCAGTCAATTAATTTATATATATAATGACTAATCTAAAAGAAGTATTAGTTTAACTATTTATAGTTGTAATTAACCTAAAATAGATTTTAAAAAAAGTTGCCATTTATCAATAACTTTATTTTCATTAAAATTGTTAGCATGTTTTTTACAAGCCTTAGAAAATTCATTTCTCAAATTAACGTTATATAGTAGTTCTTTTACACAATGATATAATTTTTCTTTATCATTTTTACTAATTAAGAAACCATTTTCTTTATTTATAATTAGATCTGAAGGGCCATACTTTGAATCATAGCCAATAGGAGGAATACCTTTAGCTATTGTTTCTAATAGACCTAGATTGAATCCTTCCATTTTACTAGTTATTAAAGACAAATATGCAGTTTCTATTTCTTGATCTAAATCCTGAATAAAGCCACGTAAAAAAACATTATTTTCTAAATTTAAATTCTTAATTAAAGTTTCATATTTTTTCTGTTCATTACCAAAACCATATAGATGTAATTGAATACTAGGAAAATCTTTTACTAGTTTAGAGATAAGTTCAATTTGATGTTCTAATTGTTTTTCTGGAGAATATCGAGCTATAGAAATAATTTTATTTGAATCTGTTAAATTTTTGTTTTCATTATTAAAAGAACTATTTTCAGTATAACCTACTGGAATAGTATAAACAGGAATAACATTATTTATTCTAATAGATACATCGATTTTTTGTTGTTGAGTTGACACTATTATTCCAGAATATCTTGTTAAATTATTAAATAAAGGTTTATACGTGTTTTTAATTTCTGAATCATAAACGTTGTTAATGTTTTTAACATGAGTACTATGCAATATTGCTACAACTGGTATTTTAATGTTACATTTATTAAAAATAGGAGAGGTTTTAATGTTTTTATCACTTAAAAATAAGTCTCCAGATTCGTATAATGTTTCTATCGCAAATGATAATAATGAATTATTATCTTCAAAAAATTTAATTCCATCAGATGCATAATATATTATAGATTGTACTTTAGGAATTTTATCTTCTGGATTATAATATTTTTCAAATTTAACATTCTTACTAGGTGAATAATATTGTTCCATAACAACTTTCTGATTAGTTGTTAGAACTTTAGTACAACTTAAAAAACCTCTAGTATCATATAAATCTCTACGAATTTTACGTTGTTTTATATCAAAATAATTAATATAATCTAAAATATTATAATTTGAATCTACGAAATGAACGTACATTTTATACAATCCATTTTTATAAATTTTGATATCATTGGTATCTACAACGTATTTAAGAGTATAGTTACAATCATTTTCCCAATAGTTTATCCAATTAAAATATTTTTCTTTAACATTTAAACTGTCTTGAAGTACATCGTATAAACTAAAAACATCATTTTGATTGATTTTTAATAGTTGAGCGTGTAAATAAAGCCTTGGTGACCATGAAACAAATATCAATTTATTTGAAATTGAATTTTTTTTAAATAGATTTAATCTATTAATCATTGCTTTTTCTATACCAGTTAATTTACGACCTAAATTATTTCCTACTGAATATATCACTATTGGTCTCCTTTATTCTTAATATTTAGAGTGAAAAAGTGTCTCAATCGTTTTAACTGAAGGATAAGAAGTAAATATAATCGATTGTTTATCTCCTTTTATTATGCCACTTTTATATTTTCTTCCTATAATAATTTTGTTAGAGAATTTAAATAAATTGTCTTTATATGATTTAAGAATTGAATATAAATCATTAACTGTAAAACTTTGACGTTCTTTTATTGTGTGTCTACCAGTTAAATTGATAGCAACAGAATTAGATAAATCTAGTTTTTTTATTATAGAGTTTATATATTCATCTCTATGTAGCCCATTTTTGAATAAATACTTAGATAATTCATAAGTTGGAGAATACATAGGTGAATTCAACATATCTTTCATCAAATTATAAGTGCTTGTTTCTTTTCCCTCATAATATATATTATTATTAGTTGCCCAATTCCCTATAGTAACTGTTTCATTTTTTATATTATCATCTATACCTTTTAAGTAATTAAAAATTGGGCCTAAACCTTCAATAGTAGAAGAATTCTCAGAATTATATTGTTCAATAATTTTATAGTCATTATTATTAACAATAATATAACTACGACCATTTATAGATTGGCCATCAAACAATGAGCTGTTAGAGTTATCTTTTTGATAAGTAAGTAAGTTATTGGATAAATCTTTAGCAAGCTTAGGGAACTCAGTTCCTCCTGCAGAAGATTTTAATAATGTTATTGAATCATTATTACATAGATATAATAAATCTTGTTCCATCAAAAATCTATTAGAATACCAAGTTATATGTTTGTTTTTAACTCTAGTTACTACTCCTTTTAGATCGTCATCCATACATAAAATATAATCAGCATTACTATTTTCAAGTACATTAACAAGCTGTAAATGTAATTTTCTAGAATGTTTACCTAAATCACTAATTTTTCCAATTGCAATAATTTTATTCCCTTTAAAAAACTTGGTTTGAGTGTCAAAAGCTTTTATTGCATTTATCATAGCTGGTAATGAAGCATTATGTGTGTCATCAATTAAGTTAACACGAAACTTTGAAGTTTTTATTTCTTTTAAATTTAAAACTTTTTCAAATGGTTTAAATGTAATTAAGTTATCTAAAGCTTTTTGTAAAGGTATATTCAATTGAGTTAAAGCAGCAAAACTAGCTAGAGAATTTTCAACCATTCCATTACTTATTGAATTAATTCGATAAGTATATTCATTTCCCTCAAATTCGACAGTTATATCAGTGAATCCTTTATTATATTCAATAGATTTTGGATATATAGTTGCATTTGAATCTGAAGTGCTATATGTTATAACATTTTTAGTGTTTTCTTTAGCACGATTAATTAAAATATCAGAATGTAAAGTATCTTTGTTTATTATTGCAATACCATTAGAATCTAATCCATCAAAAATACTTGCTTTAACTTCTACTATATTTAAAATATCTTTAAAAGTAGACATATGAGCAGCGCCTATACCTGTAACAATAGCAATATTCGGTTTGATTAAATAAGAAGAGTTTCCTACAGCATTTAATGCATTTAATGAGACTTCTAAAACAGCAAAATTTGGTTGTCTAATTAATTTACATAGTAATAAATATACTGCTGAACGAATATTATTATTATATCTATTCTGTAATGGCATATAATCTTTTAAACCAGCGCTAATAAGCATTCTTGTAGAACTTTTACCCATTGATCCAGTGATTGCTATTACTGGATTTTTATATTGTATTCTCATTTTTTCAGCTAAGTTACTTAAGGTTTGTGCAGAATCTTTTACAACAAGTTGTGGAATTTTATAAGACATATTAGAAACGTAATGCTCGGTTATTATTAGTCCAAGATCTTCTTTATCTTTCCTAATATATTCATTTCCTTCTTTAGCATTTGGCGATCTTCCAAAACGGCGCCAAGTTTTTTTGTTTGGAGAGATATATGCTGTGTTTTTATTATGTATAAAAGGAAACCAGTTTTCAAAGTTATTTATTATATTATTTTCTTTATTCTTTGCATCATATAATTCCCCCCCTAATATATCGTGTAATTCTTTAATTGTAAGTGGCATATGCTATTTACTCCTTTATTTATTAATATTTTGCATTCAATTGTAATTTACATATATATTATAGCACAACATAATATTAAAGAGCTTGATATATTTAACGCAATGTAAAAAACAAGTTACAATCTTCCTCGATTGTAACTTGTTTTCATTTATAAATTCTAATGTTATTTTCTATATTTTAGTCTTGCGAAAGCATCGTGTTGGTGAATGGATTCTTCGTTTCGACATTCAATGTCAAAGCCATCAATCCAGTCAAAATCTACTAAATCTGCAGCAATTAAACGAATTAAATCTTCAACGAAACGTGGATTTTCATATGCACGTTCTGTTACGCGTTTTTCATCAGGACGTTTTAAAATTGGATAAAGAATAGAGCTTGCATTTGCTTCCATTGCATCTAAAATCTTTTCTTTGTAATCATCTGTCATTTCAGAATGTTTATCTAAATACACTTTCACTGTTACAACACCACGTTGATTATGAGCAGAGTATTCGCTAATTTCTTTAGAGCAAGGACAAAGTGTTGTTACAGTAGCTGTGATGGTAAGTTCTTTACGCGTTACTTGATCTTTATGAATTGCTAAACCGTAAGTAACATCAGCATGACCTACTGCTTTGATATGAGTTACAGGACTATAACGATCAAAGAACCATTTACCTGAAACGTCTACCCCCGCAGCATTCTGTTTCATATTGTCTTGTAATGTACGTAATACTTGATATAGTGTATCGAAATCAAGTTCTAAACCATTATTATAATGTTTCTCAACACTTTCTAAGATACGACTCATGTTAATACCTTTTTCATCTTTATTTAAGCTTGTTGAGAAACTAAATGTACCTGCTGTTTGAAATTGATCAATTTTAACAGGATATACTAAATTTTTAATACCCACTTCTTCAATTTCAAACAAGAAGTTTTTATGTGTACTTTGTAAGTCAGTCATTTCATTTTTAGTTGTAGGTTTTGTACCTTTGATAGGGTCTACTGAACCAAAATGTTTCCAGCGACCTTCTCGAGTAGATAAATCAAATTCAGTCATTCGTTTATTGTACCTCCTCTAATTATTATAATTGTCGAAATGATACGTCCAATAAGGTTCGACTTCTAGAAAACTTTGTGTTTCTCCGCCAACTTCAGGGCTAGCTAATTGTTTTAAGAAAGGACCTGTTTGAGATTTATGAGCTTCAAACGCCTTTAATTTAATCTCTTTATATTGACTAATGTCATTTAATATATCAGGTTCTCCTAAAATATCCGGTGCATCATTACTGAATGCTACGAGTTGAAGTCTTGGACGCTCTTCTTTAGGCATACGTCCTACTGTTCTTACGACAGCTTCAGCTGTTGCTTCATGGTCTGGATGTACAGCAAATTTTGGATAAAATGAAATAATCACTGATGGATTTGTCTCCTCAATCAATGTTTTTACCATATCATCCATTTGCTCATGTGGCTCAAATTCTACTGTTTTATCTCTTAAACCCATTTTACGTAAATCAGTAATACCAATCACTTTCATAGCATCTTCTAATTCTTTTTCGCGAATATAAGGTAGTGACTCTCTTGTCGCAAAAGGGGGATTGCCTAAATTACGTCCCATTTGTCCTAATGTGAGACAGGCATAAGTGACAGGCACCCCGTTTTCAATATAACTTGCGATCGTCCCAGCAGATGAGAAGGTTTCATCATCGGGATGTGGAAATATCATTAGTACATGTCTTTCATCTTTCATGAATCTTCCTCCTCTATACTGTGAATGGCTGTTCACTGATTTCAATCGTTGCAGCCAACTGTCCTTCGTAATTAAATCCAGCTATTAAAAATTCATTATTATCATTGATTTCATAGTGAGTCAGGCCTTGCACATATACCCAACCTCCATCACGAAGTTTCAACCCAACACGAAATGGGTCTTTATCTCCGCCCTTTAGTTGCGCATGTTCATATGTGACTTGTATATTTCGTAAAAACGTACCTGCATTAAACACACGTTGATCAAAATGATTAGCATATGCACCATTCGTCGTTTCAACATGCAAATAGACAGGTTTGTTTTCAAATGTAGTTAATAATCGTTGTACTTCTTCAGCTTTAATGGGTTCCAACATGTTCACTCCTTGCAACCATACAATGTGTGTATCTATCTATTTTACTAAAAAGAACGACTGAATTGTACACCTATGCTCAATTTATTTATAAATGAAAGAAAATAATTCGAAGTGATTTAAATGTTTAAAAATATTTAACATGGGTATCTATACTACTATGACAATGATACGAAAGGAAGTTTGTAATGGAATTACAATTAGCAATCGATTTATTAAATAAAGAAGAAGCAGCAAAATTAGCTAAAAAAGTTGAAGAGTATGTGGATATCGTAGAAATTGGTACACCTATCGTTATTAATGAAGGATTACCAGCTGTTCAACATTTAAATGAAAATATCAATAATGCGAAAGTGTTAGCTGATTTAAAAATTATGGATGCAGCAGACTATGAAGTAAGCCAAGCTATTAAATTTGGCGCAGATGTTGTAACTATCTTAGGTGTTGCAGAAGATGCTTCAATTAAAGGTGCGGTTGAAGAAGCACATAAACATGGTAAACAATTGTTAGTTGATATGATTGCTGTACAAGATTTAGAAAAACGTGCGAAAGAATTAGATGAAATGGGCGCTGATTATATCGCTGTTCATACTGGTTATGATTTACAAGCTGAAGGACAATCTCCATTAGAAAGCTTACGTACAGTTAAATCAGTCATTAAAAATTCTAAAGTAGCCGTAGCTGGTGGTATTAAACCTGAAACAATTAAAGAAATTGTAGCAGAAGAACCTGATTTAGTTATTGTTGGTGGCGGTATTGCTAACGCAGATGATCCTGTAGAAGCAGCTAAACAATGTCGTGAAGCGATTGAAGGTAAATAAAATGCCAACTTTTAACAATTATCATTTAATTCTTGAAGAAATAGATAACACGTTATCACATCTAGAGGATAATGATTATGGACGTTTTGCAAATGAAGTGGTTGGCGCATCTCGTATCTTTACAGCTGGTAAAGGTCGCTCTGGATATGTTGCTAATAGCTTTGCAATGCGTTTGAATCAACTAGGAAAAGATGCATCTGCAATAGGTGAAGCAACAACGCCATCTATTAAAGAGCATGATTTATTAATTATTATTTCCGGTTCTGGATCAACAGAGCACCTAAGATTATTAGCTGAAAAGGCACATTCAGTTGGTGCTAAAATTGCTTTAATAACAACTAAAAAAGAATCTAAAATTGGCGATGTCGCTGATACAGTGATTGCTTTACCTGCAGGAACGAAACATGAAGCAGAAGGCTCTGAACAGCCGTTAGGTAGTCTATTTGAACAATCTTCACTCATCTTTTTAGATAGTGTCGTGATTGGATTAATGGATGCCTTTAATATTAATGAAGAAGCAATGCAAGACAATCATGCTAATTTAGAATAAAAATCATCACTCAAATATATTATCGTTCAGATGAATATATTTGAGTGATTTTTTTATGTGTTATTTTTCATATAATGTTAATATAATAATTAATCTAGTTAACATTTAGAGAGGGTCATATGCTAGAAATACTAAATAAATTAAATCACTATTCAATAGAACAACCAGATATGATTGCGCTATCGTTCGAAGAAGATGTATTGACATATCAACAACTTTATACAGAAATACAGCAATTAAAATCAGTCTTCATGCATTTACCGAAAGGGTCCCGAGTAGGATTGTTAAGTAAAAGTCCTTTACATAATATGTTGAATTATTTTGCAATATTAGAGCAAGGAAGTATTCCTTGTTTTCTAGATGATCAATGGTCTGAAGTAACAATTCATCAACTGATTGAAACGTATCATATTGACTATCTTGTTGATGAACAACATAGACTGATAAAGACAAAGTATTCTGAAACATATCCTACATATTTACATGAGCAGTCACAAGTCCATCAACTATTACATATTGGTTTTACATCTGGGACAACAGGGTTACCTAAAGCATATTATCGAAATGAACCATCTTGGCTTGCGTCATACAAAGAAAATGAAAAGCTACTTCGTCATAAAGAAAACATACTTGTAGCACCGGGACCACTTGCACATTCATTGTCTTTATACACTTGTATTTATGCGTTATATACAGGGAGAACATTTATTGGACAAACCCGTTTTAATGCGACTAAGCTCGTTAGCAAAATGAAACAACAAACAACAAATAGTGCATTATTTCTTGTTCCAACAATGCTACATGCAATAACAAAAATAAATCACGATCACCTACATTTAACGACTATTTTAAGTAGTGGGGCGAAACTCTCTTCTTCGTTGTTTAAGCGTATAGCCCAAACATTTCAGCATGCTAATATTATTGAATTTTTTGGAACGTCAGAAGCAAGTTTTATTAGTTATAACATTAACCGTAAAGCTTCTATTGATTCAGTGGGATACATATTTCAAAATGTAACGATTGGTTTAGAGGAAAAAGACAAGAATCATATAGGGTTATTAAATGTAAAAAGTAATATGATATTCTCTGGGTATGTAAATCAATCTGTCGTATTGCCTGAAACATGGATTAAAACAGGTGATTACGCTTATATTAAAGATAATCAATTATATTTAGTGAGTCGTCAAAATGAACGATTAATTATTGGAGGTAAAAATGTTTATCCTCAAATTATTGAACAAATGATAAAAAATATGGATGGCGTAGAAGAAGCAATTGTTATAGGAGAACCGCATCCACGTTTTGGTGAAATAGCTGTTTTACTATATACAGGATCGATAGAACTTGAGTACCAAACTGTGAGACAACATATTATGAAAGTTCTATCACGATATGATGTACCTTCCAAATTTATAAAAGTAGACAGTATGCAATATACCCAAAGTGGCAAAGTTGCTCGAAATAAAATGCGTACTGCCTATGTAAAAGGAGACTTTAAATGATGAACCAACCGGTCATTATATGGGCGAAGCGTACACCTTTTGGCAAATATGGTGGGAAATTGAAACATTTAGAACCTGAAACATTACTCATGCCCTTATTTGAAGAAATGAATTCAACTTTTCCTAAAATAATACCTGATATCGATGATGTAGTGATTGGAAATATCGTAGGTAATGGTGGAAATATTGCCCGTAAAGCCTTATTAGAAGCAGGTCTAGCTGAGAGTATTCCAGGTGTTACAATGGACCGTCAATGTGGATCAGGGTTAGAAAGTATTATATATGCATGTCGAATGGTTCAAGCGGGTGCAGGTCATATTTATATAGCTGGAGGAGTAGAAAGCACGAGTCGTGCTCCTTGGAAGATTAAACGGCCTCAATCAGTGTATGATACCCAATTACCAGAATTTTATGAGCGTGCTTCTTTTGCACCAAAAGGTCAAGATCCAAGTATGATAGAGGCGGCTGAAAATGTTGCGCAATATTATCATATTACGCGTAAACAACAAGATACCTTTGCGATACGTAGTCATCATCTCACACATCAATATTATAAGAATGGAAGTATAAGTAATGAAATTGTACCTTTAAACATCAAAGGTCATTTATTTGATAAAGATGAAAGTATTAAGCCAACACTTACTGAACAACGATTAAATCGATTACGTCCTTTACTAGCTAACGGAACAGTAACGGTTGGAAATAGTTGTATGAAAAATGACGGCGCTGCGCTTGCACTCGTTATGAATCAAGAAACGGCATTACAATACGGCATATCAGAGGGAATGATGTTTACAGATGCTGTGACAATAGGCGTCAATCCGAAACGACTAGGTATTGGACCAGTGCCTGCCGTAACAAAATTACTTAAAAAACAAAATTTAAAAATAAGTGACATTGATACATTAGAACTTAATGAGGCATTTAGTTCACAAGTTTTAGCTTCAATTCAAGAGTTAAAATTAAATATTAATCAAGTCAATCAGTGGGGGGGAGCCATTGCGTCTGGTCATCCTTATAGCGCAAGTGGCGTAGCATTAATCACTAGGTTATTAAATATGACACATTGGAAGCGGGGAGTTGCTACGATGGGGATTGGAGGAGGAATGGGGAATGCGATACTCTTCGAACGATGGAGCTTGTGAGAAAATAGAAATATATTTTAATGAACAAGAAGTAAGAGCGTATTGCGAAGTAGTTGAAAGAACGTATAAAGGTGTGGTGCCTTCACTCATGTGTGCAAACGTTTGGCCAAAATTTAAGTTGTTCCAAAAGTTTCAACAAGAAAATATTCTTCTTGTGCGAACAACATGTGAAGAATTTGAATCATTAAAATGTAGGCTAAAATATGAGGGGTACTTAACACATAAAAGTACGAAAAAGTTTAAAACATATATCCAATATATCTACGATTTAAAAATATATAAAGATAATAGACAATGTATATTTATTAGGCAAACATTTATAAAAAAGGAGGTAAATGATGAAGTTTAGTCATGATAAAGTAAGTCATTACCTTCGACTTGTTAATGATAAAAATGAGCTTCATTCAACCATTGTTCCTGGTCAACTGGTAGTGGATTGTGTATTAGCGTATTTTCAAATAGAGTGGACACAATTTAATGTTAAGTATAAAAGGACTATAGATATAGATGAAGAAGTGACCTTCAAAAAAGTGAGTCATAATGAAATAAACGTCTTTGGTTTAAATGGTGAAGAAAAAATAGTTATTACTAAAAAAAGTAATCATACTGATTTATAATTATTTATTTAACCGTTGATAACCCACCATAGGTGTTAAAAAAGAAACAATATTATAAAGATATAGCGTTAATGTTAGTATAACTTAAAGTTTCTCTCCAAGTTTCCAAAAGGGGACAATTTTGGACTAACATTAACGCTATTTTATTAGGGTGAGCTTTTGAATCATTAATGACTTTTTAAAGTTTTGAGTATTAGGGGCATTTTAACTTTAAAAAAAGATTTTGAAATATTCATCTGTGTTCGATCTCAATTAGGAAAAACACTTTTTAATTTTTGAAATGTGATGAATAACTTAATTCATGTTATCAACGTCACTTTCTAGTAGAGAGAGCAATGGATAGATGTCAGTTTTACTAAACGTTTCATCGAATTTTACCGTAATCGTCTTGAAGGTCTTTGTAATGATTTCGTATATTGGGATACCGTTTTCTATATTTTGCTTGTAGATAATCATGTTGTTAATTCCTCCTTTGTCTCTCTACACTTAATATAGTAATGGATTTGATTATAAAAAACATGAGTCTATGGTACTAACTTTTACTGCAACGGACTGTGTAGAGCATACTACGACTAAATACCTAGAAGATAATGAAGATATAAGAAAAGCTTTTAATCCTAGTGTGACCAAACTATCATACACAAGATTAAAAGCTTTAGAAGTGCTTATATTTCTTTAAAAATGCAGTACAGACAGTAGCTGATTGAATTG
>NZ_KV810848.1:0-254 GCF_001812925.1 Staphylococcus sp. HMSC057A08 | reverse complement strand
ATTGAAGAATTTAATAAAGATATCGAACAAAATAGCAGCGACGAGAACAAGGAAAATTTAACAGAAGACAAAATTAACTAGAATAGTAAGTGATATGATGAATGATTTTAAAAATCTCAAAAAAATAAATGGTGAAATTGAAAAAGCAGAATTAAGAAAACATAGATTAAAAAATTTAGATAGAAAAGAAAGAGCACATAGACTGATTCGAAAAGGCGCCATGCTTGAAAAATATTTTGAATGTGAACATTTAA
>NZ_KV810847.1:0-459036 GCF_001812925.1 Staphylococcus sp. HMSC057A08 | reverse complement strand
CTTTTTCATCCCTGATTTCTTCAGCTGTCGCATCTCCATTGTTAATCACGCCTTGGGCTTCTGAACTAATTCGCTCTGCTTCTGCTTTTTTCGCTCTATAATTATCTGATGTTACTTGTGTCATTCCTGGCGTTGGATCTTGTTCTGCCGTTGCTTCATCAAGTTGACGTTTTGCTTCAACTAAAGCACTATTATCTGCTTTATTTTGTAGTAATGAAATTGCATGTTGAATTTTCAATGAGACATCATTAATATTATTTGTCACATTTGCAACATCAGTATTTGTTGCTCTATCATTTGATAACACTTCATTAGCTCTTCTTCGAACTGCTTCAATTTCATCATGTAAATGCTGCATTTCATTATTATATGCACTCACACTTGATGGTGTTTTACCATTAGTGTCTCCTTGTGCGTCAAGTTTAGGTAAAGTATTTCTAATACTCGATTTATCTGCATGGGTTCTAATTGGTACATTTACAATTTCTATACTTCCATCTCTATAAGTAATACGTGTTGGTACTGCTTGCGTTGTATCACTCTGTAAATTTGTAGGTAAACTTACTCCTTCGTTTACATTAGCATGATCTTTATTATCTACACTAATTGCATTATTAAGTTCCTCATTACTAACTCTTTCCCCAGGTTCTTTGACTATCTCATGAATGATAACATCATGATGATCAGGTCCCACAACTCCAACAGTATTATGGCTAAAATTATCATCATTTCCAGCAATAGATTCTGTATTAATCAGTACATGTGGTTTTAAAGAATTAGCTTTAAATGTCACTTTACCTGTTATAGAATCAAATATCACATAATCTGGCTGATTATTCATCGACCATCGATTTTGATTATTTTTAGTTACAATTAATTCTCTAGATTGTTCTGCACTATTACCCATTTTTTCAACATAGCTAATTTTAACTTTATCTGTAGGATTTTTTGTTGTTGATGTATTAGCATTGTTTGGAATAACTTCGAACTCACCATTTTGTTTAAATGCAAATGTTGTGTTAGATGGTGTTGCTGGCTTAACTTTATAAGTTGCACTTGTAGCAGCTTCACTTGTCAATTCTCCATTACCTGTCGTTGATTCGGTGTTAATCAATGTATCATTTGGAACTGACATTTTGTCATAAATAATTTCATTACCATCTGGAGAAACTGATAAACCAGGTGTGTTTATAGAATCACTCGCTTTTGCCCATTTGCCTGTATTATTTTTGACAAATGTACCAATAACTTGATTTCCTTTTTTAACAGTAATTCTATCTGGATTTACAATTATATTTCCAGCATTAACGCCTAAGTTTTTACCTACCCCTGGTGAAATGACTACATCACCAACATCATTTTGTGTAACAGTTGCTGGATTTGGAACTGCATTTGTCACTTTAAATATTGCTGGATCAGAAGTAAAGAATACGTGGTTTTGGTTATCTAATACTTCAAATCTCGCTTCTTTTTTAAAAGCTTGATTTGGATGTGCTAAATTTGACCATTGGTCGCTATGAGAAGCTGTGGTGTTTTGAGTCCAAACAAAATGGAAACCATCTGTAGGTAAACCATTCGCATTTTCTAATGCTACATAATTATTAATATTTCCATTTCCTTCAAAACTTGTTCCTACAATCGTACTATACTCTGATTTTTTAAATTTATATTTATATTCATATACTTTTACTGGGACATTATATACGTGATTAATACCGTTATACCTTACTTCAGCAGTTAAGCTTTGAACGCCAGCAATATTATTACTTGGAGCATTATTATTTTTCCAAGTCACTGTAGCCCCATTCATATAATTATTTTCAAATGTCACATAATTTGTTGCGTCATCGCCATAAGTTAACGCGTGACCGACCACATCACGTTGTGGTGCTTTAGCAGTGGCTGGTGCATAAATGGTTACTGGAATAGAAACTGTTCTCGTTTCTCCATTACTCAATGTGACAATGGCGCGTTTAGTTGTAGTACCAATTGTGTTTTTCCATTGATTAGCATTCTGTTCCCATTCTACTCGTATGATATCTGAATTAGAGTTAATGTAAGTTCTAGGATTATTTAAATCAATGTTGTCCCCTTTAACAAATTTTAATCCGCCGTCTACCGCTTCAAGTTGTTTTGTTACAGGTGAAGATGCACTTAAATCTGATTCTATTGATTCTGAACGTGTTGAGTTCACAACAGAACCACTATTATTTTGTTCAGTAATCGTTACATGATCAACCGTGATAATTGATTTAGCTTTAATATTACCAAGTGGTAATACTCCTGGAATTGTAATAGACACTGAACCATCACGATTTCTAGTCATAGTTGTATTACTCATTTCTCTACCATCTTCAGTATATAGTTTAACCTGTGCATTATTTGGAACATTATTTACTTTAATAGATTGTCCAAATAAATCAGCTTTATATTTTGTACTTAAAGTGTCGATTGAAGGCGTAGTTGGTTTCACTTTAAACAATACATTAACTGGGTCTACTTGACCGTTAGGATATATCACGTTAATTGTTTCTGTAAAAATACCTGGACTATTTGATAAAGGTTGTCCAGAACCAGGTGCCCAATCGAAGTTCGTACCCGATGGTAAATAATTTGCAATACCTTCTACAAACGATCCTACATTAGATGACAAACCTTCATTTGAAGATAAGAAATTACCATTTATTGTTGTTTGATATACTCTTTTTGGTTTCGCTTTAACTGCTCTATAGTGTGCTTCTTTTTCAATGGGTGTTGTTTCACCATCAAATAAGATGTTTGCTCTTAAAATTTGTGGGACACCTACTGTTGTAGAGTTAATATCTGGTCCATTACCAATCCAAGTCACAGTAGCATCTGTCAAAGGTTGATCATTGTTTATAACGAAGAAGTCATTATTATTTGTTCCTTTACCACTTGGGAATGGCTGACCTTGTACTGTAAATAATTCTATTCCTCTGATATTAGGAATGACATGTTTTACTGGTACAGTAATGGATGTTCTTGAATTATCTGCATAAGTGATAGTCACTTCAACATTTGCATTATTACCTGAACGATGAACATTACTAATTTCCCTACTTCTTATTTCATTACTGCCATCTGTAACGTAATTTCTATTGGTAATTGATTTCGAAATATCTAAACTGTTAAAAATAGCTTGTCTATCTGTCTCAGATAAACTTGCATTGTTACTAATATTTGCTATACGTATTGGATGTGACTCATCAGCAGTTGTCATGACACTATATTTATCTTTTAATGGTTTGATTAATACATTAAATACAGCCGTTGTTTCGTTATCACTACCATCTGTTACTTTAACCTTTACTTGTTTAGACATTGGAGTAGATACATTAGGGGCAACACCACTTAATGTTGAATGGTTTAATACATTCATAGGTATTTGACTGTCATTAGGTACAGTAACATTTTTAATACCAAAGTTATCAGTTAATGTAAGTGTATTTCTGAAAGTTTCTCCTGAAAATACAACATGATCATTATAATCATCTAATACAATATTTGGCGTTACTTTATCAGTTGGTACAAATACGATATTAATCACATTGTCTGTTGATGACATTGATTGTCCAAGGCGTTCAATATAGCTTTTTGCACCATAAGGCGTTAAATACAATTGTTGTTTATCTATCGCACCCATAATTCCATTATCAGTACCATTTTGTTTAAGTATTTTATCTAAATGAAAACCAGCAGCACCATTCATGGCTGGAATATCACCACTGATCACTGTCGAATTGCTACTTGTATGTCTGTAGTCACTGCGTGCAACGGCAGAGTTGCTATATCCAGTATTGCTGTCAACGATGTCTAATACTTGAATAGGTTGACCATCATATGTAAATGGATGTTCTTCATCCGAATATATACTATTCCCTTTAGAATATCCTACAGGTTTAAATCCACGAGCTGAGCCTGATTCTGTTAACATTTTTTCTTGACCTTCTATATGGTTTCTTAACCCTGCATGTTTAGGCGTTGCTCTTAAAAGTGATAATACGTCATTGCCTGTTATTCTTCTTCCAGTCGTTGCATCATATCGATAAATTATTGTTTTACCATCTGGAGACCACTCAAATCCACCATCTGTGCCTCTTCCATTAAGTTTTTGACTTGTCCAAGTCACAGTATAATCATTACGTAAATTTATCCATTTTAAGAAATCCATATGATCAAATGTTGAAATGAATTGTTTTGTTAATTCACCTTTAGTAATCGTTACTCTTACACGACTTGGATGATTACTTAAAGGTTCATCGTTTTCAATTCTGATATCACTATCATTTAAATTTAATTGCGGATTAGCATCTTTAAAGGCATTTCTAACTTGTGTAATTTCATCATTACTTAAATTTTTAGTTGTTGAACGATAAACACGTTGATTTTCTGCTAATGTATTGACATCAACTACGTTAACTTTAATTGTCAAACGTTCTGAACTATGGTTGTAAGCATTTAATGCATCTACGTTATAAGTATAAATACCAGCATTTAGACGACTTATTGCTTGAGGTGATGGTATTGAACTACCATTAATAGTTGTAAACGCATTATTAGGAATATCTTGTCCATTACTTAATAAGAAATATTTTCTTAAATCAGGTCCAATTGTATACTCTTGACCTTTAGCAATTGTGATAAATGCTTCTTTTGTATTTGAACTACCTGGTTCAGTATATATTGATTTACGTTGAGGTCTATATGTAATCACTTGAGCCGGATCAATTATACGAGTCGAACCATCTTTAAAAGTCAAGACTACTCTACCATCATTATCAACCATGTACGGATTAAATGTACTTAAAAATGATGCCAAACTACTATTTTTAGCTTTAAGCGAGTTAATGATATCATTTCTTTCACTTTGCGAAATACTATTAGGATTAACCACTGTTTTCAATTCTTGCTGACTAAACAACTGAACTGGTTTATCATCAGATAACTTTCCAATATGAAGATGATATGGGCTTACATTGGTAGTATTGCCTGCTCTATCATGAGCAACGGGTTGAACAAGTATGTCACTATTCCACGTTACATCATTCGAAATTGTTCCTGTAATCACTAAAGTACCTGCGTCTCCAGAAGCATCTCTATTGAATACCGCTTGTAAACCACTATTTCCAGTGATAGATGCATCTTCCACACCTGAGCCATATGCATTATCAGAAACAGGAATTGAAATATTAACGTTATCTCCACGATAGTATTTATCTTGAAGACCTCTTACGTTGCTAAATGTTGGCGGTGTAGTATCTAATCCTACATTAATCGAATTACTAAAGTTGGATTGTACTGAATCTTCATAGTATGTAATTGCTCTAATAACCCCATTATTAGGTAAAGGATTAGTATAATCACTTTCTTCAAATGTCACCGTGCCATCTAAGTTTGCCATCTTTTCCGCGAGTACAGTATAGCCTGAAGGTGCTGTGCCAGGACCTGCACCGTCTATACCACCTGAAACTAAACGTACTTTTGCTCTCTCATCTTGTGGCACATGTGTCACTGTAATAGTTGGTTTCTTACCTCCTTTTTGTCCTAATTGCGCTGCAAGTGTTGAAATAACTGGTGGATTGGGTTTGGCAATGACTTCAAAAATTTTAGTTTCATTACCGATTCTCGCTGTCATCACATGGCGTCCTGGCGGTAATTGACCAACTAATACTTTATTTTTCTCAAGTTCTGTATTGGGTCTATCTACTGCATCTTCAATTTGTAGAGATGGTGGATATCCAGAGATTTCCCATACATTTGCAGACTCGTTACTTTTAAATTGAATTCGAATATTTTGATGATAATCCTTATTATTACCATTAGTCACTGTATTAAGCATTTGACCTTCTTGTTGTAAAAAGACAGCATGATGTGCAGCTTGTGATTCAGGTGAATTTTCTTTATTATCGGTTGCATTATCTGAATAGAATCCAATGGATTGTTCTAACTTTGGTTTGACGAATAAATTTACTTTTTTGATTGTTTCACCATTATGATATGCATCACTTACATTAAACCCAACAAAAATTTCAATTGGTCTTCCCGTTCTCGCAGCCTCTTTTAATTTTTCTTCAGAAAACATTTCATGAATTTCATAAGAGTTAAGCGGATTTACACCAAAATTACCTCTATAACGATCAGTAGGTACTCTAGGAAATAAACCCATTACATGATCACTAGGGTTACTTAGATAACTTGAAACATCTTCAGCATATTCGTGTGTAGCGAAATCGCCATCTAAGTAATGTTTTTTCATTATTCTACGCTCTGGCACATCATAAGCTGATTCAACATGGTCAATATGCAGTACGCGATCTATAACATCTACAATTTTAGTTTTACGATCATTATACTGTTCTAGCGGCTCTAAATATAATTGGTTATAGTTGTTGATTTCATTAAATTCAATCCCTCTACCACCTGCTGCATAATATAATCTATCTTGTGAGCTACCAGACGTTTTAAATTGAATGGTATAACTATCTGTTCCTCTAGCTTGAAATGCATAGATATGATCAATACCTTGATTATGATCTACTTGCCCAGTTAAATAACGATAAATATCGTCTCCAGCTACTTTAATTTTATTTGGAACACCTTCTCTTTCAAAGAATGTAAATGGTTGATTTTCATTACCACGTGCAAAATCCCCTAAATTATAAATATGATTAACTGAATCGTTATAGAACTCACTTCTATTCAAAGGATTTCCTTGTCTGAAATTATATGCACTAGAAGTAATACCACCAGCAGAATCCCACATTCTTGATAATGCTTGATCTCTACCGTCTCCAGTACCAGATGATGATGTTTCATGACCATTTACATCTGTGGTAGTAAAACGTACTGGTCCCGTTGGCGTTTGACCTTTAGGTAAACCAAACCAAAATACCATGCCATTACGTTTAATATGATACTTATTAAAATTAATCGTCCATAAATATCCATCATTTTGTCTAATTGATGAAATTTCTGCAATACCTCTAACACTAGATGGACTCATATTTCGATAATGAGAACGTGTAGCGTAATATGGTGCACTTTTATTCGTTGCATGTAAAAACGTTCCTGACCAATAACCGGAACCATCATTTTCATTTTCTACATACCATTCTTTTTTAGCATTATTATACAAATCTGAATTCTTTTTTACTTTTGAGCCAGGTTTTGGTCTAGAGTTATGAACTACTGGTGGTGTATAAGTGTTAGCAGTATTGCTAGGGGGTCTCGTCCCACCTTGTCCACGTACAGGACGTCTACTTGATCTTACGGAACGTGCTTCTCTATTTGCTCTTGTACTAATAGTTCTTACTTGTCGTTGTGGCAGTGATTCAATTAATGCATTAGCTTGCTCTAGTTCCTTATACAATTCATTAATTAATATTTGATTTGAATTATTATTTTCACTAAAGAAATGATTCACTTTATTGAACGTCGCTTTAATTTGAGCAACTTTTGTAGTGTCAGCTTGTTCTCTATCAATTTTTCGATATTCCTCGTAAGAATGGTCATACGCTACTTGAAGTTTATCACCATCAATTGTTGTTGAAGTCGAAGATACTAGGGTATCATCTGATGCTTCTCTATCTTCGTAACGAGTACGGTTGTCACGAGGACTATGTCCTTCATTCACTTCGCCTAGACTATTATCATCTAATTTATTTTTTTGAGGTTGAACTTCATTGTTTTCTTTTAAATCTGTTGTTGTGTGAGATGTATCTTTGTTTTCGTTTTGAGATGAAAATGATGTTAAATCATTTGTTAATGTATCAGTAGTCTGAACTTTATTTAAAGTTTCATTGTTTCCTTTTTGACTCTCAGATACAGGTGAAGCTTTAGGTTCTGTGTTAGATTGAACTTGCTTGTTACTTGTCTCATTTGAAGTTTGTTCTTGGTCTCTAGCTTTTGCTTGAATCACTTGTCCATCTTTTTGTAGTTGTTCACTGGCGTGTGCTTGAGGTGAACCTAAGAAAATTAATGTCGCAATAACAGTTGAAAAAGCACCGACTGTATATTTGCGGATACTAAACTTCTGTAATTTTTCTCGATAATTCACAGTGATTATTCACTCCTATTCTTGATGTTTATTCTTAGCTGTATAGGTGTAAATGATGAAACATTTTTATTTAAAAACTATATTATAACTCAATGTTTCACAATCATTTACTATATTGTACTGAACAATAGGTGTATTTGTTCATTTATATATTATCATCATTCATTTTATATGTGTATATTATTTTATGAATATTTTATTAAATAATATATTTAACTTATATACTAGATGCACTTCAAATAATTGTTTCAGAATTTATTTAGCTTATTAAAAATTAAAAATTCACTTATATTTTTTAATCTAGAAGCCATCACCTAAAGATTTTTATTTAGAATATCTACGTAAAGCGTAATCTAGACATAAAATAACAAACTTAAAAGAAATTTAATTTAATCTCATCTCTTTTCTTTAATATTTTTTAAACATTCCACCAGATTTTGGTTCGGTAGATTGAAATCCAAACTTCTTATATAATTGATCAGCTGGATAATCTGCAATCAGACTGACATATGTCCCTTTTTCTGCATGATTTTCAATAAATGACATCACTTGTTTTAAGATTTCTTTCCCAAAACCTTGTCCTTGATAATATGGATGGACAGCAATATCTATAATCTGAAATGCAGTTCCTCCATCTCCAATCACTCTACCCATCCCAATCAATGTTGATTCTTCATAAATAGTAATATTAAAGCATGCATGGGGTAATCCTTTTTTTGCTGCTGTTTCTGATTTAGGACTCATACCTGCTTTTGCTCTTAATTCACAATAATCTTTAACATTTGGTGGATGATTTGAATAATGAATCATTAAAACGTCCTCCTCTTTTAGTCTCTTTATTCTTAATTATAAAAAAAGACACAATAGGTTTGAATCTATTGTGTCTCAAATTATTATTTTAATCTCTCGGTTCTTTTAAAATGGCTTGTCTTAGTAAAAAGAAAAGTAATAATAAGCCAGCAAGCATTCCTGTATGACCGATACCTGCAAATCCAGCAAATGCTTCTGGTGAAAAACTTTTTCCAGTGACTTGGTAAGTGCCTTTTGTTAGCATCATTCCTACAGTAATAATGACACCAACATTGTATACAATGAAGAACCAATTAAATAAATAAAAACTACTTAACTTAAATACTTTTTCAAGCGGAAGTAAAAGTAAAAACATAAACATACCTAATATTAATGTATGTGTGTGAACAAGCGCTAGTTGCGTATCGCCCGTAAAATCATGTGCTTTCGTTAACTCTCTGTAGTAAAATCCACTTACAAGTCCAATAATCATATAGACTAAAAAAGCATATAATAATCTGCGCATAAAAAATCCTCCCTTACTTCAATTATTATAATCGATTATCTTCGTCTTTAAAGTGACAAAATTTTGTAATCAAATCATGTTATGAAAAATGACCTCTAGCAAGCACTAGAAGTCACTTTATTATATGTCTTATTTATTTCTTGCATGTTTAAATAATGCAACTAAAGATAAAATAATGGCAACAAGTGAAATAATCCACAATGCGATAGAACCACCTGAAGATGATTGACTTCTTTCATCTTTTTTAGCGTTGTCTTCTTTAACAGTTACAGCATTTGCATTTTTTTCCACTTCCAATGTTGGAGCAGGATGTTCACTATTCGCTTTACCCGTCCATTTTACCTTATCTTTATTATCGTATGTCTGCACAGCTTTAAATGAATATGTGCCTTCTTCTTTAGGACTTTCTACAAGAAGTGGGAATTCGATAAATTCATTAGGACCAATGCCTTTATCTTTCGCTTTCCAGGTAATTTTTGTGATATTACCTTTTTTGTCTTTATCTAAACTATATTTATACCCTTCTACGGGTTGAATATTTGACACTTGTACTTCTTTTGGAATATCTAATTCGACTTTTTCAGTATGATCTTTTTGTTCAACAGGTACTCGAACATCCACTTTTTCATAAGATCCAGGTTCAACTGCTTTTGGATTTATCGTTACATGTGCATCAGCATATTTAAATAAACCTAGTGAAAAGAAGAACACTAAACCTGAAGCTAATAATTTTTTAAACATATTTTACAATCTCCTTTTATGGAATATTAATTTGACTCATAATAACACCAACAAGTATTAAAATGATACCAATAGAAACTTCTACGATTAAAGAGACTTTATTAATTCTATAACGTTTGTTTAAGGCGCGCGTTGTTTGCATAAAGCCTAAAGCCATCATCATTAATGTTCCTACGATTTTAATTATTAATAATATTGTCCACGTTTGCATATTAGACCATATTGATAAAATTTTAGTTTCATCAATCGACATTAATATACCAGTAATAATGATAACTGCAACAGCAGCTCCATTCACTTTAAATAAGATTTCTCGCAATAAATCAACTGCATCTCGTTTTTTAGTAAATACTGAAGAAAACAAATAAATTAATGCGCCTAGCCATAAACTGATACCAGCTAAGTGTAATGTTCTAAGTATAATTGACCAAACAGGTGCACTTTGAGACCAAGCATGTCCTGACATACTTAAAGCTAAAATCATAATTATCGAAATAGCCCAATACCATGTTCGTTCCATATTTCTTAATACAAATAATCCACTTAAAATAATTAAAGCAACAGCGCTCAGTATATATGGGAATTGAATTAAGACACTTGGATTAAATGTTAAAACTGAATCCAAAATATCAGATGATAGAGTCATCAGATAAAGTACAAGTGACATAATATATGCCATCATCATGATCAATGATACAGCGACATGTCTAGGGAAAATATCAAATGTTGATAAATTATTTCTACGTGCAATACCGTTTAACCAATATAAACCAACTAAAATAATTGTTGCGCCTTCAGCGATATATCTAAACACACCAAACCAAAATGCAGGCGTTTCATATGCAACAGGAGTAGTATCTACACCATTGGCTGTTTTTTTACCAACTGAAAATTCAAATTGATCACTAATTTCATGACCATCAGCAGATACAGTATGCCATTTAATTTGTTGTGTACCTTCTTTTAATTGCTTGCCTGAGAAAGATAAAGTATCTGAATGTCCTATTGTACTCGGTTTAACATCAGCAACTTTCTTTCCTTTATCATTATATATCGTTATCCCTGAATATTCGGCATTTACTGGCTCATTAAATGTTAATTCGATTGTATCTGGTTGTTTTGATACGATACCGTTTTGTGCTGGGGTTATTTTTTCTAAAGTAGCGTGCGCAGAAGCTATTTTTGTCATACTCGGCACGAATAAAAATAGGAACATCATCAATAACGCTATAGCTACTTTAGAACTTCGCTTTAAAATGACCATTGACGTCCTCCTATAAAAAATACTCATTTAACAATAATAAAGTAATATAACTTATTTAACAATAATTATTATCATATGTCATCGTTTATATAAATTTAAAGCGGGCTAAATAAGAGATCTCCTCCCTTATAGCTCGCTTTAATATCAAATTATTTTATTCTTCTACTAACGCTTGTGTGTCCAAGGTTAACTCATTCCTTAAAACACATGCAATAAACATTGCTAATAGTGAACAAATTGTTTTAGCGATTAATAATGACCATACAGCCCCTGTTAAACCAAACAACGCATTTAATATAAATAGTATCAGAATAGTGTTTCATTTTATATGCTAACACACTAACTCAATATTAATAATTATATTCTATTTGTGCCTATCTTATTTAGTTAGATATCTAAATAATATAATACACCTTTTTTCAAATAATCAACTGCGTTTTACTCATTGCATTTTTTGAAAAATTTTTATTAAAAATAGCTGCGCCGTAATATTCATGATCATTAAGCCCTTTTTTAATATCTGATTCTTTATCTACTTTAATCCATTTAACAATATCAGAATCACTATCCATTAATTTATCTTCAATTGTTTTACCAATATTCACTTTATTACCTTGAATATCTATACCTTTGTCATTATTTACCACTGCAATCTGTATTTGTTTTGGTTTTGGATTGAATGCAGGATAAAACACTAAAGAGAATATCACTAATAATAAAATAGCTGCAATTGGTGCTAACCATAGTAATTTACTTTTAAAAAATATTCATTTTTACTTACCTCCCTATATTTATTGAACAATGTGTTGAATATTTAATACGTTGTAAATTATAATGAGGTTATCACTTCAATACAATAATCAATAATGATCATATCGTTAATTAATGAACATTATGCCTAATATTGTTAATTAATTATAAAGGATTGATGCAGAATGAAAGAAGATCGGAGAGTTCGTAAGACGAGGTCAGCAATTAAGTCTTCATTTATCGAATTATTAAATGAAAAGGAATTAGAAAAAATTACAATTCAAGATATTGCAGATCGTGCAGATATTAATAGAGGTACCTTTTATTTACATTATGAAGATAAATATTTATTATTATCAGATATGGAAGATGAATTTATTTCTCAAATGACATTCTTAAATCATCTTCATAATATTATGGGAAAAGATCCAGAAGATACTGCTAAAAATTTTATTAATATTATTTTAAAAAATATGCTTCAACATATTTCGGATAATATTACTTTTTATCAAACGATCTTACAATTAAATAGGAAGTCAAAACTTGAAGAAAAAATTTATTCCTTAATCGGGGAAAATATGCAAAAATATATTAGTACAAATCATGAGATTGAAGGTATACCAGAAAAATATTTTCATAGTTATGTTGCTGGTGCAACAATATCTACTGTTAAATTTTGGGTGAATGATCCCCACCGTCTTTCAGTTGAAGATTTAACCAATCATATTTTTAAAATTATTTATCATGGACCTTTAAGAATCATGGTTCAGCATCAATATAAAGCTTTAAATATTGACACAGCGAAATAAAGACTAAGAAAGGAACTATCGATTATGTTGACTGCATATAAACACTCAACTACTAATGAAATAGTTGAAACAAATATAAACCAATCTGCATCATGGATAAATGTTGTCGAACCTGATAGAGAAGAAATTGAGCAATTAATTGAACAGTACAATCTGCCAGAAGATTTTATTCGTGATCCTCTTGATGCAGATGAAAGTGCACGTATTGAATATGATGAAGATACTGGCTATTCTCTTATTATTGTCGACTTGCCTATTGTAAGTTCTACGAATCGTCATGTTCTCTCATTTGTTACCATTCCTCTAGGTATTGTGATTGGAAATGGTGTGATTTTTACAATTTGTGATGCTGAAAATGAATTTCTTGAAAATTATTCAAGACAAGATAACGTAAATTTAAAATTTCATAGTCGCTTTGCTTTAGATATTTTACTTACTATTTCAAATCACTATAACAGAAACTTGCGTCTTTTAAATAAATCAAGAATCCGTATTGAAAGAGATTTGAAAAATAGTATTACGAATAAACAACTTTACCGTTTAATGGAAGTAGAAAAAAGTTTGGTTTACTTTTTAGCAGCTTTAAAAGGGAATGATACGATTATTAAAAAATTATTCCGTTTACCTGCAATTAAACGTTTTGAAGAAGATGAGGATTTATTAGAAGACTTAGTCATTGAAAATAATCAAGCGATTGAAACAACTGAATTATACACAGGTATTTTAGAAAGTATCACGTCATCGTATTCTTCATTACTTTCAAATGAAATGAACAATATTATGAAGACATTAACGCTTTTTACGGTATTACTAACACTACCTACACTTGTCTTTAGTTTCTTTGGTATGAACGTTCCATTACCTATTGATGATAAGAGTTACGTTTCGTGGCTGGTTATTGTAGGAATCTCTTTGATATTAGTCACTATTGTAAGTATTTTCTTATGGCGTAAGCAAAAACTTTAATAAAAAAGTAACCCTTGCAATGTATCGCAAGGGTTACTTTTTTATTCTGCTGCAGCTTTGTAAGCTTTTCTTCGTGATAAAACTAAAGTGACAATCACTGCAATTATAAACGCAATAAACATACCTATGAAATAATGAAGCCAACCAGCATGAGCTGGGTTAATTGAAATAAATCCAGGTAATCCTGCAGTACCTAAAGCAATGGCTTTAACTTTGAAAAACGAAATGTAGGCTGAGCCTATAGCTGAACCTGTTATTGCACCAATAAATGGATATCTTAATTTTAAGTTAACTCCAAATAAAGCGGGTTCAGTAATACCTAAAAGAGCTGAGATACCAGCTGCTGAAGCCACACCTTTAAGTTTCTTATTATTTTTAATAATTAAGAAAGCAGCAAGCGCTGCCCCACCTTGTGCTACATTTGACATTGTAGCGATTGGGAAAATAAATGATCCACCTGTTTTTGCTTGATCTGCAATTAAAGTTGTTTCTACTGCAATAAAACTATGGTGCATACCAGTAATCACAATTGGAGCATAAAATAATCCAAAGATAAATCCACCAATTGCACCTCCAAATTCATATAACCATGTTAAACCATCTGATAACCAATAACCAAGCTGTCTAGTGATAGGTCCTACAAATAAGAAAGTTAAGAATGCTGTACTCAATATTGCAAGTAAAGGCGTTAATAAATTATCCAATACAGTAGGAATGATTTTACGTAATCCTTTTTCAATAGTTGCTAAGATATAGGCTGCCACAAGCATAGGTAACACTTGTCCTTGATATCCAACTTGATTAATATGTAATCCAAATAAATCCCAATGTGGAATAGCCTTACCCGCTTCAACTGCTTTAGGAAAATCATATGCACTCATTAATGAAGGATGTACTAAAATCATTCCTAACGCTGCACCTAAAAATGGATTGCCGCCGAATCGTTTCGATGCACTAAAGCCAATTAAAATAGGTAATAGTGTAAACGGTGCATTAGCAAAAACATTAATCATATCTGCTAATCCAGCGAATTGACTATGAACATCTATAAATGATTTATGATGATAGAATAAATCTGGCGCTGTAAGTAGATTATTAATACCCATTAATAATCCACCGGCAACGATGGCTGGTATAATTGGTACGAATATATCTGACAACATCTTAACAAAACGTTGTAAAGGATTCATATGCTTCGACGATTTGTCTTTTACATCAGCAGTTGTTGATGGCTCTTTTCCTGTTATTTTTTCTAACTCTGCAAATACTTTATTGACTGTTCCTGAGCCGATAATAATTTGATATTGTCCTCCTGTAGAAAAGGTTCCTTTAACTACATCCATTTCAGATAACTTTTTTTCATCTATAATACTTTCATCTTTTAATACAAGTCTTAATCTTGTGGCACAATGGGCCATAGCATCTAAGTTATCTTCTCCGCCTATCGCTTCTAATATATCTTCAGCCGATTTCTTATAGCTCATTCTACTAACCTCCTATATATGAAACTCATTTTAATATTCATTATATAATTGTAATCGGTTCCAAAAAACAAAGCAATATCTTATAAATATTTTATATAATTAATTTTAATTTATATTTTAATTTAATGAAAAGGTGAAAGTAAAATAAAATTCAATGTCTCACTTCTACAATTTAACCTCACTTTGTGTTGGATATTAGTTTCTTTATGAACATCTTTGTACTAGAGCGCCTCTACTAGAGTTTAAAACTTGATCTACTGTATTTTCAATTTAATTACTACTTGCTAATACATCAAAAAACCTGGGACAACGCATGTTGTCCCAGGTTTTTTTAATACTAATTCTGACATTCTTAACTTTGAATATGTTTCGTGATGTTTAATTAAGTAAAAGTATATTTAGATGTTATGATGTAAAATTGTTACACATTAAATAGAAATTTTTGGGGAGTTATAATGATTCTAAATATAATAGTTAGCTACTGTTAATACCTTTTATATTTGCATGCATCTTTTATTCTAAGTTGCTTACTCTACGGAGTGATGTCATTTTCTCTATTTAAAATACCGTAATCGTTCGTTTCATTAAACTATTGTATATCGGTTGCTAATGCTCTAAGATGTTGTGTCTTGATATACATTTAAATAGTGATTTTAAATATATGGGGCTCATATCAAATATATAAGTAAATTCATTCTTGATGCTATATATTCAAATGATGTTGTATCGTGATGTATGTACAGAATTAGTCATTTTTAATTTCAAGTGAATCATTGTTTAATAGCTTATATCTCTTCACTCAAAATCTATATTTATTATGCATTTAAATTCGTTTCATTGACCTACTAAAAATTTTCAATAGTCTCATGCGACATTCTAAAAAAAATAATAATATTGTGCATCTATAAAATTGTTAACGTTTTCACTTAAAAATAAACGAAATTTTTTTATTTTTAACTATTAATATCTCTTTTATTTTCATATATAATAACTCTTATTATTCAAACAGACCTAAATCCCCGCTTACAAATACTATACTAGATGAGGAGACTTATTTATGAGCAGTACTCTTTTTTTACATGAAAATATTACTTCTATGCCTAGGAGAAACATCAACCATGTGCTTATATTATTTTCTTTAACTAATGAATTAGAAATGACAATCAATGGAAAGTATCACCCATTATCAAATCATATTGCAATCATTAATCAAGGTGATTTATATCAAATTAATAAAGGAAGAAATCTGATTGAGCTCAAAATACCAATGGCTTACTTTTATCTTGAAGACTCTGCTTTTTTTAATTGCCACTTTGATGCACATCTCTTACAATCAAGTCATTTTATCAAATCAATCATTTTAAATAATATAGAACATATGTACAACACATCTCATCATGATGACAAAGTTATTCCAAAGATCATACAAACTTTTTATAAAGAAGCAGTTATTAGACATCCTCATATATATATTCCAAAGATTCCTGTTGAACAGCACATCTTAATTAATATACTTATATTCATTCATGATCACATCACTTCCAATATTTCTCTACAAGATATTGCAGCACATGTACTTATTTCTGAGTCATATTGTTCAAATTTATTTGTACGTATATTGAATATTAATTTTAAAGATTATTATACAAGTTTGAAAATTAATCATGCTATTAGATTACTCATTTGTACAAATGACTCTATTACAAGTATTTCTGAACAATCCGGTTTTAGTAGTCATACCAATTTTACTAATCAATTTAAAAATTATCTTAATTTAAGTCCAAAACAATTTCGTTCTCAACTGAATCATTCTGATCCTATATCTGCGATACGACTGAAGAGTGACATTGAACCTAAGCATTTTGAATTAATCTCTCAGTTTGAAACAACTGAACAATTATCAACCGAAACAACTATCATTGATCTTGAGCAATTAGAAGCCTTTCAACATACTCAATCTTCAAAGGCATTTATTCATTTTAAAAATATTAATGAATTATTCCAGTTTGTTTTTAATGATCATTATGATATCGATTTATCTTATTTACCTAAACCAGCCATTTTGATTAATGATATGAGTGATATGAATCAACATTCAATTAACGGAAACTTACTCAATCGCTGCTTCGAAAAATTATTTGAAAAAAATATCAGTTTAGCTGTCATTATCAAAAATAAATCTGAGTTCACTACTTTTTACGATTTAATTATGACGTTTCTAGAAAATAATCAAGATTATAAATGGAATAAAAAAAGTGTACGATTTATGCTCGTATTTGATACCAAGTCAATGACTATCCAAGATATTCATCTATCATATTTAAAACTTAGAAACAAAAATCGTTCGATTAAATATGGTGTTTTAGTGGAAGGATTATTACATCAGTACGAAAAGTTACAAGAAGTCTATGATACAATGAAGCGTCTTAATTTTGATTACTATTTTGTTGACATTGAAAATATTGATACGAAAAATATATTAATTGAATACCAACGCGGATTTACTCATGCAAATACTCATTTCGAAAACTACGTTCATTTTATAAAGAATTCTAATATACCTTCGACCCAATTTGTCTATAGTAGCTTATCATTACGTTGCTTTAAGTATACAAATGACGGTAGGCATCCACTTCAACTAGCAGATTTAGTTTGTCATTTAACGGCGCTATTAAAATATGGAGGTGGTATTTGCTATCACCTTTTTGAAGATAATCCGATGTTTATTGCATTATTTAATCGACATGGGAGTTTACTTCCAATTATGCATCTTTATCAATTTATTGCAGCATTTATCGATGTGCCTATCCATATTTCAAATAATTACTTAATGAGTCAAAAAGATGGAAATTATCATTTTATCTTATTTAATAAAATTAATGATCGCTATTTGTCTGACAGTAAACAGCATTATCAAATACTAAATAAATTAAACGAAAACAGCTTAATCATCGCAAATACATTAAATAAAGAACATGGGACGATCCATCAATTAATGTCTCAAGATAATTTACCTGTATACATTGAAAAAAGTATTATTCATCAGTTAGATAGATGCAATCAACCTAAAACAGAACTATTTATACAAGAAGAAACCAATCATCCATTTAACATAACGTTGCATCATGATGAAGTGAAATATATTTATATCAAATCTGTTTAAATTTAATTTTAAAAGGATATAAATACAATAAGGAGATGATTAGTTTGGACAAACAAAAAGTGACTCAAGCGATTGAGAAAGTTTTAAATACTTCTAAAATTGGCGTATTATCAACTGCATATAATAATAAACCGAATAGCAGATATATGGTGTTCTATAACGATGGTCTTAATTTATATACAAAAACAAGCAATGAAAGTTCTAAAGTAAAAGAAATTCAAAGTAATCCAGAAGCATATATTTTACTAGGATATAATGAAACAACAAATAATAGTTTTGTTGAAATAGAAGCAAGTATTGACATTGTAGAAGATCAGAAAGTCATTGATTGGTTGTGGGAAACACAAGACAAAACATTCTTCGATTCTAAAGAGGATTCTAATTTATGTGTGTTAAAAATAAATCCAAAAACGATTACTTTAATGAATGATGATGATATTGATACACCAATCACAATTGATCTTTAATTTGATTGTTAATAAGAGTAGATAGAATGTATCATGAATTCTATCTACTTTTTTTTGCTTATTTATAATGCTTCATTTATATTAGTTGAAGTACAATTGAATTTTTGTGAAACTTTTATTGCAATTTAATTCTATTTTTTGTATAAATAAATTAATATATTTAAGGAGAGTCTTAATGAAGAACAAAAAAGGTTTAGGGTTAGGAATTTTTTTAATTGCAATTATGTTAATTGTTAGCATTATTTTAGTCATTGTAATGCTAAATGGTCAGCAAAAAGAATCCTACTATGGCTATATGAAAGATAGTCACACTATTGATAAAATGGTAAATGAACAAACTGAAAAAGTAGAGAAAAATGTTAAATTACCTTCTAACACTAATGTAAAAGTAAAAAAAGGCGATTTTGTCTTTTTAGTAAAAGAAAAAGGTTCTGATTCATTTTCTAGAGTATCAAAAGTAAATCATGATGAAGTGCCACATGGTCTCATGATGAAAATTCATGAAATGCATGATATGAAAGGCATGTAACTTTTGATATATTAGGCAGTATAAAGAGCGAGATAACATTCATTTAAAATCAGTTATCTCGCTTTTTCTTTTTGAATAAAAAAGCATCGCTTATCCAAGCGACGCTAAAAATGTCAGATTTCTTTTTTTAAATTGATTCTAGATATTTCTTACCTTTTTCTTTATCATAAACATGTTCCCATTTAGAGATAACTACTGTAGATAATGCATTACCAATAACGTTCACACATGTACGAACCATGTCTAACAAACGATCTACACCGATAATTAACGCAAGACCTTGAGCTGGTAAGCCCATTGCCCCCAATGTTGTTAATAACACTACGATAGATACTCCTGGCACACCTGCCATACCTTTAGATGCAACCATTAATGTCACCATTAAAATGATTTGTTCAGATAATGATAAGTGAATACCATACATTTGAGCAACAAATAAAGCGGCGATAGATTGATATAAGGCTGATCCGTCTAAATTAAACGAATATCCAATTGGTATAACAAAAGACGTCACTTCTTTTGGTGAACCAAATTTCTCCATTTTATTCATCATTACTGGTAACACTGCTTCAGAACTTGAAGTAGAGAATGCAAGTAATAATTCATCTTTAAGTATTTTAATGATTGAGAAAATACTAATTCCACAAATTCTTGCTACAATACCCAAAACAACAATAATGAAGAAAATCATCGCAAACACAACTACTAAAACAAGTTTAGCTAATGGAATTAAAGCTGAAGCACCGAATGTCATAACAGTTGTACAAATAAATGCAAATACACCAATTGGTGCTAATTTTAAGATTTTATTAATCATCCAAAATACGGCTTCTAATGTACCGTTTAAGAAACCTTTAACTGGTTCAGCCTTTTCTCCAATTGCAGCTAATCCCAAACCAAAGAATACTGCGAAGAAAATAATTGGCAATAACTCACCCTTAGTTAAAGCTTCAAAAATATTAGTTGGTATAATATTTACGATTGTATCAATAAAGTGGTTACCGTATGTAGATTGTTCTGCGGCAGACGCAGTTGATTGATATTTAGTAATATCGCCTTTAGGTAACTTATCAGGATCTAATCCAATTCCTGGTTTAAAAACATTACCAATAATTAAACCTAAACCGATGGCGATGGTTGTAATAATTTCGAAATAAAGAATTGATTTCCATCCATAACTTCCTATTTTCTTCGAATCCCCTAAATTCGAAATAGATAAAGCAAGTGAACAGAATACAATTGGGATGATGATCATTTTGATTAAGTTTAAGAAAACGTCACCGAAAGGTTTAATATAATTTGCAACACCTGTTTGTCCAAATAATAATAAACCAATTACTACACCTAGCACTAATGCAATTAATACTTGCATAGGTAGGCTAACTTTTCTCTTGAACAGAGTCACGTTGAAACCCCCTTCTTCTGACATCGCTTAATTATATCAAATTATTCAAAATTCGGATATAACAAATTAAAAACTATTAAATAATATACATATTTAATTTGGCAAAAATAATTAATTAAAAACAGAAAAATGAGAATATTTTTAGAATATAGATGTTGGAATTCAATCACTATCTTTAACCTTCTCAATGTAAGAGCGGTTGATAAATGAATGACATTACTCTAAAACCTTTTTTAACTAACTCGTTTACCTTTACCATTTAACAAAAATTTCATTAAAAAAAACAATATCTATTTTTCCATAGACATTGTTTTTTTGAGTAGTAATCACCATTAATATCTCTAGTTCTACATATTAATTATATATCATGGCTTATAATTTTGGTTGAAATAGTTATGTTTTGCACTTTTAATGCTTTTCTTGGTTTCCGTATCAAAGCCTTCAACTAAAATACCTTTACGTGTACCAATTGGCTGAATGATATATGTTAAATTAGGCTCGTCTTTAAACACCACTTGTTTATAATAAACGCCTCTTTTAGCGCTATATAATGTCTTTTCTGATTTAATTTTATCTTTCAAATGTTTTTGTTCTATATAATTGTCTACAAGTTGCACATTTTTATGCCCTTGATACGCTTTCGTTCCAAAGAAGAACGCAATAGCTAATACAAGAGAAATAGCTAATATAATAATAATTCTAATAATCTTTTGCTTCTTACTCATCAGAGCACTCCTTCATCATATTACTCAATAAAATAGCTTCTTTTATCATTTAAATAATTATGAATGAAATAGTAACTTTTTTAAAGTGATACATCTTTTTTGTAACAAAATATACTAATAATTTAATTTAGAATTTGAAATAAATCAACAATCTAAAATTATATGTAGATTTATTTAAATTTATTTTTAAATTTATTAAAAAACTTATATATTACTCTAACAATAGTCTTGACAATAGCTATTGTTCATACTATCTTTAAGTAAGTTGAGGGGGAAAGAATATGTATGTAAAGGACAGTTATTTAAGTAAACAATTATGTTTTTTACTTTATGTGACTTCAAAAGAGGTAATTAAAAAATATACTCACTATCTAAAAGAGTATGATTTAACATACACAAGTTTTATGGTTCTTATGGCTATTGAAAACGACGAAAAAATAAACATTAAGTCCCTTGGTCAACGTGTCTTCTTAGATTCTGGAACTTTAACGCCTCTCTTAAAAAAATTAGAGAAAAAAGGTTACGTACAACGCATGCGAGAAAAAGAAGATGAACGTAATTTACAAATTTCATTAACTCAAAATGGTAGAGACATTAAACCAGTATTAGAGCAAATTTCTAATCAAGTGTTTAATGATTTTGATATTTCTGACGATGAAGCGGATGGCCTTGCTAGTAGCTTAAGACATATTATTTCAGAGAACTTCGGCTCTAATGCTGAATAGTTAATACACATGACAAAAGCTAAGTAATTATTGTTCATTCTTTCTTTTATTTTCTAACTAATACATAATATCGACGTCTTTTGTCATGTTTCTTTATTCCACATCTTTCACTTTTTAATTCTTCAAACTTTCAAATTGCTTTTACTTTACGTGTAGTATCTCTATTTATATAATGATATTGTAAAATTTCAATATATTTTATGACATATTACTCTGAAAAGGAGATTTCATATATGAATAATAGAGAATTTTTTGATCAAGCTATTTTTAAAAATAATCCAAGAGATGTATTTCGTGATCTAGGTGAACAAGTATTTAACCAATTTTCAACTAAAAGCTTCCCAACAAATGTTTACAGTCAAAAAAATCAATATGTTCTAGAAGCCGAATTACCTGGCGTAAAGAAACAAGACATTCATCTTAAATATGAACATGCTACTTTAACGATTAAAGTCATTAAACAAGTATCTGAGCAAACAGGTAGTGTTCAATTAAGTGAACGCTCAAGCGGAGAATTGGTAAGACGCTTTGAATTCGAAGATATTAATAAAAATCAAATCAAAGCAAGTTATGAAGATGGTGTTTTAGTGGTGATTTTACCTAAGAATGTCACTGAAGAAGACGAAGGTACTACAATTACAGTAGAATAAATAAAAGAAGTTGAGATATAACTTTCAGAAAAATAGCCAGTAAATGAATGATTAGACATTCATTTACTGGCTTATTTATAATTCTTCGTATTATTGTCTTACTCTCTTAGAGGGTAGTTTCAGCTTGTGCTATTATTTCAACCTCTCATCAAAGTACGTTGTATTCATCTTTCATTTTACATTAGATTATTGAAAAAATAGGTGCTTAGCATAAGCTAATAAACAAACGTAGTGCTAGTGCACTACGTTGTATATTTATTTTGTGTATTCTTTTTTGTAAAGATGACCCATTGTAATAAAAGCAAGTATTCCAAATACAGCTAGTAAAATAAATGCTAAATGACTTGAACCTGTCAATGAAGTAACATACGTGATAACAAGTGGTGGGAAGAAACCACCTAACCCTCCCATCATAGAAACAATTCCGTTTGCAGTACCAGATTCTTTAGCAAAATAAGATGGCACAAGTTTAAAGATGAGTCCATTTCCTAATCCAGCACAAATACTAATTGTTAAACAACCTATAGTAAATAAGGCAATATGACTTGAAACACCTAAAATAACTGCACCGATAATCATCACAACAAAATCTATCATCAAGACTTTAACCGCGTTGAATTTATCTCCTAAAATCCCACCCACAGGTCTTAAGAATGTTGCTAATGCGATAAATACTCCTGATCGAATACCTGCATCTACTTTATCTATTCCGAAATTATTAACTAAATAGTTAGGTAAGAATAAACCAAATGCTACAAAAGCACCAAATGTAATAAAGTACCATAAACTCAAATAATATAGTTTGTAGTTTGAAGATAAATCTTTAACTTGAGCGCCTAAAGGTACTTTAACTTTAGGTTCTTTAGCATCTCCAAGGAAAAACATTAATATTGCAAAAATAGCGATAATAATAAGATAACTTCTTACTGTTGTTTGCCATCCTACAATACCCGCAATAGGAGGTGCTAAGAATGATGAAATTGCTGTACCAATATTTCCCATTCCATAAATACCATTTGCTAATCCTACTTTGTCTTTTGAAAAATATTTAGGAACTGAAGTGACACCTACAGAGAAGATGGCTCCTCCTACTCCTAAAAAAAAACCAGACGCCATTAACATACCAGGCGATTGGGCTTGTCCTAAGAAGAAAATAGGAAATAATAATATAATGAAACTACAAAAGAATACCCATTTAGCGCCAATAATATTTGTTAAATAACCAAATGGTACACGAAGAATCGATCCTAGGATAACTGGTATCGCTAAAATAATTGATAACTGTCCTGGATTAATTTTAATATCTTGTGAAATAAATGGCATCAATGGAGAAATAATGCTCCAAGCCATGAATCCAACTACAAGACTTAAAGTTTGTAACGTAAGTTGAAAACCACCTTTAGTTTTATTCATTTTTTCACCTTCATCAATTTTCTATTATCTCTAATTAAATCACATATCAATATAGTTAATTTGTGTGATTAATTATTGATTACATTTAAATTTTAATCACTTTGTGAAAATATGAACATAAGGAGTTTCCCTTATACTCTCTAATAATCCCCCTATATTTAAATAATGAGACAAAGAAAAACCAACACATGAATATCATGTGCTGGTGAAATATAATATGAGTGTCATTATTTAAGTCTTTCAATATATTTAAAAATCTAAAAGTTTTTTCTTAAGCGCATATTCTACAAGCTCTGGTTTAGATTTTAAATTTAATTTAGTCATAATATGCGTTTTATGTGCCTCAACTGTTTTAACGGATACAAACAATTTTTCAGCAATTTCTTTATTTCCATATCCCTTTGCAATTAATGGTAATATTTCTAATTCTCTTTTAGAAAGTATTTTGAAAGGGTCATTAGTTGCTTTTTCATCTTGATTAGAAACATTTACAAATTCATTTACTAATGATGTCGTTAGTTTCATATCAATGTACGTTTCACCTTTATACACTGTTCGTACTGCTAAAATGAGTTGTTCATCTGGTGAATTTTTTAAAATATATCCTTTAGCACCATTTCTTAAAACATGAAACAAATATTCTTCATCATCATACATTGTCAAAATTAATATTTTTGTTTCAGGAAAACTTTCAGAAATTTTGCTAGTAGCAATTAAGCCAGACTCACCAGGTGGCATACTTAAATCCATAATTAATACATCCGGCTTGTATTCCATCACTTTCTGATACGCTTCTACTCCATCAGCTGCCGTAGCTACAACTTCCATATCTTCTTGAAAGTTTAATATCATAGAAAAACCTGTTCTTACTACTGCATGATCATCTGCAATTACTATTTTCAATTATAAGTCAGTCCCTTTACGCTCTCTAGAGTGGCACTTCTAAAGTGATAATAGTTCCTTTTCCTAAATGTGTTTCTACATTTACTTTTCCGTTTACAAGCTCTGCTCTTTCATTCATACCATACAACCCTATTCCTGTACCTTGTGGTTGAGAATTCGGATCAAAACCTTGTCCATGATCAATCACTTCAGCCATTAATAAACGTCCAACCTCCTGAACAAAGACATCTACCGAACTTACGCCTGCGTATTTTAATGCATTAAATACCGCTTCCTGTACCACACGGTAAACCACCGTTTCTACTTCACTATCATATCTTTTATCTTTAATGTTAGACTGATATACAATTTGCATACCATAATTATTTTCAAATTGTTTAAAATATGATTTAAAAGCCGCTTCCAACCCTAAATCATCTAGAGATGAGGGTCTTAATTCAACTGATAGATGTCTTATATCATCAATCAATTTAGACATTAATCCCTCAATACGTTGTGATTGTTGGACAAGTTCTGAGGATTCTTTTTGATATTTCAGCAATCTGAGTTCAACATCAATATTTAGCATTTCTTGTACAACACTATCGTGTAGTTCTCTAGAAATACGTTTTCTTTCATTTTCTTGCGCGGAAATTGTTTTTCTCATCATCTGACGTTGATACATTTTTTCTTGTCTTTCAATTTGCGGCGAAATATCTTGAAGTGTAAATGCATATATCTCATTATCTTCATCAATCGCTTGATAAGAAGCTGTAAATGGTCGAACTTTATGATCTACTGTTTTCATAAACACTTGAAAATTGATATCGTTTGGTTTAGATGTGTCTAAATAACAATTTTTGCAACTTTGAAGTTCAAATTCATTTGAATACCCTTCACAACGGTCACAAATCGCATTTGTCATCGCACTATAATTATTATCTTTTGAAATAATTTCTTCAGCGGCATCATTCATTGCAATGATTTTTCCTTCTTTGTTTACAAAAACAATTTTTTCATTTGTAGTTTCATAATATTTTTTTAGTAAGTCTTCCATTTGCAGATTATACAACTCTAACACATATATCACCTAGATTTCTTCATTAAATTCCCACAAACGGCCTTTAATATTTAATTGATTAATCACTTTAGGCAATGTTTTACTACCTCTTTGTCCTAATAATAACACGCCTGCAACATGCTGTTCATGCCATAATGGTATAGCAACGAGTGCGTTTAAGTTTTCACTCATCAAAATAGGATACTTAATTTTTTCTTCTGGCGTTATTGTTTTGGAAACATTTTCTATAACCATTCGCTTTCCTGTTTTCATGACTGTTCCAGCTAAGCCTCTGCCTTTTCTCAAAACAATCAATTTATAACGATTGTTTAGATTACCTGAAACATATTGCCATTTAATAGGTCCAGAAGGTTCATGGTTTTCATATAGTGCAACACCAGCAAAATCACAGTTTTCTTTTTTTCTAAGTGTGTCAAGCTCTTGCTGAAAATGTACCGGTTCAAACAAAGGTTCCGGACTCATATATCGTACTCCTTTTATATTTAATGTGCACGAGGTGCTTTATGTTTTCTATATACAATATAACGTCTATTTGTATATGCTAAAGGAATACTCCATACATGTACAAGACGTGTAAATGGCCAACAAGCTAATATTGTAAATCCTAATAAGATATGAATTTTAAATGATAATGGAACGCCTGTCATTAGTGCTGCATTAGGTGAAAATGTAAATAAGTGTCTAAACCATATAGAAATCGTTTGACGGTAATCAAAGTCAGTTATCACTGCATTAGTAACTAGTGTTGAGAAACATCCCATAAATATAATCAATATTAATAAGAAATTTACGAAAATATCAGAAGCTGAACTTAACTTTCTCACATTACTAATAGTTAAACGTCTTGCTGTTAAAAGTAACATTCCAATTAGAGTCATTATACCAAAAATACTACCGATATAAACAGCTCCAAAGTGATATGTACTTTCGCTTATACCAAGTCCATCTATCCATTCTGCTGGAATAGCTAACCCCACCACATGGCCAAAAAATACTGGAATAATTCCTAAATGAAATAACAGGCTACCCCATTTAAGTTGTTTCTTTTCTAAAAACTCACTTGATTTTGCAGTCCATGAAAATTGATCATATTTATATCGAGCAATATGACCGACGATAAAAATTGCCACACATAAATATGGGTAAATAATCCAAAGAAATTGATTAAGCATGATGTGTCACCTCTTTTGGAATGTCTAAACAAGCTTTTAATGTTTCTCGTAATGCACGAATCACATAAGCGTAAGGATTATTCTCCTTAGCTAATTGATTTGCCATTTCATATGTACCATCTTCAATAATCATAATCACTAACTCAATATTGCCTTCTGCACGAGGATCATTATGCCAACTTGCTACGTGTAAAAACTGCAACATCAATGGTAGATAATCAGATAATTCATTATCTACCATTTTTAATCCAAACATTTCATAAAGTACTTTAAGTTTTGCGAGCATTTGACCTCTTTCTTTTTGAGTATCAAATTTATTGTAAGTCATATAAAGTGGTGATATTTTATTGAAATCAAATGTATCCGTATAAATTGCTTTAATTTCAGATAAAGTAAATTGATACATAATTTCACGATATTTCATTAAATCTGCATATCCTGGATGTGAAGGATGAATCGTTTCTTCAAATGTATTAGGATGAAAGGTTAATTTTTCTGGAAAATTAAGTTGTTGTGCAAGATATCCAAAACTTTCTTGATAGTATTTAAATTGCGTTAGATTAATCACGGAAAATACCTCCATAGAAATTCTCATTATAAATCTCTTGACCAGATTTTCCTGACGTTGAACCTACTGGAACACCGCAACCTTCACAATTGTCTCCGAAATATTCACCGCCATATCCTTGACTACCTTGAGCGTGATACGTATCTAAATAGGTTTCTTTATGTGAAGATGGTACAACAAATCGGTCTTCATATTTAGCTAAACCTAATAGACGATACATTTCTTTTGTTTGAATTTCTGATAAACCTAAACGTTCTAACCTAGAAGTATCAAATGGTTTGTTTGTGACTTGAGCACGCATATAACTTCTCATCATTGCCATTTTTTGTAACGCTTCTTTCACTGGCTCTACTTTACCTGCTGTAAATAAGTTTGCTAAATATTCAATAGGTAAACGCATCTCTTCGATGGCTGGAAAAATCATATCAGGATTTTGACCTGAATTTTTACCTTCAAAATAACTCATAATTGGACTTAAAGGCGGGCAGTACCATACCATTGGCATTGTTCTAAATTCAGGATGTAATGGAAATGCCAATTTATATTCAATCGCTAATTTATAAACAGGTGAATTTTGAGCAGCTTGAATCCATTCATAACTAATACCATCTTTTTCTGCTTGTTCAATCACTTCTTCATCAAATGGGTTTAAGAAGATATCAAGTTGTTTTTCATATAAGTCTTGTTCATTTTCAGCTGAAGCCGCTTCATGTACACGATCAGCGTCATATAATAAAACGCCTAAATATCTCATTCTTCCTGTACACGTTTCTGAACATACAGTTGGCATTCCTGCTTCAATTCTTGGGAAGCAGAATGTACATTTTTCAGCTTTATTTGTTTTCCAGTTGAAATATACTTTTTTGTAAGGACAACCTGTCATACAGTAGCGCCACCCACGACATGCATCCTGATCGACTAAAACAATACCATCTTCATCTCTTTTATACATAGCCCCTGAAGGACATGAAGCGACACAACTAGGATTTAAGCAATGCTCACATAGACGAGGTAAATACATCATAAATGTTTCATCAAATTGGAATTTGATATCTTCTTCAATTCTTTGAATATTTGGATCTTCTGGTCCTGTTACATGTCCACCAGCTAAATCATCTTCCCAGTTTGGTCCCCATTCAAGATTTAGTCTATCTCCTGAAATCAATGAATGTGCTTTTGCAACTGGTGAATGTTTACCTTCTTTAGCTGTTGTTAAATGTTCATAATTATAAGTCCATGGTTCATAATAATCTTTGATTAACGGCATATCTGGATTATAGAAGATTTTACCTAAGGCAATTTTAGACCACTTACTACCTGATTTAAGCTCAAGTTTACCTTTTTTATTTAATACCCAACCACCTTTATAGTGCTCTTGATCTTCCCAACGTTTTGGATAACCTACACCTGGTTTGGTTTCTACATTATTAAACCACATGTATTCTGCACCCGGTCTATTTGTCCAAGTATTTTTACATGTCACACTACATGTATGACACCCAATACATTTATCTAAATTCAATACCATTGCAACTTGCGCTTTAATCTTCAAGCCAATTTACCTCCTTCATTTTTCTAACTGCGACGTACACATCACGTTGGTTTCCAATTGGTCCATAGTAATTGAAGTGATAACTAATTTGTGCATATCCTCCAACTAATTGCGTAGGTTTTAGGTGAATTCTTGTAGGTGCATTATGTGATCCCCCACGAGTATCAGTAATCTCAGAACCTGGTGTTTCAATGTGCTTATCTTGAGCATGATACATAAACATTGTACCTTTAGGCATGCGGTGTGACGTTACCGCTCTTGCAGTTACAACACCATTTCTGTTATAAACTTCAAGCCAATCATTATCATTGATACCATGTTGCTCAGCATCTTCATTAGATAGCCAAACAACTGGACCTCCTCTGAATAGAGTCAACATACGTTCATTATCTTGATATGTTGAATGAATATTCCATTTTCCATGAGGTGTTAAATAACGTAGAACAAGTGCATCTTGTCCACCTTTTACCTTTTTATCTCTTGCGCCAAATACCATTGGTGGAAGTGTTGGTTTATATACTGGTAAGCTTTCACCAAATTGCTGGAATACTTCGTGATCGATATAGTAACTTTGTCTTCCAGTTAGCGTTCTAAAAGGTACGAGTCTCTCAATATTTGTTGTAAATGGAGAATAACGACGATTATTTTTATTAGAGCCTGGGAATACTGCTGTTGGGATAACTTCTCTTGGTTGAGCTGTAATATTTAAGAACGAAATTTTTTCAGATGCACGTTCTTTTGAAATATCCTTCAATTCCATTCCAGTTTGATTTTCTAAATCTTTATATGATTTTTGAGATAATTTACCATTCGTTGCCGAAGAGATATTTAAAATTGCATCAGCTACTTTACGTGCAGTATCAATGCGTGGTCTATCATTTCTAACAGAATGTTCATCGTCATCATTCCATGTACCAATCATGCTTTTTAGCTCTTCGTATTCTTCTTTAACACTAAAACTAACGCCGTGTGCCCCTACTTTACCTTTCTCAAGTAAAGGTCCTAATGTAACGTATTTATCATAAATTTTAGTATAGTCACGTTCTACAATAGAGAAGTTAGGCATAGTTTTGCCTGGAATACCTTCTACTTCACCTTTAGACCAATCTTTAATGATACCGTATTCAGAACCTAGTTCTTGTTTAGAATCATGAGCAAGTGGTGTAGTTACCACATCTTTAAATGTGCCTGGTAAATAATCTTTAGCCATTTCTGAAATTGCTTTACTCAATGTTTTGTAAATGTCCCAGTCAGAACGTGATTCCCATAATGGATCAATTGCTGGATTAAATGGATGAATAAATGGATGCATATCGGTTGAAGATAAGTCATGTTTTTCATACCAAGTTGCTGCTGGCAGCACAATGTCAGAATATAACGGCGTTGCAGTCATTCTAAAATCTAATGATACAAGTAAGTCTAATTTACCTACTGTATCTTCTCTCCATTTAATTTCCTCTGGTTTATCATCTTCATTTGGTTCAGCCATTAATCCTGAACGTGTACCAAGTAAATGTTTCATAAAGTACTCTTGACCTTTAGCTGAACTTGAAATTAAGTTAGATCTCCAAACAAATAATGTTTTAGGGTGATTTTTTCTTAAGTCTGGGTCTTCAATAGCAAATTCTGTTTCTTTATTTTTCACTGATTCAATCGCCCGTTTTAAAATAGCTTCATTTGAATCATCGCCCGCATCTCTTGCTTCTTCACCAAATAACAAACTGTTTTTATTAAATTGTGGATATGAAGGCAACCAACCTAAACGTGCTGCTGTCACATTATAATCTGCTGGATGCTGATGTTTGATGTTGTTAGCAAGTGGTGATTTCAATTTATCTACATTAGATTCTTCATATTTCCATTGATCAGTTGCAAAATAGAACCAACTTGTACCATTTTGTAAACGCGGTGAACCTTGCCAATCTTTAGCGAAAGCTACAGTATTCCATCCTTCGATTGGACGACATTTTTCTTGCCCAACATAGTGAGCCCAACCTCCACCATTAACACCTTGGCATCCACATAATAGAACTAAATTCAATACAGCACGGTAAATGGTGTCAGAATTGAACCAGTGGTTAATCCCCGCACCCATAATTATCATCGAACGTCCTTTAGTATCAATAGCATTTTGTGCAAATTCTCTTGCGACTTGTGTCACTAATTCTTGTTTAATACCTGTAACGTTTTCTTGCCATGCAGGTGTATATTTAGACTCACTATCTTCATAAGATTTAGCTTCTAACTCATGACCAAATCGTTTAATACCATATTGACTAGCCATTAAATCATATACTGTAGCAATACGTACTTCTTTACCATCTGCCAATTTAACTTTTTTAGTTGGGATAGGTCGTTCGAAAATACCATCTCCTTGACTATCAAAGTAAGGAAATTGAATGGTTTGTAACTCATAATCTTCTTCTGCAACAGATAAAGCTGGATCAATTTTACTTCCATCTTCTGTTTCGAGTTTTAAATTCCATTGTTTGCCTTCTTCCCAACGTTGACCCATTGTACCGTTTGGAACGACAAGTCGATGGCTAATCGCATCGTGAATCACTGGTTTCCACTCACCATTTTTACTTTTTATGCCTAAATCGCTTGCACGTAAAAATCGTCCTGCCTTATAACCATTCTCATCTTCATCCAACATCAATACAAATGGCATATCTGTATATTGCTTGGCATAATTAACAAACATATCACTTGGTTCATCTTCATAAAATTCTTGTAAGATGACATGTGTCATAGCTTGAGCAACTGCAGCATCTGTTCCTGGATGAGGTGCTAACCAATTATCAGCAAATTTAACATTTTCTGCATAATCTGGTGCTACAGACACCACTTTTGCACCTTTATAACGTACTTCAGTCATAAAATGGGCATCAGGCGTACGAGTAAGTGGAACGTTAGATCCCCACATAATGATGTAAGAGGCATTGTACCAATCACTTGATTCAGGTACATCAGTTTGTTCACCCCAAATTTGAGGGGATGCAGGTGGTAAATCAGCATACCAATCATAAAAACTCAACATTTCTCCGCCTAATAAATTAATAAAACGCGCACCAGATGCATAACTAATCATCGACATTGCTGGAATAGGTGTAAAACCAGCGATTCTATCCGGACCATCTTTTTTAATGGTATAAAGAATTTGTGCTGCGATAATATCTGTTACATCTTTCCAACTTGCACGTACATGTCCACCTTTACCACGTGCTTCTTTATATAATTTAGCTTTCTTTTCATCTTCAACGATAGATGCCCATGCAGCTATACGATTTCCATTATTGTCTTCAAGTGCTTCTGTCCATAGATCTAATAGTTTACCTCTAATGTAAGGATATTTCACACGAAGTGGGCTGTATTCATACCATGAAAATGACGCGCCACGTGGACATCCACGAGGTTCAAATTCAGGCATATCTGGACCGCAACTTGGATAGTCAATTTGTTGATTTTCCCACGTAATCACACCATTTTTAACGAAAACTTTCCACGAACACGATCCTGTACAGTTTACGCCATGTGTAGTTCTTACTACTTTATCGTGACTCCATCTTTCACGATACATTTTTTCCCATTCTCTACTTTTACTTTCTAAGACTGACCAATTTCCATTAAACGTTTCAGTTGGTTTGAAAAAGTTTAATCCGAATTTTCCCATTTATATAAATCCTCCTACCTGCAAAGGTCATACGTTACTTATGTTCAATGTTATTTAAAGAAATTTCATTTAAATTGTACATTTTTTCACATGGCTTTTATATTAGGGAATTACCTATTTCATATAAAAGAATCCCTAAAAAAAGTGAGATAACACACGTTTTAAATATCGTGTTATCTCACTTATGACATTCGAAGCGTAAAGAACTATACTTCAATATATTTAATATTTTGGTGCTGCGTTATAATCGATTCATATAAATACTTTTGAGAAGAATGATAGGTTTCATCATATTGAATTAAGCATTTCAAATACTGTTGAGATAAGTCTTCTGCTTTGGAAAGTGCTAATTCTTTATTCCCTTTAATAACGTACAACGTTTCATCTATTGTTTGTTTTGAGTGTATAATCTTTTCGTCATCCATATAGTTAATGATATGGCCTAATATACAAATTCCTGGATCATGTTTAATATTAAGCTTAGATAATTGATATTCAATAGTGCTTAGTTTACCAACTACTATTGTTTCGTTATAACACGTAGCATTAAAAATGATAGCAATATCATAATCTTCTTTAGTATATCTTCTAATTTGATTAATAATATAATTTAATCGTTTAATTCCCATATAAATTGCCAAAGTCCCACCATTAGCTAAATTACGTATATCCATGTCTTGATCAATATCATCTTTAAAATGACCTGTAGAAAATGTAACACTTGGTGCTACTGAACGCATCGTTAAACCTAAGTCTAATGAAGCTACCGCTGCACTCGCAGAAGTTACCCCAGGTACAATATCGTAGGCAATCTGATGTTCTTTTAAAATGTCTATTTCTTCAGTTACTCGGCCAAATACTGCTGGGTCTCCACCTTTTAAACGTACAACAACTTTATACTTTTTCGCTGTTGCTACTATTTTTAAATTAATATCTTCTTGTTGAATATGTTTAGTATAAGGTTTTTTTCCAACATCTATGATTTCAGTAGTTGGTTTTGCATATTGTAATATCAGTGGATTGACAAGACGATCATATAAAATAACATCTGCTTGACGAATTAATCGTTCTGCTTGTTTAGTTAGCAAATTAGGATTGCCAGGGCCAGCCCCAATTAAATATACTTTTCCAAATTCACTATTAGTGACTAGACACATATAAATACGTCTCCATCTTGAATTTCAACTTGATATGTTTCAACACAACCTGTATCAGGTTCTTGCACTTTACCCGTATTCAAATCAATTTTTTGATCGTGGAGTGGACAATAAATGTATTCTCCACTTACAGTACCTTCAGATAGTGGTCCCTCTTTATGTGGACACACATTATTAATAGCATGCACTTGTCCATTTTCTGTTAAAAATATACCGATTTGTTTATCTTTAACGATAACCTTTTTACCAATTAATGGTGTTAATTCATCCATAGTTGTTACTTTAACTTTTTCCATTACACTCATCCGCACACTTTCTCGACATCAAATATTTTTTGTGCTTCTTTATTTTCAACAATAGCTTCCCAAGGTTCTTCTTCAAGTGCTTGTTTTGCATCCATAATTCTATCAAAAAGTTCTTTTTGACGTTGTTCATCTAAAAGCACTTCTTTAACATGATCAAATCCTAGTCGTTTAAGCCATGGTGCTGTTCGTTCAGCATATATTCCAGTCTCTCTGTAATATTGCATAAGCGCACCACACAGTTGTACCACTTGATCTTCAGTTTCAACAGTAGTGAGTAATTGACCTACAGTGACCTCTGTGCCACCGTTACCACCAATATAAATTTGATAGCCATTTTCTACTGAAATGACACCAAAGTCTTTAACACCTGATTCTACACAGCTTCTTGGACAACCAGAGACACCCATTTTAAATTTATGAGGTGTGTCGATATATTCAAATGTTTTTTCTAATCGAATACCTAAACGTGTCGTATATTGTGTACCAAATCGACAGAATTCCTTACCAACACAACTTTTCACAGAACGCGTTTTCTTACCATATGCAGAGGCAGAACGCATACCTAAATCTTTCCAAACCTTTGGTAACTCATCTTTTTTAAGACCATATAATCCTACACGCTGAGACCCTGTTACTTTAACAAGAGGCACGTTATATTTTTTCGCTACTTCACCTAAACGAATTAATTGGTCAGCATCTGTGACACCACCACGCATTTGTGGAATCACTGAGAAAGTACCATCATTTTGAATATTTGCATGATAACGTTCGTTCGCAAATCTTGATGCTTTTTCATCTTGGTGTTCATGAGGATATACCATATTTAGATAATAGTTAATAGCTGGGCGACATTTTGGACAACCATTCTTATCTTTAAAATCAAGTACGTGACGAACTTCTTTTGACGTTTTTAAACCTTTAGCTCTAATTTGTGTAACAATTTCATCACGAGTCAAATCAGTACATGCACAAATACCTGTTGGTTTAGCAGCTACAAATTCATCACCTAATGTACATTTTAGTATTTCTCCAATTTGTCCTTTACATTTACCACAAGAATTTCCTGCTTTGGTTGTTTTTGTAACCTCATCTACAGTAGTCAACCCATTTGTTGTAATTGCATTGACAATCGTACCTTTATCTACACCATTACAACCACAAATTGTTTCATCATCAGGCATATCTGCTATTGAAGTTCCACTTTCTTCTCCGCCTTTATGTAGAAGTGACACTAGTGTATAGTCCTCTAATGATTCATGTTTTTTCATCATACTATAAAATCTTGAACCATCATCTGTATCGCCATATAAAACGGCACCTACTACTCGACCATCACTTAGATAGACTTTTTTGTAAATATTATCTACACTGTTAAAGATTTCGATGCCATGTACAGTGTCATCTTCAACGATTTGTCCTGCACTATATAAATCACAACCTGATACTTTTAAAGACGTAAATGTCGTAGAACCTTTATATCCTTCAGTCTCATTACCTGTTAAATAATCAGCAAGCACTTTACCTTGTTCATAAAGAGGTGCAACTAAACCATATACTTTACCATTGTGTTCTGCGCATTCACCCACGGCATAGATATGTTCATCAGATGTTTGCAAGTAATCATTAACGACGATACCTCGATTCACTTCTAATCCCGCTTCACGAGCTACTTCGGTAAATGGACGTATACCAACAGCCATAACGACTAAATCTGTTTCTATTACTCTACCATCAGCTAGCTTAATAGCTTCTACATCATCTGTTCCTATAATTTCTTTAGAATTTGCTTGTAGTTCAATATGCATGCCTTGACGCTCTAAATCAGCTTTTAACATATCTCCAGCTTTACGGTCTAATTGCATTTCCATCAGCCATTCTGCTAAGTGAAGAACTGTTACATCCATACCTTGATCCATTAATCCTCTTGCACATTCTAATCCAAGAAGACCTCCACCAATAACAATGGCACGTCGTTTTGTTTTAGCAATTTCAATCATACGCTCAGTATCTTCAATTGTGCGCCAACCGATGACACTTGGTAATTCTGATCCAGGTATAGGTAAAACAAATGCCTTTGAACCAGTCGCAAAGATACAGATATCATAAGCTACAGTGATACCTTTAGACGTAGTGACCGTTTTGGATTGTCTATCTACTTTTTCAACTGGATCATCTACAATTAGTTCAATATGATGTTCTTTATACCAGTCATAAGTGTTCATAATCGTTTCTTCGACTGTCATTTTCTTTTGTAAAATGTTGGATAACATGATTCGATTATAATTAGGATAAGGTTCTTTACCAATAATTGTAATGTCAAATTGAGAATCTGAACGTTCTAAAATTTCTTCAATTGTTCTTAAACCAGCCATACCATTACCAATCATTACGAGTTTTTGTTTAGCCATATCAATGCCCCTTTTATTACATTTAATTATTATTAACTTCAAATAGTTTTGAACTCACTATTCTTTACAAGGCTATTTTATACCATATTCTTTTAAATTTGTGATTATTTTCACATTTAAATGTAAAATCGGGGATTTCCCTAATAAAAAAAACCTTCCATTACATGAGTGAAGATTTAGCACTCATATAATGAAAGATGTATGTATTTACTATACTGTTAATTCTTTTAATCGTTCTCGAATAATCGATTTTAAAATAGGGTCGAAATTAATAGACGGAGTCATGTGCAATTCATTAGCAATATCCATCTCTGATATAAGACCTTTTACTTTATTAACTAAACGTCCATCATATAAAAACATTGGAACCACAATAAGATGATGATATTGTCTTGAAAGTTGATCTAAATCATTTTTAAACGTAATATCTCCATATAACGTACGGCAATATATAGGTTTGTCTTGCTTAAACTTAGTACTAAATTCTTTTAGTTCATCATGTGCTTTAGTATAAGAAAAGCTACCATGTGCAATCAATACAACTGCCACATCTGACTCTTCTTTTATATCCACATCATTAATACGTTGTTCTACTAAATCTACCATATATGGATGCGTACCAAGAGGTGCACTAATTTCATAGGTTATATTTGGATGTGCTTGTTTAATGTTTCTTAACATCTCTGGAATGTCTACAATATAATGCATAGCTGAAAATATAAGTAAAGGTACAACTTTAAATTGCGTTTCTCCTTTTTCTATTAAATTAATAATAGTATTTTCAACACTTTTTTCTTCACTTTCAATAAAAGCAAGCTCATAAGCGTAAGTTTCATCTTGTAATAAACTATCTATAAATTCACCGAGTGCTTTATTTTGATCTCCTTTTCTCATGCCATGAGCTACTAGAATATTCGCAACCAAATGGTTTCCCCCTTATTATTTTAATGTTGATTAAAATAATAAGATTTTCTGAATATTAAGTCAATATGTTGGGGATTAAAAGAGCGGAAATGTCTCTCGATATTTCCGCTCTTTGATCGTCTTACTATGCTTTTATACTGTCTCTTTTTCCGTTTAAATAGGCATAAACAAGTCCTACAAAAATACCTCCACCAATATAGTTACCTACAAAAGCAAATACGATATTTTTTAGCACATCTATCCATGATAATGCATCACTATTATAAAAAATCATTCCTGCATATAATCCAGCATTAAATACAACGTGTTCATATCCCATAAATACAAATACTATAACACCAACAGCAATGAAAAATGCGCGAGCTAAACCTGCTTTAAAAAGCATTGAAACATAAATACCAATATTAATAAAGAAGTTACAGAATATCCCTTTGATAAGAATATTTAACCAAGTTGATTCTACCGTTTTTAAATGTACTGTTTTACTTAGACTTGCAACCATTTCAGGTGTCATCACATGTGTACCCTTCATTAATAAGAATAAAATAAACCCACCTATAATATTTCCAATAAAACAAAATAAGAATATGTATAACATTTTTTTAACTGTAATAACTTTGTAGTACCATCCGATAGTTAAATACATAAAATTACTAGTCAGTAATTCTGAATTAGTTAGAACAATGAGAACTAAAGCTAAACTAAATGAAATCGCTCCTAATAAATTAACAAGGCCATCATTTGTTCCTGCAAACTGTGTTTTGATTGCTAACATAAATACTGTAACAATAGCTAGTAAAAATCCTGACATCATTGACTTTAGTAAATATCGTCCAGGTGTCTGAGTTGCCATAACTTCTTTCATTTGTACCTGTCCTACAGCCGCTTTAATAATATCTTTTGTAGCATATGTATCTTTAATCATTGTATGGTTGCTTGTCATATTCCCTCTCCTTAATTCATTTATAATTTTATATTATATATAGTGAAATGCATTTTGAATAGAGGAGATTAAAAAAGAGCAAAATACGGAGATTTTTTCCATATCTTGCTCTTGTCATGATATTAATGTGCTTTTTTTAATTTTGAAAAATAACGTAATCCTGAAGCAAAAATACCATAGCCTAATGCCGTTCTTAAAATATACTTTATGACGCCATTATTTAGACATTTTGAATTAATTAATAATGTTGGAATTAAAGTACTGATTGAAAATAAGCCCAGCACTTTTAAATATCTTTCTTTCATACTATATCATCCTCTTTTCAACATTATTATAACTTAAAAGTTCAATTTAAATTTGACATTCTCATGACGATTTATTCATTAAGTAAGACTTCTAGTTGATCTAATGTTGAATTCATACCTGCTTCTATCCCCATATCTACCGCTTGTTGAGCTGCTTCTTTAGTTGGAAACACTGACGTAGACGTAATAGTAGTCATTTGTTTATTATCTGAATTAAAATTGATTGAAATATGCATACCAGGTAAACGCGTATCTTTTTCTCCCTCAGGTGTAGCAAAGTAATCAAAGTATTCAAGATACTTCGGACGATCCACTTTTCGATATTCAGTTAATGTATAGCTTGTCTGTTCTGAGGTTTCTATAGCAAAGAAGGATTCCCCGCCTTCTTCAGTATTAAAACGATATACTTTTGTCTTAGCGCCTTGAGGATGAAACCATCGCTCAAATAACGATGGATTTGTATAGGCATCAAATACATCATTGATAGGAGCTTTAAATGTTCTTTTAAAAATAATTTTATTTTCTTTTACTTCAATTGACATCGTTATCTCTCCTGATTTTTAAAATGATAATTCCTATAGTTTAGCAACTATTATATTTTAAGACAATAAAAAAACAGGCAAAGTTAGAACCTTGCCTGTTTTTTAACTTTATTATTCTTCAATAGGAAATTCTAAATCGAATTCCACATTTAATATTTTACCTAATAAAAAACCGCCAGTTTCTAATGGTTGGTTAAATGTAACACCATATTTTTCACGATCAAGTTCACCAGTAATAACTAAACCTGCTGTATTCTTATTATTAAGTGGGTTTAAGCTAATACCTTTATAATCTAAATCAAATGTTTCTTTTTGTGTTTGATCTTTAATTGTTACATTACCAGTAACTGAATGATCATCAACACTAATAATTTCAAATTTAATTTCAGGATATTGTTCAACGTTTAAGAAATCTTCACTTTTAAGATGATTATCACGATCTTCTACTTTAGTATCAATAGAATTAGCTTGAACAGTAAAAGTTCCTTTTAAAGAACTTAAATCATGAAAGTCACCTGTAATATCTGCATCAAAATCGTTAAAACGTCCTTTTACATTACTAATTACAAGGTGTTGTATTGAGAAATTCACACCTGAATGAACTGGATCTAAATTAAAGTTAGCCATTTATTTTCCCTCCAATAGTGAAATGATAAAATAATATTATTCAATTTATTTATCTTTTACTTTGATATAATTATTATACTTAGTATATTAAATAAATCTAACAAAAATTACAAACTAAGCGACTTAATTAAAATATATTAATTGTGCTGATTTTGTTTCTTTTATTTGTATTCCCTTTTTTTATAAAAATAATGATTTTGAATGTAAAATTTTTAAATATGTCTTAAACGATATAAAAACATAATTAAAAGACCTAATTTAATATTTAAACAACATTAAGTTAGATCTTTTGTATTATGCTATAAATATTTTTTCCATTCTTTGATTTTATAAGGATCTTTTACTTTTTTACCATTGATAAAAACTGTTGGAACGGATTGAATATGATTTTCTTTTGTTAACTTTTTCTGTTTTTCTGCTTCCTTCCAAGCATCGCTGTTTTTAGTTTTATACTCTTTTTTAATGCGATCTTTTTGTTTTTGAGAAATATCTAATTGATCAATTTCTTTGTCAAGTAATGTTTCAGTAATCCAATGTTTTTTTTCATCTTGTTGATGAGCATATATATTTTTTTGGAATGTAAGATATTCTTTGGGTGCAATAGCTTGAATAGCATTCCCTGCTCTAGAGCCCATTAATGAATCTTTTCCAAGAAAACTTGCATTAATAAATTGATATTCCACTTTATTTGTATCAATATAATCTTTTTTTATGATAGGCATGACGTTATCTTCAATTTTTTTGCAATAAGGACATTTATAGTCTCCATATTCTACAATTAAAATTTTCCCATTTCTCGTATGAGCTGGGGTTGTTTCTTTTTTCTTTTGAGAGCAAGCGACAACGATAATGATTAAACATATGATCGCAGCTCCAATAAAAATCAATTTTTTCATATATACTCCTTAAGATTGTTTCAGTTAATTAAGATTTTCTTCCTTATAATCCGAATCATGTGTACTAATATATTGTTTCGTATCAAAGTGCTCTAAGTAGGTTGCCTTCTTATCTTTAAATTGATATGTATAATAATGCATTTCATCGTTATTGTTTAACGGTCTATATGCTAATACAACATACTTACCTTTTTCATACACATATATATTAGCGTCTTTTTTATCAAAGTGTTTTACTACATCGCCTTGTTCATTCTTAGCAAGTCGTTCTTGTTTTTTATCTTGTAGTTTTACAGCTTTATCTATTTTATTAGCATATTCATCATTACCGCAACCCGCTAGCAATATGACACATACAGTTAATGATACAATCAATCTTTTCAAATATGTTCACTCCTACTTTTTCTAATCTAACCTAATATAACTCTTACTATTATACTATGCATATACTGATTATCATACAGTGGTTTTGCAATATAAACTAGACTATTAAAAAATATTATATTTTAAATTTTATAGTTATATATTTTAAAAAATAATTATTATCTAATACTAAAGCATGAGCAAATTAATTTACTAAATGTGTGTAATAATAGAACTAATTTGATAAAATAGTTTAGAATTCTTAAAAACACAGAGGAGTAGATAATCATGAAATTCGTAAGTTTAACACCTGAAGAATTTGAAAAATTCACATCCGAACATTTTTCTCACTATACACAATCTCGAATACACTTTGATAATAGAAATGAGATGAAACATGATGTACATGTTGTAGGTGTTAAAGATGATAGTGGAGATGTCATTGCAGCAACATTAATGACTGAAGCACGCGCATTAAAATTTTATAAATATTTTTACACACATCGTGGTCCAGTAATGGATTATAGCAATATCAAACTGGTTCACTTCTTTTTCAAATCACTAACAGAATATTTAAAAAAACAAAATTGTCTCTTTGTTTTAGTAGATCCATATATTTTAGAAAACCTACGTAATGCAGATGGAGAAATTTTAAAAAGCTACGATAATCGTGCAGTGATTAAAACACTTGAAGACTTAGGATATAAACATCAAGGTTGGTCTGTAGGTTATAGTACAATGAGTCAAATTCGTTGGTTGTCTGTACTTGATCTTAAAGATAAAACTGAAGACCAATTATTAAAAGAAATGGACTATCAAACACGTCGTAATATTAAAAAGACGTATGAAATGGGCGTAAAAGTTAAAACATTACCTATGGAAGACACACATACTTTCTTCGAACTGTTCCAAATGGCTGAAGAAAAACATGGCTTTAAATTTAGAGATGAGCCTTATTTCTATGAAATGCAAAAAACATATAAAGATCATGCCATGCTAAAATTAGCTTATATCGATTTAAAAGATTATTTGTCTACTCTACAACATAAACATGAGGATTTAACAAAACAACTTACTGAAATTGAAGAAGCTTTAAAAGAAAGCCCTAACTCTAAAAAGAACAAAAATAAACGCAATCAACTTCAACAACAATTTGATAGCAATGAACGTAAAATAAACCAAACAAAAGATAAAATTGCAGCAGAAGGTGAAGTATTAAATCTAGCAGCTGCATTATATATCTACAATGAACATGAAGTATATTATTTATCTAGTGGTTCTAACCCAAAATATAATGAATATATGGGGGCCTATCGTTTACAGTGGGAAATGATTAAATTTGCTAAAGAGCATAACATTGACCGTTACAACTTCTATGGTATTACTGGAGACTTTAGTGAAAATGCTGAAGATTATGGTGTCCAACAGTTCAAAAAAGGCTTTAATGCTGGTGTTTATGAATATATTGGTGACTTCATTAAACCAATTAAACCTGTTCTTTATCATACTCAACAATGGATCAAAAACAGAAGATAATCATTGCATTATAAGTATACTTTAAGGTAGGCATATAACTATGAAATACAGTATGTTTTCTATAGGAGATACATTCATTAGTAAACATTACAAAATAACTGAGAAAGAAATATTAGAGTTTGCTCATCAATTTGACCCTCAATATATGCATCTAGATAAGAAAAAAGCAGGTCAAGGAATGTATAAAGGGATTATAGCATCAGGTATGCATACCCTTTCTCTTTCCTTTAAACTTTGGATTGAAGAAAACAAATATGAAGAAGACATTATAGCAGGGACTCATTTAAATAATGTAACCTTTATTAAACCTGTCTATCCAAATGACAACTTATATGTAAAAGTTAAAGTTTTAGATAAAAAATTGAAAAAACAATTTGGTAGTTTAACCGTTGAAATTATGACATTTAATCAATATGAGAATAAAGTACTTCAATTTGAGCTTACTGTTTTACTATCAGTTTAAAATATAAATATTTCTAAAATCTATTTATCTGAAGAAAGAAAGCATTATTCAATAAAAAGAATCGTCGTTCAAGATGAAATATCTCAAACGACGATTCTTTTTTAATTTTCATTAATCACATTTAAAAAACGTCTTAATTCATCAGTTTTAGGGTGATCAAATAATTCTTTAGGAGAACCTTCTTCACCAATTTCACCGTCATGAATAAATACAACTTTATTAGATACTTCTTTTGCAAAACGCATTGCATGAGTAACTATCACCATCGTCATGCCTTCATTTGCTAATTCTTTAATAACTTTCAACACATCATTTACAAGTTCAGGGTCAAGTGCAGATGTAGGTTCATCAAATAACATCACTTTAGGATTCATCGCTAAAGCTCTCGCAATCGCCACACGTTGTTGTTGACCACCAGAGAGTGCATGAGGGCGCTGATCTTTAACATGTGTCAAACCTACTTTTTCAAGTAAGTCTAATGCTCTATTTTCAGCCTCTGATTTACTCATTTTCTTTACAGTTACTAAACCTTCCATCACATTTTCTAAAGCCGTTTTATGTGGAAAAAGATTATAACTTTGGAATACCATCCCTGATTGTTTACGTACTTCAATTTGAGATTTCTTATCTTTAGCAGTATACGTTTTATCATTCACAGTAACGTTGCCTTCAGTCGGAATCTCTAACGCATTAATCATACGCAATAATGTAGTCTTACCCGAACCGGAACGACCAATTAATGTGACAACTTCACCTTTTTTTACATTCAAATCAATACCTTTAATCACTTCTTTATCATTAAAAGATTTATGAATATTGGATAACTCAATCATGCCTTATACCCTCTTTCAATATATGATTCATAGAAGCCTTGGATGACTGAAATAATAAAACAAACAATCCAATACATCACGGCTACGAGAATATAAATTGTAAAGTACTCGTATGTTGTAGAAGCAACTTCTTGCGCTTTACGGAACATTTCAGCTACTAAGATAAATCCTAGTAATGATGTGTCTTTAATTAATCCTAAGAATGTGTTACCTAAAGCTGGGACTGAGACACGAATCGCTTGAGGTAAAATAATACGTTGAATCGTTTGACGATAATTCATTCCAATAGAGTATGCCGCTTCTGTCTGGCCTTTTGGAATAGAAATAATACCACCACGGATAATTTCAGATGCATATGCACCTACATTTAAAGACAATCCAATAATCGCTGAAACAACAGAAGACAATGTCCATTGTTCGTCCGCATTTCCAGTAATTAGACGTCCAAGTTCTGGAATACCATAAAAGATAATAAAGAGTTGTACAATCATTGGTGTGCCACGAATAATAGATACATATACACGTGCAATTCCTCTTAATACTTTACTAGATGAAATACGCATTAACGCCGTAAACAAAGCGATAATCAAACCTAAAATAAATGTCACAATTGTAATTGGAATAGAGTATTTTACTAAACCTTCCAACATGGGTCCAAATGCTTGAGTTGCTGCATCTAATGCGTGTTGTTGTTGACTATTTAGGCTCAGAAACATTTTCACCGAACCATTTTTTACCAATTTTTGCTAGTTCACCATTCTCTTTAAGTTTTTTCAGACCATCATTGAAATCAGAAACAACTTTATCATCGACACTTTTAGAGAATGCAAATGCTGATTTATTTTGTTCTGCATCACCTTTGATTGCTTTAATTTTAGCATTAGGTTTTTGTTTTTTATAATCTAAATAAGATAAGCTATCATTAAAAGTACCATCCACACGTTTAGATAATAATAAATCGATAGACTGGTTGAAACCATCTACTTTAGTGATGTTAGCACCTTTATCTTTAGCAAGTTTTCCGTAGTTAGAAGTAAATGTTTGCGCTAATTTTTTACCTTTCACATCATCAAATGATTTAATATTCTTCTCATCATCACGAACAACTAAGACACCACTTGAATAAGTGTAAGGGTTAGAGAATTTATATTTTTCTTTTCTTTCTTTATTGATACCCACTTGGTTTGCAATGACATCAAAACGTTTTGCATCTAAACCAGCAAACATTGAATCCCAAGATGTTTCATTAAATTTAAGTTTATATCCTTCTTCTTTCGCAACAGCTTTAATTACATCAATATCATAACCAGTTAACTGATCTTTTTTGTTGTGGAAAGTAAAAGGTGCATAAGTCCCTTCAGTTCCTACACGTAATGTTTTTTTATCACTATTACTGCTACTTGATTTTGAATCACTATTTTTGTCAGATGAACCACTATTACCACATGCGGCTAATACAAAAATAAGTGTCAAAGCTACAAATAAAAGTCTTTTCATTAATAACTCCTCCATATTCCTATTAAATTAGTCAGAATAAATTAATTCTAATCTCATCACTATGAATAGTCAATAACTATTTAAACTATTAAATAAAATAGAATGCTTAGATATGAGGTTAATGACTTTCTTCATTTAAATCCTTTTGTCGTTTAAGTAAAAAAGTTAATAATAAACTAACGACTGTGATAATGACTGCAAATAAAAAGCCAGAATGATAACCATGTATCATTGCGTCTGTTTGAATGTGTTTCATCATCTCTGTTTTAGCCATTCCTTGATAATCACTAAATGTCGGTTTAAAATGCTGACTTGCTACACTTAAAATTGTTACTAAACCAGCTGTACCAATAGAACCCGCTACTTGTTGAATTGTATTTGTCATTGAAGATCCATGGGCATTTAATTCTGGAGTGAGTTGGTTCATTGTATGCGTCATTACAGGCATTAACCCTAAAGCAATACCAATCATACGAATCGCATAAATAGTTGCTAAAACAATTGTTGACGTATGCTCATCCATGACTACAAAGTAGGACGTCGTAATTGTTACAATAAGCATACCTATCATTGAAAGTACTCGTGCGCCAAACGTTTCGTATAAACGCCCAGATATGATTGACATGATTGCCATTACAATTGCTCCGGGTAACAATATCAAACCAGAATCAACAGGCGTACGTTGCAACACATTTTGTACAAACATAGGTAATACCGTTTCAGATCCAATCATCGAAATCATCGTTACAGCCATAATAGCAATACCTACTGTGAATTGACTATTTTTAAATACTTTAAAACTTAATAGAGGGGTTTCAAGTCGTTCTTGTCTCCAAATAAATAAAACTACAAAAATAATGCCTAAAATAATAGTGCTCAGAACGACTGGGTCATTCCAACCTTTCTGAGAAATAGAACTTACCCCGTATAACATACCACCAAATCCGATAATAGATAAAATAATGGAGAGCATATCAATGGGTGCTTTTACTTTTACTCCAACGTTTTTAATAAAAATTAAAGCAAGTATGAAGGTCACTGCTGAAATTGGAGCTACAACATAAAACAATGCTCTCCAATTAATGTATTCAACCAAATATCCAGATAATGTAGGTCCAATCGCTGGTGCTAAACCAATCACTAATCCAAACATCCCCATATATTTTCCACGTTCGTGCGGTTCAAATATATCTAATATAGTCGTCATCATTAGTGGCATCATAATACCAGAACCTAATGCTTGGATAATTCTTGCAATTAATAAAGTAATGAAATTAGGGCTAAATCCTCCTAGTAAAGTGCCTAGAAAGAATATAATAATTCCAGTTAAGAAGACCTGTCTTGTTGTATAACGTTGAATAATAAATGCAGATAATGGAATAACTACTCCATTTGTTAGTAAGAAGGCTGTTGTGAGCCATTGTACTTGAGAATATTCAATATGAAAATCTTTCATTATTCTCGGTAATGCTGTGGTCAACAAGGTTTCATTTAATAAACCAAAAAAACCACCTAATAGCATAGTGAAAATCATAATTAACTTTTTACTATGCGACATGGTATCATCTCCTTATTTTTATTTTTAAATCGTAATAATTACTATTTACATAAGCCATCTTTTCCTTTATTCTTTATAAAAAGGAGGAATATTTATGAAACCAGATTTACAAACTGCACGTCGCAACTTAAAAAGTTCTAATATTAAAACACGTAAACGTGCATTAAAGATGATTAAGCAATATCGACGTTAGTTAAAACCGTTTAACTATTTTTATAAGCAATCTTACTCCACTACATTAATAAAAGACTAAAGCACTTCTTTAATGCTTTAGCCTTTTATTCTATCTACTATATTACAATAAATAAAAATTCTTGCTCACACTTTTATAAATAATAATGATTAGTTACTTTTAAATCGTCATCTAATTCATAAATTAACGGTGCACCTGTTTTAATTTCATAGCCTATAATGTCTTCATCTGATACGTCTTCTAAATATTTAATTAATGCTCGAATAGAGTTACCATGTGCTGCTACAAGTACAGTATCCCCATCTAATAAATGTTGTGAAATATGATCAGTCCAAATTGGAATTACACGCTCTAATGTTGTTTTTAAACTTTCAGAGTAAGGCATCATACGATGATCTAAATGACGATAGCGACGATCATTTAAATAAGATTGACGTTGTTCTTCAGTTTGTGCTGGCGGTAATACATCATAAGAACGTCTCCATTGATGAACTTGTTCTTCACCAAATTCCTTACGGGCATCATCTTTATTTAATCCTTGTAATTTTCCATAGTGTCGTTCGTTCAGACGCCAACTTTTATGAACAGGAATCCATTCTTGATCAGATTCAGCTAATAAATATTGAGTTGTTTCTAATGCTCTTGTTAATAAAGAAGTATAGGCAACATCAATTTCAATTTTGTTTTCTTTTAATTTTTTACCTGAAGTGATGGCTTCATTTCTCCCTTGTTCTGACAGTTGAACATCTTCCCAACCGGTAAATAAATTTTTCGCATTCCATTCACTTTGTCCATGTCGACATAAAATTAATTTTGGCATAATATAACACTCCTTAGATTAATAGAAAGTTAATGAGTATGATGATTGAATTATAAATACTTTCCTCATTATTTAATTTAATATCTATTTATCTTTACAACATTATTATAGAACGATTTCAATTTTTTTCATAATAGGACTACTTATCATTTAATTCGGAATATATGATAAACGTTGAGATATTTGTTACGTCGTGTTCATATTTGATAATTATTCTTGATATGACAGTAACCTATGTCATTAAATGAACTGTTATAGTGAACATACCGTAGTCAACATCTAGATTTATTGGGATGCAATGTTTTAATTCGAACATTAATATCCAAATCACAAAGGAGTTTTTTATTATGAAAAAATCAATCTTTGCATTAATGACAATGCTCTCATTAGGTGCCGCTGGAGTAGAAAGTGGCCAGGCACACGCAGAAGAGGTATCAACCTCCCCTTCTCAACAACATCAATACCAATATCATCAAAGTCATACATCTAATTTAAATACATCAAGTTCAAACACGACAACTTTTAGTACAAGTAGCACACAATCAGTATATCAACGTTTCTTAGCTGCTGGAGGCACAGAAGAAATGTGGGAGAAAATTGTACTTCCCGAATCTGGCGGTAACCCTAATGCATCAAATGGTCAATACCATGGATTAGGCCAAACTAACCAATCATGGGGGTATGGATCAGTGGAAACCCAAACGAAAGGCATGATTCAATATGCAAAAGAACGTTATGGATCAATTGGAGCAGCGATACGTTTTAGAGAATCAAATGGTTGGTGGTAAATTGAATAAAAAAAGAGCAGGAGTATACTCCCGCTCTTTTTTATTTTTCATTTAATGTATTTGGTTCTGGATGAACATATACAGACGATATACCATTATTTTCTAAATGTGTTTCTACTCTATCGCAAATATCATGCGCTTCTTGTAATGATAAACTTGCATCAACTACAATCGTTACATCTAAAAAAATGCTACTGCCGTGATAACGTCCTTTTACATTCTTTACTTCTCTTACATCTGTAACTTCTTGAACAAGATTTCGATATTCTTCTAAATCTTGTTCTTTAAATCCATCACTCAATGTAAAAATTGAATCTTTAAATATTCCAAACCCAGTATAAATAATTAAACACCCTAATACAGTGGCAAGTATTACATCAATGATAGGTAGACCAAATTGTGTAAATAATAATCCAATAGCAGTACCAATACTGACTAAACCGTCAGATAAATTATCTTTTGAAGCCGAGTCTAATGAGCTACTTTTAGTTTGTTTTGCAAGCCTATGATTAATAGCATAAACACCAATCATAATGACACCACTCATCATACTAATAATAATCGTAATAAAATTTGGAATATGTTGTTCATTTGTCAACATTCGAGGTGCATTTTCAATCACTACTTGTATACCTACAAACATAATAATAAATGATACGAGAAGCGTTGAAATATTTTCAGATTTCAAATGACCATAAGGGTGATTTTTATCAGCTGGCTTAATTGAAATCTTTAATCCCACAATAACAGCGATAGAGACAACAATATCAGTCATGTTGTTCAATGCATCTGCTCTTACAGCTGCTGAATCGTACACATACCCAGTAATATATTTTGCAACAGATAAAACGATATAAACAACTAAACTTAAATAAGCGCCTCTTTGCGCCAATTTAAGATTTTCGCTTTGGGTCATATCTAGTTAACCACCTTAAACACTTAGTATTAATAGTATGTACTATCGAAATTTGAATTACAATATTTTTTTATTTCTATTATTTTTATAAAAATAAACTAATTAATTTTTTAGTCAAGCCTAATTTACTATTTATAAAAAAAGAGCTAGAAATACATATTTCTAGCTCTTTCTTAAATTTTAGTCTTTTAAAATCCATTTAGATAATATAAAAGTAATTGGAATTGTAACGATAAGTCCTACAAAGGGTGCAATTTCAGAAGGGAAATGAAACCATCTTACAAATATATATAAAAACAAAGATTGCATTCCCATATTTACTACTTGTGTTAATGGAAAACTTAAAAATTTCTTAAGGGTTGGTTTAACTCTATAAACGAAATAACAATTTAAATAATAAGAAATAATAAAACTTACTATAAATCCAATAATATGACTCACCATATAGTGAACGTGTAATAATTTTAATAAAATGAGATACACTAAATAATAATCAAGTGTATTAATCCCACCCACGATGACGAATTTGATTATTTCATAGTGCGTTTGTTTTAACTTCATAGTTAATCTCCTCTGTCTTCTATTACATTAATATCAAACGGCAGTATTTTAAGTTGTTTATTATTTGAAATTTGATAGTACTCTTTGAAATTTTCCTTTGCGGTTTCTTCAGTTGGAGTCATTTCATAGAAATATGTCTCAAATGGCAAATGTTTTACAATAATTTCATTTCTATGTTGTTGAATTTGAGTTTGAATATTATTTAATCTAGCTTCATATTTAAAATGCACAATCGTAAAAATAGCAATAAATACGAATAATAAACATCCTACACAAATTTTTAAAATATTATCATAGCTTTGTTTTAAAGTATGTAATTCAGTAACTAAAGTAATCAATATCACACACCACATTATATAGACGATAAAGAACTGTTGAGACGTTACCTCTGAAATGAAAAAGATAGGTATCGCACTTAAAATAATGGAAATAAAAGCAGCGATTAAAATGATACGATAGTAGCTATCTGTAACTATAATAAAACTAGCCATACTTATACTGACGAAAAAGCTAAAGCATAGTAAGAAATTAATTAGACCATAACTTGTAATCAACGTTGTTTGATTAAAATTAAAGGGTTCAAAAATAAATATCTTGTATATAGGCAATGCAAGTATGCCAATCATTAATAGAATTTGTCTAATTTTAGAAAACGTTTGAAAGCGAGTATTTTTTATAAGTAACCCAATTATAACAATCGCAATCATAGACACTATGACAATATGATTAAAAAACATATAATGTGGAAGGTCATTTAATATTGTAACTCTTAATTTATGAACATAACCTAAGCCATCAATGTGTGCTCTCATTGCTTGAATGTCACTCAGATAATTAATGTACGTCTGGTTAATCAACATTATTAATGTACCACATAATGATAATAGAAACCCTATTAATAGATTAAAATTAATTTTACGTTTTAACATAAAATAAGCCATTAATGTCGTGAATAAAGCTAAATTAACAAAAAAAGTTAATGATTCAGCAAATAATTGCCCACTGAAACAACTTATCCAAAACAAAATGATATTGTACATTTTTAGTTCATCTTTTGTAAATAAAATTTTACTTATAAAACAAAAATGATAGAGAACACATATCATTCCAAAAGCATAACTAAAAAAATAACCAAAGCTTCCATAACTCTCTGAAAAAACTGAATTAGGTATAATAAGTAATAAAATAGTTGCAAGCATGAGATGACGAATTGAAAATGTTTGGCGTATCAATTTGAGTATTAATAAAATAATACTTACTGATATTATTGAATACATAATCATACGTAATATTACCGAACGTACTGCTACAAGCTCAATTAAATTACTAATATAACGTCCATTCAAATTATCAAAATGTTGGTAAAAGGCACTTATGCCTTGAGGACTTCCAAAAAACCAATCGATTCCATGTAAAGGAATGATTAAACCTAAGTAACCGTAAAATAATAATAACCCTATGACCCAGATGTAAAATTCGTGTTGTTTAAAGTTAGACATTTACACTACTCCTCCACTACAATAATGTTAAATTATAGTGTTTAATCGATTCTATTTAATTAAATACCATTATATACTTTTTTTATATTTTAAACATTAAATCATTTTAATTTAGATTTTTATTTATAATTTTAATCGGAAGTGATCTCGTTGAACATAAAAAAAATTGTTATTGCGCCAGATTCATTTAAAGAGAGTATGACTGCTAAACAAGCTGGATTAGCTATAGAACGGGGTTTTAAAAATATATTCGGTGATTCGCTTAAAACAGAGGTTATCCCTATGGCAGATGGTGGCGAAGGTACAACCGAGGCTTTAATAGAAGCATTAGATGCGTCAATTCATAGCATTAAAGTACATGATCCACTATTTAGAGAAGTGACTGCATCTTATGCTCGTTCTAGAGATAATCGTGTAGCTATTATTGAAATGGCAGCAGCTTCAGGATTAGATTTAATTCGTACAGATGAACGTAATCCTTTAATTACTACAACATTTGGTGTTGGCGAATTAATTAAAGACGCTCTAAACCATCATGTGACTAAAATTATATTAGGCATAGGAGGAAGTGCAACAAATGATGGTGGTAGTGGTATGCTGACCGCTCTTGGCGTAAAGTTTCTAAACTCTGATAATGAAGAAATTGAACTTGGTGGTGGTGCTCTTGCTCATTTGACCCATATAGATGCGTCAAATTTAGATTATAGATTAAACGACGTTACCTTTGAAGTGGCATGTGATGTTACAAATCCTTTATTAGGCCCTAATGGTGCCACATATATTTATGGACCACAAAAAGGAGCAACTGAAAAGATGATACCAAAGTTGGATTCCGCACTCGCAAATTATCATGATATGATAGAGAAAGCATATCATATCAGTGTTAAAGATATACCCGGTGCTGGAGCTGCCGGTGGATTAGGCGCCGGTATTCTCACTTTCTTCAATGCGTCATTATCTAATGGCATCGATATTGTCTTAAAAGAAACGCAGTTTCTTGAAAGAATTAAAGATGCCGATTTAGTTATTACAGGAGAAGGAAAAATAGATGTACAAACAATTTATGGTAAAACACCTATTGGAGTGGCAAAAGCATCCAAACAATTCGACTTACCTGTGATTGCGATATGCGGTAGTTTAGGAAAAAATTATCAAGCCGTATATCAACATGGAATTGATACTGTGTTTAGCATTATAGAAACGCCATCAGAACTCCCCTATTTATTAGAAAATGGAGAACGATTCTTAACACAAACTGCTGAAAATATTGCTCGATTAATTAAGTTAAATGATTAAAAAGAGGTGAAATCTATGAAACGTACTGAAAAATACAAAGATTCATATCAATACGATGATCAATATCAACAACGTAATCAAAAAAGTCGCGAGTATCAACAACGTCAACAGAGACGTCAAAGTGAAGAAAATTACAGAAGAAATGAACCTCGTCAAGAGTATCATCATCAAAATCAGGGCGATTATGATGAAAATGCTAACCGTTACTATAACGATCGTGACTTTAGACGTGAACAATTACTAGAAGAAGAGAATGAAAAAAATAAAAAATCAAAACGTTGGTTAATCGCTATTATTGCAATTCTTCTTTTAATTATTGGCATTTTTGCGACTAAATCTTATATTGATCATAAAAAGGAATCGGACAATAAACAACATACGTATAATGCAACAAATGATGTATCTAAAAATTATCAACAAGAAGTTCAAAATCAAAGCGATAATATCAAGAAACAAGTTGAAGATGCAAAAAATGATATTAAAGATAAAATAGACACTGAATCACGTCTTAGACAAATACAATCTCAAATTGATAAATTAAAAAATAATGAGATTACTAAAGAAGACTCTAAATTAACTCAATTTTATCAAGACCAAGTTAATAAGTTAAAAGAAGCAAATAATGCACAACAAAACAACGCAAATGAAAACAAAGTGAATGCGCTATTAGATGATGTCAATAATAAAGTAGATGATATCAAGAAAAAACTAAACAGTATTCTTGGTAATAATAATTAATATTCTTATGTATTGTGACAAATTTCAGCTCAGCTCTAAAAAGATTGATTAAATCAATCTTTTTAGAGCTTTTTATATTTGAAATTACATATTTTCTCAAAAACCTATATAATGTACATTGCAAATCTTTTCAAGGAGTACAATTATGCATAACTCAACACATACTAAATTGCCGATGCTATTACTCATTGTTCTAGGAACAATGACAGCATTTGGTCCAATGATTATAGATATGTATTTACCCGCTTTACCAGCAGTTCAGCAACAATTTAATACATCAACGTCAAGCATACAACTTACCCTATCCTTTGCAATGATTGGCCTAGCACTTGGACAGTTTATATTCGGACCTTTATCAGATGTATTCGGTCGAAAAAAAATTGCACTAATAATTCTTAGTGTATTCGTTTTAGCTTCATGTGGTGCGATATTTATTACAACATTTCCACTATTTTTATTGATACGTTTGGTACAAGGATTAACTGCCGGAGGTATTATTGTTATCGCTAAAGCTTTCGCAGGAGATTATTACCAAGGAAATACTCTAGCTAAATTTCTTGCTTCTCTTATGGTTGTAAATGGTATAGTAACTATTTTAATGCCATTACTTGGAGGTTTATCGCTTTCTCTTGGCTCATGGAGAATTATCTTTGTTATTTTAACAGCTATTAGCATAATCATGTTATGTGGCGTTACTTTCAATATGCCGACCACACATCATTCTGAGCATGTTACTGCCAATTTCAAACATATATTTTCTGACTTTGGACGTTTGCTTAAACGACCAAGATTTATTATTCCAATGTTTTTACAAGGATTAACTTATGTTATGTTATTTAGTTTTTCATCTGCTTCTCCGTTTATCACTCAGAAAATATACCATATGACGCCTCAACAATTTAGCGTAATGATTGCAATCAATGGCATTGGTTTAATTGTTGTGAGTCAAATCGTTGCTTTGCTTGTTGAACGTATACATCGTTTTAAAATCTTAATTTATTTGACTTTCATTCAACTTATTGGTGTACTTCTCGTTGTATTTACTTTGATATTACAAGGTCCATTGTGGCTCTTATTAGTCGCTTTCTTTTTAAATGTTTGTCCTGTCACTTCAATCGGCCCCTTAGGATTTTCAATGGCTATGGAAGAACGTACTGGTGGAAGTGGAAATGCTTCTAGTTTACTAGGTTTATTCCAATTTATCCTTGGTGGTCTAGTGTCTCCTTTAGTTGGTCTTAAAGGACAGTATAATGTAATGCCTTATCTCACAGTAATTGTTATCACAGCAATTCTCATAGTTTTACTTCAATTTTTATATTTTAAAAAATATCAACGTATCTAATATATTCTTATATTAATAAACGTAATCTAGCATCCATTTTTAATATAATCATCGACTGCCAATATGTTAAGACAATTGTTGATATGCTCCCTTCAAAGTAGATATTAAAACTTTGAAGGGCGTTTTTTATGTCTAGTAAATATAAAATGAAAGCCAATATATTACGATACGTTTTCCAAGAATATGAAAAAGGGATTTCTTTTCAATATATAATCGAATTATTACAGTTAGATATTAATACGCTTTGACCACAAACTAAAAATGAATATATACTTAAAACGATATCCATATTTTAGTAATAATGTTTCTTAGTAAATAATATTCAAATAAAGAATTCAAATGATTATACGCTACTCTAATCAAGGTATATAATAAATTTACTTTAAAACAATGTTTTATTGTCATAAAGGAGAACGTTAATGAATAAAAAATTATTATCTGTTACGCCTAAAAGTCAACTTTTTCCAATCCCTATGATTATGGGTTGTGAAGGCGTTTCTGCAGCTATGTTATTACAATATAATCATCATAATATTAAAGCTACTGATATTATGAAACATTGGCCCACTCATCCAAATAATCCCTATAAAGGCTATGTTGGTCATCATTTACTTGTTAAGTTTGGTCATCACCAAACGATTTTCCCTTCTGCTTATGTTCCATATTTACAAACTTTTGATTCACGTATCGTAGATGGCACTGGTACGAATTTAGAGGAACTAGAAACTGTGATTGATCAAGGACAACCGGTTCTTATGTATCATACAAGTTTAGGTCAAAAACCTTCACGTAAAACGTTTAAATTTGATAACCATACGCGTCAGCTTGTGTCTAACATTCACGTTACATTACTTATTGGATATGACGACACACATTACTATTATATTGATCCTTTATGGAGTCACTTTTTAAGAAAAGTAATTGTGCCTGCATTAGTACCTAATCGCTTCCAGATTATAAAAATTAAAAAAGAATTCATGGAGCGTAGCTTTAACGCCCCTGGTAAAAAATGTATCTATGTAAAACCATAAATTAAAAGAGCAAGAAGCGACTTCCTTCTAAACGTCGTTTCTTGCTCTTTTTTTATTCTATTACAAAGTCCATTAATGCATGATTCATTTCTGAATATATATCTGCTGTTCGCCATTCTCTTTTATAACCTAAACAAGGACATAAAAAGGTTATATTATTTTCAACTAAAGATTTACGAAAATGAACATGTCCCATAATACTGTATTTAATCGGAAACTGCTGATATAATTGATCGAAATCTGATGTACCTATAAATGCATTGAAAAAATCAAAAATACGATGAGGGGTAGGTACTACAAATTTAGAATGTGTTACAATATGTGTCATTAAAATAATTTGTTTATCTTGAAGTTGCTCCAATGCTTGTTTAACATGCTTAGCCGCCTTTTTGGATAAAATCGTATCATCTTCATCCCAATCGATTTTCACTTTATCTTGCCAAGTGGCCCCATAATATTTCCCTTTTTTTAATCGAGTTTCTTCAAACTTTTTATCAGCGTAACTGTAATCATACCAAGCAGTATGGCCTACAATAGCCCAATTATCATTAATTACATATGGATGATCCAACAAACACTCTGGCTTTGTTCTATAAAAATCATAAATATCTTGAGATGTCGTTTCATCCTCTACTTTCCAATAATCATGATTTCCTGGAACAAATAGTACGGGAATATGTAAAGCAGTTTTTAAATCTTTAATAAATTGATAGCTATCTCTAAAATAGTTCGAAATATCTCCTGCAATTAATAGTAAGTCAACCTCTCTATGTTGTACTACTTTAATCAATGTTTCTAGATATACATTTGATTTTAATTTAGGATGTCTATCTATATGTAGATCAGAAATCGCTCCGATTCTCATTCCTCTACTCCTCTAATACATTTTTAAATTTTATCTATTATGCCATAGATTATTATAAATATAAATTATTCTGTTTTTCATAGTTGTATACACATATTTGTTTTTTTGAAAATTAAGAGTATAATAAAATTAACTTTTAACAAAGTTACATATTTAACAAAATTTAAAAAAGGTAAACTTTTAAAAATCTGAATATTCTAATTAATTACAAATTGATCTTTACTCTTTTCTACTTTGTTAAAAAAGTTTTCAAAATTCGAAGAAAGCGCTTACTCGATTATCATATTGCTTTCTTAGGGGGAAGTCTATGGCAAGACAGTTAGAAAGAGAATTAAGTAATAGACACATTCAATTAATTGCAATTGGTGGCGCTATTGGCACAGGATTATTTTTAGGTTCTGGACAAACGATTTCGTTAACAGGACCATCACTACTCATCACCTATCTAATTATTGGTATCGTGTTATTTGCTTTTATGAGAGCACTTGGAGAATTGTTACTTAGTAATACACGTTTCAATTCATTTGTAGACATTGCCAACGAATATTTAGGGCCGTTCGGTGGTTTTGTCATTGGTTGGACATATTGGTTATCTTGGATTGTTTCAAGTATGTCTGATTTAACAGCAATGGGACAATATTTTAGTTTTTGGTTTCCAAACGTTCCTCACTGGCTAACTGTATTATTTATCGTACTCTTACTTATTTCATTCAATATGCTTGGTGCAAAATTATTTGGAGAGTTAGAATTTTGGTTCTCTATTATAAAAATTATTACTATTATTGCTATGATTATCGTTGGCTTAGTTATGATTTTCTTTTCATTTAAAACATCGTATGGTCATGCGTCTTTTAGTAATCTTGTAAATCATGGCGGTATTTTTCCAAATGGACCAGCTGGATTTTTAATGTCATTCCAAATTGCTGTCTACTCATTTATTGGTATTGAACTAATAGGTGTTACAGCCGGAGAAACTAAAGATCCTCGCACAGTTATTCCAAAAGCAATTAATAATGTACCTGTTAGAATTTTATTATTCTATGTGGGAGGCTTACTTGTGATCATGTCAGTGATTCCTTGGAATAAGATCAACCCTGATGCAAGTCCATTTGTGATGTTATTTAGTATGATTGGCTTACCTTTTGCAGCAGGACTTGTTAACTTTGTCGTATTAACAGCAGCCGCTTCTGCAACGAATAGTGGTATTTATTCTAATAGTCGTATTTTATTTGGTTTATCTAAACAAGGATTAGGACCTAAAATGTTAAGTAAGACAAATCATCATAGTGTGCCTTACTTATCAATGCTGGTATCTTCTGGAACATTACTTTTAGCTGCATTATTAAACTTTATCTTCCCAGATGCAATTCAATTATTTATTTATGTCACTACACTCTCAACTGTATTATTTATAGTCGTTTGGGCAATGATCATTATTTCTTACATTATATATGTACGGAAAAATCCTGAAGAACATAAACATAATAAATTTAAACTTCTAGGCGGTAAAGCAATGGCTTATGTTATTCTTGCATTTTTCTTATTTGTATTTGTATTATTATTCTTTAGTGCTGATACGAGAGTAGCCATATGTATTTCACCAGTTTGGTTTATATTCTTATTCTTGTTCTATAAAAAGTATAAAAAAAATGCTGAATATTTAGCTGAAAAAACACGTCAGCAACCTCGAGAATCAATCAATCATTAGATATTTTATTTAAGCGGAACTGAATTCAGTTCCGCTTTTCTATGTCTTAATAATGAAATATACTAAAATATCTCATTATCTTTTTAATCATGATAAAATATTAATTATTTAAAAAAAGGAGTCACAATACATATGGAATTGTTAGAAGCTTTTTTATTATTTATACTTGCTGTTATCATTAGTTCTATTATTTATCATCGCTTCCCCAACATTCCAACAGCTTTCATTCAAATTGCCTTAGGTGTCGCTTTATTCATCTTACCCATTCCACTACATTTTAAATTTGAACCAGAAGTCTTTATGATGGCTGTCATTGCCCCACTCTTATTTGTGGAAGGGACACATGTTTCTCGAGAAAAACTTCTAGAATATCGAAAACCTGTCGTTCTTATGGCCATGGGATTAGTATTTACAACTGTGATTGGAGTCGGCTTTTTCATCCATTGGATTTGGCCTAATTTACCGATGCCAGCTGCTTTTGCTATTGCAGCTATTTTATGTCCGACAGATGCAGTTGCTGTATCAGCCATTACTAAAGGTAAAGTATTACCCAAAGGGTCTATGGCAATTTTAGAAGGAGAGTCTCTATTAAATGATGCTGCAGGTATTATTTCTTTTAAAATTGCAGTCACTGCTCTGGTGACAGGTAGTTTTTCAGCTATAAATGCAATTGGTCAGTTTCTACTCTCAACATTTCTTGGTATTTTAGTAGGCGCAATAATTGGCGCTTTAGTCGTCAGTTTACGTGTTTACCTCACTTCTAATAAAGGTTTAAAAGATAGTAATACATTGACTTTCATCCAATTACTTACTCCTTTTGTCATTTATTTTATTGCTGAAGAAGTTCATGCTTCTGGGATTATTGCAGTTGTGGTAGCTGGGTTGATTCATGGTTTAGAACGAGATCGTCTCATTCGCGCCCAAACTGAATTACAAATGAACTACAATCAAATTTGGAATACATTAAGTTATGCATTAAATGGCTTTGTCTTCGTCGTTTTAGGATATATTGTGCCAGAAGTTATTTTAGAAATTGTACGAAATGAACCACAAAATTTAGTTTTTCTAATTGTGGTAGCATTCCTTATAGCATTTGCCATCTATATCTTTAGATTTATTTGGGTCTATGTTTTGTTCAAAGATTTTTACTATCCGAAAAATGTTGAAGCATATCTCGATGACGAAGAAGAAACACAACCACCAAAACGGAGTCGTTATGCATTTATTATGACTTTGTGTGGCATTCATGGAACGATTTCATTGTCAATGGCATTAACATTACCATTCATTATTAACGGCAATCAGAACTTTGATCATAGAAACGATTTACTATTTATTGCTTCAATGATGGTACTCATAAGTTTAATTTTTGCACAAATGATTCTTCCGTTCATTACGCCATCCAAACAACAATCACACTTCAAAGGTATGAGTTATCAATCCGCTAAAATTTTCATGATTCAACATGTTATTCACACATTAAAAGAAAAAGCAGCTACGCACAAAGATATCGATTATCGACCTATTCTGAATCAATATTTTAATGAATTATCATTTTTAATCGACATGGAAAGCGATGATAAAAATACGAAAGAATTACATCGATTAAGAGACATTGCAGAAGAAGTTGAAACTGAGACGCTTCAACAGTTAATTAAACAGGAGCGTATTACTAAAAAAGATTTAAGTGATTATCGCAAAGTAATGGAATTTACACAATCATTTAGAGAAATGTCTTTTATTGAGAAATTAAATCGTTTTAGTAAGTTAATCATACTTAGATTTAAAGCGCGAAAAGATTCACATCATAGTGTGAATCAATCCTCATTTGAACAACAGCGCTATACTGACAGAAAAGAATTAAGAAATAACTTTAAAAAAGTACAACACATTATACGTATTGTTAACCGTCAGGTGACTTTGAGACTTCAAGAAGAACAAAATAGCACAAATGTCCTCGAAGTCAGTTTAATTATCAACCAATATTACGCACTATCACGTACGTTAAGACAACATCATAATCGAAAACATCAACGTGAAGAAAATAAATTTATGCATGAATTAAACACTCAACAACAATATGATGCTAAATTAGATGCATTGTATACTCAGCGTCAAATTTTAGACGAATTGATTTCTAAAAATAAAGTTACCAATGAAATTGCCACGCAATTACGTGAAAATATTAACTATAATGAAATTGTACTTGCCAATGAATTAAATCATTAATATATAGAAAGAACTCAAGAGACCTGTATCTCTCGAGTTCTTTTTATTTTCTTCTACTTTTGTAATTTATAAGGAACCGTCGCTAAAATAACATTTTTTTGATAGAATAAATGCATTTTTAATCGCAAACTCGTTTGATTGTGTAAAAAGTTATGCCATGGTTTTTTAGGAATAAATTCAGTGACAACCACTGTGATGACATAGTTTTGAGCATTCGCTTTTTTATTAATTTTATCGATAAATCGAGAAATCGGACGAATGACACTGCGATATTCTGAGTGTAACGTCACTAGTCTAATATCTGGATATTGTTTGTTCCATTTTTCAATAAATAAATTATCAGTTTGGTCTCCGAAAGATACATGTACAGCAATCACATCATCTGCAATCATATGTGCATAATAAATAGATTTATTTAATGCTGTAGTGATCGTATTAACGGGTACAATCGCTAGATTTTTATCAACTACTGGCATATCTTGAACAATTTTAGTTGTGCTAAGTTGCTCAGCAATATCCTTGTAGTGTCTATTAATACGCGTAAATATATATACAACAATCGGTAAAAAGATTAAGATTGGCCATACTTGGCTAAATTTCGTAATTAAGAAAATCATAAATACGATAAAAGTAATAGTCCCCCCTATAGCATTTGCAATAAGTTTAGTAGACCATCCTTTTTCACGACCACGAACCCATTTTAAAACCATTCCATATTGAGCTAGTGTAAATGGAATAAACACACCTACTGCATATAAAGGAATAAGATTTTCAGTTTTACCATGGAAAAAGATAATAAGCAACATTGCACAAATGCCTAATGTAATAATTGAATTTGAATAACCTAAACGGTCTCCTCTTACGTTAAACATACGGGGCATATATTTATCTTTTGACATACTTGCAGCTAACATTGGAAAAGCTGTGAATCCAGTATTAGCAGCAAGGACAAGAATCATAACAGTCGTTACTTGTACAAAATAATATCCTACATTATGCCCTAAAATATTCATTGCAAGTTGAGATAATACAGTTGTTTCAGTCTGTGGCATAATACCATACCAATATGCTAATCCCACAATACCTACAAGTAAGAAAGCTAATATCATTCCCATAGTAATTAACGTTTTAACTGCATTTTTAGAACCAGGATCTTTAAAGTTTGTTACTGCATTCGAAATGGCTTCTACACCTGTTAGAGATGATGCACCTGAAGAAAATGCTTTAAGTAATAAAAATAATGTGACACCTGGCACTGCGGTTCCTACTGTCGCATGCATATGAGGTTCAGTTTGTCCTGTTGCCACTTTCCATGTTCCAATAACAATCATGACTATTAATCCAAGTATAAATAAATAAACTGGATAAGAGAGCACAGTTGCTGACTCTGTTAAACCACGTAAATTCATTATTAGAATAAATAGTACTAATAAACATGCAATGAATACTTTATGGTGATATAATCCTGGAAACGCTGCGACAAAAGCATCCGCACCTGATGAAATACTTACTGCGACGGTTAAAATATAGTCTACTAATAAAGAGCCACCTGCAAGCAATCCCCATTTTTCTCCTAAATTTGTTTTAGAAACCATATACGCTCCTCCGCCTTTAGGATAAGCATATATAATTTGACGATATGATAGAATCAATGCTGCAAGTAGCACTAAAACAGCGGCCGCAATGGGCAATGTATACCAAGATGCAATAGCTCCAACCACAGATAAAGTAATTAAAATCTGTTCTGGACCATATGCTACTGAAGATAATGCGTCAGAAGATAAAATTGCTAAAGCCTTAAAGTTACTTATTTTTTCATTTTTTAAGTCTCTATTTTTTTTGGGCTTACCAATAATAAGTCTTTTAAATTGAGTGAACATAATCCATCCTTACCTCTTTTTATATTCATTTTTAATGGATAAAATATACTCCCATTTAGTGAAAAAGTATACATTTCCACGGAAATAATATAGTATAAATTACATTTTAAGTAACTTTTTACAATTATATTTTTGAAATATTTTCTTTTTACCAGTTTTAAAGAGGTATCAACAGTATTTAATATTTGTATAGAGCTGTTTAAGTTTAAACTTGCTATACTATTTTTAGAGGTTTAATTTTAAGAAGTATTAAGTAAGGAAGTAAGGGAAAATGAGAAAAAAATTGATCATGATTGGGATGATTTTATTAGTAGGAATCATTATTCTTTCCATAGCTATTAAATTAAAATCTAGTTATTTAATGTTTAGTCCATCGTCACAAAGTGATATCGATAACATGATTGTTAATAAAATGAAAGACGATCATATTCCAGGAATGTCCGTTCTTATTGTAAAAAATAATAAGACGATTCTTAATAAAGGCTATGGTTTTTCAAATATTAAAAAGAAATCCAAAGTCACACCAAATACGCGTTTTGAAATTGCTTCAAATACCAAAGCATTTACTGGTTATGCAATGATGCAACTTGTTGAGGCACATAAAATCAATCTCAATGATAAAGTCAGTCAGTATATTCCAGGTTTCTATATGAAATATAATCATAAAAAAGTAGATATCACAGTAGATCAATTGATTGCTCAAACAAGTGGTATTTCAGGAGACATCACAAATGATGACAACATCACAAAAGACACAAACAGTCTAGAAGGCCTTGTTCATAGTATCAAAGGACGGAACTTAGATGCTAAACCAGGCAAGCAATTTGAGTATTCCAACATGAATTATGATATTTTAGGTTTGATTGTTCAAAAGGCTTCTCATCAATCATATGCGAATTATTTAAGCACACATCTTTTCACTCCATTACATATGACGCAATCAACAGTAAAAGAAAGTAATATGAAAAAGAACAATGACGCTCAAGGGTATGTAATAAAAAAAGGAAAAGCTTATGCTGATAGTCCTGAATTTAATTTAGGAGATAATCCAGCTGCTTATATGATGACTAACACGAAAGATTTAGCCTCTTGGTTGAAGTTTCAACTTAATCCGCCAAAAAAAGTAGCATCATTAGTTCAACTAACGCATCAGCCTAAAGTTAAAGCAATAGATAATTCTCAAGACGTTCACTATGCAGCAGGTTGGTTTATTGATGATAATCATTCAGAAACAATTGTATATCATCCTGGTACACTTGAAAACTATTCTTCATATATTATTTTAAATCCCAAAAAAGACTATGGCATTGTAGTTCTTGCTAATAGCTATTCAAAAAATGTAGCCGAACTTGCACAGCATCTCAATACACAAATGAGTAATGGTCAACATATTAAAACGTTACAATATCTTATTAATCAGTGGAATATCGTATTTATCATCATCACTATTATTTTACTGATAGCTGTAGCAAGTGTTTTTCTAATAATCTATCGCTTAATTTTTAAATTTAAGTCTATTTATTTTAAAACGATGTCTGGTGGATTACTCATCAAAATAAGTATGATAATGTTAACTTTCATACTTATTTTAGCGATACTTCACTTACTTCCAATACTCTTATTATCAAATTCTGATTGGCGTTTTATGATGTCATGGTTACCATTACAAGCGAAAATAACATTATTTAGCTTCGTCTTATTACTGACAAGTCTATGGAGTTATTTTATCCTTAAAATCACAACGCTATCCAAACGACCAATATAGTCTATTAAAACATGTATGTCTTCTTTTCTTCATTATTATGTTAAGCTTATATCACTAAGACTAAGATTATTAAAGACCAGTGTATAGGAGTTTAAATATGAAAAAGAAATGGTTCTTATTACCGATGTCCTTAATAATGCTTGCAGGTTGTGACTATTCTCATAAAGAAGCACAACACGGCCTGTTTTATACTGTATTTGTAAAACCGATGGATGATTTACTCCATGTCTTAGGACATGCATTCAACGAAAACTATGGTTTAGCTATTATCGTCATTGTATTTATATTGCGTTTAATACTGATGCCACTCATGTGTATTCAAGTAAAAAATATTCATGTTATTCGTGGCAAAACAGATGTCGTAAAACCAGAAATTAATAAAATCCAAGAAAAAATTAAAGAAGCTCAATCGCCTGAAGAACGACGTGCAGCAAATAAATTATTAATGAAAAAATATAATGAGTATGGAATCAATCCTTTTAAAAATTTAATTGGCACATTTCCAATTTTAATTCAAATTCCAATTCTTCTCGGATTATATACGTCAATTAAATATCCAACAAGTGGTGGTATTACTCAGCATCCTCATTTTTTATGGTTTAATTTAATGCATACTGATATCATCATGACCATCATTGCAGCTGTGATGTATTTTATACAACCTCTTGTCAACTCAATCCATTATCCTAAAAATGAACGTCGATCTTATTATGTCATGATGGTCTTATCTCCTTTATTTATTACTTATGCATCATTACATTCAGCATCAGCGTTAAGTTTATATTGGGCTATAAGTGCAACGTTTTTAATTATTCAAATGCATTTTGCTCATAGTCATTATGCGAAAGTCGGTAAAATTGAGGGAGAAAAATTAAGACAACGCATAGAAATAAAGCGTCAAACTACTTCAGAAACATCCTCAGACACTTCTAACCATTGATAAGATTAATTATATAAAAAGGAAGAGCGAGACTCTCACGCTCTTCCTTTTTTATTTATCGATGACTATTTCGTATTAAATCAATCGTATTCATCCAAACAATATGACCTAATAATTCTGAAATGCGTTCTTCTTTAGGTAAATCTTTAACTTGTGGTGTTAGATTTAATTTAGGTAGTATATATTCATGAAAAGCAATATGAATCAAAATACCGAAGAATGTGCCTCTTAATGTCGTCACTTTTGGACACTTTTCAGCAAGTAATCCATATACGATAGCATTTGCAATTGAAAAGCCATAATGAATGCCCATGACAGTTATAGGTATATCGTTCTCGTTATAACGGTACGTAGCATGTTTAACATTGTCAGGTAAATTCAATTTATGCAGTAATGTCATTGGTGGTGGTTCTTCTTCACGTTGTGGTGTTCTAGGAGGGATGAGTGCTTCCCATCCCATTTTAACTGCACCGCTTAATAATCCGCCAATAACGCCCGTCATGATAACTCTTTTCGTTGATTGTTTCATTAATTTCACAACTCCTTATCTCACTATATATTATATTTACCCTTAATGATTACAAATTAAAAAGTGAGTTAATCACTTTTAACTCACTTTTGCACTCTATTTACTTAGCTTGACGTTGCTCTTCTTTGGCATGTACCATGTTCGCTACAAATTGATTAATTGGCGCATCGATATGATGTTCTGAACCTAAGCGAGCCACTGCTCCGTTAATGTAATCAATTTCAGTACGTCGATTATTATTAATCAAATCTTGATACATTGATGGGAAATGTGGACCTACTTTATCATTTAAATCGATAAGATAGTGATAGACTTCATCTGCATTTAAATGTACATCATCAACAGTAGCAACTTCTACTATCTCTTTAGTAATGTCATATACAAGTTTTCTTGCGTATTCACTTTCATTTAATGTTGATAAACGACATTCTAAAATGGTACATAGCGCATTTGCTGTACCATTTACACAAATCTTCTTCCAAATAGATTGTTGCAAGTCTTCACTTTTATGTGGATTAAGTTTTGCTTGTTCTAATAGATTATATATCACTTCAACATTATTCTGTCCCTCTGGCACAAGAGAACCTATCTCTACTGGACCACTACCCATTAAATGAGTATGTCCAGGTGATTCTAATCCGGCCGTCCATGTAGTTACACCACGAACAATACGTGATTTATCTACATAATTTACAATACGGTCTTCATGTTTTAAACCATTCATTGTACACACCATAATTGTTGTATCATGAATATGTGGCTGGATATGTGTTAACATGCTCTCAAGTTGCATAGCTTTTGTAAATAAAAATACAATATCAAATTGAAGATCACTTGGTATTTCTGTATCTTGATACATAGGAATGTTTAAATGATAGTCTTCTCCATTTATATCAATATGTAAACCTTCATGTTTTACAGCTGTTGCTTGTGGCTCCCAACCATCAATGAGTGTAACATCATTACCTTGGCGATATAACATTGCACCGAAACCACTTCCCAACGCTCCTGAACCAGCAATTGCTATTTTCATAACATTCGACTCCTTCTTTTAATATTATTTTTAAAATACTACTTTAATAAAGTATCGTCAATAATATAAACAGAATATTCTAAATAATTTGATAAAATTAGAACTATTTTTATTTTTCAATAATTGATGTAGAAGTCATTATCACTCTGTATAAGGACTCATTATTATGTTTACATTTATTCTTTTATCAATAAAAAAATCTGAGGCACTCTAGCGCACCTCAGATTTAAATGGTATGAATATCCAGTTTTAATTAAGCACGTTTAGTTTTACTTGGAATTAAGAAGAAAATGACAAAGAAAGCAGTTAAAACGATGATGGCATTAAAGAGTACGCCCGCCAAACCTCCAAGTTCTAAATTCATTTTCGCTGCACAAACACCATAAATCGTACTTGATAAAGCTACACCAAATGCATTTCCTAATGATGAAGCCATTTTATACAATCCAGAGGCAACCCCCACTTTATCATCTGGCGCTTGATCAACTGCTGTATCTGTAGATGGTGTTGCATACATACCGAGCCCAATACCAAATAATAGATAACCAATAATACTTGAAATAATATAAAACAAATTAGGTAAGAAGGTTAGTGATAAAAGTAGTAACCCTAAAAATGTAAATCCACTACCTATGAGCAATGGCTTTTTAGCACCTAATTTTTGTAATAGTTTTTCACCTACACGAATCATTACAAGAACTGCTACTAAATAAGTGATAGAGATTAATCCTGCTTGTAATGAAGTGAAACCTAAATGACTTTGGTAGTATGTATTTACTACGATGAGCGTACCACCTGCTACTCCATTTAACATGAAGTTTGAAAGTGTAGCACCACTATATCCTTTATTCTTAAATAAACTAAAATCAACAAGTGGGTTCTCAGTTTTAAATTCACGAAGGACAAAGAATATACCAGCAATTAAAAATATTCCAAATAATGATAGAATGACAGGTGATAATAATCCACGATCAGATGCTTGTGTTACCATCACATTGACACTTAATAATGTAATAACTAATAAAATCAAACCTATAACATCAAATTTTGAACCGCTATTGTCTGTATCAGTATCTGGTTCATTTTTTGTTTCTGGCGTGTGTTTAATTAAGAAAAATGAAAGTATCGACAAAGCAATAGAAATAATAAAAATCCATTGCCATCCTATTGTTGAAGCGATAAATCCACCGAACAATGAACATATTCCACTTCCGCCCCATGAACCAATAGACCAAAAACTTAATGCACGTTGTCTTTCTTTTCCTATGTAATATTCATTAATTATCGCAAGAGTTGATGGCATAATGAATGCACCTGATAAACCTTGCAAAGCACGTCCAATCAGTAATAACCATGGAACTGGTGTAATAATCAATAATAATGAACCAATGATATTTAAGCCTAGTCCCAAATAAGTCATTTTGACGCGACCAAATTTATCAGCAACATCTCCAGCACCTACAATAAACAAACCAGAAAATAAGGCAGATAAGCTCACTGCAATATTAATGGTACCCAAATCGGTATTAAATGATGATTGTAGTGTGGGCACAATATTAAGTAACGATTGCGCAAACAACCAAAATGTTAATACACTAATAATAATTCCAACGAGTAACCGATTATCTCCCTTAAATTCTTTTGAAGACTCCATTATAAAAAAATTCCTCCTACTTTGCCCAAAAACTATATAATTTTAAACTACATTAAAATTTTATCATAGCTTACTATAATGGGATATAAAAATCTTTTTTTCTTTTTAAATATTATTTTCCAAAATAAATTATCATTTATTATAAATTAAGTGCTAAGTATTTATAAGTAAACATTTTAAACTATCAACTTTAAATTTTCCATACTATAATAAAAAGTGTAGTAAAACTTTTAAATTTTATTAATATACTTAATAGGTGCAAATATGTTTAATTTATTTATTTTATTACTTGAACGTGTGGGCTTAATTATTATTATTGCTTACATTTTAATGAATATTAGTCACTTCAAGACGATTATGAGTGCACGTGAAAAATTACGTGCTCAAATAGAACTCACCATCTTATTTTCATTATTCGCAATTATTTCTAACTTTACTGGAATTGAAATTGAACATGGCAAAATTATTTCCAGTAATATTTACTATCATCTAAATAACGAAACGTCACTTGCGAATACACGGGTGTTAACGATTGGAATGTCTGGTTTAATCGGTGGTCCTTTTGTGGCGATTATCGTTGGTATTATTTCGGGCTTATCACGAATCATCATTGGTGGAGCAAATGCTTATACTTACCTATTTTCATCAGTCATCATTGCATTAATTTCTGGATTTTATGGATATCGCACCATGAGACATAATCGTTATCCAACTGTTTTAATAGGTGCAATGATTGGATTAATAAACGAAAGTATTCAGATGGCTTGTATTTTAATTTTTGCTGATGATGTTTCTAATGCTTGGTCATTGGTAAAATTTATTGCTTTACCGATGATATTAATTAATAGTATTGGTACTGCGTTATTTTTATCTATTATTCTATCTACTTTAAAACAAGAAGAACAAACACGTGCAATTCAAACTCATGACGTCCTTGAATTAGCAAATAAAACACTACCTTATTTTCGTTCAGGATTAAATGAAAAATCAGCTCGTCCTGTAGCTGAAATTATACTGAGACTAATGAAAGTATCTGCTGTGGCAATTACCAATAAAACCGATATTTTAACACACGTAGGTGCGGGTAGCGATCATCATGTCGCTAAAAAAGAAATCATTACTAATTTATCTAAAGAAGTCATACGCACAGGTCAATTAAAAGAAGCCAATTCAAAAGAGGACATTGGATGTAATAATCCGAATTGTCCGCTTCGAGAAGCTATCGTTGTACCCTTAATGACGCATGGAAATGTCGCAGGTACCTTAAAATTTTATTTTACAGACTATAGTCATATTACAACATCAACTAAACAACTTGCTCGAGGTTTAGCAGATATTTTTTCAAGCCAATTAGAACTGGGACTTGCCGAAACGCAAAGTAAATTATTACGGGATGCTGAAATTAAGTCTCTACAAGCTCAAGTTAATCCACACTTTTTCTTTAATGCGATTAATACCATTTCAGCACTTGTACGTATTGACAGTGAAAAAGCACGCAAGTTACTTTTACAATTGAGTCAATTTTTCAGATCAAACTTACAAGGTGCGCGTAATAGTACGATTACTTTAGAAAAAGAATTACAACAAGTCAAAGCATATTTATCATTAGAACAAGCACGTTTTCCAGATCGATTTACAATTAAATATCATATTGATGATGCCTATAAACAAGTGTTAATTCCACCATTTATCATTCAAATTTTGGTGGAAAATGCAATTAAACACGCATTCAAACATCGACGAAAAGATAACATTGTTTGTGTAGACGTTCAATACAAAAAAGCCTCATTAAAAATATCAGTTAGTGATAATGGACATGGTATAGCGCCTGAAAAATTACCCTCACTTGGACAAATCAGTGTGGCTTCAGAAACTGGAACTGGCAGTGCATTAGAAAACTTAAATCGCCGTCTCACTGGTTTATATGGTTCTAATGCAAAGTTACACTTTGATACATCTAATCATGGAACAACAGTATCCTGTATGATTCCATACCATTTAATAAAGGAGGAACGTTAAATGAGGACACTTATTGTTGACGATGAGCCATTAGCACGTAATGAATTACATTACTTATTAAATGAAATATCTAGTTTCGAAATAATCGATGAAGCTGAAAATATTGAAGAAACTCTAGAAAAACTACTCTGTCATACCTATGATTTAGTGTTTTTAGATATTAATTTAATGGATGAAAATGGGATTGATTTAGCTCATAAAATTCGAAAAATGAAACACCCCCCTTATATCATTTTTGCTACGGCACATGATACGTTTGCAGTAAAGGCATTTGAATTAGATGCAGTTGATTATATATTAAAACCTTTTGAATTAGAACGGATTGAACAAGCAGTTCAAAAAGTAAAACGATTATTAAACGCTAAACAACAGGTTCAAACATTGTCTGACCCTATTCACTCTCCACAATCACAAACGAGTACTTCTTCTTATAATAATAATCAAAGTGTACTTCCTATCGAAGTGGATGAACGTATTTATGTCATTAATTTAGACGATATTGTTGCGATTTCTGTGAACAACGGAATTTCGACTATTACGACTTTAAAAAAAACATATGAAACGACAGAACCACTCAATTATTATGAGAAGAAATTACCTAAGCAATTGTTTATAAAAATTCATAGAGCTACAATTATTAATAAGCAGTATATCGAAAGTGTCGAACACTGGTTTAATTATACGTATCAAGTGACAATGACAACGAATGTTAAATTTCAAGTTAGTCGTTCATTTATGAAATCATTCAAACAAGAAATTGGTCTTGTTTAATATCTATTCTAAGTTAGCTTTTAACCTAACGCTTCATATGATCAAGTGTTAGATTAAAAGCTTTTTTAATGACCTCATAGCTTATTTGTTGTTCTATAAACACTTTCTGATTTTCAACTGGGAAATACTGCAACTCACCTATTAATTTTCGTAACTCACTTCTAAATTCAACTCAAGAAAGCGTTTTCATTTTATACTACCATCAAGAGAAAAGAAAAAGAGGGAGAGTATCAATATGGCGAAAAACAATTCAACTACCGCTAATACTCAGAGAGATAAGAAAGCAGGTAAAACTTACAATTTCTTTATCCAAGTATTAACTATTGTTGCTGTATTATTTGTTTCAAAAATTATTGAATCATTTATTCCGTTTCCAATGCCTGCATCGGTAATCGGACTCGTATTATTATTTATTTTATTAAGTGCAGGAGTCGTAAAATTACGTCAAGTAGAGGGTGTGGGGACCGCTCTAACAAATAATATCGGCTTCTTATTCGTACCAGCCGGTGTATCAGTTATTAATTCGTTACCACTTTTAAGTCAACATCCAATTTTAATTATTCTATTAATTATTATTTCAACATTATTATTATTAGTCAGTGTGGGCTATGTATCACAATTATTTGTAACAAAAACATTATTCCCTACTGAAGAACAAAATGAAAAAACACGACTTAAGGAGGAAAACTAATGGCTGATCACTTAGGTATTACAACACCTTATTTTGGTATTTTAGTCTCATTAATTCCATATATTATTGCACAATATTTCTATAAAAAAACAAATGGCTTTTTCCTACTGGCACCTTTATTTGTAGCGATGGTGGCAGGAATTGTCTTTTTAAAAGTAACAGGTATTAGTTATGATAACTATAAAATTGGTGGAGATATTATCAACTTCTTCTTAGAAGCTGCAACAATTAGTTTCGCGATTCCACTTTATAAAAAACGTCAAGTACTTAGAAAGTATTGGTTACAAATTTTTGGTGGTATTGCTGTGGGTACACTAGTAGCTTTAATCTTAATCTATTTAGTTGCAACATTATTCCACTTAGGTGATCAAATTAGTGCGTCTATGTTACCTCAAGCTGCAACAACTGCGATTGCCTTACCAGTATCTGACGGTATCGGTGGTGTAAAAGAATTAACATCATTAGCAGTTATCCTTAACGCTGTCGTTATTTCAGCATTAGGTGGAAAAATTGTAAAAATGTTTAAAATTTCAAATCCAATTGCACGTGGTTTAGCTCTTGGTACAAGTGGACACACACTTGGTGTTGCCGCTGCTAAAGAACTAGGAGAAACAGAAGAATCAATGGGAAGTATTGCAGTAGTAATTGTAGGTGTGATTATTGTTGTAATCGTACCACCACTTGCTTCACTATTATTCTAATAAAAAAAGCGTTGCTGACGAACTAAGTAACAACTTAGTCATCGTCTAAGCAACGCTTTTAATTTATCTTAAACTTTGTACTTGTTTACTAGAACGATGTGTGGGATCTAATTTTTTCTCTAATAAACGTAGACCAATATCAATTAAAATCGCAATTAATGCAATTGGAATCGCACCTGCAAGAATAAAGACTGTACCATCAGTAGAATTCGTTCCACGAATAATAATGTCTCCTAGCGTCGGTGCACCAATAAATGAACCAATAGCAACAATTCCTATTGCTACAACAAGTGCAATACGAATACCACCGATGATTACAGATAGCGATAGTGGAAGCTCAATCATACGCATAACTTGGTTATTAGTCATTCCCATACCTTTACCTGCGTCTTTAATATTGTAGTCAACTTCTGTAATACCTGTGTAGGTGTTTTTTATGATCGGTAGCAAGGCATATAAAAATACTGCAAATACAACTGTTGATGGACCGAGTCCTAACGCCAACATAAGTATGGCAAGCATTGCAATAGCTGGCACAGTTTGAATAATATTAGCAATAGTAATCACTGGCCATGCTATTTTTGAATAACGCGCAATTAAAATACCAATTGGAATGCCAATAATACAGGCAAACAATACTCCATATATAGACATTAATAAATGTTTAAAAAAGAGTTCCATCAGATAGCCAAAATTCAAAGTGTAATATTCATAAAGCGAACTTAACACATTCCCTTTCACTGTTATTGACCACCTTTCTTATCTTCAAAATAGTTATGTTTTTTAACAAATTCTTCTGCAATGACGGCTGGTTCTTTTCCCTTTCCATCTGCTTCATAATTCAGTTTTTGCATTTCTTTTGTACTTACTGTATCTTCTAATTTTGTCAATGCTTTATCAATTTCAGGATGCTCTTTAATTAATTCTTCTGTAACTAATGGACTGCCATCATATGGAGGGAAAAAGCTACGGTCATCTTTTAAAATTTTCAAATTATATGCCGCAATACGGCCGTCTGTGGAGTAACCAACAGCAACATCTAATTTTTTGTTTTTAAGTGCATCATACACTAAACCAATTTGCATTGGACGTGCACTTTTGAACTTAAAACCATAGTCTTTTTGGAAAGCTGGATATCCATCTCCAGCACGGTTCATCCATTGCGTATCCATACCTAAACTTAATTCATCTTTATATTTTTTTAAATCTGATACTTTTTCTAAATGATATTTATCAGCAACTTCTTGTGTGACCATAAATGCATATGTGTTTTCAAATCCAAAAGAATTATAATATTTTTGGTCATATTTCTCTTTAAATAATCGCTGCGACTCATCCATTGCTTTTTTAGTATCCTTTGTGGGTGGTGCATCGAGTACACTAGTCAATTCTGTACCTGTGTAACGAACTGCTGACATATTAGCATCTCCACGCATAAGTGCATTATGTTGAATAATACTTGAACCTAAATTGCCAATAATTGAAGGCTTAACTTCTCCATTTGTATAATGCTCAATCATTAATTTTTCAACATTTGCCATAATCTTGGTTTCACTAGTTTCAGTTGATGTGATTTTCACACTGTCTTTCGAATTACTGTCACCTAAACCGGGTAACCCGCATCCAGATAATACTACGAGAGACAATGCAAGAACGATAAATATATATTTAATATTTTTCATAGCTGTTCATTCCTCCCTTTTAAACTATCTAGATACTTTAAGTCCTTTAGGCACAGCCCATTTTTCAACTAAAGATAATAAGAAATCAATAAGTAGTGCTAGACACGTTACTAAAATAGCGGCACTAATGATCATTGGCGGTTCATATAAGTTTAATCCATTAAATACTAAATCACCTAAACCACCTGCACCAATGTAACTCGCAAGTGTAGCCCAACTAATGACATACACACTTGATAAACGTATACCACTAATAATTAATGGCAAGGCAAGGGGTAATTCCACATCTTTCATTAATTGAAGTTTTGTCATCCCCATACTTGTTCCAGCTTCAATAATGTTTTTATCAATATTTTGAACGCCTAATACTGTATTATTTAAGATAGGTAATAATACATAGATAAATAAAGCTACAATTGCTGGTGTCTTGCCTACACCAAAAATTGGAATCATAAGCGCTAAAATGGCAAGTGTTGGTACCGTTTGAAGTACACCTGCAATAGTCAATACAACATTCGCCGTACGTTTTGTTTTTGATAATAAAATACCAAGTGGTACAGCTACGACAATAGCAATAAGTAACGAAATAATAGAAATATAGAAATGTTCTATCGTTTTCGATACGAGTTCTTCTCCGTATTGTGCAAAAAAGTCTCTCATTAACGATCCACTCCCGTATCATCCGTATGATGGGTATGTTCTCTATCTGTTCCGTTCATAATATCTTCATGATAACGTTGTGTACCTTGCGATGTTAAACGTTGTTGCGTTTCATTTTGACGTTCATTCTCTCGCTCAACTTCATTTGAATAGGTTTTAGAAGAGTGACTCGTTTCATTCTCTTCACCCCAAATGGAGTCATACACAATATCTACTAAGTTTGCTCGTGTAATCAGTCCAATTAATGTATGATGATCATCTACTACAGGCACATTACGTACATTACGCTTTAAAATAGTTCGTACTGAATCTTGTAGTTTTGAATCGATATGTACTTTATAAACATCACGCTGCATCGTATCAATTAATTCTTTACCTTGACGTAATCCTTGATTTATATCTTCAATATCTAAAAAACCTAAAAGACGATGTTTATTATTCACTACAAAAATAGTGTCTATACGATGGTTTCTCATAATATTGACTGCATCATTAAGAGAATCGTCAGCTTGAATCGTAATGGGTTTGATCATTGCATCTTCAACCGTTCTCATGTTTGGTCGATCTTGAATCAGTCTATTTTGTCCAATAAATTCTCTAACAAAATCATTTGCTGGATATCTTAAAACATTGTCCGGTGTATCATATTGAACGATCTGGCCTTTCGACATAATACAAATTTTGTCTGCTAGCTTAATCGCTTCATCCATATCATGAGTTACAAAAATAAACGTTTTTCCTAACTTTTTTTGTAAATCTTTAACTAAATCTTGTAACGTATCTCTAGTTATAGGATCTAATGCACCGAACGGTTCGTCCATCAAAATAATGTCTTGTTCTGCTGCAAGCGCTCTAACTACACCAATACGTTGTTGTTGTCCACCCGACAGTTCAGACGGATAACGATCTAAATAATCCTCAGGTAAATCGACTAATTTAATCAACTCTTTTGCTTTAGCATCTTTCTTTTCTTTAGACCATTTTAAAAGTTTTGGAACGAGCACAATATTTTCTCTGATAGTCATATGTGGCATTAATCCAATTTGTTGAATCACGTATCCAATACTACGACGTAATTCTACTGGATTCATGCTACGTACATCTTTACCATTCATTTCAATTGAACCCTCTGTAGGTTCAATCATGCGATTAATCATTCTTAATGCTGTTGTTTTACCACTACCACTTGTTCCAATAAATGCAACAAATTCTCCAGCTTCAATATTTAAAGAAATATTATCGACTGCTTTCTTATTTCCAGAATAAATTTTAGTAAGGTTCTTTATACTAAGCGTCATAGGATGTCCCCTTCTATCGTATTAATGATGGAAAATTTTAAATACAAAAAAGCCAAAGTATTCTATTTTTGATTGTCTCAATCAAGAACCATATGGCCATTGCGTAATAAAGTTTTAAAAAATTGAATTTTAATAGAAATCGTTAAAATTCCACCACCTATACTTATATACCCTTTATAATTTTTTGAAACATTATTTATACGTAATAATTAATTTTTTTACCTAATTATTTTTTTAAGTTTTTAATTTTAATATTCCTTATATACAACTATTCATTGTAGACAGTACATTCTAACCTTTTTATATTGCCTACAATTAAAATTCGCAAAATTGTCAAATTATTCTAAAGTGTGTAACAATTCGTTTATATATATTTGAATTTCTGAGTTACTCGTATTAATCTATAATTGTAAAGTGTTTTTATTATGAAAGGGATGTTATATATCATGAAAGCAGCAGTATGGTATGGTCAAAAAGATGTTCGCGTTGAAGATCGTGAACCAAAAGAATTAAAAGATAACGAGGTAAAAGTTAAAGTATCTTGGGCTGGTATTTGTGGTACTGACTTACACGAATATTTAGAAGGTCCAGTATTTATTTCAACTGACAAACCTGATCCATTCTTAGGTCAAAAAGCACCTGTAACTTTAGGACATGAATTCTCAGGTATCGTTGAAGAAGTGGGGAAAGACGTTACAAAATATAAAAAAGGCGACCGTGTCGTTGTAAACCCAACTGTTTCTGCACGTGAAAAAGAAGAAAATTTAGATTTATATGATGGGTATACATTCATCGGATTGGGTTCAGATGGTGGTTTCGCTGAATTTACTAATGCACCTGAAGACAATGTGTATCACTTACCTGAAAATGTGTCTGCTCAAGAAGGTGCATTAGTTGAACCAACAGCAGTAGCAGTGCAAGCTGTTAAAGAAGGTAACTTATTATTTGGTGATACAGTGGCTATCTTTGGTGCAGGTCCAATTGGTTTATTAACAGTCGTTGCAGCTAAAGCAGCTGGTGCTAGTAAAATCTTTGTATTTGATTTATCAGAAGAACGTTTAGCTAAAGCTAAAGAGGTGGGCGCAACTCACGTTGTAAACTCTGGTCATACTGATCCACTAGAATTCGTAAACGAACACACTGAAAACGGTGTAGATGTAACATTTGAAGTAGCTGGTGTTGGCGTAACATTAGCACAATCAGTAAAAGTAACACGCCCAAGAGGTAGTGTTGTCATTGTTTCAATCTTTGCACACGAAGTTAACTTTGATCCAATGTTATTGACAAACTCTGGTGTTAAATTAACGTCTACTATTGCTTATACACCAACAACATTCCAACAAACAATTGATTTAATCGCAAATGGTAGCTTAGATGTTAAGAGCGTTGTAACAGATAAAATTGAATTAGCTGACATCGTTGAATCAGGATTCAATCAATTAGTTAATGATAAATCACAAGCTAAAATCCTAGTTAAATTAAATGGTGACCAAAAATATTAATTAAATGTTTTAACCCTGTAAAGAAGTTTTCTTTACAGGGTTTTTTGTATTATTTCAAATCATACGATTCTATGCCTATCATCTCTATTTTTATTTATCATTTATTCTCTTTCTACATCGGTTTCACTACATACTTTTTCATAACATTATCACCATTATATTATAGAAAAAATTTAATAAACTCCTTTTAATAATATTTTGAAATCTATTAAATATTTAGTTTGACTAATTAAATGATAAGCGTATAATTATATCGTGTTTTTTTTTATAAAAAATAAAATAAATTAAAAGGAGTATTTATGGGAAAGAATAAAAGCGATAATAAAATTAGCCTAACGCAGCTTGTGTTACTCGGTTTAGGTTCGTTAATTGGTTCTGGTTGGCTCTTTGGAGCATGGGAAGCATCTTCAGTAGCTGGACCAGCAGCCATTATCTCATGGGTCATAGGCTTCATAGTTATTGGAACGATTTCTTATAACTATATTGAAATAGGAACAATGTTTCCACAATCCGGTGGAATGAGTAACTATGCTCAATATACACATGGGTCATTACTTGGCTTCATTGCTGCATGGGCAAATTGGGTGTCACTCGTAACGATTATTCCAATTGAAGCAGTATCTGCAGTCCAATATATAAGCTCTTGGCCTTGGGACTGGGCTAAGCCAACTCAGGCATTGATGCATAATGGTTCTGTAAGTACAATTGGTTTATTTGTTGTTTACATTATCATCATTGTCTTTTCATTATTAAATTATTGGTCTGTAAAATTATTAACATCATTTACAAGTTTAATTTCTGTATTTAAATTAGGTGTACCACTCCTAACAATTATTATGTTAACGCTCTCAGGGTTTGATGCAGGAAACTATGGTCATTCCTTGAATACATTTATGCCATATGGTAGTGCACCTATCTTTGCAGCAACAACAACATCAGGTATTATCTTCTCATTTAATGCATTCCAAACGATCATTAATATGGGCTCAGAAATTAAAAATCCTGAGAAAAACATTGCACGTGGTATCGGCATTTCACTAACATTAAGTGCAATTTTATATATTATCTTACAAAGTACATTTATCACTTCAATGCCACAATCAATGATTCATTCACATGGTTGGCACGGTATTAACTTTAATTCACCATTTGCAGACATGGCAATTTTATTAAGTATTAATTGGTTAGCCATTTTACTTTATATTGAAGCCGTAGTATCTCCATTTGGTACTGGTGTATCATTTGTAGCCATTACTGGTCGCGTATTAAGCGCTATGGAAAAAAATGGTCATATTCCTAAATTCTTAGGAAAAATTAATTCAAAATATAATATTCCACGTGTTGCGATTGCATTTAATGCTGTCATGAGTATTATCATGGTAACGTTATTCCGCGATTGGGGGGTACTTGCAGCTGTTATTTCAACTGCAACATTAGTAGCCTATCTTACAGGTCCTACTACCGTTATTGCGTTACGTAAAATGGGACCTAAATTGCATCGTCCCTTCCGTGGTAAATTATTAAAAATCATGGCACCTTTATCATTCGTATTAGCATCACTGGCCATTTATTGGGCAATGTGGCCTACTACAGCAGAAGTTATTTTAATTATTATTTTAGGTTTACCAATTTACTTCTTCTATGAATATAAAATGAATTGGAAAAATACTAAAAAGCAAATTGGCGGTAGCTTATGGATTATTGTCTATCTTATTTTATTAGCTGCTATGTCATTTATAGGTAGTAAAGAATTTAAAGGTATGAACTGGATTCACTACCCATATGACTTTATTGCTATTATTGTGTTGTCCCTCATTTTTTATAAAATTGGTTCTTCAAGTCACTTCAATAGTATTTACTTCAAACGTGCTAAGAAAATCAATAAAAAAATGAAAGATGGCTCACCAGAAGAAGCTGAAGCAGCTGCTAAAGGTAACGAATAATCATTCAAACGTCTGAAACAAGTTAGAGAATAGTCTCATCTTGCTTCAGACGTTTTTTTTTAATGTTATATTAGATATAAGATAAGTATGGAGATGATACTGTTGACTTTAATTAAAACACATGGCGGAGATATTAAAGGCTATACTAAAGGGAAAATTAATTACTTTCTCGGGATTCCTTATGCTGATAAACCTATCAATGAACATCGATTTAAACACTCGAAATGCTTAAAAACTTGGGAAAAGACCATTGAAGCAACATCATTTAAATCTATACCACCACAACCACATAACAAACTCGAAACCTTCTTCTCATCACATGCTCAATTATTTAATCAAAGTGAAGACTGTTTATATTTAAATATTTGGTGTCAAAATAATCAATATAAAAATAAGCCTGTCATTATCTATTTTTATGGTGGTGGCTTTGTGAACGGACATGGTTCTCAGGAACTTTATACACCTGAACATATTGTTGCACAACATGATGTCATTGTCATTACGTTTAATTATCGTTTAGGTGCTTTAGGGTTTTTAGACTGGTCTTACTTCAATAGCGATTATAATAAAAACAATGGTTTGTCTGATCAAATTAATGCACTCAAATGGGTACATACGTTTATTAACTATTTCGGTGGAGATTCAAACAATATAACATTAATGGGACAGTCTGCTGGCAGTATGAGTATTATGGCATTAATGCAACGACCAGAATTAGATAAATACTATCATCAAGTGATGTTATTAAGTGGAACGCTACGTCTTGATTCTCATTTATTAGGACAAAAGAAAGCAGCCCATTTTGCCTATCTGAAAGATGCTTATTTTCCTAAAAAAAGAATGACTCACTTAACAACTTTAGATATATTATCATTAATGGCTTATGATGAAGCATCACGCGGAAAATCAAAAGGTCTTGAATTGATTTATGCACCTATTCAAGAGTCAAACATGTCTCGTCCTCTTTCTCAATTTACTAAACCGGTTGTTATAGGTACTACGAAAGAAGAAGGCAATATCTATATTCGTAATGAATCTAGAAAACTATCATCTGAGCGCTTTGTGGAAGTCATGAAATTAAATGATATACACCTTCACATTTCCCAAGCTCAAACTGGTAAAGACCAAGCCCGTATGGTGACAACTCATTATTTCGAAACACCTGCAATTTCATTTTTAAATCAACTTGACAACAATCCCCATTGTTGGAAATTACGTTTTGATTGGTGCCTTTCTAATGCATCACCGTTTCAATCTGCTTATCATATTTTAGATTTAGTGTTTTGGTTTGGAAAATTAGAGATTTTAAAAGCGCATGGTGTGAACTCATTAGAACATGAACGTCATCTCAGTAAACACATGATAGATGATTTAATCTATTTTGCGACATACCACACTATGCCGTGGCCATCTTATTCTCCTCAAACACCTTATTGTTATATATATAAATAAAAAGAAGCGGAACAATGAATTCAAAATGAATTCTGTTCCACTTCCTCCTTAATTTCTCATATAAGACATATTTTTTAAACTTAAGACAATAATAAGACCCATAGCTCCAACCATCGCGCTCACAATCGTGACTGCTTGAACAGAGATATTTGAAACAACGAGTCCTCCAATAATGCCTCCAAATCCTATTCCCGCATTCAGACTCGACATATTCCAACTCATCACTTGACTCGTATCACCTTCAACATGTTCAATCATACCACTTTGAATTGCTGGATTGGTACTCCACTGTACAATATTCCATATAAACAATCCAATTAATAATAGGGTAACAGTATGCAAAATAAGATTCATTATCAACATCATAACTATAAAAATAGAAAAGGCAATGATTAGCCAACGTTTACTGCTAAGTTTATCTGCTAATATGCCACCTAACGACGTACCAATCACCCCTGCAATCCCATTCACTAATAACGCCAATGATACAAATCCCATTTGATGACCATTATTCAAAATAAGAGGATTAATATATACAAATGTCACAGAATTTGCTACTAAAATTAAAAAAGTAATCGTTAAATATTTGACTACCTCCGCTGGTCTTAAAATTTTAGATGTATTTAGCTGTTTATTTGAAGTTGAACCCCATTGACGTTGAACTTGATTTAATTCTGATGTTGATGGTAAATACACCATCATCAGTACACCGGCTATCACACTCACAATAATAATAAATAAGAACGTAAATCTCCAACCTATTGCATCCCCAATCATCGTACCGATTGGGACGCCAAATACGTTAGCCCCACTAAATCCAGTATAAACGACACCAATCATTTTCCCTCTATTTTTAGGTATCGTTAACATCGCTGTTAAAGCTAAGACTTTAACAATAATGAGTGACGCTGCTGCTGAAGATAAGATACGTCCAATCACTAAAATAGTAAAGTTAGGCGCCATCGCAATCATGGCATTTCCGATAATAAATGCAACGAGTGTCCATAATAAGACCGGTCGTACTGCAAAGCGATTCGTAAGCTTAACAAGTATGGGTCCACAAATAGCGAAGGTTAATGCATATAAAGTCACAAGCTGACCAATAATCGCTTCAGAGACACCGAGATCTCCACTCATTAAATTCATAATTCCTGCAACCATCATCTCAACCATACCGACGATAAACACACTAATAATGAAGGTTGCCACTCGCATGACAGACATGCATAGAACTCCTTTCTTTCTATATTTTGGTATAAAAAAACAGTTACGCAATGGTAACCTTTATCATTCGTAACTGTTTCATTATATAATAATTTCTTAAACTTTTGTGCGAAAAAATGTGTCATTGAGATTTAGTTATTGTCTTTTATATTCGTTGTACGTGCTACGAGTTGATGACGTGCATTAAAGAATTGACCATAACTTAAATACGTTGCAATCAATGCAGACATAATCGTTGCAGTAGTATGAATAAATACAACAAGTAATTGGAATTTGATGGCTTGTAATGGTGCCATACCTCCAATAATTAATCCTGTCATCATACCCGGAATAGACACTAACCCATATGTTTTTACAGAATCGATTGTTGGAACAATCGCCAAACGAATACTTTCACGAATCGCCCCTTTAGATGCAAGCTTTGGCGTTGCTGCTAATGTTAACTTAGATTCAATATCATCTACATCTCGAACGAACGCCCGATCTAAATTTTGATATGCCAAATTAATGGCAATTAAACCATTATTTGCAAGCATACCACCGATAGGAATGACATCATTTGCTTTAAAATCGATGGCACCAGCAAGCACTGTACATGCTAATGGAATTGCTGTTGATATAAATATAGAAACAAAAGAAATCCAAAACACATGATGCATAACAGGCGATGCACGATGAATTGTATTCCAAGAAGCGTTAATAATAATGACTAATACTGCAATCAATAATATCCATACTTGATCAATTTTAAAAATATATTCTAATATCAATCCTAAAATTAATAATTGAACCACCGCTCTAATCGAAGCGACGACTAAATCTTTGATAATATGTAAGCCTTCTTTATATGAAATAATAATAGGAATTAATAATAATAATGCTGTTAAACAAAGCGCTGTATTACTCATTATGACTTAACACCTCCTCATTTGTAATCTGACCATCTTTAATAGTAATTCTTCTTTGGAAGTTTCTCATACTTTGATCATTACTATGCGTAATCCATAATATAGCGACGCCTTCATCTGCTAATTTAAAGATAATATCTTCAATTTTTTCTTTATTTTGCGTATCAAGTGCACTCGTTGATTCATCTAGAAGTAATATTTCTGGTTGATACATTAACTGGCGTGCAATAGCAATACGTTGACGTTCTCCCCCAGACATATGTTCTACTTTTGAATCTAGACTATAGTTTGACAAGCCGACTTTATTAAGTAAATCATTCGCTTTATCTTCATCAAATTGATCATGATGCGTTAATGCTGGGAAAGCCATATTATCTTCTACTGTCGTTCCAAATAATTCACTTTGTTGCATCATGTAACTAATTTTAGAACGTAATTCTTCAGGACTGTACTCATCATATGGTTTTCCTTTAAATAATAATTCTCCTTCAGTCGGACTAATTAAATTGTTGAGTTGCTTTAAGAATGTACTTTTTCCGCTTCCAGAAGGACCAACCACTGCAACGGTTTCACCTTGATCTAATTTAAAATTAATATTATTGAGTATCGTTCGTTGATCGGCTTTGTAGGTCAGATGTTTTACTTCTAATAACACAAGCACTTCCTCCTTATCTTTACTCTTTAATGGGATGACATATTCTTTTTTATCATAACAAAAAAAGAGGCAAAGTAATGAAATTCAATGTTACTATTTTTTGAATTTCAATGACTCTACCTCTTACCCTTAACCCCAAATGATACTCATCATAATCGCTATAAAAGAAACAAAGTTATTTATCATATGAAGGGTAATTGTCATCGCTAAATTTCGACCACTTAAGTGATATGCCACAACAAATCCTGTAGCCATAATTATATAAGGACCAACTTCAAATGGTGATGATGCACTTGTCATATGTAATCCTGCAAATCCGAGTACTGACACGACATACATCACACCATACGTTAATTTTTTACCTAACTCATGAATTAACAAATGTCTGAATAATAATTCTTCTACAACAGGTGTAATAATCACAATATCTAAAAATAAAACAGGCCAAAGCCAATTGATTTCAAACATTTTAATAATCATTTTGTTATTTTCTGTATCATCAAACTGATATTGTTTCGGTAAAAATTCTACTAAATAACCATATACACCTTGTAATACATAAAGGGCCACCATCACAATAATAATGAGTGGAATATGTTTTTTTAAAGCTTTAAAACGTGAGATGGCAATAGGAATAATGGTTTTGCGATGCATTAAATAAAAGACTAATAATACAAGACATTGACCAATTAACGTAAAGACTTGCGCGTATCCTAAATAATATTTTGTAAATTTACTTTCCGATATATGACCACCTGTGATGCCTGAAATCATTGCCATCACAATAAATGTAAGAATCAATGGAAAAACAATATTCATGACTAAGTATGTAGGTATGAGCCAAAAATCACGTTTAACAATACGTTTTGAATCAAATTCATTTCTTATCGGTCGCTGTTCTGAGGTTTGGTAATATGTATCATTATGTTCCGAAGTCATATAACTCTCCTATTCTTTCTATTTAAACAAGCTTATCAATCATTGTAATAATAAATATGATGAATTGTACAGTACTATGATAAAGATAGGAGGCTACTAAATTTTTCCCACTTTTCATATATACCATCACTGCACCTATTGAAATAATCATGTAAGGGATGGCTTCCAATATTGAAATTAAATCATATACTTGAACAATAGTTTCTATTAACACACTAACAATCATCATTACTAAAAGATTAAATTTTTTACCTAATTCATGAATCAACAGATGACGAAATAGTAACTCATCAATTAAGGGGCGTAATAATACTACTGAAATAAAAGTGAATATCAGCGCACTTGGATGAATAAACAATCCTTCTAAACGACGTTGTGCTTGTGTGTCTACATAGCCAAAAGGATGCGGTAATATGTGTGCCAATGCATTAAAACCATAATATAACATCACACTAACCATTACGATGATGATCATAAATTTCAAATACTGATGAATCGCAATACGATATTGTCGTCGTACAACATTCGCAATATAAAACTTATGTAATGTGAAAAATAATCCTAACACAATAAATTGAGCAATCACAAAACTTAAACTTAGCATCACATTATATAAATAAGATGGCGGTGGTTGTTGGGTAACCATAGCCGTTACACCTAATACGCCAAAAACAATAATAATAGGCGTTAAAATTTGGAAAAAGATAAATAAAGGAATGAGTAGAAAATCCTTTTTTATTATTTTAGGACTACTCCATCGATTTTTTGATACCACTTGTGTAATCACATCTTTTTCTTTTTTCATATATCACCTCAACTATCTACGCATATAGTACTTTATCATTTAAACACATTATTGTCATAAGGGATTCTAACTTTTCCCTTATTTGATATTTAAAGATAAATATTAAATCTATTTATTTTTATTTGTAAATAAAATTTTTTGATGTAAGATTTACAGTATAAAGGGAATTGAGGGGGGATGGGCATGACAACATTACTTACTGTCATGCAATTTATAGTTAATATTCTTATTATGATGGTGTTACTTTCTATATTAATGGTTGGATTATTTCTTTTATTCAAAGATAAAAGACAAGAACAACATAGTGTGTTACGTAACTTTCCTGTATTAGGCAGAGTACGTTACTTTTCAGAGAAAATAGGACCAGAATTACGTCAATATTTATTTGCAAATGATACCGAAGGAAAACCATTTTCAAGAAATCAATATACTGATATCGTTTTAGCAAGTAAATATCATTCAAGAATGACTAGTTTTGGTACAGAAAAAATCTATGAAGAAGGCTTTTATATTCGAAACGCTATGTTTCCATTACAAAAATCAGAACTTCAAATTGATAACCATTCAATGATTTCAACATTTATTTATTCAATCGATAATGAACGATTGTTTAAGCGTGAAGAGCATCGTGAGAACAAACACATCGATCCTTATTATTTATCAGATGATCATGCAGTTATTATAGGCGAAGAATTAGCACATCCCTTTAAAATTAAACGTTTAGTAGGCCAATCTGGTATGAGTTATGGCTCATTAGGTGGTCGCGCGATCACTGCATTATCTCAAGGACTTGCACGTGCTGGCACATGGATGAATACAGGGGAAGGTGGATTATCTGAATATCATCTTAAAGGTGGCTGCGATATTATCTATCAAATTGGACCAGGTTTATTCGGCGTGAGAGATAAAGACGGTGGTTTTAGTGAAGAAGCTTTCTTAAATGTGGCAAACTATAAAGAAGTTAAAGCATTTGAAATTAAGCTTGCACAAGGTGCTAAGACACGTGGTGGTCATATGGAGGGCAATAAAGTTACAGAAGAAATTGCTAAAATTCGTCATATTGAACCCTATCAGACCGTCAACTCGCCTAACCGTTTCGATTTCATTAATAATCCGAAAGAATTATTAGAATTTGTAGCTAAGTTGCAAAAGCTCGGTCAGAAACCTGTAGGCTTTAAAATTGTTGTAAGCAGAGTTGATGAAGTTGAAGCCCTTGTTCAAGAAATGATTAACCTAGCTATTTATCCAAACTTTATTACTGTTGATGGTGGTGAAGGTGGAACTGGCGCAACATTCCAAGAATTACAAGATGGTGTTGGTCTCCCACTTTTTACTGCCCTTCCAATCGTTACTGGTGTTTTAGAACGTTATGATGCACGCAAATATATGAAGATATTCGCATCTGGAAAACTTATTACACCTGATAAAGTAGCCATTGCACTTGGACTTGGTGCTGATTTATGTAATATTGCAAGAGGTATGATGATTAGCATTGGTTGCATTATGAGTCAACAATGTCATTTAAATACTTGCCCAGTTGGCGTCGCAACAACTGATCCTAAAAAAGAAAAAGCTTTAATTGTTGAAGAAAAGCAATATCGTGTCACAAACTATGTGACGAGTTTACATGAAGGATTATTTAATGTTGCGGCTGCAGTAGGTGTTAAAAGCCCAAACGAAATTACAGAAGATCATATTGTGATTAAAAGAAAAAATGGACATATTGAAGATATTGCAAGTTATAAATTAAAACTTATTCAATAGTCAACAAAAAAGTGAGACAATCCATCTAAGCCAATGGTTGTCTCACTTTTATATTATTCTTCATTCATATTGCTTTTTTTCTGGAATCCAATTTTTTTAAGTTCTTTGACCGTACCATCCATTGTTACTTTTTTATAGTTTTTAGAATAATGTGCTAATGCAAAGTAACGACTAACGTCTTTTAAATTTGCTTTGTTATAATCAATATCTATATTTTCAACTATTTTTTGATGCTTACTACTTAGCGTATATGTTACACCCTTTTTTCCTTTTAATGAACGATAATCTTTAAAAGATGTTTTACCTTCTTGTTTAGACATTCCGAGATCCTCATATTTTAACGTACTGACAGTTGATTGTTTAATCACTTTATTATTTTTATAAGTTAATGTTGTAAGAACATGCTTACCATTAATATCACCTTCGTATGTTTTTGAACGTGATTGATTACAAGCTCCTAATATACTCACACTTAACACTAACAACCCAAATAATGTTAAGACTTTTTTCATCATACTCATCTACTTCCCCATATTTAATTTTACACAAATTATATCACTTACTAACTATGAATAGGATACATTTAATTTACATAGATATGATAAACTATTTTTCATAAAATTCATTTTATCCATGCTACAATATACTTAACGACGTTTTTAGGAGGACTCATTGTATGAAAGAATCTATCGAATTACTAAAAACATTAACAGATGTTAATGGTATCGCTGGTTATGAATACCACGTTAAAGAAAAAATGCGAGACTATTTAACACCGATTAGTGATGAGATTATCGAAGATGGTTTGGGTGGTATCTTTGGTAAAAAGGAAAGTAAAACGGGATCTAAATCATTAATGTTAGCTGGTCATTTAGATGAAATTGGATTCATCGTCACTAAAATTGACAATAACGGGTTTATTAAATTCCAACCTATTGGCGGTTGGTGGAGTCAAGTGATGTTATCTCAAAAAGTAACCATCACGACTGACGATGGTAAAGAGATACGAGGTATCATTGGTTCTAAACCTCCACATGTACTCGAACCAGATGCACGCAAAAAGTCTATCGATATTAAAGACATGTTTATTGATATTGGTGTTAGAAGTAAAGCAGATGCTGAACAATACGGTATTGAAATTGGAAATATGATTACACCTTATAGTGAGTTTGAACAACTTGCAAATGGTAAATATTTAACTGCCAAAGCATTTGATAATCGATACGGTTGTGCACTGGCTATTGACGTACTTAACAATCTTAAAGATGAATCGATTGGTATTAATTTATATGCAGGTGGTACTGTACAAGAAGAAGTTGGTTTACGTGGCGCTAAAGTCGCAGCAAATAAAATCAACCCCGATTTAGCTATCGCAGTCGACGTTGCGGTCGCATACGATACACCTGGAATGGCACAATATGGTAGTGATACAGCCATTGGTGACGGTCCAGTCATTATTTTAATGGATGCTTCAAATGTGGCACATCAAGGCTTACGTCAACATATTAAAGAAGTGGCAAAAAAACATTATATTACTGTTCAATGGGATACAACACCACGCGGTGGTACAGATGCTGGTAGTATCCATGTTGCTAACGATGGTATTCCAACAATTGCCATCGGTGTAGCATTACGCTATATGCACTCAAATGTATCTGTTCTCCATACAGATGATTATGAAAATTCAGTACGACTAATCACTGAAATTGTACGTTCTTTAAATGACCAAACGTACAATCAAATCAAATGGTAATTTGAATATTGAAATATTACATCTACTTATGTTAATATCACATTAACGAGTATTAACGTCATAACGATACGAACCCCTAGTCTATTGCCCTAGACTAGGGGTTCTTTGTGTATTGGATTATCTGCCGTCTTTTTTATTCTTATATTGTTCAAACCAATAATCAAACAATATATTGAGCCACCTATTTAATATAGGTGCGATAACGAGTACAAATATTAACGTCATAACTTCACCCCCTTTAAACGTACGACCGTCTAAAGGAAAGACGACATCAACATTATAACATTTTTATAAAATATGGTAATTTATCTAAATACATAAAAAACAAGAGACAGCTTCACATTGAAGCCATCTCTCACACTTAAACGCTAATATATCCATTATGATTTATTCTACAGAATGTTTCCATTTATCTTCACTTAACATTTCACCAGGCCAAGTGTATGCCATCACACCACCATCAATACGAATCGTTTCACCTGTAATAAATGAACTATCATCTGATGCTAGGAAAGCAACCAATTTACCTACTTCTTCAGGTTGTCCTAAACGACCAAGTGGAGTGACCCATTTCTGATTATCGCGGAATGTTTTACCCGCTTCATCTTCAGATGTACCAGCTAAATGATCTACAAGCGGTGTTTCAATGGTACCTGGTGCAATCGCGTTCGCACGAATATTTTCACGTCCATATTCAATCGCAATCGATTTAGTGAAATTAATGACGCCACCTTTAGCGGCATTATAACCAGAACGATACAAGTCTGCTGCTTGTCCTGAGAATGAAGCTGTATTAATGATTGAACCACCATTATCCAACATTAATGGTAATAAGAATTTCGTTACTAAGAACGTCCCTCTCATATCAACAGACATAATTTTATCAAATACTTCAACTGGATATTCATGAATACGTCCTGCCCCATTATCTACACCTGCATTGTTGAAGATAATGTCAATGTGACCATAGTCTTGTTTAACTTTCTCAGCAAAATCTTTCACTTGTTGATCTTGAGAGATATCAACTTTATAAGCTGTCGCTTTACCGCCTTCTTGATTAATATCATCTACAGTTTTTTCTAATTCATCTGAAATATCAAGTGCTAAGACATGTGCCCCTTCTTTAGCTAACACTTTTGCTGATGCTTGTCCAATACCTGTACTTGCACCTGTGATGACTGCAATTTTATCTTCTAAACGTTTCATCTTGTCACACTCCTAGTGAACTTGTTTTCTAATACAACCTTATTCTTCCACTAAACAGTTTAGATTAAACGTTATACTAAAAATGAAATCGTTTTACAATTGAATTCTTTTTTATATTCAAAGAAATGCAAATAGGATTCGTATCTTTTTCTATTTATAAAATTCATGTAAAATAAAACTATAATAGGAAGTATTGAAAGACTTAGGAGGCCATGATGGAAGAACGTATAGGATTAATAGATATTGGCTCAAATACGATTAGATTAGTTATCTTTAGATTTAGCAAAGATGCAGGATTAAATGAATTGCTCAACATTAAAACGCCTGCTCGCTTGAGTCAATACTTGACAAAAGAAAATAAAATGAGCCAAGAAGGCATTAACGTACTCATTGAAGCATTACGCAGTTTTAAATCTGTATCTGAAAAATTTAAAGTAAAAGCATTACATCCTATCGCAACAGCAGCGATTCGTCAATCTGAGAATAAGGATGACATTGTTAAAAGAGTGAAAGATGAACTTGATATTGAAATCTCAATTATTCCTGAAAAAGAAGAAGCATATTATGGTTACTATGCTATTACTCATACCACTGAAATTGAAAATGGCGTATCTGTAGACATCGGTGGCGGTTCAACGGAAGTTACTTTATTTAAGGATAAAGAACTATTTGAATCACATAGTTTTCCTTTCGGTGTAGTCACGTTAAAACATAAATTCTTTGATGGCAAAGACCACAATGATAAAGGTGCGATCAAAGATATGGAGAAATTTTTATCTCAACAATTTAGTACATTGGATTGGCTTAAAGATCAAGAAGTTGCCTTAGTCGGCGTTGGTGGTTCTGCACGTAATGTAGCACGTATTCATCAATCTGAACACACTTACCCTATAAGTGGCGTACACAATTATACAATGTCAGATAAAGATATTGATGAAGTGTACAACATGATACGTAAAAGTTCACGTGATGAATTAAATAACCTAGATGGATTAAGTCGCGATCGTGCAGATATTATTCTTCCTGCAGTATCAGTATTTAAGACACTTTATAAAAAAATAGATGCGAAGCAATTCACATTTTCAAGAAATGGCTTACGTGAAGGCTATATTATTAAACAAATTCGCTCACGCTATCCAGATGTATTTGACAAACATAATGTGCGTAAAGAAGCGATTTATTTCTTAGCACATGACTATCATATCGAAGAACATAGCTCACAAGGTCGTTTTAAATTAGCACAATCTTTATTAAAACAATTAATGAATTTAGGTGATTTAAAGATTAATGACACAGAGCAACGTCTATTTGAAGAAGCAACCTATATTTATTATTTAGGTAGATTTATTGATTCAGATTCAAGTTCTCCACATACGTATTATATTATCGCGAATTCAATGATTAATGGGTATACACATAAAGATCGCGTTAAACTCGCCCTTTTAGCAAGTTTTAAAAATAAATCTTTACTTAAGTTCTATTGTAAAGAAACGGATTGGTTTAGTAATAAGGAAATTGAAACCATTCAAGCATTAGGTGGCATTATTAAATTTGTGAATGCTTTAAATATTTCACAAACTAGCTTTGTTCAAGACGTGAGTTTAAAAGAAACGAAAAAAGGCAATGACGATTATGAACTGACCGTACATTATACTGAAGGCGAACCGATTGCTGAGAAATATCAAGCATTAAGACAGAAAAAGCATATTGAAAAGATTCTTAAAGGATCAGTATCCATTGTCTTTACAAAATCTTAAAATTTGTATGCTATATTATAGGTAGATAGTTCTGTCATAGACTATATAGTTTTACAAATAGAAAGATTGATAATCGAAGAAATGACGAGGTGTATTTTGAATATGCAAACTCAATTGGGAGACTATGATATTAGCTTGCCGAAATACTATAATAATCGCGAACTCAGTTGGTTAGATTTCAACTATCGTGTATTACAAGAAGCTTATGATAACAACAATCCACTATTAGAAAAATTAAATTTCGTATCTATCTTTAGTTCGAACTTAGATGAATTCTTTATGGTGCGTGTGGCTGGTTTAAAAGACCAAGTAAAAATGGGATTCGATAAACCTGAAAATAAAACACAAATGACACCACAAGAACAAGTAGATGCTATTCAAGAAAAAGCTAAAAAATATGTCAATATGCAATATGAACGCTATAACGAACTTATCGAAGAATTACGCAATTATGATATTGTTATGTGTAAACCAGAAAACTTATCTGACTCTATTTTAAGTAAGTTAGAAAGGGATTTTAAACTCACGATTTTACCAACGTTAACACCACTTGGTATAGATGCATACCACCCTTTCCCAAAACTAAATAATAAAAGTCTAAATATCTTCGTAGATATCGATACAGATGATGCCATTAACTCAGCTATTGTTCAAATTCCATCTCTTATCCCTAGATTCTTAACTTATAATGAAGGCTCAAAACAATATGTAGTCATGGTAGAAGATGTCATTACACACTTCATCAATCACTTATTTACAGGCTATGAAGTATTAAATACCTTTACATTTAGAATTACTAGAAATGCTGATTTAACGATTCATGAAGATGGCGCTGAAGACTTACTTATCGAAATCGAACGTTTCTTAAAAGAACGTAAAAGTGGTTCTGCTGTACGTTTAGAAGTCGACAATCGTACAGCCTCTATCGAAGATTTAGGATGGTTAACAGACACTTTAGAAGTGGATGAACAAGACGTTTACTTACTTAATGGACCTTTAGATTTAACATTTATCTTTGGCTTAGTTGATCATCTATCCCATAAATTAAAATACTTAACATATGATAAATATACACCACAAATTCCACGTTCATTAGGTAACAATAATGTGTATGATCTTGCATTAAAACGTGATGTCTTTTTCCATCACCCATACGAATCATTTGAGCCTATTGTAGACTTTATTCGTGAAGCAGCTGAAGATCCTAACACGATTGCGATTAAACAAACGCTTTATCGTGTAAGTAAAGATTCACCCATTATTAAAAGCTTAAAAGAAGCGGCTGAAAATGGTAAACAAGTGACTGTCCTTGTAGAATTAAAAGCGCGTTTCGACGAAGAAAATAACGTTCATTGGGCACGTATGTTAGAAGATGCAGGTTGTCATGTTATTTATGGTATGACTCATTTAAAAACGCATAGTAAAATTGCTCTAGTCGTTAAACGCATCGGTGGCAAATTAACTTCATTCGTACACTTAGGTACAGGTAACTATAACGATAAAACTGCAAAACTATACACAGATATGGGTGTGATTACGACAGATACATTAATTGCTGAAGATGCCATTAATTTCTTTAACTATTTAAGTGGTTACTCAGTTAAACCTGAATATAATAAATTAATTGTCGCACCATTTGATATTCGTGACGTCTTTATTGATCGTATTGATAAAGAAATTGCAAGTCATCGTCAACATGGTAACGGTAAAATTATGATGAAAATGAATTCCTTAACTGATAAGGCCATCATTGAAAAATTATTTGAAGCATCTCAAGCGGGTGTTACCATTCAACTTATTATTCGTGGTATCTGTTGCCTAAAACCAGGCATTCCAGGTGTCAGCGAAAATATTGAAGTTGTAAGTATTGTAGGTCGTCTATTAGAACACTCTCGTATTTATTACTTCTACAATAATGGTGACGAACGTATTTATTTATCATCTGCAGACGTCATGACACGTAACATGATTAAACGTGTTGAAATCTTATTCCCTGTAGAAGATAAAGAAATCGGTAAACGTCTTGTAGACTTTATGAATTTACAATTATCTGATAATCAAAAAGGACGTTATCAAGATCAGTATGGTGAGTATCATTACGTTCAAAATGATTTATCTCCATTAAATTCACAAGCTTACTTGATGAAAGAAGCAGTTAAGTATGGTAAAAAGCTAAAAAAGGAGGCAACCCAGCCTTCAGGAATGCCCGTCGTTTCTAAAAGAAGAGCTAGCTGGGTCAATCGTCTTCGAAACACATTAAAAAAATAATGTGACTATAAAATAGCCAAGTCGTGTCATTCATCAGCACGACTTGGCTTTTTAATTTATTTCTCAGGATGGTCATACCAGTGTTTTAAGAATGTATATAACACATCACTATAAGTTTGAAGTTCTTGTGCTTCTATCTTTTCATCTACACTATGAGCTTCTTCTAAACTACCTGGACCATATAAAATTGTTGGAATATCAAAATGAGCAGTCCAACCTCCATCTGTCACTGTGGTACTCATACCATGTTTCATTTCACTGTGATGAACGTGATAATGTGCATCTTGTAATTGTTTAAAGCCTGGATGTTCTAATGGAATCGTAAAACTTGGGAAAATTTCTCCTTTATCTTCTATCATTGATTCACCGCCCCATTCGAACTGTAACGGGTTCTCTCTCAACCAAATGTCTGCATCTGCAACACGATTTAAATACGCTTCTATCTCTTTTGTAACGTCTTCATAACTTTCATTCGGTAAATAATGAACCGTAATCCATAAACGACATTCATCAGCAATAAAAGCAGGATGGCGTCCCCCTTCAATCACTGCTGGATTAATCGTATTCGCACCTGGTGGCATACCAGGACTATGTTTCATCACTGCCCAGTGTTGTTCGAGTTCATTCAGTGCTTGAATGATTTTGGTCATTTTTTCAATTGCACTCGCACCAAATAAACCTCCACCTGCATGAATCGTTTGACTACGTGCGCCATCATGAATGGTATTCTTACTTTTAACCGTAATCCATCCTGTAATGACCCCACCTTGTCCAAGTGCCATATTTTCACTTGTATCTAATACTAATGCCAAATCTGCTTGAGGACCGATTTCACATGCGCGTTTCGTCCCCGCTTCACCCACTTCTTCTCCTACTACAGATTGCACGACAATATCTCCTTTAGGTCGTCGTCCTTCTTGATGTAACTTTTCAAGCACATAAAACAGCGAGGCCATACCGCCTTTCATATCACTCACACCACGACCATATAGCCATCCCTCTTTTTCAGTCAGTTGAAACGGTGGATATTGCCAATTAGAATCATCGTCCACATTCGCCACATCTACATGACCATTGAGAATTAATTTAGGTGCATCCTCATCTTCCCCTTTTAATGTTGCGACGATAACACTATCATTTTCATATAAATGTTCACGTTGAATATCAAAATTTAGTGTTTTTAATAAATGTTCAATGTCATCTTGTAAAGGATCCGTATTACGTCCAGGAGGACTCTCCGTATTATATTTAACTAATACATCTAACAATTCAAATAAACGTTGTTCCATCACTTTATCACTCTTTTAAGTTATATGATCTTTCAATATAAGTGTAACATTTCAACACTAATATTGAAGGGTAAAAAGGAGCGTTTCCTACCATAGGCAAGAAACGCTCTTATTCTCATTAGATTTAAACTGGACGAACGACGACTTCATTAACGTTTACATGTGCAGGTTGCGTCACTGCATAGATTACCGCATCAGCTATATTCTCAGGATCTAATTTCTTTCTATCACCAAAGTCATATCCTTCTGTCATAGGTGTATCTACCATTCCTGGTAAAATACTGGTTGATTTAATACCCGTTCGCGCAAGCTCTTTTTCTAAAGCTTCTACAATACGTAATACAGCAGATTTCGTTGCACTGTATAATGCACTCGTCTTATTAACTTCAAAGCCTGAAATAGATGCCATATTGACAATATGACCACTAGATTGTTCTTCAAAATGAGGAAGTACGGCATTCAGACCATATAACAATCCTTTAATATTCGTATCAACCATTTTATCCCAATCGTCTACTTTGTAATCTGTAATTTTAGAAGATAAGTTAATGCCTGCACAATTGACAAAGATATCAACTTTTCCAAATTTAGCAATCGCATTTTCTACAAGAGCATCAACGTCATCACGATACATCACATTGGTTGACGTAATAAGGTAGTCTCCTTCATTCAAATGTTCTGCAACACGTTGTAACTTCTCATCACTACGACCAGCTAGCACAACTTTAGCACCTTCTTCAGCAAGTCGTTTGGCTGTTGCTTCACCAATGCCACTACTCGCACCTGTAATCATCGCAACTGTATCTGTTAATTTAGCCATATTCATCATCCTTTATTGTTATTTATTCATTCCATTTCCATAATTCTTTATACATAAACGTCTGTATCAATTTAAAGTCTTAAATATAGATTGTAATTTAAAATTAAACGTAATAAAGTGAAGATATATATTATTTTAAATAAAGGGGAATAGAAGATGTCTGTGATTGCGAAAGATTTTAGTCCATTAGTTCAAGCATTACGTCAAAAAGTAGGTCGCACAAGTTTTTCATTTCGTTTCGAAGATTTATTTACTAAAGAAGAGTGGTTAAACATGAGTGTCAAAGAACGAACACGCCAAGAAAGAGAATTCATTGCACGAATAGATCACATTCCAAATATTCGAATGCCTTTTGCTAGTGAAGATGGCTATAAGTTCAAATTGTATAATCAAGAGTACCAATATAATGAAGTGAAAAAGAACTTTAAATCTTTATAATAAAAATACCCGCATCAAGGGAAGTGAGATGCGGGTTTTAACACATTATCTAAAAATGATTGGGGGTATATTTAGGATATGCCCTCGACTGCTCACCAACGAGGGCATGATAAGATACGTTCTTGAATGGTATAGGAGGTCATTCAATTTTGTATTTTAATTTGTAACTAGTGTTTTACGTTCGAGACCATAGAAATATAAACGTTCTGCGTCTAAATAAGACATTGAATCAATTGTCATATATCCATCTTTTATATCACTAATTAATCCTTGGTTTACGCCTGTTTTTAAATAAATATCGTAGCTGCCTTCTTCAGAAAAAATAACGCCTTCTATTACTTTTCTCAATTAGTATCACTCCAATTACTTATTCCTTACAATTCTTATCATACACGCTTTTTTTTATTTTAAAAGGGGTATGTGATAGTTTTCACAAATAGTTCAATAATTTGAAAATTTGTTTGTTCATTCTTTCACATGTAAGTTGAATTTAAATGCTAAGTATGTTAAGAGATTAAAAAATTATTCATTAAGCTTCCTAATTAAAAAACACCTAAATACTTAAATAATCACATTATTTTATATTCTAATTACATATACATTGTTATAATATATATTGTATAAAATATTTATGGAGGTAATTAAATGGGTATAATTAATTCAAGTTTTTACAATATTTCTACTTTTCTTTCACAGCACAAATACTTTATTCCAGAATATCAAAGAGGCTATTCATGGGAAGAAGAGCAATTAACAGATTTTTGGCAAGATTTACTTCAATTAATTAAAGATAATGATTTAGCAAATCATTTTTTAGGTCAAGTTGTCGTTCATTATGACAGAGATCAAAAAAATGGTTTATTATAGATGGTCAGCAAAGAACAAGCACATCTGTAATTTTCTTAGATGTGTTACGCTCCATATTATTTGAAATTTCTGATGATTATAATATTGAAGAAGCTAATGATGATGCTAGCGATATTACTACTTCACTAATAGGAAGATTTACTGAAAAAAACAAGCTCAAAAATTAGTACTAGGTGACGTTGATAGAAAAATATTTGAAAATATTATCTAGAAAAAGTCTCATAAAAACATTGAAGAAATAAATGAAAAAAATTTAAAACCTTCCGAATTATTAATTTTAAAAGCAAGAAAGTATTTCACGCAACAAATTTCTAATTATATAAATTCCTCAAAGTCTCCTGAAGAAAAATACGAATTATTAAATGAATTATATGAAACTTTTACAAAATCTTTTCAAGTTATGTACATAGAAACTGATGAAATCAATGAAGCTTTTATTATTTTTGAAACATTAAATGCTAGAGGAAAAGAGTTGGAAACTTCTGATTTACTAAAAAATCATATTTTTAGACATTCAAATCATAAACTAAATCTTGTGAAAAAAGACTGGGATCGTACTATTGAAAACTTGAATAACGTTGATCCGACAAAATTTATAAGACATTATTGGAATTCTAAATATGAATTCACAAGAGAAAAAGATCTTTATAAGAAAATAAAAAGACATGTTGATACTCCTAAAAAGGTAGAAAATTTAACCAATGATTTATTAAGTTTATCAGAATTATATACATCATTAAACTCACCAGACGATAATACTTATTATCAAAATTCAGAATTAAATGAAAGAATTAATGAGATAAACAATCTCGGTGCTAGTTCATTTTTCCCAATAATTCTAGCCTTAGAGTCAGAACACTATAGCGAAGATGATATAAATAAAGTGTTAAGTAAAATAGAGAGCTTAATAGTTAGAAATTTTATAGTTTCAGGAAAGGTTGCTAATAAATATGAGATTGAGTTTTCCAAGATAGCCTTTGATATTTCACAACAGCAATACCACAGTTGTAAAGATATACTAACTGATTTAAACAAAAATATAATTAATGATGAAGAATTCGTAAATAATTTTAAAACATTTACTACTAAAAAAACAAAAGTTATAAGATACTTATTAAGAAAAATCAATAATTATTCAAATAAAGAAACACTTATAAGGAATGAAAACAATAATATTCACATTGAGCATATTATGCCAAAAAAAATTGATAAATGGGATGTACCTGAAGATATACATGATGAATATTTATGGCGACTAGGAAATTTAACATTACTTGGTCAAGAATATAATAAGAAAGCTACTAACAGTACTTTTGATAAAAAGTGTATTATTTATCAAAATAGTAATATTCCTATGACTAAAGATCTAGTCAATTATAAAACTTGGACTGAGAAAGATATTTCGGATAGACAAGAGAAATTTTCTAACTTAGCCTTAAAAATATGGAATAAAATATTGTAATTGAAAAGTAAAATAAAAGGCTAGACATAATTCCTAGCAAAATAGCCAGTAAATGAGTTTATTATCAATTCATTTACTGGCTTCTTTATTTACAATACTACGTATTGTTGGCTCGCTTTCTTAGGGGACAGCTTCAGCCTGTAGTCTTCAGCTTGTCCTGTTCCCTCAACAGTCTCGCCAAAATACTTTGCATTTATATGTAATTTTACATTGAAATACTTAAAAAATAAGGCACTTTCGTATAATTTAATACATATCATTAAACTAAATTAACGAGGTACCTTATGTATAAAGATATAATATGACTCAACTTACTCTACCAATGGAAACTTCAGTTCTTATCCCCACAAATGATATTTCACGACATGTAAATGACAATGATATTGTAGAAACCATTCCTAAGATTGAATTCGATGAATTCAGACATCATCGTGGTGCAACATCATAACATCCAAAAATGATGTTAAAAGTCATTCTATATGCCTACACACTTAAATTAATTTACTAAATATCTATAAATATCATCTCTAATTGGAGTTTTCATTACAAAATTCATGGTCACAATCTTATCTTCCGTGACATTAGTTGTCTCATTTGCGCTACCTTTCACATACTCAGCTTCTCCTAAATAATAATGCTGCGAGCCTTCAGAGTCATTTTTCTTAACAAAAATATATATTGTCTTTCCGTCCTCTTTATGATTAATAATTTGCTTTATTTCTTTATTCTTTAATGATACATTTTTTCTTGAAACCCAAGCAAACTCTTCTTGATTTAAGAAATGATCTTCATATTTTATACTATCATCTATATCTTCTGACTTATGATAAGTAATAAATAATGGTATGTGTTCATCCAAAATTCTATAGCCATATATATTATTTGCCATATTTTTCTCATGATTTCTCCAATTTACTAATTTAAGAAAATCTAAGCGTGTATATTGATTATATAAGATTAAATCATTTCCAGAATCTTGAATTTTTTTATTATAATATTTTGCTATGGCTAGAATATCCAAAACAAATGCTTGATAATCTTCATCTTTAAGATACTTAGAAAAAGTTTTACTTAGTCTTTTTGTCTTAATATCTATAATTGGACTACCATATCTTTCATTTTCATTTTTTCCAAAATAGTTTAAAGATAGAATATTTAAAGAAGTTTCCAAGTCATCTTTAGGTATTGATGCATAATTATTTTCACTTATTATACTTTCTAAAATTTTATAATCAGCTTGTTTTAATCCGGGTAGTAACTCTTTTGATAAAAAAGTTAGATTTTTAACAGCATCTTTATTAAAATCTTTTTCAATATAATTATATTTTTTCAGAAATAAATAATAATTGTTAAACTTAGAGATAATCACTTTGGGATCAATAGAATTTTGAGTAATGAAATCCATAAGCATAGGTGTTCTACCTATTCTTTCTTTTACACTTTCAAATGCTTCTTTTATTATTTTAGTACTATTTAAATTAGCATGATCAATTGATTTAAAAATTTTCTTTTTAGCTATTTCCTCAAAGTTAATAGTTGACACACCACTTAATTTATTAGGTTCAGTCAGAAATTTTCGATAGTCGTCTTTGTTATGAGATTGATTATCTGATAAAGCAATAGGAATTAAATAATTATTTTCATAATTTCCAATAAAGTCGATAATCGTTACAAACTCTTTTTCTGAACTTTTTCTTAAGCCCCTTCCAAGTTGTTGAGTAAATATAATGCTAGATTGAGTACTTCTTAGCATTACTATTTGATTAACTTCTGGAATGTCTATTCCTTCATTAAATAAATTAACAGTGACAATATAATTGATTTTTCCATTAACCAATTCATTTATTACTTTTGTTCTCTTATTCTGAGTATCTGGGCCTATTAAAGCTTTACTCGGAATATTATTAAGCGATAATTTTTCAGCTATTTCAGTCGCTTCTTCTTTTCGACTTACAAAAATAAGTCCTTTTAACTGACTACCTGAGTATCCATAATAATTTGTTTTTTCAATAATATGTTTTATTCTTTCCTCTGAAGTTAAATCTTTTAATTCAGTATAATCATCACTTGTTACACCATTATGAATGTAATCAGTTACTCCAAAATAATGAAAAGGACATAAAATATCGCTCTCTAAAGCTTTAGGTAGCCTAATTTCATAAGCAATGTTATTATCAAATAACTCAAAAATATTTCCTTCATCGGTTCTTTCAGGTGTAGCAGTCATTCCAAGCATAAAATTAGGTTGGAAATAATTCATTATAATCTGATAGGTCGATGCATCTGTTCTATGAGCTTCATCAAAAACAATATAATCAAATTCTTTTTTATCAAAAACTTCATAATTATTATTGTTAGACAATGTTTGAATTGTTGCAAAAAGATATTTTGCTTCGATATCTTTATGTTTACCAGTATAAAAGCCAAAATCCGTTTCTTGATTAAAAGGAAGAACTTTTTTAAATTCTTTCATTGCCTTTTTCAAAATACCTTCATTATGAACAATAAATAAAAATTTTTGAGGATTATAGTTTCTAACATCTAAGGCACATAAAATCGTTTTACCTGTTCCAGTTGCAGAAATTACTAATCCTTTATTCTCTCCAGAATTTCTAAGATTTTTTAAAGACATTAATGCTTCTTCTTGCATAATGTTAGGTTGGATTTCATTAGATTTTTTAAATCGGTTAACCAAATGATTTTGTTCTCTATTTATTTTTAAAAAATCTTTATATAATTTAGACTCAAATATTTCTTCGTAATCATTAATCCATTGAGAATTTAGACTTATACTATTTTCCCAAAGCACTTCAAATTGATTTTTTAAATTATAAATTAACTCTCCGTTTTTATGAGTAGATAATAAAATATTATGTTCATAATTTATTTTCATAGCAGTCGATGTTAAATTGGAACTTCCTATAATCATTGAAGAATAATCTTTATGATCAAATATGTATCCTTTAGCGTGAAAGCCTTCTACATCAGTTAATCGAACTTCTATATTTTCTAGTTTTAATAATTCTCTATACATTTTGGGTGTATTAAAACCTAAATAATTAGAAGTGATTAACTTACCTTTAATCCCTTTATGATTTAAATCATTGAATATAGTTTTTAAACTTGCTAAACCACTTTCTGTTATAAATGCTACAGATATAAAAAAAGAACAACATTTTTCTAATTCATTAATAATAGAAGTAAGCACGTTTTGATTATTATTGTTTACAAGTAACTTAGGAGTTAAATTACTTTCATTTGTCAGATTTTTATCAATAAATCCTTTTTTTAAGGATTGTTTTAGATTTAATATTAGTTTGTCTTCCATTAATTTTTACCTTTAACAATTATTTCTACAGTTGGAATATCAGCAGGCGCCCAATCCAATTCAGTAAGTTCATCGGGTTCTAACCATTTTATTTCTTTATGTTCTGTTAAAGTTGGCATTTCATTATTTAATGTACATTTATAAGTTGTAAGGTTAACGATCCCAAAATCGTATTCATATTCAGCTGCTATTATTTTACTTTCTACAGTTAAATCGCATTTCATTTCTTCATTTATTTCTCTAATTAAAGCTTCTTCTTCTGTTTCTCCCTTTTCTATTTTTCCACCTGGAAATTCCCATTTTAGAGGTAAACTCATATTTTCATTACGTTGTGCACATAGGATTTTATTTTCCGAATAAATAACTGCACCAACAACGTTAATATTTTTTTTCATAAATAACACCTCTGTTTTAGTTTATTTATTATAATTTTATCAAACTTCGCTTTTTCATCAATAACATACTAGGATTGAATTTCTTTAAAAATAAAACATCACTTATCCAAGAAAATTTTAATTCTCCCGAAAAGTGATATTATTAGTCAAAATATTGCTATTGCAATATCTATGATATTCAAATTTTATATTATATAATAAAAATGTCTTAGGAGAAGTCCTAAGACGCTGAGGAAAAGATTCTCAGAAAAAATTTCTGAGATGTTGAGGATTTATGGTTAGAGAAGTGTTTGTCGACAATTTATCTCTTCTCTAATCCAGGGCACGCCTTAGCGGAAAATAGGGTGTGTCCTGTTTTTAGGTTTAGTTTTGATGAGATTGAAGTGTCTAAGAAGATTGAAGAATCACCACTTGTTCTTCAATGTCTTAGGCACTTTAATTATTATAATCCTAAATGTTTAATAAATGTGACGAGTTCATCTTTCATTCTAGGATCTTTTAACGCATATTCTATTGTCGTTTTAACGAATCCTAATTTTTCTCCAACATCATAACGATTACCATCAAAGTCATATGCATACACTGGAACATCACTATTCATACGTTCAATCGCGTCGGTTAATTGAATCTCATTACCGGCGCCTTCTTTTTGTGTTTTTAAATAATCGAAAATTTCTGGCGTTAAAATGTAACGTCCCATAATCGCTAAATTAGAAGGTGCTGTACCTTGTTCAGGCTTTTCAACAAATTGTTTCACCTCATAGCGACGACCTTGTTTCTCTAATGGATCAATAATGCCATAACGGTGAGTCACATGTTCAGGCACTTCTTGCACCCCAATAACAGAATGTCCTGTTTCTTCATATACATTCATTAATTGTTTAATCGCTGGCTCTTCAGATTCCACGATATCATCACCTAATAATACTGCAAACGGTTCGTTACCAATGAATTGACGTGCAGTATAAATGGCATGTCCTAATCCTTTTTGTTCTTTCTGGCGTACATAGAAGATATTCGCTAAATCTGTAGAATAATGTACTTTTTCTAATAAGTCTGTTTTACCTTTTTCTTCAAGGACCATTTCTAATTCTTTTTGATTATCGAAATGATCTTCAATCGCACGTTTATGTTTACCCGTCACAATAATAATATCTTCAATGCCCGCACGTGCCGCTTCTTCAACAATATATTGAATCGTTGGCTTATCTAAAATAGGAAGCATTTCCTTAGGCATGGCTTTTGTCGCTGGTAAAAAACGTGTCCCTAAACCAGCCGCAGGTATGATGGCTTTCTTTATCTGTTTCAAACTCGAATATCTCCTTTGCGCATTCTGTCTTTTATATTATAAGTAAGTTTATCATTCTTTTATTGTCATTCATAGCGATTGACTGTATTCTTCCATGCTATAAAAAAATAAGAAGTAAGATTGAAATTCATTGATTTCTCTCTCACTTCTTTTATAAGTTATACAAACAAACTAATGAATAAGATGAAGATGATGCCCGATACTGAAATGATGGTTTCAAGTAATGACCAAGTTAAGAAGGTTTCTTTAACGGTCAATCCGAAATATTCTTTAAACATCCAGAACCCAGCATCGTTAACGTGTGATAAGATCACGCTCCCTGCACCAATGGCAAGTACGACAAGTGCCACATTTACATCTGAATGTTGTAATAATGGTAAGACGATACCTGTTGTTGAAATCGCTGCGACTGTTGCTGAGCCTAGTGCAATACGTAATACTGCAGCGACAATCCATGCTAGTAAGATAGGTGACAGGGTTGAACCTTCGAATAACTTAGCAATTGTATCCCCTACACCGCCATCAATGAGGACTTGTTTAAATGTACCGCCACCACCAATAATTAAAATCATCATACCGATTGGGTAAATAGCATTCGTTACAGATTTCATAATGTCATCCATTTTTCTTCCTCTATGTAAGCCCATTGAAAAAATAGCAAAGATGACTGAAATTAACATCGCTGTACCTGCTGTACCGATAAAGTAAATAATTTGTTCAAACAGATTTTTAGCATTTTCATGTCCAGTCACTAATTGAACAACCGTTGATAATAACATTAAAATAACAGGTAATACAGCAGTGAGTATACTTAAACCAAAACTTGGCATTTCAGATGCTTTAAATTCTTTTTGTGAACCAAGTGCTGAAATATCCCCTTCACGTGTATAAGCAGATGGGATAAGTTTTTGTGCAACTATATTAAAAATCGGACCTGCAATGAGCGTCACTGGAATAGCAATAATAATCCCATATAGTAACACATGTCCAATATTCGCTTTTAATTCTTTTGCTATGACCACAGGACCAGGATGTGGTGGTAAGAAACCATGTGTCACAGATAATGCTGTTACCATAGGTAATCCTAATTTCAGTGGTGACACTTTCGCACGTTTAGCAATGGTAAAAACAAGTGGAATGAGTAATACGAGTCCTACTTCAAAGAATAATGCAATACCAACGATGAAAGCTGCAATCAGCATCGCCCATTGAACGTGTTTTTGTCCAAATGTATCAATCAGTGTATCCGCAATACGGTTGGCGCCTCCACCATCTGCAAGTAATTTGCCAAGTATTGCTCCTAATCCAAAGATGAGTGCAATATGACCTAGAGTGCCGCCCATACCTGCCTCTATCGTTTCCATTACTTTATTTAAAGGCATACCTAATAAGATAGCCGTGACAATCGATGTAATAATTAATGAAATAAATGTATTTAGTTTTAAGAAAATAATCAGTGTCAGTAGTAATACGATTCCAATAACAACACTTGCTAGTGTCCATATTGTTCCCATTTGTCTTCTCCCCTTTGATGTATAATTGATTTAAATATGTGGATTAATTAATATGTTTACGTTGAAAATCTGCAATTTCTTCATAGCGATCTTCAAGTGTACGGCTTAAGCTTATGAATATCGTTACAAGTTGTTGATATATATTTACTGTATCTTGGTTAGGTTGATGTGCATGAGTCGTACCAACCATATTTTCGATCATCGAATAATCTTCAATGTCTCCCAATGCTTTTAAACCAAGGACACACGCACCTAGACAAGAGCTTTCATAACTTTCTGGTACGATGACATCAGTATCAAAAATATCTGCCATCATTTGACGCCATACTTCACTTTTCGCAAAGCCACCTGTTGCTTTAATCGTATTAGGTGTTTCATTCATTACTTCAACAAGTGCTAAATAGACGGTATAAAGGTTGTACAACACCCCTTCAAGTGCAGCGCGTATCATGTGCTCTTTTTGATGTGACAATGTTAAGCCAAAGAATGAACCCCGTGCATTCGCATTCCATAAGGGTGCACGCTCTCCCGCAAGATACGGATGGAAAATTAAGCCATCTGCCCCTGGCTTAACACGACTCGCTATTTTAGTAAGTACATCGTAAGGATCCACTCCCAGGCGTTTTGCTGTTTCAACTTCACTGGCGAGTAATTCATCTCGTAACCATCGAAGAATGACACCCCCATTGTTGACCGGTCCACCAATCACATAATGCTCTTCATCTAAGACATAACAGAAAATGCGGCCTTTATAATCTGTACGAGGTTTATCAATGACTGTACGAATCGCACCTGATGTCCCAATTGTGACTGCAACTTCACCTTTTTTATAACTATTAACGCCTAAATTTGATAACACCCCATCACTTGCACCAACCACAACCGGTGTATTTTCATCGATACCCATCAATGTGGCATAACGTTTTTTCATCCCTTTTAAAATGTGTGTCGTCGGTACAAGTTGAGGCAATTGAGAGGCTGAAATACCGAGTAATTCAAGTGCTTCTTGATCCCAGTCTAACTGTTGTAAGTTAAACAAGCCTGTCGCTGAAGCCATAGAGTGATCCATCACGTATGCTTCATAAAGTTGATAGAAAATATACGTTTTAATATCCGCAAACATTGCAGTATTTTGATAAATATCTGGTTGCTCATGTTTCATCCAAAAGATTTTAGAGAGTGGTGACATAGGATGAATGGGTGTACCTGTGCGTTTATAAATGTCATGTCCCCCATATTGTTCATTTATCAAGTCAGCATATTGATTCGCACGGTTATCCGCCCAAATTATACTTTCAGTTAAGCGCTCGTGTTGACTATCTAGTGCAATTAAGCTATGCATTTGCGCACTAAAAGAAATGAGTTTAATATCTTCTTTGCGCACCCCAGATTCGCGAACCACATGTTTGACTGTCATTAATACGGCATCGAATAATTCGTCAGGATTTTCTTCTGAAACATCAACGTTTGGTGTATGTAAAGGATAGCCAATATGATGTTTTGTAATAAATTGACCATGTTCATCATAAAGTACTGACTTCGTACTTGTTGTTCCAATATCTACTCCAATCATGTATTTCATATGTATTCCTTCTTCCTTCTATTTATTGTAACCAAAAGCTTTCAATATCTTTACCTACATCATCAAAGTTTAAATGAAACGCTTCTCTTAACGTATCAGTATCATAACGTTCTACCGCTTCTATAAATACCGAATGATTACGGTGTATTCTGTCAAAATCTTCTTTATTTGTTCTCATTCGCTCTCTCATTGAACATAATACAAGTACTTCTACAATGGGTTTCAAATGGTTCCAAAATGTTTGAAGATAATGATGTCGAGAGGCGTGAATCAATGCTTCATGCAATTGAAGATCGTGTTGCGTAAATGATTCAGCATCTTCAAATTGAATAGCGACTTTCATCATTTCTAAATGTTTTTTCATTTCTTTAATCACTTTTTTTCTATCAATATGCTTTAATTTTGAAAATGCAAAGGATTCAAGCATTAATCGTAAATCATATAATTCTTTCTTTTCTTGTTCACCAAATTCAAGAACCCTTGCACCCATGCGCTCGAGGTGAATGAGTTGATTCGTTTGCAGTAATTTAAATGCATCTCTAACCGGAGAGCGACTGACATCGAATTGTTTAGCCACTTGATTTTCAGTTAGTAAAGTATCGGGTTCAAGTGTACTATTAACAATCTGAAACCTAAGTTCCGCAGCGATACTTTCCCCTGTAGTCATTCTGTTTTTCCATTGTTTCGGATAATGTTGTTCCATCTTTTCACCTCAATACGTTAACTTGTATACAAGTATAGTAATACACTCACTCTATTTTTGCAAGCGCTTACTTTTTGTAATTTAAAACACCTAGCTCATGATAAGCCAGGTGTTTATTACGATTCGTTTTGATATACTTCGATACAATAATGTGTTTGATGGCAGTTGGGACATGTTAATTGTCTTGTTTTAGGTGTATGTTTCGCTTTCACGAAGGCACCTAATGTAGGTTTAAATGTATGCTGGCAATTCGGACATAGATATAACACTTTTTTTAAATATATTGCTGTCAGCGCAATGGCATATGTGATTAAGATGGGAAATATAACGATCAACGGCTTAGTTGAACGTCCTAATAGACTTAATAGTAAACCACTATAGTGTATGATCCCTAAGATTCCAGCACTTATCCAAATCTTTTTTCTAAAGTATGTTATTTTATATTCTTGTTTCATAGCGTCATCTATGTCAGTAAGATGGTTAATAGACGCACTTGATTGCTCAGAAATGTATGTGTCGACTTTTTCAATTTGATTTAATGTATGACTGTACACCTCTACTTTTGAGTGTAATGCATCTTTTCTCAATGAAAGTAGTGTCTTAAGTGTGTTCATATTTGTATCTTCATCAAGTAATGTCTTTATTTCATCTAACGTACATCCTAATTGTTTTAATACTAAAATCAGTTCAAGCTGCTTTACATGTTCGTCAGTATAATATCTGCGATTAGAGTCAGTTTGTCGATGAGCTATAAGTAATCCTCTTCGATCGTAATATTGTAGTGTTCGAATCGTGACTTTACTCTGTTTTGCCAATTCTCCAATCGTATAGTGTGACATATCATTCACCTCCTACTGTTAACATAGCTAATGACGCTACGTCATAAGCAAGTATGATTTTAACATTTGCTTATGCAGTCTGCCGGTCGTCTTATTCTTCTTGAATCCACTGTTTAATGTGGTCAATAATACCTATGGTTCCATTAGGCAAATTATCCAAGACAGCAGGAAAGTCGATATGTCCGATACCAGAATATATAACTTCATTTACTTCACCGCCATATTTTTTATACATTTTCATTGTTTCTTGTGAATCAGTGTAAGGAATGATTTCGTCATCTTCTCCTGAAATAAATAAAAGTTTAGGAAATTGCTCTATTTCCTCTATATCTGGAAGGTAATCTGCGTTTGTAGAATAAATGATATCTGTAATAATCGTTTTAATGGGTGCAATATATGAAAATAAGTTACGAATACTATTATTTTTGTTATGAAAAGATTTTTTCAAAATATACTGCGGTAAATTTTTAAAGGCAATCATCTCATCTTTAAAATGATCTCTTTTACTATTTGAAGTAAATAAGCGTGACAACATACTTTGATTTGGTGTAATACGTGCAGCGCTATTTAAATAAACCAGATGTGAAATAGGTAACGTATTAAATTTTAATAAACGTGTGCCTATCATTCCTCCCATAGAATAACCTATGATCACTAAGTTTTTAATACCGTATGTTTCGATAACTTGTGAAAGTACATCATTGATACGCTCAGAATAATCATCTAATGTATGTTGTTCTCTTACAATGTTAGAGCTTCTGCCTCTACTTGGACAGTTAACAAAAATAAGGTTGTTCTCTCTAAAATAAGGCTCAAACAACAACATAATGCGATATGTCATCATTGCTCCATGTATAAATACGATGGTTTTATCTGCATCCATATTTCCGGCAAATGCGACTTCAATGTGTTCACCCTTAAATTGTTTTAGTTCATATCGTTGTGACTTAAAATTCTGTTTAATCATTTTAAAACTCCAAAAAATATATATTACTATTAATTTATTTTATCATAAAAATATATCATTTTATTTTATATAAAAAAGCGAAACAATAGCTATACATTTCTATCGTTTCGCTATATGATTAAATTATTTATCTTTATCTTGAATCTCTGAGTGAATGGTTTGCATTTTTGCTTCGACATCTGAGATTTCTACTGCACATTCTTTAAGTTTGTCTTTATAGTCCTCTGTATTGGTATTATTTTTATAACGAATTTTATGCTCTAAACTTGCCCACATATCCATACCAATAGTTCGAATTTGAATTTCTACTGGTGTAACCTCTACTCTATCAGCTAGAAAGACTGGAATCGACACGACTATATGAAGACTGCGATAACCATTTTCTTTTGGGTGTTGTATATAATCTTTACGCTTAAGTAATTTAACGTCCTCTTGTTTTAATAATAATTTCTCAATCACATAAATATCTTCAAGATAATTACAGACCACACGAATACCAGCGATATCTAAAATATTGGTTTTCGCTGTTTCCGCATCTATAGTTAAACCTTTACGTTGCAATTTTTTAACTAAACTCGTCATTTCTTTGACGCGACGTTCCATATGATGAATTGGATTATGTTTGTAAATATGATTAAAATTGTCATCTAAAATATCTAACTTCGTACTAATCTCTTTTAATGCAGAAGAATATAAATGATCGAGCTCTACGAAACCCACTAGCTTATCGAAGGCTTCATCTCCATTCTTAAACTTATCAATATTTTCTTTGAATTCACTGCGTAGCTCTTCAATGTACAATGATGGTTTTCTCTCTACGTACATATTTGTTGCCTCCTTTAATCATCACTGTATATTATATCTAACTCTTAAGTGAACTAAAAATGATAACCTAGACTTGACGCTACTCATTTAGTCTGAGTCATTTAGTCATAAAAAAAGCCGAATAGCAAGTTTCATTGCTACTCGGACTCTATTACATTATTCATCTTTTTGATGTTCAATCACTTGTGTACCACGATTATCAGCAATTTCTTTGGCACGTTGTTTTGCTTCTTTTTTAGTACTAAACGTATCAGACGCTTGTTTTGCATCTTCTGTTTTAACTTTCCATTCATGATCCTCATAATATACATGAACATCTTCATCATTCAGTTCAGGTCGTGCTGATGGATCTTTTTGATGTTGAGTAATATGTTTATGTTTTAATTCTTCTAATTCTTCTTTACTGGCATCTTTGTACCATTCTTCTGCTTGTTTTGTTGCAATAGGAATAGCGTCTCCCTCTTTGTAGCCATCTTTTAACATCGCATTTGCAATATCAATGGCTTTTTTACGCTCTAATTCATCTAAATGTTTCCAAGTTTGTGGATAATCATTCATTGTCCAAGGCATGATGTCACGCTCCTCTATAGTGTTTAGTAAGCTTTACCACCATACGCTATAATGAAACGTCATACATTGATATTAAGCGTCCACCGTTTTCTGATGATTTGTATGATCAACGTCTTTACGTGTTGCTACACAATTATCTTGTAACTTCATTAAGGCAGATTTTAAATAATTATACTGTGGTAAATCCGTCAATTCTTTTTCATTAAGACTACCGCGTAATTCAAAATGTTTTGCTACATTTTCAAATGTGACAAGATATTCTCCCATTTGTTTTTCTGAAATGCGTTGACGTTGTTTGTCTTGCATTGCACGCATTAACATAAAGCTAATTTCTTCTAAGGCAAAAATACTTGGATAATAATAACGAATGGCCTCTTTACTTGAGAATAATTCACCATTGGCTGAATTGTACACTTGTGTCATATTATTCATTTTTACAGATAATGATAAACTTTCTGTTCTATCACGTGCTGTATCTTGGTATTTATTTTCTGAAAATAAATATTGGAAAATAACCGCTTCTTTACGTACCACTTCTGCAATCACAGTAGGTAACATGGTAGACGCATTTTTTCGATTAATGATTAAAACACCAATCACCGCAATCACAATCCCAATCAATACGTCAACAATTCGTGTATACGCAATATCAATAGATAAATTACCAGAGGCTAAACCATTTAACAGGATGACTTGTGTTGTAATAAAAATGACTGCAAAAGCATAATTTGCTGCGACAAATCCTTCTGTCATCATAGCAGACAGTCCCATTAAAATGACTGCGACAATTAAATGAGGTTGGAAAAAGAGTATGGCTGATAGAAGTAAGGTCCCTACAATTGTTCCAAGACCACGTGCTAATGAACGGTCTAACATCCGAATCGTCGTTAATCCTAATAATACTGTATGGGCGGATAATGGAATCCAATATGAACGTTGGATATTGAAAAATAACGATACAAAAATAGCTGCGCCCATAATAACAGCATACGTTAATGCATTGCGGAAAATAATGGAATCGAGTGTTAAGTTTTGAACGATACGTTTACTATATAATGGCTTACGAATACTCGCTTCAGATTCTATTTGTTCCGGTTGTAATTGTGCAATTTCGTCTATTTTAAGTATGTGTTGCATCAAACTTTCAAATGGTTCATCCACATCGACTTTTTTCGTCCATTTTTCTCGTTTTGAAGATAATTTATAGGCATTTCTTGTAATCATATCCATCATATCAATCAGTTCTTGAGGGATGGGACGAATATTTTTTTCATTTAGTTCAAGTAACTCGGCATAAATTCCTTGGGCTGATGTATGAAGAAGCAATAACTTTTCAAAGCGAGAACTTAACTTTTCACTCATCGCAGTAGTCGATGTAATCAATAGTTTCTCTGAATTTTTAAATTTCGTTACTGTGTCTTGTGAAATATCATTAAATTTTTCAGCATCATTAAAGTGATGCATTAAATTATTAATCGTCTGAAAGTCAGAGGTAATCGCTCGATCTTCAGCTTTTTGTTTTTGGAATACAATAGTTAAAATGACGACTAATGTCGCTAACATTCCTCCAATAAAAATCGCTAAGCCACGAATCGGTGCTTGTTCTGGAGCGTCAGGTAAGTTACTGGATAAGCAAAATGTAACTAAAAAGAATGTGGATGAAGGACCCGCAATTTTTAACACATTAAATACATAGAATGGAATGACAGTAACGATCAATAATAATACGCCGTACAGAACTGGCTGATTGACAGTTAATGTTCCAAGCATCATACAAATGGTAAAGGATAACGTACAAATAATGACTGTTCTTAACATTGATTGTGCTGAACCTTTAAATACATAAGTATGTGCCAAAGTTCCGGTTGCTACGAGTAGACCAAAACTAAAATGTCCTAGTAAATACCCTATCAATGTTGGGATAATCATTAATAATCCTTGGCGTATACCTTTCCATAGATTAATTTTAGGCTTATCAAACCTTATTAATGAAGCAATCACATGTCCCACTACTATCTTTCCTTTCATTTTTCATACCATCTTATTTCATACCATCTTATCATAACATGATAAACGCCTTGCCCAAGTACAAATATCACTTAGACAAGGCATGTTTAGTTATTATTTTGTTTCTGCTACATCAATGACAGGTTCTTCAGCGACATATTTTCCTATATTTTCACTAAATGCTTTGAAATGATCTGAATGGTTATGTGCTTGAACCGCTTCTTGGTCTTTATAATTTTCAACAACAACGAATGTGTTATGTTCTGCTACATCTTCATAATGAGCATAAAATGTATTACCCGGTTCTTGACGTGAACTTTGAACTAATTTGTTCATTAAATCTAAATAGTCATTACGCACATCTTCTTTAATTTTAAGCTTCGCATTAATAATAATCATATAATCACCTTCCAAATATAATTATAACGTTTTACCCTGATATTATAAAAAGAAAACAGTAGTAAGAAGAGAGGTAACATTGATTTTCAATTCAGTCATCGACAGTCAATATATTAAAAATTCCTGAGACAACTGATGATGTCCCAGGCTTTCACTTTTGTGGATAATGTATAAATCTTATTTAATATGTCTACTTTCATCTTTAATTAATGGTTTGTCTGGTGTAACGAAGAACCATAATACAGCTGCAATCACCGCTGGAATAATTAATAATTGGAATGTCATTGTCCAGCCAAGTGATGATACTAATGCACCTGCTAAAAATGGACTGATTAACGCACCAATATTTCCCCATAAATTCATCCAACCCGATACTGTACCAGCAAAGTTACGTCCAATGTCATTTGCTGCTGCCCAACTCATTCCCATTGAAATACCCATACCACCTAAGCCAAGTGATAACCAGAAAATGGTTACATATAAGCTTTCTGTATGAACTGCAAAGAAGATAGAGATAGCAAATACGATAAAGCCAACAATTGCAATTAACCCTCTCGCTACAAAACGACTTTGACCGCTATGCAAAATTTTATCTGAAATCGCACCCGCAGATAAAATTAAAATAAACATAATAAACCATGGTAAAGCACTAATTGTCATATCTTTAAATTGTACATGATATTGCTCAGTTAAATAAGTAGGTAACCAAATTAAGAATAGAGCAATAACAAATTGAACTACGAAATATTGCCCTGCAATGGCATAGAAACTCATGCGTTTAAAAAATTGATTCCAAGGTGCTACGGATTTAGTTGTTTCTACTAAATCACGATGTTGCATGATATACTGTTTTTCTGCATCATTGACCATGCGATGTTGCTCAGGTAAATCTTTTGCAATAATTGCCCAAAGTGCTGCAATCACAATACCAACTGCCCCAAAAATGTAGAATACGGCTTGCCAGTTAAATGCATTAACAATTGCGATAGTAATTACTGGTGCTAATACTGGACCGAAATATGATCCTGCTAACAACGCACTCGATGCTCTCCCTTTTTCATCTTTAGCAAACCAAGTTGAATTGAATACTGCATTAGATGGATACATTGGCGCTTCTCCGATACCAAATAAGAAACGTACTAAATATAATAAACCATGATGTTTAATCATTCCCGTTAAAATGGTAAATGCACTCCACCATAATAATGCGATTGAAATCATCTTACGTGGACCAAACTTCTCTGCTAACATACCTGAAGGCACTTGCATCAATGCATAACCTAGTGAGAAGAATGAAGCTAATAAACCAAATTGTTGCTTTGTCATGTGAAGATCTTCCATCATTTGAGGTGCAATAAATGAGATATTAGATCTATCCATATATGCAATGACCCCAATAATAAAGAATGCGATAGCGAAATACCAACGAACATTACTTTTCTTTTGTCTTTGTACCATAATTATTTTTCCTGCTTCCCTTTAAAGTTGTGTTGATTCTACTTACACGTTGATAATGAAAACTCCCAATCATGTTGTTCCCTTTTTTTAACCGCCTTTCAACCCCCATATCATAAGCTTTTTGCTATATTTTTTATAATATTAACAGGTTTTGCAAGCGTTTACAATTACTTTTTGAATATTTTTTATTTTATTTATACATAGCTATGTAAAATGTGTTTTACTGATTAAAAAGTATATTGCTACAAATCTAATTTGTTTTTGTATTTGAACTCTATTAAAAAAGGTTGTAGAATAAAATTGAAGCAAAAACGCTGATGTTTATTTTAAACACAACTGAATAAACAATCCACTGGAAGTGCCTTTGTTTAAGGCTGAGAGTAAAGAAAGAACTTTATAATTCCTGGAACCTGATCCAGTTTGTACTGGCGTAGGAAAGTGGCGACTAGGATATCGTAAAGTTAAACAAAACGCTATTTCCCTACTGCAGGGAAATAGCGTTTTTTTGTTTAATAAGGAGTGATGTTCATTTTTATAGCGATAACGAAATATAAAGATTTAACCAATGATGATGTACAACATTTTCTTGATATCTCGGATGGAATAGATGGTTTATTGTTTCGTACTCCCATGTCATCAAGTGATTTGTCTTCATTTTTAACATCACTTATAGAAAAAGGATTCCCTAAATCAAAAATCATTATTCATAGTGATGTACATTTACTTGAACAACTTCACCTCTCTCACATTCATTTTCGAGAAATGGATGAAGATGCATTTAGCTATAAATCAACGCATCCAGAGATTGAAGTGAGTATGTCTACACATTCAATTGAATCTGTTAAAGCAGCTTATGAACACGATCTTGATTATGTCTTTTTTGGTCACATTTTTAAGACACCTTCAAAACCTAATCAATTGCCTCGATCAAAAGCAGAGATTCAGCGTGTGTTAGAGATTCCTATTCCCATTTATGCCATTGGAGGTATCACTGAAAAAACGATTCTTCAATTACCTCATGGTTTTAAAGGAATTTGTGCGATTTCTTTTTTTATGAACGCATCTTTACAACAAATTGAACTATTGCGAAAGGAGTGGTTGAAAGATGCATGATGTTTTAATCATAGGTTCGGGCGTGATTGGCATGTCTATTGCACGCCAATTAAGTCAATCTCACCTTGACATTGCACTTATCGATCGTGACGTACCAGGTAAACACGCGTCATATAAAGCAGGTGGAATGTTAGGTGCTCAAAATGAATTTACTGAAGATACTGATTTATTTAGACTTGCTCTTGAATCACGAAGTCTCTTTCCACAATTATGTCAAGATTTAGAAGCTGAGACAGGTATTGACATTCAGTTTCAAAATTCAGGCTTAATTAAAGTGGCTAATCGTCCTGAAGATGTTGAAAGTTTAGAAAAACAGTATCAATTTTTAAGTGGTTTAGATTCTAGTGTCATTGTTCTTTCAGATGAGGAACTGACTCATTTAACGAATGGCACAGTAACATCAAGTGAAATGGCTATTTACATTCCACAAGATGGACAGATTAATGCCAATCACTACACTAAAGCTTTATTTACATCTTTAAAGCAACGTCAAATTAAGCGATATGTCAATACAGAGGTACAATCTGTTCAGCGCCAAAATGGGTACTACGATGTTGAAACGTCACAAGGCACATTACAAGCTAAGAAAGTCATTGTGGCAGCAGGCGCATGGACATCTAAATTATTAACTCAATACTCACTACCTAGAGATGTAGTCGGTGTAAAAGGTGAAGTCTTACTGATTGAAAATGACCACTTGGATTTAAAAGAAACCGTATTTATGACCAATGGCTGTTATATCGTGCCAAAATATCCAAATCGTTTCTTAATTGGTGCCACAAGCGAGTTTGATAATTATTCAGTTGGTAATACAGACGATGGTATCTCTTGGTTACACCACTTTGCAAATGAACGTATACCAGAACTCGCACACGGCAAAGTCATTAAACAGTGGTCTGGTGTACGTCCATATACTGAAGAAGAAATACCGATAATGGACCGTATTGATGAAGATTTATATGTGATTTCTGGTCATTATCGTAATGGTATTTTACTTTCACCTATTATTGGTCGTGATATCGCTAATTGGATACTCACCGGTGTTAAGCCACATCGATATGAATCATTTAGTGCTTCAAGGAGGTTAAATCATGAAGTGTATCATTAATGGGGACGCATTCAATTTTGATTCAGAACAATCTATTACTTCTGTACTTGAATCTCTTGAATTAGACCCTAAACGTGTCATTGTCGAACATAATAAAACTTTAATTAAACAAGAAGACTACGATCAACATACAGTACGTGAAGATGATCAATTAGAATTATTAGAATTTGTTGGAGGCGGATAAAATGTTTAAAATTGGACCCTTAGAAATTAAATCTCGTTTATTATTAGGTACAGGAAAATTTGAAGATGAAGCGACGCAAACAAAAGCGATTGAAGCAGCAGAAGCGAATGTGCTGACTTTTGCCGTAAGACGTATGAATTTATATGATAAAAACTTGCCTAATCCATTAGCAAATATTAATCTTAAAGACTTTATTACTTTTCCAAATACAGCTGGCGCCAAAACGGCTGAAGAAGCGATTCGTATCGCTGAAATTGCAAAACATGCTGGAGTATGTGACATGATTAAAGTCGAAGTGATTGGTGATGATGAAACATTGCTTCCTGATCCATTTGAAACATATGAAGCATGTAAAGTGTTATTAGAAAAAGGTTATATCGTATGTCCTTACATTTCTAATGATGTCGTATTAGCGAAACGTTTAGAAGAATTAGGTGTTCATGCTGTCATGCCACTTGCTTCTCCAATTGGTACTGGACGTGGTATTAATAACCAACTTAATTTAAGTTACATTATTAAACATTCAAATGTTCCCGTTATTGTGGATGCTGGTATTGGTTCACCAAAAGATGCGTGTCATGCGATGGAATTAGGCGCTGATGCTATTCTTTTAAACACTGCAGTTTCAGGTGCAAAAGACCCTGTTAAAATGGCTGAAGCAATGAAACTTGGTATTCATGCAGGTCGTCTCTCATATGAAGCAGGACGTATTCCAGTAAAATATACTGCACAAGCATCAAGCCCTACTGAAGGTTTAGGATTCTTATAATGCAACGCTATAACCGTCAAATGCGTTATCATGCATTTGGAGAGGATGGCCAAATTGCCCTCTCCAATGCAACCATTTTAATACTTGGTGCAGGCGCGTTAGGAAGTCACGTTGCAGAGCTTTTAGCACGTATGGGTGCGCATCATTTAGCCATTGTCGATATGGATATCGTTGAATTATCTAATTTACATCGCCAAGCACTCTATACTGAAGATGATGCTCACCATATGGTCCCTAAAGTTCACGCAGTTAAGCAAAAAATTGAACACATTAATTCAAATGTAAACATTCAAACTTATTACCAAGAAATTGACTCTACAACTATTGAGGACATTTTAAAAGCCGTCAATCCTGATATTGTCATTGATGGTATGGATCATTTCAAAATTCGTTATCTTATTAACGAAGCCTGTCACAAACACCATATTCCGTGGGTGTATGGTGCTGCTGTAGGCAGTAAAGGTACCGTTTACGGCATTGATTTCAAAGGACCTTGTTTGAAATGTTTATTAAAACACATTCCAACCAGTGCAGAGAGTTGTGCTATTAATGGCGTATTACCGCCTGTGATTACACAGGTAGCAAGCTATGAGGTCACAGAAGCGATTCGTTATTTATCTGGTCATGGATTTTCTCATAAGTTAATTACTCTTGATGCATTTCATATTGATTATAAAGCATTGAATATCGATATTTTAAAAGATGATGAATGTGACGTATGTGGTAAAGGTCATTACGAATTATTAGAAACGAAACAACAACAGAATATTGAAAGCTTATGCGGAAAAACCTACCTATTTAGATATCAACCTACTGCTTTTGACTATGCTGAACATTTCCCAGGTGATATTGTGAAGTCAACCTCATTTGCAAAGCTAATTAAAGATGGCAATTATGAAATTACCTTATTCAAAGATGGTAGAATGAATGTCTATGGCGTTGAAGATGATAATGAAGCAGAACAATTGTATCATCAATATTTAAAATCCTTAAAATGAGTTGTACAATCCTTATTATGTTATCACAAGCAATTCATAGTAAATTCCTATATAATGAATTTACTATGAATTTTTTATTCGAGTAATGTTTAATAACGGAGGATTTTTAACTTTATAATGGAACAAATTATTACAAATTTTATAGGTCAATGGGGTTATGCAGCCATTTTCATTCTTATTTTATTAGAAAATGTCTTACCTGTTGTGCCTTCTGAAATTATATTAACATTTGCAGGTTTAATGTCAGTTAAATCAGGTCTTTCAATTTTAGTCTTATTTATTATTTCAACAATTGCTTCATTTATCGGTTTACTTATTTTGTATTATTTATGTCGTTTAATTAAAGAGGAAAGTATTTATCGATTTGTTGATAAGTATGGTAAATGGTTCAAACTTAAAGGAAATGATGTGAAACGTGCGAACGACTGGTTTAAACGTTATGGCGCGTGGGCAGTTCTATTATGTCGTTTCATTCCTGTTTTACGTGTATTAATCACTATTCCAGCAGGTATCAATAAAATGAATGTTGCAACATTTACGATGTTATCTTTATTAGGCACAACGATTTGGAACTTTGCCTTAATTTTACTTGGTCGTCTTCTTAGCGATAGTTTCGATGTATTAATGTCTGGCATCCATACATATTCTTATTTTATGTATGTGATTCTTATCATTATTATTCTTTATGTACTCTATCGTCTATTCTTCAAAAAAAATAACGCTAAATAAGTACATTAATTTTACTTTCAAATTAAATTTACAACAATTCAAGCATCACTATTGAAAAAGTGATGCTTTTTAACGATAATTTATGTAAGCGGTTTTATTACTCTGCTTATTATCTAATAAATTTCCCATACAGGAGTGAAATCAAATGTCTCAATCTACGGAAAGTGAATTAAAGAAAAAGTATTTGGATTTACTATCTCAGCAATTTGATAGTCCTGAAAAACTTGCAACAGAAATTATTAATCTAGAATCCGTTTTAGAATTACCAAAAGGTACTGAACACTTCGTCAGCGATCTTCATGGTGAATATAAATCGTTCCAACACGTATTAAGAAATGGCTCTGGTAATGTCCGTGCTAAAATTAACGATATCTTTTCAGGTAACATATCTCAAAAAGAAATAGATGATTTAGCTGCACTAGTGTATTATCCAGAAGAAAAATTAAAGCTCATTAAGAATGACTTTAATTCAAAACGTGAGTTAAATGAATGGTATATCCTGACAATCGAGCGTTTGATTGATTTAATCACATATTGTTCTTCAAAATATACGCGTTCAAAACTACGTAAAGCTTTACCTTCAGAGTATACATATATCATTGAAGAGTTGCTTTATAAAAATAACGAATTTAATAATAAAAAATCGTATTATGAAACGCTCTTAAATCAAGTTATCGAGCTTGAGCAATCAGATGATTTAATTATTGGATTATCTTATACCATCCAACGTCTTGTCGTCGATCATCTTCATGTTGTGGGTGATATCTACGATCGTGGTCCAGAACCTGACAAAATTATGGATACATTAATTGACTACCATTCTGTTGATATTCAATGGGGGAATCATGATGTACTTTGGATTGGAGCTTATGCAGGTTCTAAAGTGTGTTTAGCCAATTTACTACGTATATGTGCACGCTACGATAACTTAGATATTATTGAAGATGCATATGGTATTAACTTAAGACCTCTCCTCACTTTAGCTGAAGAACATTACGATGGCGATAACCCAGCGTTCAAACCGAAAAAACGTCCGGATAAAAAAGTGGGCTTATCTAAACACGAAGAAGCACAAATCACTAAGATTCACCAAGCCATTGCAATGATTCAATTTAAACTTGAAATGCCAATTATTAAACGTCGCCCAAATTTTGAAATGGAAGACCGTTTAGTTTTAGAAAAAATAAATTATGATACAAACGAAATTACAATTTATGGTAAAACGTATCCTTTAAAAGATACTTGCTTTAGTACGGTGGACCCTAAAGATCCTGCAAAATTATTACCAGAAGAAGAAGATGTTGTTAATAAATTATTACTGTCTTTCCAACAATCTGAAAAATTAAAACGTCATATGGCCTTTCTAATGCAAAAAGGTAAATTATATCTCCCTTATAATGGAAATCTTCTTATTCATGGTTGCATTCCTGTAGATGATAATGGCGAAATGGAATCTTTTGAAATTGAAGGTGTAAAACATAAAGGCCGTGATTTATTAGATGTCTTTGAACGTCACGTGCGCTTAGCGTTTAGCGACAAAGAGAAAACAGATGATTTATCTACGGATCTTGTATGGTATTTATGGACAGGAAAATACAGTTCTTTATTTGGTAAACGTGCCATGACTACATTTGAGCGCTACTTCATTGAAGATAAAGCGTCTCATAAAGAACCGAAAAACCCTTATTATTACTTACGTGAAGATGTTGATATGATTCGCAAAATGCTAAAAGATTTCGGACTTAATCCTGATGAAGGTCGTATTATCAATGGACATACACCAGTAAAAGAAATCGATGGCGAGGATCCTATTAAAGCTAATGGGAAGATGTTAGTCATTGATGGTGGATTCTCAAAAGCTTATCAATCTACGACAGGTATCGCAGGTTACACGTTACTTTACAATTCATTTGGTATGCAGCTTGTAGCACACCAATTCTTTGATTCTAAAGAGAATGTCTTATCTGATGGTGCTGATGAACTATCAGTACGACGTGTCGTTGATGAAGAATTACAACGTAAAAAGATTAGAGATACGAATGTCGGTAAAGACATTATGGAACAAATTCGCATGTTAAAATTATTAATGCACGACAGATATTTAAAATAAACCTATAATCATAATGCCCAGCAACAGTTCAAATGAACTGTCGCCGGGCGTTTTTATTATTTATATACGTTTCTTAAAATACCATATGTTCCATTGTCATATTCATCCATTGATTTTGTACTCCTATGGAATGTCGCTTCTTTATCGTCACTAATGTGATAAATAATCATATCTTTATCTGTAATATCATGATATGAAGAGGCTGGAACTTCGATAATATTTTGATTCGTAATCACATTGTCAAACCATCTTGGACTATGCTTTTCATCGAATAAAATATGATTACGAAGCGGTCCATTTAAATTATTACGTGCTTGATCATCTGTAAAGGATACTGGCATCATATTTACATTATTTAATCCAAATTCTGGAACTAACTCATTAAATGCAAGACTATTAAAAATAAATGATTTGGTCATTAATAAGCATTTGTTATAGCGAATTAAGTCTGCATACATACGATCACTACTTGATAATAAATTTCCTTTAAAAATTTCAAAACCGAGTTCTTCAGCTTTATCAGAAGTGTTACTAAACAAGTTAAACACCATCACTGGAATACCATGCGATTGTAACTGTCTACCTAAGTGATAAGAAAATTCGCTCTCACCTACTAAAATGACACCTGGAGGTTCAGTGCTTGCTAAACCAAGCATTTTACTTATTGGTGTAAAGCTAAAACCATATATTACTACAGTAATAAATACTAAACCAAATGTTACCGGTGTAATATAAGATGCCATTTTTATATTATCATTTAAAAATAATCCACCGAAAAATTGTGCTACAGTTAATACAACAATCCCTCTTGGTGCCATCATGGCTACAAGCGCACGCTCTTTTTTAGTGATTTCAGTACCAATGGTAGATAATAAAACAGCAATGGGACGTACTAACACAATCATAACAAGTGAGAAAATCACAAGCTTCCATGATAATACATTCATCAATACAGAGGGTGTTAATGATGATGTTATTAAAATAAACACCGTTGAAACTAGAATGGAAGACATATTTTCAATAAAATGATCTGACTCTTTATAAATTAAATCATGTCGTTTATAACGTGCCATCATTAATCCAAAAATGGTTACTGCCAGTAAACCAGATTCATCGAGAATTTGGTCACAGATGCTAAACACGAGCAATATAAACACCAACTGAATGGAAGGCATTAAATTTTGTGGTATGACATCGCGTTGGATGAGCCAATTGAAGAAGAATGAAGCACCAAAGCCAATTAATGCTACAATCAACATTTTAAAAATAAATATAAGGAGTAATTGGAAACCAAAACCTTGTCCAACGATTTGATACACATAAAATGCAGCTAATGCTAGTATTGGACCAAGTGGATCAAGTATAATACTTTCCCAACGTAAGACGGTATCTACACTGTTTCTAACTTTTGCTTGTTTTAACAGTGGCTGAATCACTGTTGGTCCAGTAATAAGAAGTAATCCTCCCATAACAATGGCGATAGAAATAGGAAAACCTAAAATTTTATGTAAAGCAATAGCTCCAAGCGCCCATGCAATTGTGGCTCCTATCGTAATAATACGTATAACCGCCTTAGAAATACCTTTTAATTCTCTAAAATCTAAATTACTACTCCCTTCAAATAATATGATTGCTACCGCAAGAGATACAATTGGACTAAATATCTCTGAACCTAGTGTTTGCTCAGGATTTGCTAGTCCTAATATAGGTCCCACTAATAAACCAACAATCGACATGACTACAATTGAAGGCCATTTAATTCGATTTGCTAACCATTGACTGAAGATACCTAATGCAAGAAATAACACAATAACTAGCATTACAGGTAAATCAAATAACATATCTACACCTTCCTTATTTAAATTGAATATATTGCAATATCCTATCAAACTTTACTGAATAATGTATAGTATATTAAATACATTTTTTAAATAACATTTATATAAGAACTATAAACTATTTATACCCCATATAACTTAAAATTTATACAAATTCTTTTAAATGTATTTTTGAGGAATACAATGTTCATTACAAGTAAACTTTAATATTTATTTTTAACAAAATGTCCTTTAAAATAGATTAATATATTCTCATGTGTTTGATTTAGAAAGGATTTTTGAAAATGAAAGTTTTAAAAGAATCGATGATCGTAGCATTTGCCTTTGTAGGTGTTGTCGTTGGTGCTGGTTTTGCTACAGGTCAAGAAATATTCCAATTTTTCACAAGTAACGGTCAATTCAGTGTATTAGGGATTATGATTACAGGATTAATCATCACACTAGGCGGTATGTTCGTCTTAAATACTGGTTACAACATAAAATCACATAATCATTCAGAATCCATTCATTACTATTTGCACCCTATGATTGCTCGATTATTTGATATTGTCCTAACATTATTTTTGTTTTCACTCGCTATTATTATGAGCGCGGGCGGGGCATCTACAATTCAAGAAAGTTTTCATTTACCTTATTGGCTTAGTTCACTTATTCTCGTCGGTCTAATTTTGGTTACATTATTTTTAAAATTTGATCGTTTAATTGCAGTATTAGGTATCGTTACACCTTTCTTAGTTATCGTCGTCACAATTATTGCGATTTATTATCTTGCAACTGGCCATCTTGACTTTGAAAGTGCAAATCAATATGCACAGCATAAATCATCTATTTCACTTGGATGGTGGTTTGATGGTATTAATTATGCCAGTTTACAAATTGCTGCTGCCTTCAGTTTTCTAAGTGTCATGGGGGGACGTTTACATGACCAACGTGCTTCTATTTGGGGCGGATTAATCGGTGGCGTCATTATTACATTTTTACTTTTAATGATTAATTTAGGCTTAATGACAAAATTTAATGATATTAAATCCGTAGCGCTTCCAACCTTATTATTGGCACGACATATCTCACCTATTTTGGGAACTATCATGTCTATTATTATGACTCTAGTTATCTATAATACTATTGTAGGCTTAATGTACGCATTCGCCTCTCGTTTCACAACACCGTTTTCAAAACAATATTTTGTACTTATTATCGTCATGACAATCGTGACGTTCATTTGTACATTTATCGGCTTTATTTCACTCATTGGCAAAGTATTTCCAATTATGGGGTTATTTGGCTTTATTCTACTCATTCCTATTTTATATAAAGGGGTTAGACATTTTAAATATTCAAAAAAAGAAGGTTCAAAGGGAGAACATTAATCTCCTTTTGAATCTTCTTTTTTTTATAGATTAAATTTAATACTTTACGGGAATAATAGGTATGGAGGTGTCGTTAATGACGAATCAACTATTTATTAATAATGAATTTGTAGAAAGTAAGTCAAACGAAACAATGGACGTGATTAACCCTGCTACGGGAGAAACAATCGATACGATTACATTCGCTACTGAAGAAGAGGTAAACGACGCAATTGAAAAATCTAAGCACGCTCAACTTGAATGGGAAAAAGTACCAGCTCCTACACGTGCTGAGCATGTAAAATTATTAATTCCTTTACTTGAACAACATAAAGATGACATTGCTCATTTATACGTTAAAGAACAAGGTAAAACAATGGTACAAGCTAAAGGTGAAATTGATAAATCAATAGAATTCATTGATTATATGGCAAGTTTAAGTATGAGTAACAAAGGTGAAGTATTACAAAATAGTATAGTAAACGAAACCATTCAACTGACAAAAAAACCTATCGGTGTGACGGCTGGTATTGTGCCTTGGAATGCTCCAATTTTAGTGCTCATGCGTAAAGTGATTCCAGCTATTGTAACGGGTTGTTCTGTCGTTATCAAACCAAGTGAAGAAACAACATTATTAACATTAAAAATTGCTGAACTTTTCCGTGATTCAACTATTCCAGCTGGTCTTATTCAAATCGTTCCAGGTACTGGTGAAACAGTTGGAACACAATTGGCAACTCATAAAGATATTCAGCTTGTTTCATTAACGGGTAGTATGGGCGCAGGTAAAGCTGTATTTAAAAATGCGGCTGACAGCATTAAAAAACTTAACTTAGAACTAGGTGGAAATGCTCCTGTTCTTGTCACACAACACGCTGACTTAGATAAAGCTGTTGATTATATTGTTACTGCACGTATTAATAACGCTGGCCAAGTATGTACATGTCCAGAACGTATCTTTGTTCATGAAGATGTACATGATGACTTTATTAATAAAGTGAAAGATAAAATGGATGCGCTTCAAGTTGGAGATCCATACGATGAAAACACTGACTATGGTGCAATCATTAATCAAAAACAATTAGATAGTATTGATGATAAAGTTCAAGAAGCAGTAAAACATGGCGCAGATTTAGTATTAGGTGGCTATAAATTAGATCGTGAAGGATTCTTCTACGCTCCTACAATTTTAGATCATGTAAAAACGACTGATAGTGCTTTTAAAGAAGAAATTTTCGGTCCTGTTCTTGCTATAACTACGTATACAAACTTTGATGACGTTATTGATATGGCAAATGATACGAATGCAGGTCTATCATCTTATATTTTCTCTGAAAATTTAAAAGAAATTATGACAGCTACTGAACGTTTAAAATTTGGAGAAGTGTATGCGAACTGTGAGGCAGAAGAAGCAGTCAATGGTTATCACGCAGGTTGGAGAGAATCTGGCCTTGGTGGTGCAGACGGTATTCATGGTTTTGAAGAATATTACAATACAACTGTAAGTTATATTAGATGGTAAATTAAAAATAAAAAAAAGAGCAAGAAAGAATGGCGTTACATTCTTTTTTGCTCTCCTTTTTATTTGTTTAATGCTTTATCGAGGGCTTGAATATTTTTTTTCATAATGGATTGAAAAGTGAGTGTTTGGTCTTCTGATTGAGATTGAGACAATACTGCTAAATTATTAAAATTTACAGGTTGAGTTTGGGTCTCTTTACGAATCACATCGGTTATTTTTGAAGAAATATTTTGTTCATATAAAATATACGGTTCATGTGTGTCTTTTATTTGATTAATGAGCGCTAAGATGTCTTTTTGACTTGGCTCTTTATTATTCATACCGCTAATCCCTTCTTGTTCGAAATGGTAACGACGCGCTAAATATCCTAATGAATCATGAGAAATAATTACTTTATCTCGTTTAGGACGCCTCGTTATGTTAGATAATGTATGGTCAATTTGTTTTAAATCTTCAACTAATTGTTTATAGTTATGCTCATAATATCTACGATGCGCAGGATCTTTATGAACTAAATCATCTTTAATTTTCTTTGCGAATTGTTGGTCTAGTATTGGATCAAGCCAAACATGAGGATCATATGATGTTGCTTCATGATGATGTCCATGTTCATCGTGATCATCATCTTCATTCACAAGGATTTGTTTATTTAAACTATTTGCAACCGCTAATTTCATATCATTATTATTCATTGATTTTGTAATTTTAGCTGCTACTGGATCAAGATGATCACTTGAATAAACAAATAAATCACTTTTTGCAATATTAATCATATCGCGTTGACTAGGTTCATATGTATGCATATCAGCACCCGGTGGATAAATCGTATCTACATCCACATATTTACCACCAATTTGTTTTGTAAAGCTTTCAAACGCAAAAACCGTGGTATAAATTTTTAATTTATTCTCAGTTGTTACTTTTTTCTGTTTGTGAGTGATATCGCGGTTTGTACTACAAGCAGATAATATGAGACACAAACCCATTAAACCGATAATTGCGATCATCTTCTTCACACAAACCCCTCCAAAACGTAATAATTTCGTTCTCAACTATATCTGTTCTTTTATAAAAAAGCAATAACTTTGTATTTAAATTTTTTATAATTTTTATATTCTAAATTTTATTTATGTAATGTTTTAATTTAGTGGAAATGTGATAAATAATACTAAGACATTATATAAGGAGTGAAGTAATATGGCTGAAGAAATTAAACAAGGTAACAATAAATTTTATGTAGGTGAAGATGAAAATAATCCTAAAGCAGAAATCACTTACAAACAAGTAGATAACAATGAAATTGAAATCGATCACACTGGTGTATCTGATGAATTAGGTGGTCAAGGTTTAGGAACTAAATTAGTTGATGCAGTTGTAGAACATGCTCGTCAAAATAACTTAAAAATTATCGCTTCTTGTCCATTTGCAAAAGATGTATTAGAAAAAAATGATAGTTACCAAGATGTTTATTTAGGATAAGAGTAAAATAAAATCCTCTAGAGAATGATTCTCTAGAGGATTTTTTAATCAAGTGATTTATCTTGTTTCCTATTAATTATTCTAGTATATTTAATATACTTAGTATAAAAAAAGAGAGGCAATGATACATGACTGCATTTCATTCAAAAGAAGCAATGCAAGTGACGAACGTCACTTTAAATGTTAAAGATTTAAACAAAATGAATCACTTTTATTCTGAAGTACTCGGCTTTTCTATTAAAAAGAAAACTGACACACAAACCATTTTTAATGTTGGAGAACATGGTCACACGTTAACGCTTCATCTTTTAAATCATGGACGTCATCCTGAATTTAGAGAAGCTGGCCTTTTTCATATCGCTTATTTATTACCTTCACGACAAGACTTAGCTAACTTCCTATATCATATGAGTCGTTTAAATCAGCCTGTTGGTGGCGGTGACCATTTAGTAAGTGAAGCGCTATATTTCAATGATCCAGAAGGTAATGGTATTGAAGTCTATCAAGATCGCCCTTCTAGTGGTTGGGAATGGGAGAATGGCTTTATTAAAATGGATACCCTTGAAGTTGATGCACAAGATTTAATTTCACATCGTACTGAAAAGGGTTGGCAAGGTTTTCCATCAGATGGAAAACTAGGACATCTCCATTTAAAAACACATAATTTGATGGAGGCTCGTCAATTCTATATTGATCAACTTGGTTTTGAACATATTTCAAACCTCCCTCAAAGTTTATTTATTTCTACACAACACTATCATCATCACATTGCTGTGAATACATGGCAATCTAATCAAGTGAATCCAGACAATAAGAACACTTATGGATTAACACATATTGATATCTATCAACCTCACGCTAAAGAAACGAATTTAACATCACCTGAAGGGTTTAGTGTGACTGTTCATGGAGATGTCAGTGTGGTTCCTGATTAAAAAAAAGGTTGGATGACAATCATCCAATCTTTTTTTAATCTACAATATCTCGATATTTTCTTACAGTATCAAAGTCACTATCTTTTGCTTTTTCATAACCTTGATGACCATAAATATCACTAATAACATGTTTACCTTTTTTTGTATGACTGATATCAATAAATGCTTTACTAATTTTCTTTTTCCATTTGCTACTCATGTCATTACGTACTGAAATGGTATCATTCGGAATTTTCTTTGTGCGATAAATCACTTTAGTTTCTTGATAAATATTGGGATACTCTTTTTTTAAATCTGCCCGAGCATCTTGATATGTAGCAACAGCTTCTACATCATGATTTAATAATGCAATTAACCCCTGATCATGACCTTTCACTTGTTGAATTTGAATATCAGACTTTTTTATTCCTTTTTCCATTAACGATGCTAAAGGATAAATATATCCTGACGTTGATTCCACATCTTGTAACGCTACCCTCTTATCTTTCAAATCTTTTAAATGATTCATATTACTATCTTTACGAACCACAATTTGAGATCGATAGTAATCTACAAGGTGATGTGTTTGATTCCCTTTATTATCTACTAGGTAACCTTTTGACTTTAACAATACATCTGCTGCATGAGCATCATGAGCTAATGTGTAAGAAACAGGAGAAATAAATGCAATATCGATTTTTTTCGATTTCAACCCTTCTATCATTGTATTATAATTTGTTGCTATATGTACTTTTACAGGAACTTCCAGCTCATCAGATAATAATTGTTGCAAAGGTTTTACTTTAGCATTAAGGATTTGAGCATTTTGAGATGGAACAAACTCAACAGTTAATGATTTAGGTGTATAGGCTTCTTTAGGATGCTTTACATTATCAATGTTTGAACAACCGCTTACTATAATTGTAATAACTAAATAAATAACTAAAAATTTTAAACGTTTCATCATTTTCTCTTTTCAAAATATATAATGTATTTAAATTTCATCAAACTTAAAATATAAAGACGTATTTATATTATATTAACCATCAATTTTTAAATTGAAAATACAATTTATATTAAATTTTGATTTCAGTTCGAAGATCTTACTATTTAGATTTTCATCAAAACGTCTGCATATACGTTAAATTGGTATTACCGAGAGACTTATACAACTTCAAAATGAAATCTGTCATACTTTTCTAATTTTCAATCATACTTCATAAAAAAATGCCGACAAAGTATATACCTTTGTCGACATTTTAAAACATGTATTAAGCTATTTAATCATATTTTAATTAGTATAAGCCTTTTGTTTCATTACTTGTATCAATAAAGATGTTTTTAACTTGTTGATAGTTTTTAATTGCATCTTTATAAACTTCACGGCCGATACCAGATTTTTTATAACCACCAAATGGTGCACCAGCTGGGATTTGATTATACGTATTAACCCAAATACGTCCAGTACGAATTGCTTTTGCAACATTTAATGCACGAAGTAAGTTTGTAGTGAAGACACCCCCAGCTAAACCATATTCTGAATCATTAGCAATGTTAATTGCTTCTTCTTCATCTTCGAATTTTTCAACAACAATAACAGGTCCAAAAATCTCTTCTTGAGCTAATTTATGACTATTATCTGAAAGTTCAATGATTGTTGGTTCGAAGAAGTAGCCTTTATCTAAACCATTATCAGTAATACGATGTCCACCCGTTAAAATATTTGCTTTGTCATCTTCTTCTGCTAATTTAATATAACTTTCAATTTTTTCAATTTGTTCTGGGCCAGTTTGTGCACCCATTTTTGTATCTTCAGCGAATGGGTCACCCACTTTAATATTTTCGAACGCTTCTTTTAATTTTGGTAATAATTTATCATATAAAGATGATTGTACTAATAAACGTGAACCGGCACTACATACTTCACCTTGGTTGAATAGAATACCTAATTGAACGCCTTCAATGACTTGATCTAAATTTGCATCATCAAAGATAATATTAGCACTTTTACCGCCAAGTTCTAACGTAGTTGGCACAATACGTTCAGCGCCTGCTTTAGCAACACCATAACCTACGCTTGTTGAACCAGTGAATGATAATTTATTTACACCTTCATGTTTGAAAATCGCATCGCCTGATTCTGAACCTTTACCAGTAATGACGTTGACTACACCTTTAGGTAACACATCTTGAAGAATTTTAGCTAATTCAATTAAGCTTAATGGTGTAGAAGAAGAAGGTTGAATTACCACTGTATTACCCGCTGCTAATGCTGGACCTAATTTCCAAGATGCAAGTAAGATTGGGAAGTTCCATGCTACTACTGCACCTACTACTCCCACAGGTTCATTTACAACTAAACTCATCGTGTTATGATCTATTTGGTTAACCGAACCTTCATCAGTCGTTAATACTCCTGCAAAATATTTAAATTGTTCAGCTACTTGAGGAACATCAATTGTTGATGTTTCACGGTAAGGTTTACCATTTTGAAGTGATTCAACTGTTGCTAAATGTTCCTTATTTTCTTCAATACGACGACTAATTTCTAATAAATAATCTGCACGTTCTGCTTTAGAAATTTTACTCCAACTATCAAATGCCTCATGTGCTGATTGCACTGCTTTATCAACATCTTTTTCATTTGCTTTAGCAACTTTGGCTAACTCTTCACCATTTGCTGGGTTAGTTACCGTAAGTGTTTCTCCACTTTCACTTGGTTGGAATTCACCATTTATAAATAAATCATATTGTTCATCTAAAAAATCTCTAACATTTACTTTTGCCATCCGTTTTCATCCCTCTTTCTTTGTTTATAAATCATAACGTAACTCTATATAAAGTAATGTTAAATTTACTTCATTCATTGATACGTTTTGTATACTTATTATTTACCCTTTTTTTACAAAACTATGCTTAATTTATCCATTTAATTATATCTTCTTGTGGTTGACGTGTTTTAGGTTTTGTAGGATTCTCTTTTCTATAACCAAAAGCTACCATAACTGAAGGTGCAAACTGATTACTATCAATGATCCCTTCATGTTCTAATAACTCAGTTACGCCATCTAAATCGAAACCTTCCATTGGACAGGAATCAATATTCATTAATGCAGCTGCTGTCATCATATTACCTAATGCAATGTAGGTTTGTTTAGACGCCCAATCCAAAATGGTTCTAGCATTATCATTAATATGGAAACGTGTTTGGAATCCCTGTACTTTATCTTCAAACATTGGAATGGTGCTCTCTTCATACTGCTTAATCCCTCTAATAAATGACTGTACATAATCAGACGTCGGTGTTACATTCTTACGGGCTAAAATTAGTACAAAATGACTGGCAGAATTAAGTTGCTTTTGTGCACCAAAACTATAAGGTATTAATTTCTCACGTAGCGTTTCGTTTTGAATCACAAGAAATCTCCAAGGCTCAAGACCTAACGAACTAGGAGATAATCGTCCTGCTTCAAGAATGGTATTGAATTCAGAATCACTTATCTTTTTTGTTGTATCGAATTCCTTAGTAGCAAATCTAAATTTAAACGCATCTATAATGGTATTTTGAATCTGATTGATAGTCATCCACCCCTCTATTTAAAAACTTACTCAAATTATAAAATACAAATTATTTTAGCCAAAATAATTAGCTCAAAAGGATTCACCTATTTCCAAGTTGTAATATTTCATTTTAAATGATATTTTATGTATATAATTTCATATTATACAAAATAAAAGTCCCTTTTTAATTGATTTGTGAACTAATTCACAATATAATAGGGTTGTAAGTTGTGTTAGAGATAACATTCAATGATGTTGTACCCAATCTCTTACTTCAACTTTAGTCTTACGTATTTATTAAATTTTAACTTATTTATACAAAATGAAATGGGGTTATTTTAATGACAAAAATTATGTTTTTCGGAACTCGTGATTACGAAAAAAAAGACGCTTTAAATTGGGGTAAAGAACACAATGTAGAAGTTGTTACTTCTGAAGATATTTTAAGCGAAGACACAGTAGATCAATTAGAAGGTTTCGATGGCGTAACTACAATGCAATTCGGTAAATTAGCAGATTCTGTTTATCCTAAACTTGAAAAATACGGTATTAAACAAATCGCTCAACGTACTGCTGGTTTTGATATGTATGATTTAGATCTTGCAAAAAAACACAATATTGTAATTTCTAACGTACCAAGTTATTCACCTGAAACAATTGCTGAATACTCAGTATCAATCGCTTTACAATTAGTACGTAAATTCCCTGCAATTGAAAAACGCGTTCAAGAACATAATTTCAAATGGGCTGCACCTATCATGTCTACACCTGTTAAAAACATGACTGTTGCAATTATCGGTACAGGCCGTATTGGTGCTGCAACTGGTAAAATTTATGCTGGTTTTGGTGCAAAAGTAGTAGGCTATGATGCATATCCAAACAACTCATTAGATTTCTTAGAATATAAAGATTCAGTTGAAGAAGCAATTGCCGATGCTGATATCATTTCTTTACATGTACCTGCTAACAAAGAAAGCTTCCACTTATTCGATGCTGACATGTTTAGCAAAGTGAAAAAAGGCGCTGTATTAGTCAACGCTGCTCGTGGTGCTGTTATTGATACACCAGCTTTAATTGATGCTGTAAATGATGGTACTTTATATGGTGCTGCCATTGACACATATGAAAATGAAGCTGATTACTTCACATATGACTGGACAGGTAAAGAAATTGAAGATAAAACTTTACTTGAATTAATTGAAAATGAAAACATCTTAGTGACACCTCATATTGCTTTCTTCTCAGATGAAGCAGTTAGAAATTTAGTTGAAGGTGGATTAAATGCTGCATTATCTGTCATTAACACAGGTAAATGTGACACTCAATTAAACTAAGATTTGATATATAAAAATGCCTGGGACAACTTATGATGTCCCAGGCATTTTTATGTGTTGGCAATCGACCACTGAGTGAGTCGACGAATTATTCTGTCTCACTTTTTAATACTTTTTCTTCTATCATTTGAAGTACCCCTTGTTCATCGTTACTTGGCGCCACAAATTTTGCGATATCAAATAATGATTGATCATGGCTATTTGCCATAACATAACTATGCTCTGCAAATTCTAGCATATCTTTATCATTATTAGCATCACCGAATGCCATTAATTCTGATGGTGACATTTCCCATTTTTTTAACAAACGTTTTAACGCTTGGCCTTTTGTCATATTAGGCATAATAATATCGATACTATCATGGCCACTTGAAACCAGTTTAATTTCTTCTTTAAACTTTGTTTCTAAATCTGTATCCAAAGTGGGATGTGTCTCACGATTAATATTTAATGCAATCTTCACATATTCATCATTAGGTAAAGGTTGAAATGTATCTATTTCTTCTAATTGACGATAATAAAAATGAGCATCCTTTTTAAAGGCTTCTGACGTATCTTTTAAAATATATGCACTTTTAAGTCCACATACAATGAATTCGTCGATGTGTTGATCAAGATGAATATAATTCACTACTTTGTCATATATAGTTTGATCAAAACTACAGTAATTATACAATTGATTGCCATGATAAATCACTGCACCATTCTCAGAAATGAAATACATGTCTCGCTCTCCAAAAATAGACTTTAACTTTGCATATTGATTACCACTGGCTGCAATAAATTCAATATGTTTTCGTTTTAATTCTTGATAAATTGTCTCAAATCGCACTTTGTCATATTCTTTATTTGTATCTAAAAATGTCCCATCCATATCTACTGCAATGGCTCTAATCATGAGTGGTTTCCCCCTTACAATACTTTTCATCGTCCATTATATCCACCTTATGATTGGGATTGAAGTCAGTACTTGAAGAGTGAAACTATATTCACATTTAGAAATTACATACAAAGAATAAAATTTTATGCATAAAAACCGCTCATCAATGAGAAGATGAACGGTCAACTAAAGTATTTATTTAATTTGTTTAGCTACGAAAATTTTTCTTTTTTCCCAAACGCCTGTTTGTTGATTATAATTATCACACGTGATTAATGTCAGTTGATTGGTTTCCCCTTCATGTTCATCTAATACTTGAACATCTTCAGGGTTTACATCTCGAATGCTTGTCATTTTATATTCTCGTGTTTCATCTCCAACTTTAAAATAAACTTTGCTGCCTTTTTTTGCTGCTTTTAAATTTGTAAATTGGTAATGTGGACGATCAGTAAACGTATGTCCTGCAATAGAAATATTTTGATCATCAAGTGATTCATCACCTTCTGCAAAACTTACACCTCTATTAAGTTGTTCAAGTGTCGCAGGACCTGGGTAAACAGGTTCTTTGATTTCCGCATCGGGTACACTGATATACCCTGCCATTTTCGATTTATCTTTTGGAATCGTAGGTCTTTCTTTTGATGTATTGCTTTTATCATTTTTATCGTATTGTTCTACTTTATCGTTATTATCTTTTTGATGTAAGTAATTATCAATATATGGTTTCGCAAATAAATATACTGCTACTAATATCAAAATCACGCCAATCATGGTCATGAGTCGATTTGTCCAATTCTTCACTAAGTAGTACTCCTTTAATTTTAAAATTCTTAATTCATAGTATACCATTTATTTTTCTAAATAAAATGTTAGATTATATGACATATATTTGATTTAACTTCATGCAAGTGCTTAAATTAATAATAAATACTATAAGTAGGTGCTTATCATAATTAGAGAAGCAGAACGTAAAGATTTACCTGATATATTTAATATTTATAATGATGCTATATTGAATACAACGGCTGTATATACTTATCATCCACAAAGTCTTAATGAACGAGAAGTATGGTTCGAAACAAAAGTGCTTGCAAACGAACCTATATTTGTATTTGAAATAGATAATAAAGTAGCTGGGTTTGCCACGTATGGTCAATTTAGACATTGGCCAGCCTATTTATATTCTATTGAGCATTCTATATATGTAAATAAAGACTATCGTAGAAGAGGCGTGGCATCACATTTACTCGAACATTTAATTGATGATGCTAAACACCGCCAGTATCGTACTATAGTTGCAGGTATAGATACATTAAATGAAGCAAGTATTAAACTTCATGAAACATTCAATTTTAAACATGCTGGTACGATTGAAAACGTAGGCTATAAATTTGAACGTTGGCTTGATTTAGCTTTCTATCAATATGATTTAAATACGGACAAATAATTCATAAAAAAATCGAGACCCTGTTATTCACATAACTGTCTCGACTTTTTTTGTTTATTCTTCATCTCTAAGTCTATCTATTTTGTTATGTTTTCTATTTTCAAGCATAAAACACACATAGTAAAAAAGAAATACAAACATTATACTCATAGACATTGATTGAAGCAAAAGATTCTCCCAAGTTCCTTCGATCGTCCATACACGTGTTAACGTTGTATTAATGATGAAGGCTAAAAATAAGATATATAATCTAAGCATATCATCATCCCCTTTTGAGTTATTTTATAATCAAAAGTGAAATATTGCAATTATTTTTTGAAATTTTCTGATAATTTTAGGCATAAAAAACCATTCTTGAATATGCTATCATTCAAGAATGGTTTAGGATTTTAAATATTATGAAAAACTATTGACTGGATCTTCTGCATTACCAAAGATTTTTTGTTTAATGGCTTCTCCTGTTGGTGTCCCTGCTAAACCACCTAGTCCAGTTTCTCTAAGTTGTGCTGGTAAGTTTCGCCCTACTTTGTCCATCGCTTCGATGACTTCATCGACTGGAATTCTACTTTTCACACCAGCTAATGCTAAATCAGCTGAAATTAATGCATTTCCTGAACCAATGGCGTTACGCATGACGCATGGGATTTCAACAAGTCCAGCCACTGGGTCACACACAAGGCCTAATAAGTTACTAATAGCTAATGCCATCGCATGACCCGAAGCTTCTGGTTCACCACCAAAGACCGATACTGCAGCAGCCGCTGCCATAGCTGATGCTGAACCTACCTCTGCTTGACAACCTCCCGTTGCTCCAGCAACACTTGCATTATTTGCAACCACACGTCCAAATAATGATGCAACAAATAGGAAATCAACCATTTGATCTTCTGTTAAACCATGTGTTTTTTCTAATTTAAATAATACGCCCGGAATCGTACCGGAGGACCCAGCTGTCGGTGTCGCGCAAATAATACCCATTGCCGCATTCACTTCATTTGTTGCTACAGCGCCTTTGACTGCTTCCATCATTTCATGGCCTGATAAAGCATGATGATTTTCGTTGTAATCACGGATTTTAGCTGCATCATGTCCCGTATAACCTGTGACACTTTCTACCCCATCTCCTGTGGTCCCTTTAACTACAGCATCACGCATGACTTGTAAATTTTCTTTCATTAAATCTCTAACTTCATCACGTGATTGACCTGATAATTCCATTTCTTCTTGAATCATAATATCCGCGAATGACATATTGTTTTCAACAGCATAATCTATAGTTTCTCTAATTGAATCGAACATTTTTAATCCTCCTTTATTTTATATAGGATATGTTTAAGTGATTATATTTTTCTTTAATTTGATTTAATGTTGATTCTTTGATTGCTTTTGTTAACGGTAAAACAACTAAACTATTATCATCATCTGTATCAACCAATTCTTCATCTATACTTACGCCAAGTTCGTTTACATCATTTAAGAAATGATTCACTTCCGACTTATTTTTAGATCCATCCATGACTAAAATAGGTAAGCCATGATTAAAGTTAACATCTATACCTTCAACACTAATTCTTCTCAATTTAATGGTACCGCCACCTATAGAATTACCAATCACTTCAATATGACGTCCATTCGCTTCAGCAATTAAATAAGCACAGTTTGGATGTTCTCCAATACTTTCTCCATCTTCTTCAATAATATCAACATGAATACCTAAATCGTTAGCAATAGTTAATGAATCTTTAATTCGACTATCGAACGTACTATAACCCATTGCACCACCTACAATTGCTAAATCTGTACCATGCCCTTGGTGTGTTTTGGCGAATGATTCATAATAATGAATTGCTAATGTTTCTGGTTTAATGCCTCCTAGTACATTAAAAGTAGCATTCCCTATTTTTACTGCTCCAGCTGTATGAGAACTTGAAGGTCCCATCATGACTGGCCCAATAATATCAAACGCACTTTGATAGTCATAATTTTTTTTAGTAGCCATTCTTAAACACTCTCCTTAGGTTGTTTTTGTTTAGATGGTAATTTAATAGATAAATCCATGAGATTGAATTTTTTAATCAATGTACTGATAACGAACGCCAAAATGATACTTGAAATTGCTACAGCAATGATTGTAATTACTGCTTTCATTGGTGTATTAAAGCCAAACAATACAATTGCACCAGCAATTGGTGTAGCCATACCTTTTACATTTATTACTAGTCCACTAAATGTTACAATACATGCATTTACTACACCAATCAAGGCATTTGTTCCATATAATTGTAATGGATATTTAGCAATTAAATCAATTTGAGTGAGCGGTTCAACAAAAACTGCAAATGCTTTAGATGGACCACCAATGTTTAATCTACTAAACATCACGTAGTTAACAAATGAAGCGCCTGTACAAGTTAATGCACCGATTGCCATTGGTACACCTGTTAAACCTAATAAGCTTGTCAGTACCATTGAACTTAATGGTGTCATACCTGTAACTGGAATTACTAATCCAAGTATCACTGCTAAAGCGTATGGATTACTATCTCCTACAGCAGTAATTGCGCCACCTATTTGTTGCAATACAGCCATTACGCCTGGGCTAATTACCGTTGCTAAGCCAAATGCAACAGCTGGAGCAATTAAAATAACTGTAATTAAGTCTAACCCTTCTGGTACTTTCTTCTCAATAAATTTAATACCAAATGAAATAACATACGCTGCAATAAATGCTGGTAATAATTTAAAATCATGTAATACTAAACCAACGATAACTGCAAATACTGGGGAAATACCTAAATTAACACATGTCAAAATCCCTACTGCAACGCCAGCTAAACTTCCTGCTAAATCTCCAATCACTTGGAAGAAGTGAATATGGAAAACGCCACCTATCGCATAACTTAAGAATGCTTGTGGTAAGAAAGTCGCACAGGCTGCTCCCGACAGTGCTTGTAATCCTTGTTTCCCATATGGTGCAAAGTTTAAGAAAAGTGTCATTACAATTAATACTAATACAAGAGTCCCAACGCCTAAAATAATATTCATTTCCCAATAACCTCTTTCTCTCTAATTTCCTAGCCAATGTCATAGTACACCTGTCGGAAAACGTTTTCAACACCTAATATAGTAAATCCAAAATTTATTTGTGAAATAATTCACATTTTAAGTATTTTAACGAATTTAATTTTCTTGTAAAAAAATTAGACGCAAAATATTAATTTTATTCATAAAAAAACAGTAGAAATGAGAAATATACTCACTTCTACTGAAAAAGATGTTTATAAATACACTCAGTTATAATTCATCTTTTAGTAATATGAATGTTCACCACTTGATTGAATTTTATCAATTATTTATTGTTTTCTTACTCACTCTATTTCTTAACGGGGTGGATCTCTTATACACACAAACATACTTAACTATATCGTTTTACTATTCTAAAACGTTAGAATAAGTTGTTATATTTTGTGTATCGATGAGTGTATACATGATATAAAATAAATCATGAAAATGATTGGAAAAAAGTTGAAAGGATAGAAATGGCATTTCTAAACATGCATACTTATTATAAATTGTACGAATGTATACATAATATTCTAGTAATAATCGTTTAAATAATAAATTTAGGAAAAGATTCATAGAGGGTTTTAAATCATTAGAATTTAAATAAAGGGTCTCAATCATATTTACGTGTGATAGTTGATCAATGAAATGAGTATCGTTCATAACTATCACTCCTTTCCATACTTAACAGATAGTGTTATTTGGAATGAGGAATTTATATATATTATTTAATATCTATATTAGATTTTTGTCAATAAATTTTTTATAAAATATAATATATTAATTATAACAAAGCATATTAATGGGAATTTACTATTAAAAAAGTAGAGACACAAAAACAATGTCTGTCCCTACTTTGTCATCTGATTCTTCGAGTTTCTTTCTAAATAATCATGTGCGAAACGCTTTAAGTCTTTAATAACGCTTCTGTAAGTTGATGTGTATGTTGATAGATTTGTTTATAAATATTGTAATAAGATTCATATTGTTGGTGTCGTTGCAAATTTGGTTCATATATATATTCAACGTCTATAAATTGTGCTACACAGTCATCAAAAGAATCAAACCATTGTAATCCGTACGCCGCAATCATTGCTGCCCCCATACTTGGTCCTTCTTCATGCTTCAATTTACGTATAGATGCATTAAAAATATCAGCTTGCATTTGAAGCCAAAATTCACTTTTTGCCCCTCCACCAATTGAAGTAATATGTGTAATTTCTTTTCCCGCTTCTCGCATCAATTGAATTGAATCATATAAAGAAAAGGTAATACCTTCTAGTACCGCCCGTGCAAAGTCTGATTTAGAATGGTTACCGCTAATACCAATGAAACTCCCTCGAATAAATGCATCGCCATGTGGTGTACGCTCACCAGCTAGGTAAGGCGCAAATAATAAACGATTTGCACCTATTGACGAGGTACTCGCTTGTTTAATAATTTCATCAAACGTATCGTTATCAAAAAATGTTCTCTTTAACCAATTAAGACTATATCCTGCAGCCAACGTTACTCCCATTGCATAATATGTATTTGGAACACTATGATCAAAAAAATGTATATTATTTTTATAGTGCGTTTGATTACTTTTTTCTACGTTTACGATTACACCAGAAGTACCAATACTACATAATGTATCATTATCATTGATTATACCTGCACCAATAGCACCACAGGCATTGTCTCCACCTCCAGCAAATACTTTTACTGGAGATGTAAAACCAAGTTCACTCGCTAAGGGGTCTTGAATCATTCCAACTTCGTCTGTGGATTTCACAAGTGATGGATAAACATCTCCTATATCAAATGTATCTCCAACTTCTTTTGACCAATCATGCGTTTCTGGACTAAGAAGAAGCGTACTTGCAGCGTCAGAATATTCCATGTGAATCTGACCCGTTAAGCAATAACGTACATAATCTTTAGGAAGAACGAACACATCTACTTTCTTCCATAGTTCAGGCTCATGTGTACTTACCCACATCATCTTAGGAAGTGTAAAACCCTCAAGAATCGGATTTCCATTTAATCGCTCTCCATAAACCGATCGAATTTGCTTACATTGTTCTGAATTACGTGTATCATTCCAAAGGATAGCATGTCGTACAGGGTGACCTTCTTTATCTAAGGCTACTAGTCCATGCATTTGACCTGAGAATGAGATGCCCTTCACTTTATACGATTTCATTTCATCAGAATGATTTAACCGATATATGCCTGTTTTAACTGCATTAAACCATTCCTTTGGATCTTGTTCGCTATATCCAGGTTGGGATTGTATTAAATTTAAAGGCACACTTGTTGAAGTAATCACATGGCCTGTTTGATTTACCGCAATAATTTTAACTGCGCTAGTTCCAAGATCAATACCTAATACTGCTTCTTTCATACGACTCACCCTTTATATCACTATTCATATAATTATATTAATGACAATTTATTATTTTTATATTTTCTATTGTAAATAAATTAAATTTTGCTATCTATGTATTTATGATAGCGTTTTAAATAATTATTTCAATACTTATTTTGAGTAAATAAAAAAAGGACAAAAACCGATTGATTTTTGTCCTTTTTTATTATCTGTTTCCTACATCTTGTCCAACTTCCACTGTTCTATCTTTTTTGTTATAAACAGCACCTTGAACACTACCAAAGTTAGGATCGTTACGTTTTTCTTCTACACCGAAACCTAGACTTTTGAAAATATTGACATCGTTATCATCCATAGCATTTTCATAGAAGATTGTTCCACCATCATTATAAAAACGTGGCTTATTAATAGATTCTTGCAACGTACCATTTCCTCTTAAATAATCTACAATGACTTCATTAAGAATCGTTGGAATTTTATTTCCTCCTGGCGAACCAATACCCATATAGAAGTCGGGTCCAACAATAATAGTAGGCGACGTATAAGAACGTGGTGCTTTATGTTTCTCACCATAGTTTGGACTGTTTGGATCTGTTGAAAAGTTTGTTAGTGAGTTGTTCATGTAAAAACCTTCTTTAACATATTTACCTGTTCCAAAGAAGCTTGATAATGTATTTGTAGTACTTGATAACTTACCGTTCTTATCAATCACTACAAAGTGCGTTGTACTTGTGTTATCAATACGTTGTGTATTGAAGTCACTACCTTGTTCGTCAAAATTGATACCGTTAATCTTATCTAATAAATAATCTTGAGACAAGTAGGTATTGCTACTAGATTCTTTACCATTAACAATATCTCTATTTCGATACATAATATCACGAGATTTGACAATCCCTGTAATATAATCTGTACGATCATTTGCAGAATTTACGCTTTCATCAATCTTCAAACCTTGTTCCATTAAAATCCCACCTAATGGGTTAGATGCAGCATAAACAGTATTGTTTAAATATTTTGTACTAATAGGTTTCTTTTCTTCTGTTTTTACTTGTTTAAAATCCTCTTCAGTGAGTTGATTTTTTAATTGTTTAGATAAACTTTTTCCAATATGATTATAAAAATAATCCGGCCCTTTATCTCGAATTTTCTTTAAAGTATTTGCTAAAGCAGGTTGTTTTACAATTGCACCTTCACGAACTGTACGCTTACCTTTAAAGAAGGGAGAGTTTCGATCAATGTCAGAACCAAATAATTTCAAGCTACGTTCTAACTCTGAATCTACTTCAAATCCATCTTCAGCTAATGGAATGACATAGTTTAAGATTTTTTTCTCATCCATTTTACCTTCTTTTTCATGCATATCATGTAAACCGCGTACAAAACCAGGTGTCCCTATTTTATCTCCCTTTTTGTAATTAAATGAAGATGTTGTTTTATATTCATACATGCGAGGTTCTTCACCATTTTTACCATCGTAGGTAAGTGTAGCACCGCCGCCACCTAATCCAGATGAATGAGGTTCTGTTACTGCAAGCGCGTAAGCGACACCTTCCGCTGCGTCAACCGCATTACCACCATCTTCAATAATTTTATTACCTACACGTGTTGCGATCGCATTGTTTGAAGCGACACCATACGTTTTTTGATCACCAGATGTTGCTGATTTACGGTTAGCAATCTTATTTTCATATAAATCATCTTTATCAGGTTTATCTTCTTTATTAAAAAAATAAAATGTAAATGAGAGTAAAATTGTAATCACTAAAATGACTGATAGTGTCACTTTATTATAGATATTCATACTACTTGGCCCCTTTAGATAAATATTGCTCCGTGGCTTTATTTAATTCATTTTTTTCGTAATTATCGAGACCTTCATTTGCTCTAGCAAATGTAACCATTAATAAAATAGCAATAATAATGAGTGTTGTAACAATAGGTAACCAATGTTGTTTAATATTCAAAAGAATACCCCCCATTCTTTTCTTTCAGATGAATTGTTTTATCTTTAATATTATTGTAATAACGTTGTGACTCCACACTATTCATATGATCTTTTGTTAATTTTCCATCTGCAGAGCGAACAGGTGTAATTTGAAATTGATGATGCTGACCATCCCAATCATGTTGAACAACTATACTTTTTTGATTTTTTGATAGAAAATCAGCAGAGGTTAAATTTCCTAAACTATAAAAAATACTAGCATGTTTATATTTCTCAATACTTTGTATAACTGTATTATGGCCAATGATTACATCTGCACCTGCATCAACTAATGCATGAGCATAAGCTTTTTGGCGATCTGTTACATTACGTTCGTTAGGAATCCCCCAATCTACGTTCACAACTACAAGATCATTGTTTTCCTTTAAGTTTTTAATTAATGGTACAAAAATTTTGGGATCTAAGCTAATAGATGTCGTATTTTTTAAAGGATCTTCATAATACGATTCAATATCTGTGAACGAAACATTAGCGACTTTTTTATTTTTAACTTTTTGTTGCACTGTTTTACTATTAATTGGATTCGAACCATTTCCAGTTAAAAAATTATAATCTGTTTGTGCTTCAACTTTTTTGGATAAATCTTGCGCTTGTACATTATCTATAGTGCTATTAATTAAATTGATACTTTTAATATTTTGTTTTTTTAAAAACATAATGTTTTCTATGTTTTTGTTTAAATTTTCTTTAGGATTTTTAGAAAATTGGTTCACATATAAAGAAGCTGTGGAAAAATCACTTTGTTGTAATGGCTGTCTTAAACTTTTAAAAACATCATTTAAATTGACCTTTCTGATGTCATTATTCAAAGTGATATTTCCTAAATATGTATTTCTAATACTATTACCTGAATGTGGCATCGTCTCTACAGGTTCAACTTTAACAGCTCGAATAGCAAAAATTAGAAGTACTACTGTGATAACTAAGACAATAAACGTATACAAAAAGTTTCTTCGTTTATGTCGTTTTGATTGCTTAAGTAACCATTCGCTCGCTGATAATCGTTTTTTCTTTTTCATTATTATGCGCTCCTCGCTCGCGATTAATTAATAAAGCTATATAAGAACAAGATGACATAAGTAATACATGTTAATAACATTGTTGTAGCTAATGTAATTACAACACCTTGTTTTTGAATGGTATTGGCAATAATACCAGGAATAACAACTCCGATACCTGAAACTTCTACAACTTCAAATGGAGTGAGTGGATAAATTAAATCAAAAATAAATTTTAGAACCATACCAGTTAAAATCATCGCTGCAAATTTACGTCTACCATAAAGAATGACCCATCTACTAATACCAAACGTAACAATAAAATAAGTGAGACAACTAATGACCAATACAGATAGTAACATAATGGGTTGATCAAAAATAAGTGCTAAATAACCAGGTACAACAAGACCTGCGGGATTAATCCCAAATTTTTCTGCAAAAATTAAACTTAATACAATACCAACAAATAGGGAAAAGTATAACTCCGAACCTATCATTTTATTCTATCCCTTCTATAAATTCTGCTATTTTTCCACCTGGACCATGAATATTTCCAACACAGAATATAAGTGCTTGATGTGATTCATTAAGAATCGCTTTTTCTATATCTGAAAAATCATGATTTTCAAGGTTTATGTATGTTTTTTCAGGTAGACGTTGCATTAAATCTGTAACCATTTGCGTGCTTTTTCCTGTACAAATTAAGGTATCAAATTCGACGTCCTCAATAAAATTCTCAACGAACTGTCGCGTTCGATCTACCCTGTCAGAACGACAGTTAAGAATCACTACTTTTTTTGTATAAGGATAATCGTATGATTCCACTTTATTTAATATCGCTTTCGTAGACTGAGGCTCATTAGCAGCAAACGCATTAACAAATACATTTTTTGTGTTATTTGCATTAAAATATTTAATTTCAACCGCTCCAGGATCGGGAGGCGCATTTAACATTCCGCGCAGTGCAACGTCTTTTTCAACTCCTACAGCTTGCGCTACACCTAAAGCGATGGCTACATTATCAGGAAATACTAAATATTTAAATTTCCTTAAGTATGATTCAGGTATATCATTTTTATCTACAACAATAAGTTCAGTTTTACGTTTTTTAGCTTCTTTAGCAAAAAAGTCTGTAAACTCATCCTTCATGACTACTAATTTTCCATTTCGGGGAATCGTTGCAGTAAATGCTTGAGCAATATCTTGAAGTGTCGGCCCTAATACGTCCATATGGTCTTCCATAACATTGACAATGACACCAATATTCGCTTTTACTAAATCTTCTTGAAAGACAATTTGATAATCTGGATTAACTGCCATACATTCATTAACAAGCGCATTGCCTTTTTGCTTAACTACTTTTTGCACAATGTCTCTTTGTTCTCCTATGTTGGCGCCTTGCGGTTTTCTAAGGACAGGATATTCTTTCTCTGTAAACCAATACAACATTCTGGCATCAGTACCTGTTGTTTTACCAATGACATGATATTGATCTTCTCGCAAAATACTATAAATCATTCTTGTAATAGTTGATTTACCACGAATACCATTAATATTTATTCGTAGAGGAATCTTATTTAAACGGTGTGTATGTCGCTTTTTCTCTCTAATTCCTAGAAATAATATCAAAGCGATACAAATGATAATGAGAATCAAACTGAAGTCCCTCTCTTTAAACATATTTTGTCTTTCATTTAATATTATCTTAATTAATGCGTTAAACACTTTAATAAGGGTATGCTATCATCTTAATATTTAGTCAGTTTTAAAAATGTAAATATTCAGTTAAGAATAGTATAAAATTATAAAAAAGTTAATAAAACATAAATATTTTCTCGGATAAATTATTGATTATTTTAAATTACTATAAACAAATTTAATTATCGTACATTTATTAATAGTAAATTGATAATTATTTACTTCTTATTTACATTTACTTAAAACTCTCATGTTAGTTTATAAGTAAACATTGCTATGACTCTAGGAGGACATAAATGGATAAATCTATGGCTAAACCTGTTAAAATTGCAGTTGGCATTTATCTTGCTTTAGTTTTACTGGCTTGTTCTAGTTATCTCATCTTTATTTTGATTGGCAGTCTACAAGGAAATGACATGAGTCATTCTGTCCTAGATACTGACCCTCGTTATATCAACAATCGTTCTCAATCTTCTAACGAGACAATCAACAAAAATGAATCACCACATTCGACTTCAAACTTTACTGAAATTAAAAAAGAAGATGCTCTACCTTCACATAAAAATACTATTAATATTCAATATAAAGAAACAGATACTAACTCTAGAGAATAATACAAGTTAGTATCTGTTTTTATATTTATATAAAAATTGTAATATCGTTTATAGAGGTACATCATATGGACACTACTCATAAACGAACAAGAGAAATACTGTTTACTATGATAGGTGCCATAGTTATTATGGGACTAAGTGGTACAGTATCTGATTTACTATTCAATCAACGTCATATACATGCGGATGGGTATGTTACTTACTGCTAGAGCTAGACTATTAATAAGTGACATTTTTTATTGAATTTCGATAAAATTTCCCAACCTAAACATTCGATTTTCATTGTATTTCAAATGCTTAGAATGATACTCATTTTACTCATTATTTTATTATTACTTTTAAAAAACAGCCTAGGCAGATGTGATATCAAAGATATTTTATTCTTTATTTTAATGCTCTTAAAAATAACACTAACGTTCAAACTAGTATTTAATCTTTTCCCATTATATTTTTTAGTTGTGTAAAGAACTTTTGACGTTCTGGTAATGGGAAAATAGGATAAATATGGAATAAGTTATAACCTGGTGTAAAATCATGTTCAATTCCTTTATCATTTAACATTTTAGAGAGCTTTAATGCATCTGGATATAGCGTTTCTTTTGTTCCTATAAAAATAGATATACGACCAAGACCTTCTAAATCTCCGTTAATTGGTGATATTTTATAGTCTTCTATTGGCGTATCACCAGACCATAATTGAATGAAATATTTACTTCCTTCAATTCCTAACATAGGATCTATTTTTTCATATTTCTTAGCTTCAGGATTGCTAAATGTTGCATCAAGAACTGGAGACAGCATCACAATATGTCCTGGTTGTGGTAATGGTGTTTCTTTTTTAAGATATTGTGCAAATGATAAAGCAATTTGACCACCTGCTGAATCTCCCATTATCGTCATATGTTGTGGATTTTCTACTTCTAATATTTCTTTTTGATAAATATTTTTTAGTAATTCAAATGTTGTTCGATAATCTCTATGAGGTACTTTAGGATAGACAGACATAATCACTCGTGCATCCAATTCTCCTGCAAGTTGATCAATAAAATCAAAATGATTATCTAATGGATCTTGGAACCAAGCACCACCATGAATGTAAAGCACAACATCTTGATGAGGCTCTCTTTTATCATTAACAATATATGTGACAGACCCATTAATACTTCTAGTATGCGCACGATGTTTAAATTCATAATCTGTCCCATCATATTTACCAGCTGTTAAAGATTTGACTTCCTCTAATGCTTTTTTAGCCTCATTCACATTTTCAAATGTTTTTTTCATTCCAGACATACGAATATATTTTTCAGTAATAAAGCTTTGATAACTGCGTTTTTCTTTTACTTTAATGTAAGCTAAAGTTCCAAGAATTGCAGATGTCACTACGGTTAACAATCGTTTTTTCATTTTTTAACCTCCTATACTCTATATTATTATATACCTCATAGTCATTATATTTTAGTAAATCGCTTATTCAACTTTTAAAGATTTAAAAAAATAATGATACGTGCTATTCTAAATACAATTATCAGAATTTTTATTTTATTTTAGAAAGTAGGTTATGCTGAATGAAAAGAAATAAAATTGTGCTTATTGGTAGTGGATTCGTAGGTTCTGCGTTTGCACATGCAGTTGTAGATAAAGGACTAGTCGATGAGCTAGCTATTATTGATATTGATGAAGATAAAGCAAAAGCAGATGTATGGGATTTAAACCATGCTACACCTTTTGGAGATAAGTTTGTAGATGTACATCTTGGTTCGTATAGTGATTGTAGTGATGCTGATATCGTCGTCATTTGTGCAAGTGCAAAATTAGATAAAGGCGACACACGTTTAAAATTATTAGAAGATAATGTAAATATCTTTGTGCCTATGATTCAAAAAGTCATTGCTCATGGTTTCGATGGTTATTTTGTACTTCCATCTAATCCAGTCGATATTATGAGTTATGTCATAAAACGTGTGTCTCAATTTCCTAAGAATAAAATTATTGGATCAGGCACTTCATTAGATACAGCCCGCTTCGAATTTTTCTTAAGTCGCACGTTTGATGTGGCACCACAAAATGTCTATGCGCCTGTTATTGGCGAACATGGTGATTCTCAAGTAGCTGTTTGGTCTCATGCTCAAATTGCCGGCGAACCTGTTCTTGATTTATTGAATAAAGGAGTAGACCAAACCGCGTTCAAACAATCTATCGCTTCTCAAACTACTCAAGTGGGATATGATATTTACGTTCGAAAAGGTACTACAAACTTCGGCATATCATTAAGTTTAGTACGTATTGTAGAAGCTATTTTATTTAATAAAAATGTGATTATGAATGTGTCAAGTTATCTTGAAGGTGAATATGGATTAAATGACCTTTATATTGGAACGCCAACAGTGATTAACGGTAATGGTGCTGATCGTGTCATTGAACTGAAATTAGAAGAAGATGAACTTACTCGTTTCAAACAATCAAGTCATATTATTTTAGAGCATCAACAACGTGCTGATGCTATCATTGAATCAATCTTAAATAAATAGTAAAAAAAGCCTAAACACAACAATTCATTTATCGTGTTTAGGCTTTCTTAACTTAATTTAAACTCTCATGCATTAAACTTAACTGGTGCTCAAAATCTTGCATATCGATAAAACGCGCTTGTCGATGCATTTCTTTTCCGTCCAAAAATATTAAATCCACTGGAACAGTAAATATAGATAGTTCTCCCGCAATAGCTTCTACATTAGATTGATTGATAACAGCAAAATGTACTTTAGAATAATCATTGACGATATCTTCAATTTGTGGCAATACCGCATGACATACTGAACAATGATTCCGCATAACATGAATCACTACTAATCGATGCGTTTGAATAAATTGATGAAATTGTTCTATACTTTCAATATTTTTAGTCATATTTTCACCTACTTATTTAATTTAACGGTCTAGTTCTCTTATATATATTTATTTTACGATGTTACACTTATTTTTTCATCTAAATCCTCTTGTTAAATACGTTTAACAAGAGTTCAATGATTTTCTCTTCAAAATAGAATACATCTTATTAAATTAATGTTATAATGTTTGTGAAATAATTCACAATTTATATTGGAGGAATCAACATGAAAGCTTACATCTATGAAAAACCTGGCGTAGCTAAGCTCGTCGATAAAGAAAAACCAGTTGTTACGGAAAGTACTGACGCTATTATTAGAATGGTCAAAACAACAATTTGTGGTACTGATTTACATATTATTAAAGGGGACACACCTGAAGTTCCTCAATATACCACATTAGGTCACGAAGGTATTGGTATTGTTGAATCTGTTGGTTCTAATGTCAATAACTTCAAAGTCGGCGATAAAGTCATTGTGTCTTGTATCTCATCTTGTGGCAAATGTTATTACTGTAAAAAAGGTATCTATGCTCATTGTGAAAATGGCGGTGGATGGATATTAGGACATCTTGTTGATGGTACGCAAGCAGAATATGTGAAAGTACCTTTTGCAGATAATTCTTTATATCATGCTCCTACTTCTTTATCTGATGAAGCACTCGTGATGCTTTCAGATATTTTACCGACTGGTTATGAAATTGGCGTATTAAAAGGAAAAGTAAAACCTGGAAGCACTGTTGCTATTGTAGGTGCTGGACCAGTTGGATTAGCTTCTTTATTAACTGCTCAATTCTACTCACCTTCAAAAATAATTATGATTGATTTAGACGATCATCGTTTAGCTACAGCCAAAAAATTTGGCGCGACTCATACAATTAATTCTAGTCATGTGAATGAAGCAATTCAACAAATCAAAGATATCAATCATCGTGGCGTCGATGTTGCTATTGAAGCAGTTGGTATTCCAGCAACATTTGATTTATGTCAAAAGTTGATTGGCGTCGATGGAACAATCGCTAATGTTGGTGTTCACGGCTTACCCGTTCAATTTGATATCGAAAAATTATGGATTAAAAATATCAACATTACAACGGGTTTAGTTTCTGCTAATACCACTGAAGAATTGTTGGAAGCTCTCAAATCTAAAATCATTCAACCAGAACAACTCGTGACACATTATAGTAAATTAAGTGACATTGAAAATGCTTATGACTTATTTAGAAATGCTACAGATCATAAAGCTATCAAATTATTAATTGAGAATGATATAACTGAATAATGTTGTATATTAAATAAAAAGTAAGGGGGACAGAATTCTTTCTGAATTCGTCGCCCCGCCATGGCAAAGAGGATTAGAATTGAAAAACTTGAGACCACACCTTTTCAATTCAGTCATCGACTGTCAACACATTAAAAACGCCTGAGACACATATGATGTCCCAGGCTTGTTTTATTACTTAATTGTCATAATGCGTTTACCAGCATCTACTGAATCAACATCATCGAATGTTAATGTTTTATCACCTTGATTTGTAATAATCACTGGTGTAACGACACTTGGCGCATGTTCTTTTAAGTATGCTAAATTAATTTTCATTAATGGTTGACCTTGTGTGACAGGTTCATTGACATCGACTAAACTTTCGAAGCCTTCACCATTCAATTTCACTGTATCGATACCAATATGAATTAATACTTCAATTCCTGTATCAGATTCTAAACCGATGGCATGTTTCGTTGGGAAAATCGTTTTAACTGTACCATCAAATGGTGCTACAATTTCGCCTTTTTCAGGAACAAATCCAATACCGTCACCCATCATTTTTTCTGAGAATACTTTATCTGGCACTTCAGATAATGGAATTATATGACCTGTACCTGGCGCATAGATATCCGTTTCTTTTACCTCTTCCAACTGTACTGGCTCATCTGATGTATCTTCAGTCACAGTGGTTTCACTAGGTTTTGTGATATCTCCATTCATAATGCGTGCCATATCATGTTTAATTTGATCTGATTTAGGACCAAAAATCGCTTGCATATTATTTCCTACTTCAAGCACCCCTGAAGCACCAAGGACTTTTAGTCCTTCAACGTCTACTTTAGATTTATCATTGACTTCAACACGTAAACGCGTAATACAAGCATCTAAATGCTTGATATTTTCTTTACCGCCCATTGCATCTAACACATCAAAAGGTAATTTACTTGCAGATGTATTAGCTACAGAGGCTTGTTTATCTTCACGACCTGGCGTTTTAAAGTTGAATTTAACAATCAAGAATCTAAATACAACATAATAAATAACAGCGTAAACTAATCCTACTGGAATCACTAACCACCATGGTGTTTTATTTGGAAGAATACCTAATAAAACAAAATCTATGAATCCTCCAGAGAATGTATATCCTAGATGTAAATGTAGTAGATAAAGTGTTAAAAATGATAATCCATCAAGTACTGCATGAATAAAGAATAATAATGGTGCTACGAATAAGAATGAAAATTCTAGTGGTTCAGTAATACCAGTTAAGAATGATGTTAAAGCTGCTGATAACATCAAGCCTCCAACTACCTTTTTATTCTCAGGTTTAGCTGTTTGATAAATTGCTAATGCTGCTGCTGGTAATCCAAACATCATAACAGGAAATTCACCTTGCATGAATTTACCTGAAGTTAAATGAACACCTTCACGTATTTGCTCAATAAAAATACGTTGATCTCCTCGAATAATTTCTCCAGCTGCATTTTTCCAAGAACCAAATTCAAACCAGAATGGCGCATGGAAAATATGATGTAAACCAAATGGAATAAGTAATCGTTTAATAAATCCAAATAAGAATACTGCCAATCCAGTATTAGAATCTAATAAACCTGTACTAAATGCATTTAATCCATTTTGAATGGATGGCCAAATCCAAGCCATTGGGAAAGCTAAAATAAACGATGTCGTTGCCATCATAATCGGCACAAAACGTTTACCCGCAAAGAACCCTAAATACGATGGTAAGGAAATATTATAAAACTTGTTATAACACCAAGCTGCTAAAGCACCTATAATAATCCCACCAAACACTCCAGTTTGAAGTGTAGGTATGCCTAAAACATTTGCGAATCCTTTAGATGGATCTTCCAATTGTGCTGGTGTAACATTTAAGAATGCTCCCATGGTTTTATTCATAATAATAAATCCAACAAAAGCTGCAATGGCTGCTACACCATCTCCACCTGCTAGTCCTATTGCTACACCGAGTGCAAAAATGATAGGTAAGTTATCAAAAATAATACCACCAGCACCTGTCATCATGTTAGCAATATTTTGAATTACTCCATTTTTAATAAATGGAAGATAATGCTGTAATGCTTCACCTTGAAAAGCTGTTCCAATTGCTAGTAATAATCCAGCTGCAGGCAAAATTGCCACAGGTAACATCAATGCTTTACCAATACGTTGCAATTGTCCAAATAGCTTTTTAAACATTTTGATTCAATCCTTTCAATATATCTTTTTTACGCATTAAAAAAGCATGACCAAATAAGCCCATCATTTATGACAAAAATAATGATAGCTTATCTGCTCATGCCTAATCAAATAGTAACACGCAGTTCTTTTTTAACAATTTAATTATACCTATAATATAAAGCGTTTTCAATATCTTTTTTACTAATATTTTACATTTTTTATAATTTAAATATTCATAAAAAAACACTGACAAAAGCATTACTTTCGTCAGTGTGTCGAATCTATTTCTTATAAGAAACGTTTAGCAGCTACAGAGATTGGTGGTACTTTATCAAAGTCAAATTCTTTATCTTCTGTGATAGATCTGTAAGCCCATTTACCATAACCATATGCTTCTTCGTTAACGATTTGACCTGGTAATGGCGCAGCGTTTGGATCAACATGTACATCAACAACAGTTGGTACATTTTCATTTAATGCTGCTTCAACAATTTCATCAATACGGTTAGGGTCTTTTAATACATAACCTTTACCACCAGCAGCTTCAGCGAATTTAGCATGATCCATATCAGAGAAGTCAATGGCATATTCTAATTCACCAGCAGCTTGTTGTTCATATTTGATGAATGATAATTGTTTGTTATTTAATACGAAGACTGTCATTGGTAAATCGTATTGAACAGCAGTTGCGAAGTCTTGCATTACCATTTGGAATGCACCGTCACCAGTAATTGCAATTGCTTGACGACCTGGGTAAGCAATATTAGAAGCAAGGGCACCTGGAAGACCGCAACCCATTGTACCTAACCATGCTGAGATAATAAATTTATTATTAACATTTAAGTCTAAGTAACGTGTACCCCAAACAGTTGAAGTACCAACATCGATTGAGTATACAGCGTCATCTTTACTGTAATCATTGATAGCTTTCATTAAACGTTCTGGACGAATTGGAGCACTTGTATTATTCATGTCTTTTTCCATCCATTTATCCCATACAGCTTTACGTTTTAACGTTTTGTCTAAGAATGAACGATGAGGTACTGGTTTGATTGCTTCAGTTAATTGATGGAATGCTAATTTAACGTCACCAACAATACCAACATTAATATCGAAACGTTCACCAATTACGTTTGGATTTGTGTCGATTTGAATCGCTTTAATATTTTTCTTAGGTAAGTAATTTGCATAAGGGAAGTTAGTACCAGCCATGATTAATAAATCAGCATCTTGAATAGTTTGGTAAGACGTTTTTGTACCAATTTTACCTAAGTTACCTACACTGTATGGATGTGAATCAGGTAAAACAGTTTTAGCTGGTAATGTATGAATTACAGGGATTTTAGCTGCTTCAATGAAGTCTTGTAATTCAGTTGAAGCATTTTTTGCACCTACCCCAACAAGCATAACTGGTTTTTTACTTTTGTTAATTAATTTAGCAGCTTTTTTAATGCTACGATAAGATGGTGTTGGTAACACTGGTCTAGACGTATCTACTGGACGATTTGTAGTGTCTTTAATTTTTTGAGTTAATAGATCATTTGGACAAATAATAACGGCTACACCATTTTTTTCATATGCAGTACGAATCGCTTCATTTGTAATTTCAAATAAGTCATCACCTTTTTGAACTTGGTGATGGAATACTGCTACGTCGTCAACCATTTTAGAAATGTTAGTTTCTTGGAAGAATTTTGTACCTAATAATGTACTATTCGTTTGACCTGTAATAATAAGTTGAGGTACACGGTCCATTTTAGCGTCATACATACCATTTAATAAGTGAACAATCCCAGGTCCACCAATACTTAAAGCTACACCGATTTTACCTGTTAACTTTGTATATGCTGCAGCTGATAAGCTTGCAACTTCTTCATGACGTACATGATAAAATTTGAAAGTATCTCTAACTGTTCTTAAATTATCTACTACTGCGTCAACTGAGTCACCTGGAATACCCCATAAGTGATCAATATCCCAAGCTTGTAATGCTTTAACTAATGCTTCATTTGCTTTAATCTTCGCCATTTGATTAAATAGCCCCTTTCCTAAATATACATTTTATTTCTGTATTCCCTTTAGTAAAACAACTTAATCATAATTGGAATAAGAATTGAACTAATAACTGCTGTTAAAATCATTCCAATTGAGCTAAATGCGCCAGATTCGATGTCGTGTTCTAACGCTTTTGCAGTTCCAAAAGCATGTGATGCATTTCCGTATGTTAAACCTCTCGCGATTGATGTTTTAAATTGACCAACCTTAAGTAGCATTGAACCCATCATACTACCTATCAATCCAGTAGTAATGATAAACAGTACTGTAATCGTATCTGTACCTCCAAGTTCTTGAGAAACTTCAATTCCTACAGCAGCTGTGATTGATCTAGGTAGTATAGTTACGATTGTTTCTTCTGAGTAACCTAATAACTTTAACGAACTAAACACTAACACAAAATTCAATATCACGCCAGCCATGACGCTTGAAAAAATGACCCCAATATTTTCTACAATCTTATCTTTATTTTTATAAAGTGGATAAGCAAGACATACAACAGTGGCATTTAATAGATGGTTAATCCATTGACCGCCAATCATGTAATCGTGATAGTTTTGACGTGTTAAAAGTAAAATAATAATTATTCCAAGTGAACCGATTAATGCTGGATTCAATAATGGGTTATTATATTTACGTTGTAATATTTGAGCAAGTTTATACATTACAACAGTTAATAATATCATTAAAACGCCTTTTAATATATCCATTTTTAATGATTTCCTTTCTTAGTATGAGGTTTTTTCTTAGACATTGTTTCAGCAATAAATCCAGAAACAAGTGCCACACAGCTTGTACCAATAATAATCAAGAGGAAGAAAATAATATAACTTGTAGTGATATTAGAAACAATATCCATAATTCCTACAACTGAAGGAATAAAGAAGAAGACCATTGTAGTTAATAAGAAGTCGGCTCCTTTAGAAACCCATTCAACACGAATAATTTTAAAATGTAATAAAATATAAAATAATATCATACCGATAATACTTCCTGCTAATGGTATATGTAGCCATTTTTGTAGCAGTGAACCTATAATACTAATCGCTACCACCAATACGATTTGAAGAATAATCTCTATAATATTTAATGCTTTTTTCAAAACGACTGACCTCCATAAATTTGTCGAATTTGTTACAGCGATTTTTTAGTCTATATTCAAAATTGTAATCTATATTGATAGATTATAAAAATATTGATTTTATATATAACTTATAGTTATTTTCTATGGAACCGTTTTAAAAATAAAAAAATAGTGAGAGAACCTACGTTAAGGTTTTTCACTATTTGTAAAAATGAACCGTTTACTTGTTTTCCAATCTCTCAGTCATAAATTTTATCCATTTAGAAGTTGCATAACTTAAAAGTTTATCTTTTTTCCAAATTGCTCCAAGTTCCCAGCTCATACCTGAGTCTTCAATTTTTATACTTTTAATCTCATCTTTTAACATCTTGGCAATATGTTCTGGTAAAATACTAACGCCTAATCGTGCTATTACTAAATATTCGATGAAATTCCATTGTGATACATTGGACACTGTATTTGGGATAAAACCAGCATTTTTTGCAGCAGCTATAATTTTATCATTAAGATAAAAGTCCTCATTGAATAATATAAAATCTTCATTTTTCAAATCAGCCATAGTCACAGATGAACACTTAGCTAACTGATGTTCTTCACTCACTATAAGTCTTAAATCTTCACTATATAAAGACACGTAATCAAATGTGTTCTCATCTATAGGAATGGTCGTAATGCCAATGTCTATTTGATCGTTAATCAAACGATTTTCAATCGATTTACCGCCACTTTCATTAAGACTATAGGTAACGTTTGGATATAATTTATGAAACTCCGCCAAAATATTAATAAACTGTTGCATATCCATCACTGCTGACATCCCAATATTAATATGACCTGTTTCTAAACCAAGCAAGCCATTAATTTCATTTGGAATATTATCATATAATGCTAAAATTTCTTCACATTTTTTATAAAACACTTTTCCTGCATCTGTAAGAACTAAATAACGTTTTTGTCGATCGAATAAAGGCATGTCTAATTCTTTTTCAATATCTTTTATTGCTTTACTTATAGTTGGTTGAGCAATATATAAAGATTTAGAAGCATTTGTCATACCACCTTGATTCACAACTTCCATAAAATATTTCATATGCTTGATATCCAATTGCTCACCTTCTTAAAAAATTCTTTTTTTTATTATACATTATTTTTGTAAGAAAAATGTAAATTCATTCAATTTGAATTCATTCGATAACTTACTTAAATATGTATACTTTATGGAAAAATAATATTTATAAATAAATTATTTTTCATATAAACAAAACTATATTTTCAAATTACAAAAAATGTTATAATCAAAATCGGCTCAAGCGAATATGAGGTGATGAATTGAGCTTTTACGAATTTATGCAAAATTTTATAGGCGATGACACACCATTAGGTGAATTGGTAAATTGGATTAATCAAGATAACACTTTTCCTAAAGACGTGAAGAGCCAAAACGAAATATTGCTATATTTTCGAACAAATCCGTGTCTTGAAAACATACCGGTGACTAGTGTTAAAAGAGCATTAGCTGTTTTTAACCAATTCACAGATGTATGATTTCAACAAAATGTAGTTATACATTACATGGAAGTATCATCTCACTAAGGCGCCATCGTGGCGTCTTTTTTTATACAAAAATTTAGCTACAGTATATTACGTATATTTCAGAAGTATTACAGTTATTTGTATAATTCATTTCTTATATTGTATTACAACTTTTTAAATAATATTATTATTTTAGATTTTAAATTATTTGATTTTTAAGGAGAACTTAATGAAAATTAAAACATTCATTTTACGTCTAATATTAGCTACGACAATTATTTTTACTGGAACTTATACATATCAAAATGTTGAACATACACATACTTCTGAAGCAGCTGGTTATAACTATTATAATAAATATCAATGTACTTGGTGGGCATATCAACGCCGTGTTCAATTAGGTAAACCTGTTTCAAATCAATGGGGTAATGCCAAAAACTGGTACTATAGAGCTCAGCGTGCTGGTTATAGAACAGGACATAAGCCTAAACGCTATGCTATTATGCAATCAACTGCAGGATATTACGGTCATGTTGCCATCGTTGAACGTGTTTACAGTAGTGGAAAAATTCTTGTTTCAGAATATAATTATAACCGTCCACTAGCCTACAGTACGCGTTATATTAGTGCATCTGCTGCGCGTAATTACAATTACATTTATTAATTGACATAACATAATAAGCCATGAAAGTTTAGTGATGGAATCTCTTCCATTTCTAAATTCTCATGGCTTATTTTTAAGATTGACGTATTGATTTTAAAATACGTTTAGCCGCTTCGGTATTTGCTTTAGGTTCTTGTTTAAGTTGCTCAGCAACTTTTGAAATTTCTTCACCTTTAGCGCCTACAACAATCGCTAATGATTTATATTGCAAACTCATATGTCCTTTTTGAATACCTTCTGAAACAAGGGCTCTACAAGCTGAAAAGTTCTGTGCTAAACCTACTGCAGCCACTACATGTCCTAATTCTCTAGCAGACTCAACGTTGAGTAAGTCTAGAGAAGCTTTCGCGATTGGTAATACTTTCGTTCCTCCGCCAACGATGGCTAAAGTCATCGGTACTTCAATTGTGCCCACAAGACGTCCACGGGCTTTATCATATTTCCACGTGGCCATGCCTCTATACTGACCATCACGTGCTGCATAAGCATGCGCACTTGCTTCAGCACCTCGTGTATCGTTACCTGTAGCTAGAACAACGGCATGAATTCCATTCATGACTCCTTTGTTATGTGTTGCTGCCCGATGAATATCGACTTGTGCAAGCACTGACGCACGCTCCATTCTCTTAGCTACTTCTTCACCAGAATAATCGCCGCGATTTAAATCATTGATATCAATCTCACCTTCTACCCTTACAACAGAAGACGTTGCATGATTAGATAAGATACTCATTAATATCTCTTGATCTGTTAACTCATTTTTTAGATAGGCTGTCACTGCTTCTAAAATGGTATTAAGCATATTTGCGCCCATCGCATCTTTAGTATCAACAAATACTTTAAGAGATAATAACTGTTCATTAGGAAACGCATCTATGTCAATACCACGATAGCCACCCCCACGACGGATGATAGAAGGATAGGCTTCATCTGCAATACGTTTAATTTGGTTTTCTTGTTTTTGAATGCGTTGTGTTAAGTCTTCTGTATCTTTAACATCATCAAATACGATTTGTCCAATCATCAATCGTTCACTTTTTATCGTTTTAAATCCTCCAGTTTGGTTAACAAGTTTCGCTCCATAACTCGCAGCAGCAACAACTGACGGCTCTTCAACCATCATAGGTACCACATATTCTTTTTCATCTACGATAATTTTAGGTAATAATCCAACTGGTAACGTACCCTGGCCAATGACATTTTCGATGAGACTGTTTGCCACTTCCTCATCAATAACTGGATTGCTTAATAATGTTTGATAATTCGTTTTATCTAACCATCCGTAGTCTACTAATTGTTTTAATTTATCTTCTCTTGATAAATGACGAAAGTTTTTATCTAAACTTTTCATATTAATGTACTCCCTTTTCAATCATTAAAGCAATGCCTAGTCCTCCACCAATGCAAGCTGTTGCGATACCTGTATGTTGATGTTCTTGTTCTAAAGCATTCACAAGTGTTGTAACGAGACGTGCACCACTTGCACCAATAGGATGTCCTAATGCAATGGCACCACCATAAATATTTAAAATGCTATCAGGAATTTTTAAATGATCCTTAACAGGTATACTTTGAGCTGCAAATGCTTCAGTCATTTCTATAATATCAATATCATTAATGTTTTGATGTGTTTTTTCTAATAATTTTTCTACTGCATAAAAAGGTGCATAACCCATGTATTGTGGATCGCAACCTACTTCAGCGTAATCTCCTACTATGCCAAGAATTTCAAATCCATGTTCTTTTGCAAATGTTGCTTCCATTAAAATAAGGGCAGATGATCCATCATTAATACTCGAAGCATTACCACCAGTGACTGTTCCATTCTCTTTAAATATTGTTTTCAAAGTAGATAATTTTTCAACACTACTATTTGATCTTATACCTTCATCAGAAGTCATCTCATTACCTTCAGCGTCTGTCATTTTTATAATTTCGTTATCAAATTTACCTTCTTCAACGGCTTTTGCAGCTTTAGCATGAGAATGGTTAGCAAACTCGTCTTGCATTTCACGTGTTACATGATATTTTTCAGCTATATTTTCTGCTGTGACACCCATCGGAACATAATGGAAAGCATCCGTTAATCCATCATGCATAAAACTTTCTACAGGGTCTTCTCCGTCTTTTAAAATAAGTTTAGGTGCATTAGTCATACTTTCAACACCACCAACAGCAACGACTTTAGCTTCTCCTAATTGAATAAGTTGCTTCCCTAAAATAATTGCTTTAAGTCCTGAACCACATACTTCATTAATCGTCATCGCTGGAGTTGTATCAGGAATACCTGATTTAATAGCAATTTGTCGTGCAGAGTTTTGTCCTATACCACTTTGTAAGACATTTCCGAAAATAACTTGTTCAATAAGAGATGGATCGATATCAATTGATTCAATAGCTCCTTTTAAAGCTGTTGTACCTAGTTCAACAGCTGAATAATTTCTCAATTTCCCTTTATATTTGCCAATTGGCGTTCTTTTAGCACTTACAATAGCGATTTGTTTCATTCTTTATCTCCTTGCCTGTAATATAGATATAATTGTATTTTAGTAATTTATTTTGGTAAAATACAGAGTATTGTATTGTTAAAATTAGACTATTCGAAAGGATGACATGCCTGTGAATATAGGTATCGATAAAATCAATTTTTATGTCCCTAAATACTATGTAGACATGGCGAAGCTTGCAGAGGCTCGTCAAGTTGATCCAAACAAATTTTTAATTGGGATTGGACAAACACAAATGGCAGTAAGTCCAGTATCTCAAGATATCGTATCAATGGGAGCCAATGCTGCTAAAGATATTATAACAGAAGATGATAAAAAACATATTGGAATGGTTATCGTTGCTACTGAATCTGCTATCGACAACGCTAAAGCCGCAGCAGTTCAAATTCACCATTTATTAAATATCCAACCTTTTGCACGTTGTTTTGAAATGAAAGAAGCTTGCTATGCAGCTACACCTGCAATTCAACTTGCTAAAGATTATCTTGCAAACCGTCCTAACGAAAAAGTATTGGTCATTGCAAGTGATACAGCACGTTATGGTATCGAGTCAGGCGGTGAACCTACACAAGGTGCTGGTGCAGTGGCAATGTTAATTTCACATCAGCCTCGCATTTTACAATTAAACAATGATGCTGTTGCTTATACAGCAGATGTGTATGATTTCTGGAGACCGACTGGTTATAAATATCCACTTGTTGCAGGTGCATTATCAAAAGATGCATATATTGAATCATTCCAAGAAAGTTGGAAAGAGTATGCACGTCGTGAAGATAAATCATTATCCGATTTTGAATCATTATGTTTCCATGTGCCTTTTACTAAAATGGGCAAAAAAGCATTAGATTCTATCATTAATGATACTGATGAAACGACTCAATCTCGATTAACGTCTGGTTATGAAGATGCTGTATACTATAATCGTTATGTAGGTAATATATATACTGGATCACTTTATTTAAGTTTAATTTCATTACTTGAAAACAGAACTTTAACTCCTGGTCAAACAATTGGATTATTTAGTTATGGTTCTGGGTCAGTGGGAGAATTCTTTAGCGCCACAGTAGTGGAAGGCTTTGAACAACACTTAGATAAAAAAGCACATCAAGCTTTATTAAATGAGCGTCAAGAAGTATCTGTAAAAGAATACGAATCGTTCTTCAGACGTTTTGATGATTTATCTTTTAATCATGAGATTGAAAACGTAGAAAACGATAAAAATATCTTTTATTTAGAAAACATTGAAGATGATATTAGATATTATCATTCTCCTGAATAATGTATGTCAATCCGATATTAAAAAAGGTGGGACGATGTACTCAAAATGAATTCGTCATCCCATCTCCCCAAAACATTATAAACGCCTAAGACAACTCATTATGTCTTAGGCGCCTTTTATTTATGGTTTAGTTGTGTATAATGGTCGATATAATTGACTCATATTCACATTTTCAATTTCTAACAATTTAATTTTATTATCAATTGTTCCACCATATCCTGTTAAACTACCATCTTTTCCTACAACGCGATGACAAGGAATGATGATAGAAATTGGATTTTTTCCTACAGCTCCACCTACAGCTTGTGCAGACATTTTTGGTTTGTTTAATACTTGACCAATATGTTTTGCAATGGTTCCGTAAGTAGTAAGCTCTCCATATGGGATCGTATTAAGATAAGCCCATACTTCTTGTTGAAAAGATGTACCATGAGGTTGTAAAGGAAAATCAATCTCTGGATTATTTCCTAAGAAATAGTCATCAAGCCATCGCTTTACTTTTTTTAAAATATATAGTTCATGATCTGTAGGAAAACGTAAATGCGTGTATTGATATAAATATTCTAATTGCGTCACTACTTCTCCGTCTGTAACGATTTCTAAATTACCTACTGGAGAGTGATAAAGCATTGAATAGAACATAATAGCTTCCTCCTTACTCTATTGTATTGTAATAAAAAATAAGAAGCGAGACTGAATTCATTTGAATTCCTCTTCTCGCTTCCATTAATCAATTCTGACACATTGATTTATAACTGTTTAATACTAAGTTTATTTTAAGAATACAATCGTTCTTAATTGAAGTTATATAATTCATAGCCTTTATCTTTAGCATATTCTAATGCTAAAATTTCTAATATATTGATAAATGCTGGCTCATCTTTAACATTTACATATTGGAATTTTAATCCATAATCTTCAGCAGTGATTGATTTAATATCGTCTTCGTTCAAGCCTTTTTGTTGAGCTAAGCCTTTTTTAAATTTTGTTGTGCCTACACCAGATTTTAAGTTATATTGTCCCATTTTGTTAAATAAGTCTTTCGTAATAGGTTGATAACCTGTTGAATATCCTCCAGTTTGACCTACAAATATTGGTGTTTTTTTATCAAAAATAACATATACACCAAATTTATCTTGAACTTTTTCACGATCTGGTTTACTAAATGATAAAGCATTATTTTTGTCATACTTAAATAATTTTTTAAGTTGTTTTTTATTATCTTCTTTAATTTGATTTAATCTTTTACTACCTTTCATATTTTACCATCCTCCAGTATAGAGTATTTTTATATTTTATAGAATTATCATTGAATCATTCTATAAAGAATACTATTTTTCTATAATTTTTTAATTTTTATTTATAATTCTAATTAATTTCTTTAAAATTTGTATACCCTATTCATCCTAGTTAAAACTTTTCTATATTATAAATTATTTAACGCTAAACATAAAAAATCATTTTTTTTATTAAATTGTAATTTATTAGTTATTCTCTATTTATTTATAGATATTTCTATTCTATAATCATATATTATGTATCTCTATATAAATATTTTATAGTTTACATGTTAGGGGAGAAAGACATGAATGATAAAGATTTAAGAGTGATAAAGACTAAGAAAGCGTTAACGAGTAGTTTATATGCTTTACTAGAAATAGAACCCTTCTCTTCTATTACAGTTCATAAAATTTGTGAAAATGCTGGTATTCATCGTACTACATTTTATAAACACTTTTATGATAAATATGAACTACTCGTCTATTTACTTGAAGTCATTGGGAAAAATTACTTTGCAATTGATATTAAGGAACGTATTAATCGTCCGTTTCAAGTTTTGTCTAATTCATTAAATCGTGAAACATTGTCTAGAATCGAACACATGCAAGAAGAGGATAATGAATACAACAAAGTTAGAAATCAGTTTCTTATAGATATTATCAAAAATGATGTTTATGAAAATATGGATCGGATAGCACTTGAAGAAACCATTCCTAAAAGCTTAGTTTTCTATGTTTTTGGTTCAATTATAGGTGGTTTTTTAGAGTGGCAAAAAAATGAGGAGACAACACTTACGCCTAAAGAAATGGATGACGTTTTTCATAAATTAGTTAATATTAAAACGATTAATTACTGATCAAACCATCGTTATATCGTTTTAATAAATAACCCCCGTCTTAATTCGACGGGGGTTATTTATTATTAATTATTGTTTTTTATATGATTTAATTTTAATTCATTTAACTCGCTAGATGCATTAATATCACAATTACAATCTGTATCGCAACTACCACATTTTCCTTGAGTAGAGCGATTAAAGAATTTATATAATGTATACGCAGCGTAACCAAAAATAGCAACAAAAATGATTACGTTTATTAATAAAGTCATTGTCATCATCCTTATATAAGTAATTTTGTTATTTGATAAAATGCAAATGTTAATATATACGCTGTAAAAATTGGATAAATTAATGCTGTAAGTGTCCATTTCCATGATGTTGTTTCTTTACGAATTGTTGCAACAGTTGAAATACATGGCACATATAATAATATAAAAATCATAAAGGCATATGCAGATAACGGTGTGAACTGTTGTTGAATGACATTGACTAAACCACCTTCACTAGAAGAATACAAGATAGCCATAGAACTTACAATGACTTCTTTAGCTAAGAATCCTGGAATTAACGTAGCGCCTGCTTGCCAACTACCAAATCCTAATGGAGCAATGAGATGTCCAAAGAATTCTCCAATACTGTGCATGAAGCTTTCATCAATCTGTACATTCACTCCATGAGGACCGATGTAACTCAATGCCCAAATGACTACAGAACCACCAAAAATAAATGTTCCTGCTTTTTTTACAAATCCTTTTGCTTTTTCCCAAGTACTTCTCCATAACGTTTTAATTGATGGAACTCTATATGTAGGTAGTTCCACAATAAATACGGAATTCTCACTTTTAAGAATAAACTTGTTAAGTAATGTACTTACAATTAATGCCACTACAATTCCTAATACATATAAACTTAGGACTACAAGAGATTGATACTTTTCAAAAAATACTCCTACAAAAATAGCATATACTGGCAATCGCGCCGAACATGACATGAAAGGTGCAATTAAAATAGTAATTAGTCTTTCTTTTTCATTTTCAATACTCCGTGTTGCCATAATACTGGGTACATTACAACCAAATCCAATAATCATGGGAATAAATGATTTTCCACTTAATCCTATTGATTCCATTGTTCTATCCATTAAAACTGCAATTCGTGCCATATATCCTGAATCTTCTAAAAGTGAAATAAAGAAGAATAATACAATAATTTGTGGCACAAATACTAAGACTGAACCTACTCCAGCTACAATACCATCTGTAATCAAATTTTGTAGAAATGGCGCAACATGTATATAATGCATGCCTGCCTTTAACCAATCTGTGAGTGGTCCGCTAAAGAAAGCATCTAGCTGATCTGATAATGGTGTTCCTATCCAAGTAAATGTCGTTTGAAAAATCAGCCACATAATGACTAGAAATATTGGAATACCTAAGTATCTATTCATTATCATTTTATCGAGTTTTTCAGTTAAAAATTGCTGTTCTTCATTCGGATATTCAACGACGCCATCTAATAGACGATCAATGTATTGATTTCGAATGATTTCAATATGTTGTCGTATTGATACATCTAAGTGTTGACTTAACTTCTCTTTAATAGGTTCAATTTGTTCGGAAATGACTGAAGGTAGTTCTCGCTCGATTTCCGGATTGTCTAATAAATACTGAATTGCTATAAAGCGTAAACGTTTTGAAGGATATTCTGTATGTGCTTGAATGATAGAAGTCATTTGCTTAATCGCATCTTCACTTTCTTTACCATAACTGATTTTGAAGTTACGTCTTTCTTTTGGATTTAAAAAAGACAATTCATTTAGCAATTCCTCCGTACCTTTTCCTTTACGAGCAACAATGGGAAATACAGGTACTTTCAGTTTTCTCATTAGACCTTCGTATTTAATTTTAATACCTCTTTGCGTTGCCACATCTACCATATTTAATCCAATGATAATAGGTTCATTTAATTCCATTAATTGTATTGTAAGTTGAAGGTTTCTCTTTAATTGACTGGCATCAATAATGTTAATCATACCTGTAAATGTATTTGTCATCAGATAGTCTGTGACAACTGTTTCATCTTTAGAAATAGGTGATAAATCATAAATACCCGGTAAATCGATTAAATTGCCAATATCTTTCTTTAATTGTCCAACTTTCTTTTCAACTGTAACGCCACTCCAGTTTCCAATGTATTCATACGAACCGGTTAGTGCATTAAACAATGATGTCTTTCCTACATTTGGATTACCTAATATACAGAAGCTTTCGTGCATAGGCTTACTCCTCTAACATAATTAAACGTGCATCACGTTGACGAATGCTTACACATTGGCCATTAATTTCAACAACACTTGGTCCATTTAACAAGCACTTTTGTTTAATACTGATTTTACTACCTACATTTAAGCCAAAGGCACCTAAACGATATAGCATATTTTTATTTTGAATATCAATTTGTTTAACTACATACTTTTTATCTTTTGATGCAGTGCTTACATTTATCATTCCAGTCACACTTTCTATTTGTAATTAATAATCATTCTCAACACTTAAATGATAACCTTTTTCACTTACTTTTACAATTATTTATTTATTCATTTTTCATAAATTTTAGATATGACTCATACATTGTTTAGCGTATTTATTTTTTTGAGACTATAAAAAAAGCTATGGAAAATCGAACGAATTCGACTTTCCACAGCACCTACCACTTCGTTATGTTAGAACATCTCTGATACGACTTTTTGTTCTAAAAAGTTTAATAAATAGTCAGGACTGCCTGTTTTAGCGTCTGTACCTGACATTTTGAAACCACCAAATGGGTGGTAACCTACAACAGCTGCAGTACATCCACGATTTAGATATAAGTTACCTACATCAAATTCATTTACAGCTTGAATCCAATGTTCACGATTGTTTGTGATGACCGCGCCTGTTAAGCCATAATCTGTATCATTTGCAATATCAATGGCTTCATTAAAGTTATCGAATTTGGTGAAGCCAACTACAGGGCCAAAGATTTCTTCTTGCATCACTTGATCAGAAGATGTTAATCCTGAAATGATTGTTGGATGGATAAAGTAACCTGTTGAATCATCCGCTTCTCCACCAATTTCAATTTTTCCTTCTTTACTACCAATTTCAATATATTTTTTAATTTTATCGAATTGTTTTTTATTAATAACAGGTCCCATAAATGTATTATCAACAGTATTACCTACTGTTAAATCTTTTGTTAACTCAATTGCCTTTTCTAAGACTTCATCATAAACAGCGCTATGCACAATGGCACGTGAACATGCTGAACACTTTTGACCGGAGAATCCAAACGCTGACGTTACAATAGAGTGTGCAGCTAAGTCTGTATCTACACCTTCATCTACTACAATTGCATCTTTACCACCCATTTCAGCAATCACACGTTTTAAGAAAGTTTGACCTTCTTGTACAACTGCACTACGCTCGTAAATGCGTGTTCCTGTTGCACGAGACCCGGTGAATGTCACAAAATGTGTATGCACAGAATCAACTAAGTAATCACCAATGTCTTTAGGATCACCAGGCACAAAGTTTACCACACCTTTAGGTAAGCCTGCTTCTTCTAAAATTTCAATCAGTTTATATGCAGTAAGCACTGTATCTTCAGCAGGTTTCAATAACACCGTATTACCTGCAACCACTGGTGCTAATGTTGTACCCACCATAATTGCAAATGGGAAGTTCCAAGGTGGAATGGTTACACCTGTACCAATCGGTTTATAGAAATATTGATTGTGTTCACCTTCACGATCTAAGACCGGTTTACCATCTGCAAGTTCCATCATTGAACGAGCATAATATTCTATAAAATCAATACCTTCAGCCGCATCTCCAACTGCTTCATCCCAAGGTTTACCCGCTTCATATACCATGACTGCTGAAATTTCTTCTTTACGACGACGAATGATTGCTGCGACACGAAGCATTAATTCAGCACGATCTTTGTGTGACCATTTACGCCATGCGTCATAAGCCTTGTTTGAAGATTCAAATGCGTTATCTACATCGTCTTTTGTCGCTTTTGACACTTTAGCTACTAATTCAGATGTATTCGCTGGATTAATTGAATCGAATGTATCATCCTTAATGATATGTTCACCATCAATGACAATAGGAAGCGTTTGGCCTAAGCTATGTTTTACTTTTTCTAACGTTTTTTGAAATCTTTCAACATTTTCTTGTACAGAAAAATCAATACCAGGTTCATTTTTGAAAGGTACTACCATACTTCATTACCCCCTATATGTTTTTAAATATTTAAATTCATTCTCTAACCCTTTGTTTCTTAATCATGATATTTTCTATCATTAACTTCATTTTACTATGCTTACTCCCTTATTTGCAACCGCTTACAAAATTGTTTGTTTAAACTTTTCTTCAAATACCAATATAGCCCTATCAGTACATTTTTTATATAAATAATTTATAATTTAAATAAAATAAAGTATAATAATCACAACATAATTAACCGACATCTAGAAAAGGAAGTATTTATATGAAAGTACTTATCACTGGGGGAGCAGGTTTTATTGGCTCCCATGTAGCAGAATATTTTATGAAACATGACACAGAAGTACATATTATTGACAACTTAAGTTCCGGCTTTTTAAAGAATATACCTTTTGTGAACAATGAACATATTTATATCAAAGACATCACCGATTTTGAATTTGTAACACAGTTAATACAAAAAGAACAATTTGATTTTGTCATTCATTTAGCTGCTATGGTAAGTGTAGTAGAAACTATTGAAAAACCAGAATTATCCAATCGTATTAATATAGATGCTACTGTCAATATATTAGAAGCAATTCGAATATATAATCCAAATATTAAAAAAGTCATATTTGCTTCTTCTGCAGCTATTTACGGTCATCTACCCGATTTACCTAAATCTGTAGAACAATCGAAACCATTTCCATTATCTCCATATGCTATTCAAAAGTATGCCGGAGAACAATATACTAAGATTTATAATCATTTATATCAAATTCCTTGTACTTGTTTAAGATTCTTTAATATTTACGGTCCTAGACAAAATCCAACATCTGATTATTCAGGAGTCATTTCTATTATGAATACTAAGTTTTTAAATCATTCAACCTTTACATTTTATGGAGATGGTGAACAAACACGTGATTTTGTTTATATCGATGATTTAATCAATGCTCTATCAATTGTTCTTAATACTACTCTAACGGATGGTTTTATCTATAATGTAGGCACAGGAATACAAACAAATTTGAAAGCTGTTTTTCAATCGTTCGAACATGGCTTTGATTATCATATACCTTATCAATTTGAAGCTCCACGTCTTGGAGATATTAAACATTCTTGTGCTGACATTACCCCGCTCAAAGCATTAGGTTACAATCCTAAATATAGTATTGAAGAAGGTATTACAGCTTATTTGACTTATAATAAACATAACAACATCACTATTTAATAGAAAAACGGTTAGCTTTTATTAATATACTAACCGTTTTTTACTATTTGAGTAGTTTATAAAACTCTTTAAGTGCTAATTGATTATATTCTTGTGCGTTAAATACTTCATATTGAGATGGTCGTTTTTGAATACACTGTTCTAATGCGACTGTGATATCATCAATATCATGACTCACAAGAGTACCATATTTACCATTACCGAGTACATAGCGGTTTGCTATAATATCTGACGCGATAATATGAACTTTTAAAGTTAATGCTTCAAGTAATACCATTGATTGTCCTTCATAATGAGACGTTAAGCAGAAGACGTCTGCTTATTTCATGATATAGTATGGATTCTTCCTTTGTCCTAATAAAAAGACATGTTTTTCTAATTTCAACCTTTTTATTTGTTGTTCTAATTGAACACGGATAGGGCCTTCCCCCATAATATATAACTTTGTATGCGGATGACTGACATGTACTTTACTAAATGCATCAATAAGTAAGTCAAAACCTTTTTCAGGTGATAATCGTCCTGCAGTTACAATTTTGAAATCGTCTTCCTTAAATGGTACTGAACTTATATCCCTATTATTGATGCGTACGAGTACGGATTGGTGTTGTTTTTCAAATTTTTCAGAGTCATCTAATTTTAGTTGATTGATTTTATTCAAATTAATCGTATTTCTGGAAGTAACAAATTTCTTATTCAATGATTTATCATTGATCTTCTGTTTATTTTGATCTTTAGAAGCATCGGATACACATACTAATTGATCAAATTGACTATACAGCGAGCGTACACCTTTTAAATTTTGATAATGTATTTTAACACCGTTAACTTTTCTTTCCATATCTGCTTTAATATCACTATTTAAATAAATCAATTTACGTTTTACTTTTGTTGCTAAAATTAAATTAGCCCAAAACATAGAATACCCACTAAAATCAATCGCATAGTCGAATTGGCTATGACCAAATACTTTTCGCATTTCTCTTTCGTATACTTTCTTCGGATATATCAAATGTTCTAACGTACTTTTTAATCCTCTCTGTCTTACGAAATCGATACTATACATTTCTTTCAATGATGCTGCTAATGGAGGTACTCTCAAAATAATTCTAACGTTCTTATTAATACGATTTAAGTTATTTAAAACTTCAAGATTTTTACTTTTATTAGTAAACAATGTAATGTCGTATTTTTCATAATCGACATTTTCTAATAAATTAATGATAGACGTTGTAATACCATTATTTTTCATACCACCAGGATAAATTAACACTCTTTTCTTAGCACAGATCTTACGTTTAGGACGCTTACGTTTACCCTCAAACAGTATGTTAATAAGTGTTTCAGTAACAGTTCCATCATCTAGATAGGTATATTGACGTTTAAAATATTGATATTTTTTCTTTACTGAATCATCATCATATACTTTTTGCTTGATCGCTGTAATCACATCTTCAATATGATGAACGACAGGACCAGGTAGGTCACGATTAGCAATATACATACCTCGTGATGATTGATATTCATCCAAATCTGGAGTATAGAAGACAATCGGTTTATTGGTTACTAAATAGTCAAAGAAGATACTTGAATAATCTGTAATCATTAAATCGACGATCGCTAATATTTCATTGGTATCAAAATAATCAGGAATTAAATAAGGTTTTAAACGTTTTATTTTAAGCGCGTCTTTATATAAATAAGGATGGACTTTGACTAACACTTGATAATCTAGATGATGTTTAAGTTTTTCAACTTCTTCAACGATATGATTTAAACTTGCCTCTGGTGCATTGACATCCTCGCCTCTCCAAGTTGGACAATACAATAAAATACTTTGTTCTTTACTAATATGAAGATAATGATTCAACTCGCTAATCATGTCTTTTCGATTTGAATTTAAAGTTAAATCGATTCTAGGATATCCAATTTCCAAAAATTCTCCACCATAAATATTTTCAAGTCTAAAGGCTCGTTTAAAAATCGTCGTCGTATGGTGATTAGGACTAATTAAGTAATCGCTGCTTAAAAAGTTTTTAATAATATTTTGAGAACCATAAAGACTATTTTCAATGTCTAATCCCATATATTTTAAAGGTGTCCCATGCCATGTATTGATATACATTTGTTTTGGCTTTTTAATGAAATAGTATGGAAAAGTAGAATTATTAATTAAATACTTACTCTCCGTTAATGCTTTCAAATATTCTCTTGATTCTTTAATAACAAACTCTACATTTTTATAGTACTTAAACCTTGCTTTATAAAATAGCAATGTTTCGTGATGATCTACTACCCATATGTGTTTATATTTACGATAACGAGGTTGTTGAATTAAACTTTTAAATATTGCATATGGACTATCTGTGATACTTTTTCCATCTCTCACTTGATATAGTATCTGATATTCCTTAACGTTATTTTTTTTATAATATTTAGCGTAAGTCATTACTTTACTTGTATAAGCAGATTTATTTTTTCTTTGTATTGGCTTAAATAAAAAATTCAATTTACGTCTTAATTGATTTGTAAGACATGTCTTAAGTGTCATATTCATTATCCTTTCTAAGTTGCTTTTATTTCTCTTAAGTTGTTTCATTAAAATGAATTGAACTATTTCAATGATGCACATATAGTAATACACACATTCAGCACTCTACAATTATATCATTTAATTATATTATATAATAAATATTTAATTTCAATACAAATTGTTATTTTACATAAAAATCAACCTTTAAGCATACGTGTTACTGCTTAAAGGTTGGTTACTATATTATTCAAAGTGATTAGGTATATTTATCGTTTCATTTTGATCAATCGTTCTTATCACTTTTGCTGGCACTCCAGCAGCTAAACTATTCGGTGGAATATCGTTTGTTACAACACTACCTGCTGCAATAACTGAGCCATCACCAATTGAAACACCTGGTGTCACTGTCACACTCGCACCAAACCAAATATTACTTCCTATATGAATAGGTTTTGCCAATTCCCATCCTTTATTACGATCTTGATAATTGAGTGGATGATGTGCTGTATATAGTCCACATGATGGTCCTATAAAGACGTTATCGCCGATCGTAATGCCACCACCATCCATCAAATAACTATTGCTATTGATAAACACGTTTTCTCCAACTTTTATATTCCAACCATAATCTGTGTCAAATGGACTGCTGATTGAAAGTTGTTTCGCTTCATAGCCAAGTAATTCTTTTAAAATCGCTTGGCGTTTTTCTATATCACTAGGTCGTGTATGATTATATTCAAAGCATAAGTCTTTAGCACGCTGTCTGTCCATTCTTAATTCCTTATCAAAGTTTGCATCATACCATTCGTGTGCTAACATTTTTTCTTTTTCAGTCATTGTCTTTTCCTCTTTTCTTTCTATAAATATAAAAAGTATTCTCCCTACGCTATACGTAGACAGAATACTTTATTATCTTCATAAGTACTACATACTAAGACGTAATATAATCGCCACCATTAACATGGATAATTTGACCTGTAATATAAGAACTATCTGCATAACTTGCTAAGAATACATAAGCTGGCGCAAGTTCAGCAGGTTGACCACGTCGACCCATTGGTGTATCTCCGCCTTGATTTTCTACTTTATCTTCATCAAATGTTGATGGAATTAATGGAGTATAAATTGGACCTGGCGCTACACCGTTAACACGAATTCCTTTTTCCATCAATGATGTTGCAATAGAACGTGTGAACGACACAATAGCACCTTTAGTTGCTGAATAATCAATAAGGTGACCAGAACCACGATAAGCCGTTACACTTGTTGTATTAACAATTGCATCACCTTTACTTAAATGAGGTACTGCAGCTTGTGTTAAGAAGAACATACCAAAAATATTTGTTTTAAATGTTTCATTGAAATGTTCTGGTTTAATATCTAAAAAGTCTTCATTAGGAAATTGCACGCCACCATTATTTACTAATATATTGAGACCACCAAAATCGTTAACAACAGTTTCAACAAGTTTTTTTGATTGATCAGCATCTTTTAAATCATGAGAATATGCTTTTGCTTTAACGCCGATTTCTTTTAAACGATTGACGGTATCTTCAGCGTCTTCATGTTCATTATAATAACCAATAGCGACATCAGCGCCTTCTTTGGCATATAAAATCGCTACTGAACGACCAATACCGGAGTCACCACCAGTAATTAATGCGACTTTTCCTTTTAGTTTACCGCCAGCTTTGTATTCTTCCATTTCAGCAATAGGTCTAGGATCCATATCTTTTTCAGAACCTGGTTGTTTTTCTTGTGTATAACCTTTAATTTTTTTATGAAAATCTAATAAGTCCATACCTCTTCACTCCTTCTTTATTTACTTAACCGTTCCCATTTCTTTGATTTTTAAAACAAAATGACTATACTTACTACTTTTGAATGATACAAAATCCGTACTAGAAATGCATGAAATTTTAACATAGAGTCTTTATAATATAATTAATCTAAACAACGACTCATATAGAGATAAAGATAAAAAGGAGTGTTACAACATGAAAGGTATTCTAAAGGGTATCATTACCATTCTTATCATTTTAGGGCTTGTAAAAACAGTTCAAGATCATGATTTAATGAATGAAGCCAACCAATACTATAATGAAACTAAAAATGGTGAACTTATACGATCTATCACTCATCCAAACTTCAATAATTTTAAAGATTTAGATTTAAGTCATTTTAAACCATCTGATTTCTTTTAGTATTCATAGCTATCATGAATAAGAGAACAATGTACTCATTTTATTTAGAGTAACGTTGTTCTTTTTTTATTAAGCAAGGTCATTGACTAACATACCCTAAGGGGGTATATTGAAGATGATAGGAGGATGAACATATGACTCAAAATCATCAGATCACCTTGAATATCATTGGCATGACATGTGCCGCTTGTTCTAATCGTATTGAAAAACGATTGAATAAAATAGATGGCGTTCATGCTCAAGTGAATCTGGCAACTGAAAAAGCAACCATTGATTATCCTAACGATCAATATGAAGTAAGCGATTTTATTGAAACGATTCAAAAATTAGGATATGACGTTGAAACAGATAAAAGTGAACTAGACGTTATAGGTATGACGTGTGCTGCTTGTTCTAATCGTATTGAAAAAGTATTAAATAAAACAACAGGCGTTAAGCAAGCAACAGTCAATCTAACCACAGAACAAGCAACAATTGATTATTATCCAGGTCAAACTGATGTTGATACGCTCATTGGACGAATACAACATCTCGGCTATGATGCTAAACCTAAACAATCAAAAAAAGAACAAGCTTCTCGTAAAGTTCAAGAATTAAAAAGAAAACGTAATAAACTCATTATTTCAGCAATATTAGCTTTTCCATTACTTTTAACGATGCTTGTTCATTTATTTAATGTACCATTACCTAAAATATTTATGAATCCTTGGTTTCAATTTATCTTAGCCACTCCCATTCAATTTATTATAGGATGGCAATTTTATGTTGGCGCATACAAGAATTTACGTAATGGTGGTGCCAATATGGATGTTCTTGTAGCACTTGGTACGAGTGCAGCTTATTTCTATAGTATTTATGAAATGAGTAAATGGTTATTAGACTCAAACGCACAGCCCCACCTTTATTTTGAAACCAGTGCTGTTTTAATCACTTTAATTTTATTTGGCAAGTATTTAGAAGCACGTGCAAAATCACAAACAACACATGCTTTAAATCAATTATTAAATTTACAAGCCAAAGAAGCACGTCTCATTAAAGATGATGGAACAGAAACAATGGTTCCGCTTCAAAATGTTCAAGTTGGAGACACCTTACTTGTTAAACCAGGAGAAAAAATTCCAGTAGATGCAAAAGTCATTAAAGGGACAACAACCGTAGATGAATCCATGCTAACTGGAGAATCCATGCCTATAGATAAAACAGTTGATAATGAAGTGATTGGTGCAACACTAAATAAAAATGGTGTCATTACCGTTCAAGCAACAAAAGTAGGTCAAGATACCGCTTTATCTAATATTATTAAAGTAGTTGAAGAAGCCCAAAGTTCAAAGGCACCTATTCAACGTTTAGCAGATATGATTTCTGGCTATTTCGTACCTATTGTTATTGGTATTGCCGTACTCGTCTTTATCATATGGATTATTTTCGTTCATCCTGGTCAATTTGAAGATGCACTCGTTGCCATGATCTCTGTATTAGTGATTGCTTGTCCATGCGCATTAGGACTTGCAACGCCAACTTCTATTATGGTTGGTACAGGACGTGCAGCAGAAGAAGGTATCTTGTTTAAAGGTGGCGAATATGTAGAACGTACTCATCAAATTGATACAGTGGTATTTGATAAAACGGGTACGTTGACACATGGTACACCAGAAGTGACTTACTTTAAAGGTGATGATACTTTATTACAATATGTAGCTTCTGCTGAAAATAATTCTGAACATCCTTTAGCAACCGCGATTGTTAAGTACGCTAAAACAAAACAGCTTACTTTAACAAATATAGAGCACTATGAAACATTACCAGGTCATGGTATTAAAGCTATAATCAATAATAAGACATTATTCATAGGCAACCGATCATTAATGTCAAATCATCATATTGATACAACATCTTTATTAGATGAAATCACCCAAATTGAACAAAAAGGACAAACTGTCATGTTGATTGCATATGATCAGATATTACGTGGTTATATTGCTGTAGCAGACACTGTTAAATCTGAAGCCAAAGTTGCGGTTCAAGAACTAAAAGACATGAATTTACGTACGGTAATGATTACAGGTGATAACCACTCTACAGCTCAAGCTATCGCAAATGAAGTTGGTATTGATCATGTGATCGCCAATGTTCTTCCGGAAGATAAAGCTAAACATGTTGCTCATTTTCAAGATAAAGGTGAGAACGTTGCGATGGTTGGCGATGGTATTAATGATGCACCTGCTTTAGTTCAAGCAGATATTGGTATTGCCATGGGAACAGGTACTGAAGTCGCAATTGAAGCGGCTGATATTACTATCTTAGGTGGAGACATTGCTTTAGTTCCTAAAGCGATTCACACAAGTCATAAAACCATTCGAAATATCAAACAGAATCTTTTTTGGGCGTTCGGTTATAATGCTGCTGGTATTCCTATTGCTGCAATGGGCTTACTCGCTCCATGGATTGCTGGTGCAGCGATGGCATTAAGTTCTGTAAGCGTTGTAACTAATGCATTACGTCTAAAACGAATGAAATTATAAATGAATTTTAAGCTTTATACTTTCATAAAAATTTAAAAAGCGTAAAATATGGGTATAGTCATTATGAAGTACTCGGAGGTGACAATCAATGATTAATAAAGTCATTAAAGTAGATGGTATGAGTTGTGACCATTGTAAAAATACAATCGAATCAGCATTAGCTAAAATTAATGGTGTAAGAACTGCTGAAGTAGACCTTGATAAAAACGAAGTTCGTGTAGATTATAATGATGAACTCGTTTCAACGAAAGATTTACATGATACTATTGAAGATCAAGGCTATGATGTTAAAGAATAATAAAAAAGTTGGAGGTAACGCTCCAACTTTTTTTATTTTAATTTACTCTTAGTTTAGTCGTACCACTAGTTAAAACATCCATAGTTGCATCAAGTGCATCTACTATGAGATTTTTGACGGCCGCTTCTGTATAGAAAGCAATATGTGGTGTTAAAATAATATCTTCTCTTTTGATAAGTTGCTTTAACAATACATCATCTATCTCTTTTCCACGATAATCACCTGGGAATAACCCTCTTTCATATTCATATGTATCTAATGCAGCCCCTTTAATTCGACCACTATCTATAACAGAAAGTAAAGCTTGTGTATCTACAATTGATCCCCTTGCCGCATTCACAAATACGGCACCTTTTTTAAAGTTTGAAAAAACAACATTATTAAACAAATGATGATTATATTTCGTAGCTGGAATATGCACAGTAACAATATCAGCTTCTTTAATTGCTGCTTCTAATGTATCTTTATAATCAACAAATTTTGCTAAAGCGGTATTTGGAAATGGATCATAAGCAACAACCTTGCTGTTATAACCTTTTCCAAAAATTTCTGCCACAATCGAACCGATGCGTCCAGTACCAATTACTGCCACAGTTAAATCTCGGATAGATTGTGATAATATAGAAGGTTCCCAACGAAAATCATAATTGCGCACTTTATGTTGAATACGTTTTTGATACCTTACAATATTGATAGCTTGTGTAACAGCAAATTCAGCAATTGAACTTGGAGAATACGAGGGTACATTTGAGATAATGATGTCGTATTTAGTAGCTAAATCTAAGTCATACGTGTCAAATCCTGCACTACGTTGTGCAATTTGCTTAATTCCATATTGTTTCAATTTCGCAAAAACCTCTTCTGAAATTGGATGTTGTTGAGATAACGATAGACCATCAAACCCTTTTACAGTATCAACTGTTGTCTCTGTTAACATGTCTTTGGTTAAATCAACATCAACATTGTTTTGTTTCGCCCACTCGTTAATATATGGTATATCTTCATCTCTTACACTCATAATTTTAATTTTGGTCATATATTGATCATCTTCCTTCATAATTTTTTAACGATGCTTTGCTTTATACATATCAGCTAGGTCCATTAATCTACTAGCTGCTTCTTCTAACCATTTATCGTCTAATGCAAGTGAGATACGCACGTAATGTTTTCCATTTTCACCAAATGGTATACCTGGAGCAACTAAAATAGATTTCTCTTTTAATAAATATTGTTCAAAGGTTTCACTATCATAACCTGGAGGTGTACGTAACCATGAATAGATACCGCCTTTAGAATGCACAAATGGTAGATGGGCTTCACTTAATTTTGCTTCAAACTTGTCTCGACGCCGTTTAAATGTTTCATTCTGTTCTTCTAAAAATTCATCATAATGATTAAGTGCATATGTCGCTGCATCTTGTAACGCACCAAACATTCCAGCATTTGTATGCGTTTGATATTTCTTTAATGCTTGAATCATGTCTTTATTTCCTACTGCAAACCCTACTCTGAAACCTGACATATTATATCCTTTTGAAAGTGAGAAAATTTCAATGGCGACATCTTTACCGTGTTCTGAAGCAAGTATGCTTGGATTTTTAGCATCAAAGCCAAAAGCACTATAAGCAAAGTCGTGCACGATTTTTGTCTTTGTACCTTTGAATCGTTCAATTGCTTCATCAAATACTTCTTTTGTAGCCGTTGATCCTGTTGGATTATTGGGATACGTTAAATAAACAAGCGTTGTGTTGTCTAGTACTCTCTTATCTACATTATCCCAATTTGGCAAATAATCTGGAGGATCTAAATTTAATGGAACAGGATTGGCATCTGCAAGCATCACTCCTGCTAAATAATCTGTATATCCAGGATCTGGAAGTAGCACATTTTCTCCAGGATTAACAACACATGTAGGTAACGCTACTAATCCATTTTTTGTACCATATAAAATACATACTTCATCTTCCTTATCTAATGTCACATTGTACTGACGTTGGTAAAAATTAACAATGGCCTCTTTAAATGATTCTTTACCATGAAAGGCACCATATTTTTGATTTTCAGGAATGCGAATCGCTTCAGAAAAATGCTCAATAATACCTTCTGGTGTTTCACCATCGGGAATGCCTACTGCCATATTAATAAGTGGTAAAGGGCCATGTTCTACTCTACGGCCCATCGTTTTTCCAAAATAGCTATCAGGAATGGCTGCTAATCTTTTTGAAATAACCATGTTATTCCTCCTTAAATAAAAAGCTATATACCACTTTTGTGTGGCATATAGCTTCATAAGATATATGTCACTTATCTTTGAGGTTATTTATTATCCTCTTGGAATTAGCACAGTACTTTATATTTATGAAGCCTGTTGCTGAAGTTTCATTGGGCCAAATCCCTTCACTTCTCTCGATAAGTTCTTACGTATTAAGTCTTATTTTAACATTACACTGATAATTGTCAATTTTCAGATTTATTTATTCTATTTCATATTTTTTATATCTTCTAACATAGCTTCTGCTGTTATTTTAGCACTTGTTAATACAATGGGTACGCCTGCGCCTGGATGTGTACTTGCGCCTGCAAAATATAAATCTTTATAATCACGGGACACGTTAGGCGGACGGTAATAATTGCTTTGTGCTAAAGTAGGCATTAATCCAAAGGCTGTACCGAATTTAGCATTATAATGTGTTTCAAAATCTAAGGGTGTAAAAATAGTTTCGGATACGATATCGTTACGTAATCCTTTAAGTGATTCAATTGTTTCTGTTTTTTTGTAAATTTCATTTTTAACCTGTTCAATTATGGCTGGATTGTTCCAATCGATTTGACCTGTTTTAAGCTCAGGTACTGGCATTAAAATGTACATACTTGTTTTTCCTTCAGGAGCCAATTCCTCATCTTCAACGGAGGGGAAATAAAGATATATAGAAGGGTCTTTCGGCAATCTTCCTTCAAAGATATCGTCAATATTCCCTCTAAAATCTTCAGCAAAAATCACATTATGCAAATGAACTTTATCTTTCAAATCTCTGTTTATTCCTGCATAAATTAAAAATGCAGAACATGAATAATCCATTTTATCTATCTTTATATGTATTAAGCAAGAAATTAAAAATATTATATTAAAAAATAAAAAAAGGAGAACGACATTGTCGTCCTCCTTTTTTGATAACTCGATGTCCTATCCAGTTATCTACTTAAATCTTACCACCAACCGTGACCTTGGCGGAAAGCAATTGCTGCATCCCATGAACCATAACGTGATTTAGCATAGTTAGCCATACCTTGAGTTTGTGTAGCTACTGAACCAGTGCCCCAAGCTTCTTTAGTTTGACCTAAACCTCTGTAACCAATTGGGTTAACAGCATTTGGATTACCACCTGATTCAGGCATTACGATAGCATTCCAAGCAGCTTCAGTACCACCGTTAGCTAAGAATTGAGCTTTAACTGATCCACCAGTTGAAGCAGTTGAGTATGAAGTAGTTTTTGGTGCTGAGTATGAAGTTGTACGAGCACTGTAGTTATTGTAGCTAGAAGTTCTTTGTACTGGAGCTGAAACAGCTTTTACATTTGAAGTGCTAGCTTGATTATTTGAACTTACTGATTGAGTTGAAGCTTGATTATAAGACTCAGTGTAGTCAGTAGTTGATTGAACTGTGTCAGCACCACCAGCGTAAGTGTAGTTCCAAGACCAAGTGTTACCATTTGAAGTGAAGTTATATTTGAAACCGTCTTTTACAAATGAAATGTTATATGCACCAGCTTGTACTGGGTGAGCATTTAATTCAGATGGGTTATTTTGAGCTAAGTCAGCTAAATGAGAATAGTTAGTTGTTTGTTCAGATGCATGTGCACTGTGATCGTTTGTTAAAGCATATCCTGTTAAACCTAAAGTTACTGCTAATGACGAAGCGATTACTGTTTTTTTCATAATAGATAATTCCTCCAAAATTGAAATATATATTTTCGTTATGTTTCATTCTTTATTTAAGATTAATTTCTGTTTTGATTTGTTATTTAACTTTTGACAATAGCTACTATAACACAAAATTTGTAGAATAGTATTACACTTGTTTTACAAAAAATTACAATTAATCCATCATTTTGTAATATTGAAACATATTAAATACTTCTTGTAATATAAAAAAACTATCAATATGGAGTTTATTTTTATTATAAATTAACGTTTTACAATACTTTCTTACAAAATTTACAATACTTTAACGTCATTAGTCATATTACAAATTAATGTTTTGTTACATTACTGTAATATTTTTAAAATGTAATTGGCTATTTAAATTCTTTACTTTTAATAAAAAACAAGAGCTTGCACGTATTAAGTTTCCTTATTTATTTTTAATAATCTTTTACTCCCCAAAGTACCTTTTCACAATTACGAATAATATATTTTAGTATCTCAATACGAGAGGTTTTTTTATGATCAGCAGGGACAACAAGCCATGGTGCATAGGATGTATTTGTTTTCTCAACCATATCGTGACTTGATTCCACGTATAAATCCCATTTTTCTCTATTTCGCCAGTCTTCATCTGTAATTTTCCATTGTTTATTAATATTTTCTTGACGATCTTTAAAACGTTTTAATTGTTCTTCTTTATCTAATGTAAGGAAGAATTTTAAAATAATCGCTCCTTCATCTGTCCACATTTTCTCAAATGCGTTTATTTCATCATATGCACGTTGCCATTCATCGATAGTAGCAAAACCTTCGACACGCTCTACCAATACACGACCATACCAACTTCTATCGAATAATTCGATGTGCCCTGTTCTTGGCATTTCCTTCGCAAATCTCCATAAATAATGATGTTTTAATTCAACATCTGTAGGGGCACTAATGCCATTCACTCGATAACCCGTTGGATCTAATTTTTCTCTAATTCGTTTAATATTTCCACCTTTACCAGCTGCATCCATACCTTCAAATACTAAAATAAGTGGAATCTTTCTATCATATAAAGCGAATTGAATTTCTCTCATACGATTTTGTAATTCCTCGATGAGCTGTTTATATTCATCTTTTTTTACTTTATCCACCTTTCTATCAAAAAGGTGTGTTTTAAAATTAGAATGAAATTTACCGTCTCGCTGTTCTTCTTTTTGCTCATGCTTCTCAATCGCTGTTTCAAGACGTTTGATAATATGTTCATACATTGTTTCGATTGCTTTTTCTCTTTCGGTATAATCAATGATTTCCCATGCTTTATCATTTTTTATAAATTGACGCATATCTTTAAGGTAAATATCTGTTGGAAGTACATTACTATATTCTTGAACTTTCCAACGCGTCAATGGGTTATCTTTGGTTTGTTGAATATGCTCTTGACGCTTTTCTTCATTAATTTCTATGAAAAACTTAATGATTTCATAGTGATCTCGTTTAAGCATATTTTCAAAAGAAGATATTTGTTGTTTGAGTACATCATAGTTTTTATATTTGTCGTGTTTAATTTTATTTTCTCTATAATCTAGATAATGAGAATACCAGCTTCTAAAATAAATATTTATATCACCTTTTTTAGGTAAGGTATTCCAATATTTTTGTAAAAATTGATATCTTAAATCATCCTGTTTAGGTGACTGTGTCGCAATAAATTGTGTATACTTCGCATCTAAATTTAATAATAACTCATTAGATAAGCGCGTCTTCCCAGATGCAGGTACACCTTCAAATAATATCATCACTGGAATGCCTAGTGCATGTGTACGTCGTGTTAATTCTGCTGTTTTTAATGCTAAAGCTTCAATTTTTTTCGCCATTAACCCTTCATCCTTTTAATCTTTTTTCTATTTTATTGTAACATTATTGACGTTTATCATTTAAATTTAAAAATGCCTGAGACAATTCATCATGTCCCAGGCTTAATACGTTTATCCCATAAATTTGTAAATATCATTTGTAAATAATTTTAAGACTCTGCGTAAAATAACATCTAGTATAAATGCTGTTACTAAAGGTACAACAAAAAAACCAATAATAATTAGGATGATACTCATAACGGCTGAATCGACATGTAAAAATTTAAATGCACTAATCGGCCCAATCATGCCAATAAATCCAAATCCTGCAGATTCTTTTGTTCCAGCAATACCGATAAGACTACCCACTACACCAGAAATCGCTGCGGTAATCAAAATAGGTAACATAATAATTGGATATTTCACCATATTTGGCATCATCATTTTCACGCCACCAAAAAAATAGAAATTGGCACTGCAACACGATTTACTTGACTTGTGCCAATAAGTAAAACAGCTTCAGTAGCTGAAATACCAATTGAAGCTGAACCTGCTGCTAAACCTGTAATACCAATGGCAATAGCGATAGCTACTGTTGATAATGGGGAAATAATAATAAAACTAAATACCATTGAGATTAACATACACATCAATACAGGTTGTAATTCAGTGAAACTATTAATCATATTACCAATCGCAATATTTATAGTATGTACATATGGTAGGATGAGCACACCAATTGTAGCTGAGAGACCTCCAACAATTGTTGGATAAACAATCAATGCCATACTTCCTACACGTTTTTCAATAAGTAGAATAAATAAAACTGCAATTGCTGCAGTAATCATCGTATTGATGAGGTCACCAATACCTGCAATAATCCAAGCCCCATTCTTAAATTGAGCAGCGCCACTTCCTACATAAGCTGCACTTGATACGACTGCAATCGCAAGAGGAGTCATATTAAATTTAATTGCAATTAACGCACCTACTAATGCTGGTACAGTAAATTGTAATGCTTGAACAACATGTAGTAATGTTGCAAAAATAGGATGGTGATGCATAAGTGCTTTAAAGATTTCACCTAAAATGGCATTCGGTACTAAACCTACCACAATCCCAATAGCCACTCCGGAAAGTACTCTAAAAATAAAATCTCCAACGCTTATTTTTCTAAGTTCTGTTGTCATTCTTATACCTCCTATAATATTTTGTTGTTGTATTAAGTAATGATAAAAAATACTATAACACATTTTCTAAATTTTCAGAATATTTATTTTATTATTTTCTTAAATTTTTCTGGTTTTATGGATATTTTAAGAATTTTGACCAACAATATATATGTAATTTAAAAAGAAAAAACGAGTTTCTTCTATTATAATAGTTTAAAATAAAAAGAGTAATCATACTCTTTGACAACCTTCTTTGTTCGTTTAATAATTTAAAGTAATCACATTTTAAAATGAAAGGGGTGTCTTTGTGCCAAGCAATAAAATTGATCCAAGAGTCATACGTACAAAACAATTACTCGTAGAAGCATTTCTAAATGTATCACAAGAAAAAGAAATGACCCAAATTACAGTAAAAAATATTACTGACCGTGCTACTGTTAATCGGGCTACATTTTATGCACACTTTAATGATAAATATGAAATATTAGATTATTCATTATCAATGACTATTCTTAAAGATATTAAAGAAGCGTTGTCTATTTCAGAAACGCTCAATGGTCAGATTATCTCTAAATTATTTGTCTCGATAGCATATTATTTGGAAAATGTACAAAATGCTTGCAAACTCAATCGTGAGACATTTTGTAACCATGCTCATAAATGCATTAACAACGAGTTGGAAGCTATTTTTACCCTTATGTTACAACATAAATATCCCGAACACGATTCTAGTATTATTGAAAATAGCGCAAGTTTTTTAGCCGCTGGTTTATGCGGGTTGGCAAGACATTGGTTAGATACAAGCGAACTAAGTGCTGAGCAATTTATTGATCAAAACTTACCGTTTTTACTTCACCATATTACAAATCTATAATTCTATAAACAACACTTACAGTCTTAATGATTGTAAGTGTTATTTTATAGAAAAGCATGCGACTTGCATAAAATGATTATTTACGTTATATTATAAACAACACTTGTTGTTTAGATCATGAGTGTTGTTTAGATAAAATTTAGTTAGGAGGGGTGATATGTCCAAGATAGAAAATCATGAGGGTTTTAAACGTACCTTTAAAAATCATAAATTAACATTAGGTCTATCCCTACCATTTGATAGTAAAAATAAAGAGCATATTGATTTTAATGAACAAGTGAAGTTTGCACAACAAGCTGAACGATTAGGATTTACAAGTTTATTCGTGAGAGATAATCCACTTTATAGTCCTCATTTAGGACCCGTAACTGAAAATTACGACCCATTTGTTTTCCTAACGTATTTAAGTGCGTTTACCTCAAAAATTGCACTTGGGACCAGCAGTATTGTGGCAACACTACGTCATCCTATCCATTTAGCTAAATCAGCAGCCTCGCTTGATCTTATTTCCAATCAACGTTTATTACTCGGTATGGCTACCGGTGATCGCGCTTTCGAATTCCCTGCATTTAAAGTAGATGAAAGTGCATTAACAGAACGTTATCAAACAACCATTCAATCATTAAGAGCGCTTTGGCAATCACATTCTCCCAACATTTCAAATTCAATTTTTGAATTATATGAGGATTCTGGGTTACAAGTATTGCCTAAACATCATACGATTCCGATGTTTGGTACAGGCTACTCAAGACAATCCATGTCCTGGTTACAACAGCATATGGATGGTTGGCTATTTTACGCACAACCTTTTCAAGATCAAAAGAAATTAGTTGAAGCTTGGCACAGTGGTACCGACCGATTCAAACCGTTTATGAATATTCTAATGATTGATTTATCCCAAAATCCAAATGAAACCGTAAAACCGATTAAAGGTGGTTTCCGTACTGGACGTAAAAATTTACTACAAATATTAAAAGCTTATGAATCCATTAATACAAATCATATTATCTTAAGATTTACAAATGATGATCGTGATATCGAAGCACTTATAGAAGAAGTTGGAACGTATATTGTACCCCACTTCCCACCTCATACAAATTAGGAGGAATAAATAATGAGAGAATTACTAGATAGAATTAATCAATTAGCAAATAAAGAAAAAGTTGAAAGTTTGAGTGTTGAAGAAAAACAAGAACAACATCAATTAAGACAAGAATATTTAGGAATGATTAGAGGCCAAGTCCTTCATACATTCTCAACTATGAAAGTTGTCGATCCACTTGGTCAAGACGTTACACCTGATAAAGTGTATGACTTAAGAGAAGAATACGGCAACATTCAAAAAAATTAAAATTTTATTATCAAGACTTAGACTGCCTTCAAAGTTCTGACTTTGAGGGCAGATTTTTTATGTCCATATTTTGAGTAAAGTTCTTAATTGAATCACAGCTCATTTTGTTGAAACCCTTTCCTAGAGAAAATATAAAGTAGTTCTTTGATTTTAATAATTAAAACTACTTAATGAAGTGATTGCTCACTTATGTTCGTTTATGCGACTGATTCTATATGCCACTCAACAAATATATTTCATAGTCTATCGTAGAATAGTTCAAGCCACAAATATTTATTTATAAGATATATTCAGGTATAGAATCAAACATCATAACTTATCACGATAATAATTATGATATTATATAAAATAAATATATAATAATATATAAAACAACTAAGAAGGTGCATCTATGAATAAAGTATCATATAATTTCCCACCATCAAGAATTGAAAGAGCAAAAGATAAATTAAAAACATTTATTTATAATGAATATTATTTTAGTCCTGGCGATAAAGTATTAGAAGCTGGATGCGGGGATGGGGCCATCCTATTCAAACTTATTGAGAAATATAAAATTGAAAGACATGGTATTGATATTTCTGAAAATGCAAAAAGTATTGCAACTGAGTATATGATTAAAACTGGAATCAAATTTAAGTATGTTATTGGAGATGTTCAAAATTTACCTTACCCTCAAAATACATTTGATACAGTTAGTTCATTAGGTGTTATAGAACATTTTCTAAACCCTGATAAAGTCATGAATGAAATGTATAGAGTATTGAAAACTAATGGACACCTTATATTAATGACACCAAATAAATATTCGTTTGGTATTTTAGATAAGAAAATAAAAATTTTATTAAAAGTTTGGAAATTTGGTTATCAAACGGAATATAGCGTAAATGATTTAGAAAAGATAGCTAATAAATATGGTTTTAAAGTAGTCTCACGAAAGACTGAACTACGAAAGACTTTTAAGAACGACTCAATCAGTTTTAAACTGATTTCATCAATTGATCAAATATTAAATGTTTTTAATAAAAATTTTGGATTCTACAGTTATATCTACCTCATAAAGGAGGTAGATAAAAATGATTATAAATCATATCAAACTTCAATTTAATGAGACAGTTACAAAATATGATTCTGTTTTAATTGTTTTAACCTATCAAGGACATCTTGTTTTTGTTAAAAATAAAAAAAGAGCATGGGAATTAACAGGAGGTAAGGTAAACCATAATGAAACGATGAATGAGACACCTATCAGAGAGGCTTATGAAGAGTCTGGCGCTGTCATCAATGAAAGTGATATAGACTATTTAGGTTACTATATACTACCAAATGGCCATACCACTACAATTACAAAAGCTGAAGTAAGCTATTTTAAAGATATACCGAAATATTCAGAAACTACTGAAAGAATACTTACGAAAGAACCATTAGACAAAAATTTATTATCATTTCAAGATGGGTTATATGAAGAAATTTTTAAATATTTAGGGGCATACCATGAATAAAGTTAAAAAAGGGTATTTATTTAGTATTATTTCCGTAGCAATCATGTCTTTAACCCCAATATTAAACAAATTTTCACTCACTGATTTATCACCTATTCAAGCAAGTTTTTTTAATGCTTTGTTTTCAACTTTAATATTATTAATAACTGTATTACTCGATAAAAGTAAAATAAAAATCTATCATAACAAATTTATATGGCTCTTAGGTATTACTAATACAATAGGTATTTTACTCCAATATGTAAGTTTAAGTTTGTTAGATCCAGTTAGTGTTGGATTATTAGGAAGATTTTATATTATATTTGCGTTGTTTCTTTCAGTGCTCTTTCTAAATGAAACGTTGTGCAAAAACGATACCCTTCCTATAATTTTTGCTGTTATAGGTTCATTCTTGATTACTCATTTTTCAGGTGATTTTAACAGTATATTAGGTGTGATTGCCACCCTATCTTATACATTCTTTTTTGCGCTAACGAATATGTTAGCTAAAAAGACCGTCAAAGACATTGATTCTAAAACCATCTTACTATACAATCAGGCGACTTCTACTTTGTTGCTAGGTATCATATTAATTGTGACTAATCATTTACATACCATACATATAAGCATAGGCTTGTTCTCTATTTTACTTTCTGCTTTGTGTAGTGGCGTAATAGGACTTTTATTATTTTATGAAGGTTTGAAATACATTTCGTTTCGTGAAGCGAATATTATAAGAACCCTCAATCCTATATTTGTGTTTATATTTTCTTTCCCGTTTTTCCCTTTACCATTAACACCTAAATTCATAACCGGCGCGATTTTAATCATTATTTCTATCATTTATATGAATCTATATAAAGATAAAAAAACGTCTTCATGATAACTTTTTCATTAAAAATGCGCCCCACCATTAGATCTCATTCTAACTTTGGGGCGTATATTAATTGGCGTATTTTATAAAATTAATTGAACTAACAAACTAAGAAATTATATTTATGTCCATCTGGATCAGCAAATGTTGCACCATAATATCCTTGAGAAGTCTTAGGTTCATCAATCACCTTACCACCTAATGCTTCCACTTTATGCATTAATTCATCCACTTCATTATTAGTTTTAACACCTAATGATATGATGACTTCATTAAAGACGAAATAAAAAACTTCGGATTAAGAAGACTTAACCCGAAGTTTTCTATTAGGCTAATATTTGATCCATTGAGCGATTCACACTACTTGCATACATACCACCAAATTTAACTAAATGCACCATGAATAAATATAATCTATAAAACTCTAAACGTTTTTCTGCTCCTTTTCCTAAAGGATAATGTTTTTCATATTCATTATAAAATTCTTGTGTAAATCCACCGAAGACAGTAGTGATACCTAGGTCAAATTCTCTATCTCCATATAACGGTGCTGGATCAAATAAGGCAGGACGTCCATCTTTTAAAAACATATAATTACCACCCCATAAATCACCGTGTAAAAGAGACGGTTTACTGTTATGATTTTCTAATTCATTAATCATAACAGAACGTACTTGTTCGTATACTTTATTATCTTCTTCGTTCCATAAATTTTTACGTAATAGTTCATCTCTTAAATGATCCATACGACGTTCTACGAAAATTTCACTCCAAGACTCTGACCATGTATTATCAAATGAGACATCAGCCCCTTCATAAGGTAACTCGAATCCAAACTTACCTTCTGACTGTTGATGACTATGCATTTTGGCTACAAGTTGTCCTAATTCTTTTTGACTGCCTTTACTGCCTTCTTCTAAATAACTGAGTAATAGATACGCATCGCCATTAATTTCACCATTTTCAATCACTCTTGGTGCTGTAATATCTGCTTTTTCAAATGCCTCTAGTCCAGCTATTTCGGCAGCGTAGAAAGAGGATTTACGATTTCTTTGAACTAATAAAAAATATATATCATCGTTTGTTGTAATTTTAAATGCTTCATTTACATCTCCACCGCTTACTGGTGAAATATCTTGAATACCTTCTAAAGGTAATTGATTTTTCCATTCTGATTTCATTAATTATCCTCCTTAGTCCAATTCTTTATCTACTATTCTATTACCTAAATGGATGTGCTTTAACCTTTGTCATTCCAAAATGATATAAAGTTAGGCAATTTTTCAAACACTTTCAAATTAGACTATTCATTTTTAAACGAACGTGCTAGTCTATTAAAGGAATGTTTTTTCAATGATATTAAATGAGGATCGTAAGCCTCAAATACAATGAAATGGAGCATTATTATGTACAAATTAATTAAACCTCTTTTATTCAAAATCGAACCTGAAAAGGCACATGGATTGACAGTAGATGCCTTAAAATTCACTCAGAAAAATGCTTTTTTACTACCTTTTGTAAATAAATTATTTACATATGAACACCCCTCTCTTTCACAAAACATTAAAGGGATAACATTTAAAAATCCAGTTGGTTTAGCTGCTGGTTTTGATAAATCATGTGAAGTGCCTAAAGCACTTGAAAATGCTGGTTTCGGTGCTCTTGAACTTGGCGGCATCACACCTAAACCCCAAGACGGCAATCCTAAACCACGGATGTATCGCTTACTTGAAGATGATGCCTTAATCAATCGTATGGGCTTTAATAATATAGGTATGAATAAAGCTTTATGGAATTTAAGACGTCATGCTTACACGATTCCTGTAGGTTTAAATGTGGGCGTTAATAAAACGACACCTTACGAAGAACGTTATCAAGATTATATTAAAGTCATCGATGCATTTAAAGCAGATGTATCATTTTTCACTGTGAATATTAGCTCACCTAATACTGAAAATTTACAAAGTTTCCATGATAAAGATGAATTTTCAATGTTATGTCATGCTTTAACAGATTATAAAGCACAACATGAAGTGAATGTCCCAATTTTTTTAAAGCTCACTTCAGACTTAGAACTTGAAGGTTTTAAAACTATTTTACCTCAAATTACAGAAACCTTTGATGGTATGATTTTAGCCAATACCACACGTCAACGTGGTGGATTATCTTCTCCAAATAAAGTAGAAGACGGAGGTTTAAGTGGTCGACCTTTATTTAAACGTAATTTAGAACTTGTAAAATGGGCTTATCAACAAACGAATGGCGAATTTTTAATCATTGGTACAGGTGGTATTTTTAGTGCACAAGATACTATTCAAATGATGCGAAATGGTGCGTCACTTGTACAAATCTACTCATCCCTCGTGATAGAAGGCCCTGGTTTAACTAAAAAGATTAATCGAGATATTGCTAAATATTTAAAAGCAAACCATTATAGTAATATTAGTGAGATTATTGGACTAGATGCTAGACGTTAAATTATTTCACTAAACGATAAAGTGCACTATACTAATATTACACGTAACATGTACTATCGGAGGGCATATTGATGACTATAGAAACTAAACAAAAAGAGTCACAAACTAAAGATAAGCATAACATTGAAGACACCAAATCTTCTCAAGAATACGATAATAGTATCGGTTACAATGGTGAAAAGAAAACAGCTTTGGATCTTGAAATTGAACGTGAACTATTAGAAATGATGGAAAATAAAGATCCTGAACCTGAAAAAGAGAAGAAAGGCATAAAAATTGCTGGACTACTATCTACCCTTGTTATTGCTATTTTAGCTATTGTGCGTTTTATCCATCGTACGTTATAACTAAAAGCGAAGGAGTAAGAAAGAATGTTTAACTCATTCTCTCTTACTCCTTTTTAAAATTGTTCTAAAAATGCTTTAGCTTCTCGATTAATTTTTTTAAAATCAATACCTTGCTCCATTGCTGCAAATACACATCCGCAATAACATTGTCTAAATATATTATAATCCTTACACATTTCTATAGATCGTTCATAACCTTTATTTTTCTTAAAATCACTAGGTAAATAATATGTATTGTATAATCGTTGAACTTCCATACCGAGTTCGTTAATTAATTGAGCATTCTTTTTAGGAGATAATGTTAATGCACTACCGAAATAATCATATCCATACTTCACTGCTGCTTCTGCGACAAGCTCTAAACGCATCTCAAAACACGCTGTACAACGTTTTCCACCTTCAGGTTCTTCAGTAAGACCACGCGATTTCGCCATCTTCATAAATTCATATGGCTGATAATCAGCTTCAATATATTTTACCGAATGTCCAGTCTTCTCATTAAAATCTTTTACAAATTGTGCTTGGACTTTGGCACGTCTTAAGTATTCATTTTTAGGATGAATATTAGGATTAGCGAAATAAATAGCAATATCTGCATACTGAGATAGATATTCTAATGTATATGTGCTACAAGGTGCACAACAGCTATGTAATAAAATTTTAGGGCGAACGCCTTCACGCTCCCATTGACTAATCAGTTTTTTCAATACCCTATCATAATTGATTTTTTGATTTTTCATCTTCTTAATCATAGGTTCAGCATTTAACATTTCTCAATTCTCCTTATAAAATTATTATATATTATTGTTAGTTTGGGACTTATACAATAAGGATATATCAGCTACTATCGATTCACTATATCTTGAACTTTTTTAGTAGCATATTCTTCTATTTCTTTGAAAATTTTTATTGCTATCTGTATTTTTTTATATTATTTCTTAAAGATGGTGATTGCTTAAATTCATTAATGACACACGTACCATATTGAGTACATACATTTTGAACTGGAACGAATTTACTTCCACAATGCTTACAATAAGCCACTAAAACGACTTCCAAATAATCTACGTAGTACTCCAAAATCATCGAATTGACTAATTAACAGAATTTGAAGTAGAGTGATTTATACTTTTGTTTACATGACTATCCAAGTTTAATGATTCTGATGTTGCTGTTGTAGATAGTGTAATCTGATCTAATTTTGTCCCACATTCTCCACAAAATAAATCTCCTTGATGATATAACTGACCACAATTTGGACATTGCATCCTATATACCTCCATAAACATAAAATTCGAAATTATTATACCATTAAATTGAATTGCTTAAAATATTATTTTAGAAAAATAAAAAAAGTTCGAATCTTAAAAGATTCGAACTCTAATGATAATATATTATTCAGCTTCTCTGATTTCTGCATCGATATCTGCATAATCAATTTCAGTATTAGTGAACGTTTTATTATCGATTGGGAAGTGTTGTTCAAATGTTTCAAAGTTTTGAATTTCAACTTTTACATCATCTACTTCAAAATCTAAAATGTGTCCACCGAAATTACGATCATCGTTGGCGAAATGAATATGGAAACCACCAGAACCAATGCCATGGAATAATTCAGGTGTAAAGAAGCCAATCACTGTACCGTTAACATCTTCCTGAGTTTCTTCAGGTTGTCTACGTGCTGAATCAATTAATCTTGTATATGGTGGTTCTTGTTTTGGCATCATACGAACATGCATTTTTTTAAATTTACCAGTGATTTTTACTGCTGAGAATAAATTATCACTTAACATATGTTCTTTTACTTCATTTAACACTGTTTCAGAATCTTTATTAGAAGTTTCATAAGATTCATCTGCTTCAAATTTAGTAATTGTTGCAAAAGGTGTTAATTCATCACCTTTAAGTTTAACGAATTCTTTTTTTTCATTTGCATGGTACGCTTCTCCATTAATGAAGATAACTTCACCGTCTGAACCTGTAAGTGTTGCTAGTCCTGAATCACCATGTTTTAATAATTCATCGATTGTGGCAGTTCCTTCTAATAAACCTGCCATCAATGTACCTAATGTACCATGTTGATATAATACATGACCCATATTAATATTCACTCCTATTTTTAGAAAATTAATTTAAAGAATCTGGTAACATATTTGTTGATAATTTAATATTATCTTTATAATTTACTGGAATATCAATTAAAACAGGTCCTTCTGTTTCGTAACCTTCTTTAATTGCAGCTTCAAGTTCTTCTGGACTTGTTACTCGGATACCTTTCGCACCAAATGACTCTGCATATTTAACATAATCTACTGGACCAAATGCTACGCCAGCTGCACGTTTATATTTCATTTCTTCTTGGAATTCAACCATGTTGTATTTACCATCATTCCAAATTAATTGAATGATATTTAATTTTTTACGTACAGCAGTTTCTAAATCTTGACCTGAGAATAAGAAACCACCATCACCAGCAACTGACACAACTTGTGTGTTTGGACGTACTAATGCAGCTGCTATAGCCCATGGTAACGCAACACCTAAAGTTTGCATACCGTTACTGAATAATAAGTGTCTTGGATTGTAACTTCTAAATTTACGAGCCATCCAAATATAATGACTACCTACGTCTACTGTAACAGTTGTATCATCAGTTAACGTTTTTTGCATTGTATTAATAATTTCTACTGGATGTAAAATACCATCTTCATGTTCATATTTAATACCAGTAGCTTCGATAATATTTGCTCTTAATTCTTCTAAGTCATCTAAATGTTTTTGATCAATAATTGGTTCAGATACTTTTTCTGACATCATTTGAATTGTACCTGCAATATTACCTACTAATTCTTTTTTAGGACGTAAGTAATTTGTAATTTCAGCATGTACTTCGTCAATTGAGATAATTTCAGTATCTAATTCTTTATTCCAGTTACTTGCTTCGTATTCAATTGGATCATAACCGATTGCAACTACTAAATCAGCTTTTCTTAGTAATTCGTCACCCACTTGGTTACGGAATAAACCAACACGACCAAAGAAATGGTCTTCTAATTCACGACTAATTACACCAGCACCTTGGAAAGTTTCTACAACAGGTAAGCTTGTTTTTTCAACAAATTTACGAATTGCTTCTGTTTCTTTTTCACTAGAACTTCTCATACCTGCAAGTAATACAGGGAATTTAGCATCTTTAATTGCTTGAAGCACTTCATTCACTTCTTCATCTGTTGGTACGCCTAAATGAGGTTTTTCTGGTAAGTCGATTGCTTTACTTTGCACTTGAGATGAAATAACGTCTTGTGGAATACTAATGAAACTTGCACCATTTTTACCAGAAGTTGCAGTGCGGATTGCATTTGTCATAACTTCAGATAATGATTCAGGATCTTGAACCTCTGCACTATATTTAGTTGATGATTTTAGTAACGCAGCGTTATCTACAGCTTGGTGAGTAAGACGTAATAAATCATTTCGTTTAACTTGACCACCGATTGCTAATACAGGGTCACCTTCTGAAGTAGCTGTTAATAATCCAGTTGTTAAGTTACTTACCCCTGGACCACTTGTTACTAATGCAACACCAGGTTTACCTGTTAAACGTCCAACGCCTTGTGCCATCATTGCAGCATTTTGTTCGTGACGTGTAACGATAAGTTCTGGGCCATCATCTTCTAATGCATCGAATAAATAGTCGATTTTTGCACCTGGAATACCAAATACATAATCCACATTATTATTTTTTAAAGTATCAATGACCATATCTGCAGCAGAATAGTTTTCTTTAGCCATTTTATATTCATATCCTTTCAAGTTTACATTTGTAATTTAAAGTTTTTATTTCAAAATTACTTTTCTATTTTTTTATACTCAATTAAAAAGAAGCCACACACATGTCTATTTTTTTAGGGAAAAAGAGGGAAAGACTTAGTCACATGTTAATTGCGGCTTCTTTATATTTAAATAACTTCAATTTTTAAAGTTGAAGTGTAACCTCAGTTAATTAGACATATTCAAATATGAGATGGGAGTTTTCTATTATATATGTCATGTTTAAGGGAATGATAGTAAGACATACTTATTAGAACATTTGAATACGTTGTAACTTTATTACGTTTCTTATTATAGTACGCATCGAAACATTAATAAAATACATATTTTCGATAGTAACCATTCCATATTGGAATAGGTCAATATACTTTAACCATTGTAAAATGACACAATTAAAAAGGTCTAATGACTTGACTTGTCTTCTATAATTATAGTGCCAATATTGATATAATTACTACTTTTTATATTTTTAGAGTAAATATACTCTTTTTTGTTGTTTTTATTTTAGATTTATCTGATATAATCAAATCTATCATTTAAATTTTCTAGTTATGTATTCTTGTTTAATCAAAAGTAAGAAAACTTGAAATTTTCAGAAATTTTAGACAAAATACCGTTCTTTTATGCTATGATAATAAATGTTATATAGCTAACAAGCTAATTAATTAAATTTTAAACTTATTAGTGGAGGTTCATAATTATGGCCAGTTTTTTCAAAAATTTTACTAGAAAAGAAGATCCCACTATCTATCAAAGTAAAGATGGACATTTAAAACGTACTTTACGTGTTAAAGATTTTCTTGCATTAGGTGTAGGTACTATTGTATCAACATCTATTTTCACATTACCTGGTGTAGTAGCAGCAGAGCATGCTGGTCCAGCCGTAGCTTTATCTTTCTTATTAGCTGCAATTGTTGCTGGTTTAGTTGCATTTTCATATGCTGAAATGGCTGCAGCCATGCCTTTTGCTGGTTCTGCATATTCTTGGATTAACGTTTTATTTGGTGAATTCTTTGGATGGGTAGCTGGTTGGGCATTACTTGCCGAATACTTTATTGCCGTTGCCTTTGTAGCTTCTGGTTTTTCAGCCAATTTAAGAGGACTTGTGTCTCCTTTAGGTATTATGTTACCTAAGTCTTTATCTAACCCTTTTGGTGCAAATGGAGGAATTATAGACTTAGTTGCAGCAATTGTTATTATTTTAACTGCATTATTATTATCTCGTGGTATGAGTGAAGCTGCTCGTATCGAAAATATTCTTGTTATTTTAAAAGTTCTAGCGATTGTTTTATTCGTTATTGTTGGATTAACAGCAATTCAAGCAAGTAACTATGTTCCATTTATTCCAGAGCATAAAGTCACTGCAACTGGTGATTTTGGTGGATGGCAAGGTATTTATGCAGGTGTATCAATGATTTTCTTGGCATACATAGGATTTGATTCAATTGCTGCCAACTCAGCTGAAGCTATTAATCCGCAAAAAACGATGCCACGTGGTATTTTAGGTTCGTTAATCATTGCGATTGTTTTATTCGTAGCTGTAGCTTTAGTATTAGTTGGTATGTTCCATTATTCAAAATATGCTGGGAATGCTGAACCTGTTGGTTGGGCACTTCGTCAAAGTGGACATGGTGTAGTAGCAGCAGTAGTTCAAGCTATTTCAGTCATCGGTATGTTTACAGCATTAATCGGTATGATGTTAGCTGGTTCACGTTTACTTTATTCATTTGGTCGTGACGGATTATTACCTTCTTGGTTAGCCAAATTAAATGATAAACATTTACCTAATAGAGCGCTTGTTATTCTCACTATTATCGGTGTTTTAATTGGTTCAATGTTCCCATTTGCTTTCTTAGCTCAATTAATTTCAGCAGGTACATTAATCGCATTTATGTTTGTATCTATTGCAATGTATAGTTTAAGAAAACGTGAAGGCAAAGATTTACCAGTTCCAGCATTTAAAGTACCGTTCTTCCCTGTATTACCTGTCATTACCTTTTTATTAGTCTTGCTTGTATTCTGGGGATTAAGTTTTGAAGCTAAACTTTATACATTAATCTGGTTCTTAGTTGGTATTGTGATTTATGTATTCTATGGTATTAAACATTCTAAAAAGAATGATGAAGATGATTATGTCGTACCAAAAGATTAAAATAATGAACTCACTTATATTTCTCATACCCCCTTTAGAAACATTCATTTGTTTTTTAAGGGAAGTATACTGAAAAAGAGCAAGAAAAGACATTCACTTAACGTCTTTTCTTGCTCTTTTAATATATTTTACCAACCTTGTCCTTCTATACTATATTCATTTAAATCGCCATCTTGTAGTGCTTGAAGCGCTTCTTCAATAACATCTAACGCTTTATCTAACTGTTCATAAGTAATCACGAGTGGCGGTTGAAAACGTAAGACGTTCCCAGCAACTGCAATAATCACTACACCATGTTCAAAACAGTAATTACAAATTTTCAATGCTTCTTCAGCAGCTCTTTCTTTTGACTGTTTGTCTTTAACAATATCAATTCCAATAGATAACCCAATACCGCGCACATCTCCTACGTAATCGTATTGATCTACCCATTGATTCATACGTTGACGCACGTAGTTTCCTTTTTTAGAACTAACTGTTAGTAAGTCGTCATTTTCTATCATTTCAATCGTAGCAAGAGCTGCTTCACAACTTACTGGATTTGCTCCTGTTGTAAATAGATGTGCTGGTGCTTCAAGACTTTCAATGATTTCTTTTCGACCCACAATCGCTGACATTGGTAATCCACCTGCTAATGATTTACCAAATGTAATGAGATCTGGCGTAAAGTTAAAGTGGTCCACAGAGCTCCAAGAACCTGTACGACCTAATCCTTGTTGGATATCATCAACAGCAATTAAAATACCGTATTCTCGACATAACGCTTCAAGTGCTTCAAAATAGCCTTCTACTGGTTCTAATAATCCACCATCTCCTTGAATCGTTTCTAACACAATACAAGCTACTTCCTCAGCTGGAACATATTTAACAAACATCTCTTTCAATGGCGCTAAATACTCTTCAACAGTGTTTGATTTAGATTGTTCAAACATCCCTCTGTATTTATCTGGAAATGGAATATGATAAAAACCATTTAATAAAGGGCCATAATGTTTACGCATATTTAAACTGATAGTCGACATTGATAACGCTCCAAATGTAGAGCCATGATAAGCATTTGTAAAGCTGATAATATAGGGTCGTCCTGTATAAGCACGTGCAAATTTGATAATACCATCATTCGCATCCGAACCACTCAAACCAAATGTGACACGTTTTTCATAATCACCTGGCGCAATATCGCATAACTTTTTAGACAGTTTCACTAAAGGCTCGTGATACATATATGCGGGGGTATAATGAATAAATTTATCTACTTGCTTTTTAATCGCCTCTGTTACCTGTTTTGGTGCATGACCCACATTTTGTGAGCTTGCACTAGCTAACAAATCGATGTATTCTTTTCCATCTATATCTACTAAAGTTGCTCCATATCCATGATCAATCACTAATGGATAATATTTTATACGTCCTGAAGTAGCAAAATACTTACTATCTTCTTTTATCATGTCCTCTGCTTTACTCAAGGTGACTCATCCTCTCCCAAAGTATGAATAACTTATATCTAACTTTCTTTATTGACTTCAATTCTTGTGATAATAATCAATATCTTACTAATAATTGTCAGATTTGTAAATATTTTCAGAAAAATTAAAATATATTTTTCTATCTTTTAAACAATGATAAATATAAATCACAAAAGGTCTCTAATAGAGACCTTTTGTGATTTATTTGTTTTCGTATGGAATAACATCATCGCCATATTCTTTTTTAATATACGCTTTGATTTCTTTAGATTGCATAACTTTTAATAATGTTTGGAATTTTTCATCATTTTTATGACCTTCTTGAACGGCAATCGTATTCGCAAATGGTGATGATTTACCTTCCATAACAATAGCATCTTTAGACGGTTTTAAACCATTATCAAGCGCATAGTTTGAATTTATAATGACTGCAGCTCCTTCACCATTCTTATATGTTTTTGGTAAAAACTCTGCACCTTGTTGATGGTTAAATTTCAAGTGTTTTTTATTTTCAGCAATATCCTCAAATTTTGCATTTTCAATTTTAACGCCTTTTTTTAATTTAATTAATCCTTCATTAACAAAGAAAGATAAAAAACGTCCTTCTTCTGCAGGATTATTAGAAACGTAAATCGTCGATCCATCTGGAATGTCTTTTAAATTTTTATATTTTTTACTATATACACCCATAGGCGTCGTAAACACTTTACCTAATTCTTCAATTTTATAACCATGACTTTTCTTTTCAGCATTCAAATATGGGACATGTTGGAAGAAGTTCGCATCAACATCGCCTTTATCTAATAATTTATTAGGCACCTTATAATCATTAACTTCTTTGACTTCTAAATCATATCCTTTTTTCTTCATTTCTTCCTTAGCTTTTTTTAACACATCACCATGAGGTGCTGGCGACGCTGCTACGGTAATTTTTTTATTATCTTCTTTCTGATTTCCACAAGCTGCTAGCGTTATCGTTACTAACAAAATACTGATCATACCTATTAATTTTTTCATATGTATTGACACCTTTTTATAAATTTTCAATTCTCATTTCCTCTTACTAGATATGTAAAGACATAAAAAAATACTTTCAACTATTAAGAGAAAGCATCGACACACTTTCTCTCATCTTCTAAAGTATGATTAACTTTATGTGAATTAGCACCATGTCATACAATGACGGTTGCTGGGTTTCGTAGGGCACATCCCTCCACCACTCTTGATAAGAGTTAATAGATTATTGAATTATTAATAACTTATCATTGATTTAAACTTTGGTCAACATGTTTTTTCAATATTCTAAAAATTTAAAAAGTGTTAAATCTAATATTTCAGGGAATATTCTTATAGTATGTATATAAGAAGGAAGGAAAATTATGATCCGTTATTTTTATCATTGTCTTAGTGCTTTAGTTATAAGTATTATCTTATTAATTACAATGACTATCATGGATGGCATAGTTCAATCGACTCATCTTACTTTATTGTTAATTAACATCGATTTCTTAATTGATCCAAGCAAAACGCCGTTATTATTAGAACTAGCCATTCATGTTTTTATAGGATGGTTAATATATTTTATTTTCTTACTTATTTATCACGTCTTTAAACCATTATATAAAATAAGTTATGTCTTATTAATGATTGTTTTTGCCTCTCTTTATCCGTCACTCGTCGTTATGGCAAAGCGTTCATTCTTTCACTTTAGCTGGAATGAATACGGTTTATGGATGATTGCTCATATTATTTTTATGATTTTAATGGCTTGTTCCATTCCATATTTTTCTAAAAAGAAGTATTAATGTCCTATATAAATCATGTGATAAATATTGATTTAATGTTTACAAATTATTTATTCTTTAAGTTAAGTTAAAGATTTATTATGTTTTTTTTAAAATCCCTGTTTCTGATCTATTCAAATGCTACACTCTAGTTGTAATTGATCATGAATGAAATGGGGTTTTCATTATGAAGAAAGTATCTTTCGTTGCATCTACACTTTTAACAAGTACAATGCTACTTACAACGACTCAATCTGTAGAAGCACATACTACTAACTTAGTGACTAAAGAAAATGCTAAACAAATTGCTACAGATGCATTATCTAATAGTGGAGGTAATCCAAACCTACAACGATTGGGTCGTACTGTTGACAAAGGAGACTACTTTGAAATTATAAGTCATAATAGATTAAATGAAGGCAATGGAATGTATAAAGTTCATAAAAATGGCGAAGTTGAGTACAAAAATGGTAGATATAGTGACTTTAATCAACTTCAAGATACACGCATTCATGCAGAATCAGGTATCGCTAAAGCCGCTAAAACAACCTCTTCTAATCATAAACAAGTTAATTCTGTTGATTGTGCACGTGAACTCAACCGTTATTATGTAGGAACGGTTGCTTCTTCTGAGGTGCCATCATCTAAGTCACTTAAAGATACTCAAACCTCACAATCTTCTGTTAAAACACTCCCAAGTACTGGTGACGATACACAACAACACTCAATTCAACTTTTAGCCTCACTTCTATTAGTTATGGGAACTTCATTATTACTAAAACAAAAACATCATAGTCATTCTTATTTATCTACTGAACATTTCTAATAAATAAAAAAAGGAATGCGTCAAGGAATTCAAAATGAATTCTGACGCATTCCTTTCGTTTAAATAGTCTACAAGATAAATCATTTCCATACTAAATGAATATACGAGAAATTGTCTCCATATTATTTATTTTTATTATCCGCTTGTTCATTATCTTGACTATCAGAATGTTGATCTTCTTTGTCATTAGTTTGTTCTACACCTTCAGGGTCTTGTTCTTTAGCATTACCTTTTTTAGGATTATAATTAACACCTTCTGTATAATCATTACCTGCATTCCATAATAAGAATTCATTAACCCCGTTATCTTTTAAAGCTTGAACTTCTTCAGATATCGCTCTTGTATCATAATCAATATAATTGCCAGCACCTAAATATGAAGCGGTAAAGTCTTGAATCCATGGTCTTGAAATAGGCTTATCTTTACCTAATGTATCTAATAAACTATTTTCTTTTTGAATATAACGATTAACTGTTTTATATGGTTCCGTATCTGGTGCTTGTAAACCGAAATCTCCATTGCTCCAATGAGATGGATAAATCATTGATGAAATGGCATCTACATTTTTAGAGATTTTAGGGAAACTTTGACCAATACCAGGTGCATTTTCAACTAATGCAGAATAACCAAATACATCAGCTGACACATTGACGCCCATTGGTTTTAATTCTTTATTTGCATATTCTAAGAATTTAGTAATTGTATCTACACGTTGGTCGCCTGAACTCATCTGACTATTTTTATATTCCCCTTTATTATACGTTAAGCTATCCGCTTGATTTTCAAATCCTTCAGGGAAGCGTACATAGTCAAATTGAATATCTTGGAAGCCTGCTTTTGCAGCTGCTTTTGCAACATCAATATCATACTTCCATACTTCCTTCATAAATGGATTAACAAAGCTATCCCCTTTACCATTTGTCCAAACAGAACCATCACTATTTTTGAATGTCCATTCAGGGTGTTCATTTGCTAATTTTGTATCTTTAAATGTTACAATACGTGCAATTGGGTAAATATTATTATCATGCAGTTTTTTTAATAATTTTTTACCATCTACAATATCAAGCGTATTTTTATCCACTTGTTTATTGCCAGTATTTAATTTCATAGTAATGTTACCTGTATCATCTTTCACATCAATAACCATGGTATTTAAATTAGAATCTTTGATGAATTTAACTAACTCATCCATTTTTTTGCCCTGTGTAGAATTACTTGTTACATAAATCCCTTTAACACCATCTTTAGGATAATCTACTTTATTTTCATTTGTATTTTTATCATTATTCTTTTTCAATGCATCACTTTGACTATTACCACTTTTATTACTAGATTGCTCATTTTTCTGATTTCCATCTTTTTGTCCACTATCAGATGCATTATCTCCATTACTACAAGCAGCCAGTAATAGAGCACTTGTTGTTAATACAGCAAAAATTTTATTTTTCTTCATTACTGTTCCTCCAAGAAAGTATATACGTATTAATTAAGAACTTAGTTATCATATATAAACGATTTAAAAATAAAGACTAACTTCAATTAATAAGAACTTAACTTATTTTAGAATAGCATATTTCAACAAAAAATATACAATACACTAAAGTTTTATAAAATATTCTATTTAATAATTACATATATTAAAATTTTAAAGAAATTAGTTTATATTTTTTAAAGAAAACGTAAAGATAATGCTTTAGAATCATCGATGATCCACTGAACATTTGGTATTGATCTTTTCATTTGTTGCATGATAAATTGCTCATTATTTTTAGGAAAATCCCAAATATACTTAATAAATTCAAAACTTAATGTTTTAGGATTTCCTCCGATATGTTCTCTTTTAAATAGTGAATATATGTAACGCTTGATTACTCTAAATATACATTTTACTTTTGGTTCTTTAATCCATATGACTTTAGTTGCATATTTTAATCTCATACTAAGTGTACTAGAATAATTTCCATCAATAATCCATTCCTCTTTTACTACAATAGATTCAAGTTTTTGTTTTAATTCTTCAAAAGTAATGACGTTTTTATTATTAAGCCATTGAATTTGATCAATATGGTAAAGTGGCAGTTGATATTTTAAGTGTAGTTGATATGCCAATGTTGATTTTCCAGAACCAGGGCTACCAATAATTAATATACGTTGTTTCATAACAATCCCCTTTGAATATGTTTGAATGTTTACATTAAATGTATAAAATACGGTAATTTCATAAAATTGTAAATTGTTAATTAAGAAATTTCAATAATTAATTACTTTATACTTGAGAATATTATTATTTTTTACGATAATAATATTGAAAGTTTATTAAAGGAGTGAAAGGCATAATGAATAAAGAACAATTAGAAAAAGTAAGTCATGGGAAAGGATTCATCGCTGCATTAGACCAAAGTGGTGGTAGTACTCCAAAAGCATTAAAAGAATATGGTGTAAACGAAGATCAATACAGCAATGATGACGAAATGTTCCAACTTGTACATGATATGCGTACACGTGTTGTCACTTCACCTTCATTTACTTCAGATAAAATTTTAGGTGCGATTCTATTTGAACAAACTATGGATCGTGAAGTTGAAGGTAAATATACTGGTGACTACTTAGCTGATAAAGGTGTCGTTCCTTTCTTAAAAGTCGACAAAGGTTTAGCTGAAGAGCAAAATGGTGTCCAATTAATGAAACCTATCGACAACTTAGATGAAACTTTAGACCGTGCAGTTGAACGTCATATCTTCGGTACTAAAATGCGTTCTAACATCTTAGAATTAAATGAACAAGGTATCAAAGACGTTGTTGAACAACAATTTGAAATTGCTAAAAAAATCATTGCTAAAGGTTTAGTACCTATCATTGAACCTGAAGTAAACATTAACGCTAAAGACAAAGCTGAAATCGAAGAAGTATTAAAAGCTGAACTTAAAAAAGGCTTAGATTCTTTAAATGATGATCAATTAGTAATGTTAAAATTAACTATCCCTACTAAAGCTAACTTATACAAAGAATTAGCTGATCATCCAAATGTTGTTCGTGTTGTTGTATTATCTGGTGGTTACAGCAGAGACGAAGCAAACAAATTATTAAAAGACAATGATGAATTAATTGCAAGCTTCTCACGTGCATTAGCAAGTGATTTACGTGCAGGCCAATCAAAAGAAGAATTTGATAAAGCTTTAGGCGATGCAGTAGATTCAATCTACGATGCTTCAGTAAATAAAAATTAATAGTCAGATTTTTATTCAAAAGTGATGAGTAACGTGCTCATCACTTTTTTCATGTTTTTAAGCAGTTATAACCATTAAATTTATTTAATAAAAAAACTGTTAACAGAACGTGATGTCCTGTTAACAGTTTTCTAATTTTTCTTATTTAGCATTAGTATTTTCATAGAAACCTAATTCTAATTGTTTAGATGTTAAACGACGAGTTTTTCTCATTAAGTCAACATCATGAATTAATGATTCACCATATGAAGGAATCATTTTTTTGATTTTTGGTTTCCATTCATCTAAATATTGTTCGAAGTTTCTTTCGATAACTTCTAACGCTACTGAAACTGATGTAGAAGCCCCTGGTGATTCACCAAGTAAAGCAATGATAGAGTGGTCTTTAGAGTCAACCACTTCTGTACCGAATTGGATGAATCCTTTACCTTCTTTTTCATCATCTTTAATAACTTGTACACGTGTACCAGCAGTATATACTTGCCAATCTTCATCACGAGCTTCAGGGTAGAACGTACGTAAGTGGTTCATACAACCTTCTTTAGTCATGATGATTTGGTCAAATGAATATTTAAGTAATGACATATTCTTAACTGCTGCAGCTAATAACGTAGTGATATTGTGTGGTTTAACTGATTTGAATAAATCTAAGTTAGAACCATGAATTAAGAATTTAGGACCAACATTTGCGAATGGTCCGAATAATAATGTTCTTTCACCATCGATATAACGAGTATCTAAGTGAGGAACAGTCATTGGTGGTGTGCCAGGTGGCTCTTTACCATAAACTTTCGCATCATGTTGTTCGATAACTTCTGGATTTGTACAAGCGATAAATTGACCAATGATTGGGAAACCACCGATATGTTTACCTTCTTCGATACCAGTTTTTTGTAATAATGGAATAGATCCACCACCAGCACCGATGAATACATGGTCAGCTTCTTTAGTAAAGACTTTATTGTTAGCTAAGTCTTTAATTTTAACTTGCCATTTACCGTTAGATAAACGTTTGAAGTCTTGTACTTCATGATTATAGTTGACGTTTACGTTTGAATCGTCGTTTTGTAAGTTATGTGCCATTTTACGAGTTAATTCACCGTAGTTAACGTCAGTACCTTCGTCGATTTTACTAGCAGCCATTAAGCCATCATCGAAACGACCTTGCATCATTAATGGAATCCATTTTCTCATTACTTCGATGTCTTCAGTATATTCGATATCATCGAACATTGGGAAATCTTTCATTTTTTCGTAACGTTCTTTTAGGAATTGAACGTTGTTTTTACCACGTACGAAACTGATATGTGGTAAAGGATGAATGAAATCTCTAGGATCTTTAATTTGTCCTGATTCTACTAAATGACCCCAAAATTGTTTAGAAATTTCAAATTGTTCATTAATTTCTTTTGCTTTTTCAATGTCAATCGTACCATCTGGTTGTCTTACAGTATAGTTTAATTCACATAATGCAGCGTGACCAGTACCAGCATTGTTACGTTCATTTGAACTTTCAATACCTGGACGATCTAAACGTTCATAAAGATCGATGTTCCAGTTAGGTACAAGTTCATTGAACATAGATGCAACTGTTGTACTAATTACACCAGCACCGACAATAATCATATCTTTTGATTCTGTCATGTTTGTACACCTCTCCAAAAATTATGTTTCACAATATAATATAATTACCTGTTGCTCTTGTTTCCCTAATATCTAGTAATCAATATATTGTTTTTAGTAATGTGTTAAGTCTTTCATTACTATGTTAAAACAAATATAGTAAATTGTAAATCAGAAAAACTTAATTATTTGAATTAATGAATTCATTATCATTAAATTAAGCAGAAAGATTTATCAATATAAGCTAAACAGTAAGAATGTTTAGTTGAATGATCAAAGTTTTATTATAACATGATGTCATTACAATCACTTAATGATTTACTTACAACCTTATATGATGATTATTTATTATTTTGTAAAAACTTTTCAATATAAAAAGCTGATTCTTCAATTGATTTATACTCAGTATTAATCACTGTAGCATTTAATTTTTTAAATACTTCTTCTGCATAACTGAGTTCTTCTTTTATACGATTTAAATTATTATATTGAGACGCTTTTGACAAACCTAATGTTTCAGCACGACTTTTTCGTATATTTGCAATATACTGTGGACTTGCAGTTAATCCAAATACTTGTAACCCTTTTTGCTTAAAAACACTGTCTGGAATACTAACTTCAGGTACTAAAGGAATGTTTGCTATTTTGTAGCCTTTATTCGCTAAATACATACTTAATGGTGTCTTTGAAGTACGTGATACCCCTACAATCAATGCATCTGCTTCACCTATATCAGAAAAATGCTTACCATCATCATATTTAACTGAATATTCAATGGCTTCAATACGCTTAAAATAAGCTTCATTTAACTTTCTTAATGCACCACTTTCCATCAATGGTTTTTCACCTGTCACGTGTTCAACAATGCTAATTAAATCAGACATATAATCTACATATGGGATATCATGTTCTCTAGCAAATTCGTGACCAAGTGCATTAAATGATTCACTTACTAATGTCGTAGCTACTATTGCGTTGTGTTCTTTCGCTAAATTTAATATATTTAAAAATTCTTCCTCATCTTTAATATAAGGAAATTTTTTTATTTCTACATTATTTAAATCTGGAAACTGGGTTAAGGTTGCATGAATCATACGTTGAGCAGTTTCTCCAATTGAATCTGAAACAATAAACAATTTTAAATTATGCGCTTGTGACTCGACTTCATTCATTTTTGATTACTCACTTTCCTCCACTTGACTTTGAGCAGTCGCTAAAATTGCTCCTGGAATTCGGAATGGTGAACATGATACATAATCAATTGATAAGTGATTGAAATAATGAATAGATTTCGCATCTCCACCTAATTCACCACATACACCAATCTTAATATTTTCGTTCACTTTCTTTGCCTGTTTAACTGCCACTTCAATTAGTTTTCCAACGCCATCTTTATCTAATGTTTGGAACGGGTCAAGTTTCAATATATTTCTTTCAGTATACACATTTATAAACTTCCCTGCATCATCTCTAGAAAAACCAAATGACAATTGTGTTAAATCGTTCGTACCAAAGCTGAAGAAATCACAATGTTTTGCTAATTCGTCTGAAATAAGACATGCACGAGGCGTTTCGATCATTGTTCCCATTAAGTAATCTACGCTTTTCTGATGTTGTTTTTCTAATTGGGTAATCGTCTTAACAAGGTTTTCTTTTAAAGTGGTAAATTCTTCTACTGTAGACACTAACGGAATCATAATTTCTGGTTTACACTGAATGCCTTCTTCTTTTAATTTAAATACACTTTCAATAATCGCTTCTACTTGCATTTCATATAACTCAGGGTATGTGATTGCTAAACGACAACCACGATGTCCAAGCATTGGATTCACTTCGTTTAAATCCACAATGCGTTTATCTAATGTTTCCTTCGGTATATTTAATTGCTTCGCAACATTCGCAATATCTTCCTCAGAATGTGGTAAGAACTCATGCAATGGCGGATCAAGTAAACGCACTATGGTAGGATGTTCACCTGATAATTTAAAAATTTCTTTAAAGTCTTCTACTTGATATTGTTTAATATGATTAAGTGCTTCGAGACGATCTTCACGAGAGGATGATAGAATGAAACGTCTCATCTCTACTAGTCGCTCAGCCCCAAAGAACATATGCTCTGTACGTACTAATCCGATGCCTTTAGCGCCAAATTGGTAACCTACTTTAATATCTTGAGGTGTTTCTGCATTCATACGTACTTTTAAACGAGCTGTTTTTTCTGACCACTCCATAAATTGATTGAATGACTCACTATGCTCAGCATTGACTGTTTTAATCTCACCTAAATAAATGTCACCTTCTGAACCATCAACTGAAACCATATCTCCTTCATGTAGTGTTTGATCGCCATAGTATACCGTCTTAGCACTCGTATTAATTTCTAAATCAGAACATCCTGTCACACAACATTTACCCATTCCACGAGCTACAACTGCTGCATGAGACGTCATGCCACCATGTGTGGTTACAATCGCTTCACTTGCAATCATACCTTCAATATCTTCAGGAGACGTTTCTGGTCTCATCAAGATCACCTTTTTACCTTGCTCTGATTGTGCTTTCGCCTCTTCAGCAGTAAATACAATTTGACCTGTTGCAGCACCTGGGCTCGCTGGCAATCCCATTTTAGATACAACTGTTGCTTCTTTTAATGAAGACTCATCGAAATTAGGATGTAAAAGTTGATCAATTGATTTTACTTCAACTTTTTTCATTGCTTCTTTTTTAGTAATAATGTCTTCATTCACTAAATCTACAGCAATTTGAATAGCCGCACGTGCTGTACGTTTACCATTACGAGTTTGGAGTAAATATAATTGTCCATTTTCAATTGTAAATTCAATATCTTGCATATCTTTATAATGTTTTTCTAATTGTTTTGTCACATCTACAAATTCTTGATGAACCTCTGGCATTTGATCGTGTAATGTTGAGATATCTTTAGGTGTACGAATACCTGCAACAACATCTTCTCCTTGCGCATTAAGCAAATATTCACCAAATAATTTATTTTCGCCAGTCACTGGATTACGTGTAAAAGCAACGCCTGTCCCACTATTATCTCCACTATTACCGAAAACCATTTCTTGGATATTTACTGCTGTACCAATGTCGTGTGGAATATCATTTAAATCTCGGTAAATACGAGCACGATCATTATCCCAAGATTTAAATACAGCTTCTATAGCTTCTTCCAGTTGTTTCAAAGGCTCTTGCGGGAAAGGTTGATGTACTTCTTCTACATATATCTCTTTAAAGCGCTTACAAATTTCTTTTAAACCATCTGCACTAATGGCAGCGTCATTCTCAAAATGATGTTGTTTTTTATACTGTTCGAAATATGTATCAAATGCTTGCATAGGCACACTATATACGACTTCACCAAACATTTGTAATAAACGACGATAACAGTCATAAGCAAAACGTTTATCCCCAGTTTTTTCAGCTAATTTTTCTACATTTTCATCATTTAAACCCAAGTTTAATATTGTATCCATCATTCCTGGCATAGAAATTTTTGCCCCACTTCTTACAGAAACAAGCAATAAATTCGTATCAGAAGAGAAGATTTTTCCGGTTCTCTCTGAAAATGAAGCCAAGTGATCAATTAATTCTGTTTTGATCTCAGTAGATAATGACTTCCCTTGTTTTAAATACTCAATACATGCTGTTGTGGTAATGGTGAAACCATCTGGTACAGGTAAACCTAAGCGTTTCATTTCAGATAGATTAGCTCCTTTACCTCCCAATAAATCTCTCATTGATTTTTGTCCTTCATCAAATGCATAAATATATTTAGTCATTATAAATCACCTCAAATTTTTATTATGTCATACTAATTATTTAAAAGTATGTCATAATAATGCATGAAATACAATTAAAATTATCTTTATTTTCAATTTTTTTAAATATAGACATATTTCCAACATTGATGTTATCTGATACATCAGTATTCTCAGGATAAAAAATCAGTATAAAAAAACACTGATAAATTAGTGACATACTAATTTATCAGTGTGATGAATATGATTATTTATTTTGAGCGTTGTTATGTTTTGTGCGTTCAGCTTCGCGTAATTCAACACGACGAATTTTGCCAGAGTTTGTTTTGGGTAAATCTTCTACAAATTCAATCGCACGTGGATATTTATATGGTGCGACTACTTTTTTAGAGAAAGTTTGTAACTCTTTCACTAAATCATCACTTGGTTTATAACCCTCTTTTAAAATAATAAATGCTTTAACAATATTGCCACGAATTGGATGTGGACTTGCTACAACTGCACATTCTTTTACCGCTTCATGATTTGTGAGTGCATCTTCAACTTCGAAAGGTCCAATAGTATAGCCAGAACTAATAATAATATCGTCACGGCGACCTTCAAACCAGAAATAACCATCTTCATCGATATGTGCTAAATCTCCAGTAATATAATAATCTCCTGCATGTGCATCTTTTGTACGTTTCTCATCTTTAAAGTAACCTTTAAATAATCCAGGGAAATCAAGTGGTAATGCTATATTACCTTTTACATTTGTATCCACTTTGTTTCCCTCATCATCAACAACTGCTACACGACTACCAGGAATAGCTTTACCCATAGAACCAGGACGTTGTTCTGTATCTTTTAAGAAACCAATTAATAGCGTACTTTCTGTTTGTCCATATCCGTCACGCACTGTTAAATTAAAATGTTTACGGAATTGTTCAACGACTTCTCTATTTAATGGTTCTCCTGCAGATACTGCACTGTGTAAATGATCTAAATTGTATTTATCTAAGTTATCTAATTTTGCCATCATACGGTATTCTGTTGGTGTACAACAAAGCACATTAATTTTAAATTTTTGTAATAATGATAAATAACGAGAAGGATTAAATTTACCATTATACACAAATGCTGTCGCTCCTGATCCCATAATAGATAGGAATGGACTCCATACCCATTTTTGCCAACCAGGTGCAGCTGTTGCCCACACCAAGTCATCTTCTTTTATAGCTAACCAATGTTCAGGTGCCATTTTCATATGAGCATATCCCCAACCATGAGAATGTGTAACAGCTTTTGGATTACCTGTAGTTCCAGAAGTATAAGATAAAATAGCAACATCATCTCTTGTTGTATTTGCTGTGTCTAATTCATCACTTTGCTTTACTTTTTCCTCTTCAATACTAATCCAATTCTCTTCATTTCCATTAATAACAAATTTTGTTAATTCATGATATTCTTTAATGTCTCTAAATTCTTCTATAAAATCAGCTAACGCAATAACTGCATTAATTTCTCCATGCGTAATACGATATTGTAAATCTTTTGTTCTTAACATTTCAGAACTCGGGATAATTGCAATACCTAATTTTAATGCTGCAATATAAAGTTCATACGTGATGATAGCACGTGGCATCATGATTAACACTTTATCGCCTTTTTTTAGTCCATGGTTTAATAATACATGTCCTACTTTATTAGCGTTTTTAATTAATTCAGAGTATGTCACACTAATGGGTTCTTCTACACCATTTTCATAAATAATTGCTTGTTTATTTTGATTTGAAGCATGTTTTTCTATTTCAGATACAATATTATATGTTTCTGGTGCTAATAAATTTAAATGATTCATTACTTTACTTTCCTTCCAATTTTTAAGTCTTCATTGTTCATAAAATCATACATCTTAATTTCATGCAATTCTACGCGGTATTTGTTTTAAATATAAAAAAGATTAAGTTTCTATACCAGTATATTACTTTTTTAGAAACTTAATCTTTGAATATTAAACATATTATCTATATCAATACTCGTTTCTAAATTAGCAAGTTCTATTCTTACATTATAAGATAAATCGCGATTAACTGTTTTATTATCGACACCTTGTTTAGTGCCTCTTTTTTTATGCGTTTTACCATAAGCGTCTGAACTTTGCCAATCATAGAACGATTGTCGATCTTTCCATAACGTCAAAATAATATAATGACGATGCTTAGTTTGAGGACGTAAAAAACGTAAAGCTTTGAATCCTGGCACATCTTGTAAATATTTAGTGCGCTTTAAAAATTTAGATTCAAATTGAGGTTCATTACCTTCATTAACAAACAAGTGATTTAAAACACACATTGAATCGTTTGTTAACTCATTTATTGACTCAAGTACTGTATATAATTGAACATCATTATTTTTTTCGATAGACATCGTTTGATCTTCTTTTTCTTCTATGACATATGTTTTATAATTATCAGTTAAAGTCATTTCTTTGTTCCTTCATTTCTTAACTAGCTTTAAGCTATCATTTTTTATTTTTGCTATTCACATCTATCTTTTTTCATATAACGAAAGGGAACGTTTAACAATTTCTAAGAATTCATGATCTAACATCGACATCTTAGAAAAGTAATCAAGTATATTTTCAGCAAGATATTCATGTTTTGGAAAATCTTGGTCTTGATTTATCCATGATGCAAGTTCACCTAATGGGGTCTTATCATCAATAAATCCTTGCATAAAATCATAGAAACTCATCAACTCACCCCAATATCTAGATATAGAATAATACTATCATGACACATTCTTTAATACTAGAATATCAACTCGACTTCTACTTTAAAAATGTAAATTGATTTCTTATAAATATATAGTATGACTGCTTATTCAATAGTTAGATAGTTTAATACCACAGCACCTACTGCTTCTGCTGCAACTAACATACTTGATTCATCAATCGTAAATTTAGGATGATGATGTGGATATGCTTTACCCTTTCTAGGTTTTGCTCCAGAATATATAAAAGTACTTGGCAATGTTTTAGCATAAAAAGCGAAGTCTTCAGATGGCGGTTGAGGTTCACATATTTCTACGCCTTTAACATCAGCTAATTTTGACTGTTTAATTGTTTCTGCAACATATTCAGTAAAATCAGGATCATTATACAATGCAGGATAATCTTTACTAAATGTAAACTCACAATTTACACCAAACGTTTCTTCCAAACCGTGAACTATTTGTTTTAAAGCCGTTTCAATACGATCACGTGTAGCATCTGTCAAAGCGCGAACGTCACCTTCAATGGTTACTTTATCTTTAATCACATTAAATTGACCTTTACCATCAAATGATCCAATTGTGACGACACCCGTTTCAAATGGATTAAGACGACGTGAGACCACTGTTTGAGCGGTAGTAACGAAATGAGCTCCCGCTACAATCGCATCATTTGCAGTATGCGGAGAAGAACCATGTCCTCCTTCACCTTTTACAATTAATTTAAAGTAAGAACGTCCTGTTTGAACGTTACCCTTATGATAATAGACTTTACCAGGCGCCATATTAGTCATCACATGGGTACCTAAAACATGGTCCACGCCATCCAATACGCCATCTTCAATCATACCTTTAGCTCCACCAGGTGGCATTTCTTCAGCGGGTTGATGAATAACAATTACTTTGCCACTGAACTGAGATTTCATTTCTATCAATGTTTCTGCCAAAATAAGCATATATGCTGTATGTGCATCATGTCCACACGCATGCATGACTCCCTCGTTTTTAGAAACAAATGATAAACCAGTATCTTCTTGAATGGGAAGCGCATCAAAATCTGCTCGAATAGCAATCGTTTTCCCAGGTTTACCACTATCTATCGTCACTTTTACACCATGTTGTCCTATATTTGTTTCTACCTTACAATCTTTATCTTTATAAAAATTAGCAATATATTTGGGTGTCTCAGTTTCATGAAATGATAGCTCAGGATATTCATGTAAATGTCTGCGAATCTCGATCATACGTTTTCCCTTATCTTGTAAACGTTGCACTAAATCTTTAATCATTTCATTTCACTCCTTCTCTTTCATTCATTATATGCCTTTACGTATTAAAAATGTTGTAGAAGGGGATATTTAAAATAAAAAGGTCAGAATCATCTTTGATTCCAACCCTTATTTCATATAACTATTTTATTAATGTTTATAGTATGGATCGAATTCCATTGCTCCAGCGTTTTCATCACTCACACCATGTTTATAGTAATCAACATATTGTGGTTCTAATGGTTGTTTACCACGAATGATATCAGCTGCTTTTTCAGCGAGCATTAAAACTGGTGCATGAATATTACCATTAGTAGTGCGAGGCATAGCAGACGCATCAACAACACGTAAATTTTCCATACCATGTACTTTCATAGTTAATGGATCTACAACTGCCATTGGATCTGACGCTGGCCCCATTTTAGCACTACAAGAAGGATGTAAAGCAGTTTCGCCATCTTTACGTACCCAATCAAGAATTTCTTCATCTGTTTGTACAGATGGTCCTGGTGAGATTTCACCGCCATTATATGGATCCATCGCAGGTTGAGATAGAATATTACGTGCTACTCGAATTGCTTCAACCCATTCTTGTTTATCTTCTTTTGTTGATAAATAATTGAATACAATACTTGGTTTTTCAAATGGATCTTTTGATTTAATTTTTAAACTACCACGTGAATTTGAATACATAGGACCAACATGTACTTGATACCCATGCGCCACTGGTGCTTTTTGACCATCATATCTTACAGCAATCGGTAAGAAATGGAACATTAAATTTGGATATGCAACTTGATTGTTAGATCTAACAAAAGCGCCACCTTCAAAGTGGTTTGAAGCTGCTGCACCTTTACGTGCAAATATCCATTGTAATCCAATCCAAGGCATACGTTTTACATCTAAGCTTGGTTGTAGTGAAACTGGCTGCTTACATTTATGTTGAATATATACTTCTAAATGGTCTTCGAAGTTTTCTCCAACACCAGGTAAGTGCATGCGTGGTTCTATACCTTTAGATTTTAAGAATTCAGAATCACCGATACCAGACAATTGCAATAACTGAGGTGTATTAAATGCACCACCTGAAAGAATCACTTCACCGGCATTCACAGTATGAAGTTTACCATTACGTTTAAACGTTACACCAGTAGCTTTCTTACCTTCAAAATGTATTTTAGTAACAAATGCACGTGTTTTAACTGTTAAATTTTTACGCTTCATTGCAGGACGTAAATAGGCACGTGAAGCTGAAACACGACGACCATTATGTACTTGGCTATCAAATGGACCAAAGCCTTCTTGTCTATATCCATTGACGTCGTTTGTTTTATGATAACCTGCTTCAACACCTGCATCGAAGAATGATTTAAATAATGGATTTGTGGCTGGCCCACGTTTTAATTTAATCGGACCATCATGTCCTCTATATTTATCATATGGCGCAGCTCCAAATGTTTTTTCTAGTTTTTTAAAATAAGGTAAACAATGTGCAAAGTCCCAAGTTTCCATTCCTTCTGGTTCAGCCCAGCCTTCATAATCCATTGGATTACCACGTTGATAAATCATGCCATTAATTGAACTTGAACCACCTAATACTTTACCTCGAGCATGGTCTACCTTACGTCCCATATGCGGTTCTTCTTCAGTTTGGTATCTCCAATCGTAAAATGGATTTCCTGAAGGAAACATCAATGCTGCAGGCATTTGTATAAATAAATCCCATGGATAATCACTACGTCCTGCCTCTAGTACAAGTACTTCTTTATTTTTATCTTCTGACAAACGATTTCCTAATACTGATCCAGCGCTTCCTCCACCAATAATTACGTAATCATATGATTGATTTTTACTCATATATTGCCGTCCTCCCGTAAAAATATAATTCTTCTATTTAAATACAATTTAGTTTGATTTGATACATCTTTATACTTCAAAATAAATGGACCGTAAAATAATACGCCTACGGTCCTTTATAGTTAAATTGTAAAAGTTATTTACTAAAGAAATTTACAGGTTCTGGATTTCTATTTGTAAGAATATGTTTAGATATTAAATATTCTTCTAATCCTTCTTTACCTAACTCACGTCCAATACCAGATTGTTTATAACCACCCCATGGCGCTTGAGCGAAGTAAGGATGGAAGTCATTAATCCAAACTGTGCCTAGTTTTAATTTATTAGCTACACGTTGTGCTTTTCCTATATCTTTAGAAAATACTGCACCTGCTAAACCATAAATTGAATCATTAGCGAGTGCAATCGCTTCTTCTTCATTATCGAACCCTTCTACTGTAACAACAGGACCAAATACTTCTTCTTGAACAATTCTCATATGAGTATCGCAATTAGTGATTACAGTTGGTTCAAAGAATAAACCATCTTTTAAATCTTCATCGTCTGGACGTTTCCCACCGATAGCAATGGTTGCACCATCATCTTTAGCAACTTTCATATATTTTTCAATTTTATCTCGATGTTCTGGAGAAATCACTGGACCCATTTCTGTATCACTATCAAATCCATTACCTAATTTAATTTTTCCAACGCGTTCAATTAATGCTTTTTCAAATTTATCTTTAATATCGTTATGCACTAAAATTCTTGAACCTGCTGAACAAACTTGACCTGCATGGAAATATCCGCCATTTAATGCTTGATCTACAGCTAATTCAAAATCAGCATCATCAAAAATAATATTTGGATTCTTTCCGCCAAGCTCTAATGCAATATTAGTTACATGATTTGCAGCATTCTTCATAATGTGTTTACCAGTTTCAATTCCACCCGTAAATGATACTAAATCAACTTCTTTATGACCTGATAATGTATCTCCTACTTCTTCACCACTACTTAATATTAGGTTGATAACCCCTTTAGGGAATCCAACTTCTTCCATTAATTCAAATACACGAATTGTTGTTAATGGCGTAATTTCACTTGGTTTCATTACTAATGAGCAACCAGTTGCTAATGCAGGTGCAATTTTCCATGAAGCTTGTAATAATGGATAATTCCAAGGCGTAATTTGTGTAACTACACCTACAGGTTCTTTGACAAGTTTACTTTCAGTGTTAGGTATTGGAGAATCAATAATTTCTCCTCCGTCTTTATCCGCTAAACCTGCAAAATAATTAAACACATTTGCAATATCATCCATATCTGCATAAGATTCCTCTAATGTCTTACCAGTATCTAGCGTTTCTAATTTGGCTAATTCATCACGATTTTCTGTAATTTTATCAGCAATTGCTCTTACTTTTTTACCTCTGACTTCACTTGTTTCTTGTGACCACTCACCATTTTCAAATGAACGACGTGCTGCTAAAATAGCCTGTTCTGCATCTTTCTTAGTCCCTTCAGTAACAGTAAAAATCACTTCTTGATTATATGGATTAATAATATCTCTAGTATTTTTGTTAGCGCTCTCTACCCATTCACCATTGATATATTGGCGATTAGACAATGCTTTTACAAGTTCCATCATACTACCTCCGTTAAGTTTGTTAAATTTTTATTTAACGAATTTTACAAAAGTAGCTTATCATATTTCTTACTTCATTGCAAAAATCATCTTTATATATTTTTTTATATCATTTTAAATATTGTGGGAATTAAAATTGACTTTTGAAACTCTTAAGAAAAAATCATATAATGAGTGAGAATGTAAAATTTGTGTTAATATTTCACATCTTATGAAGATGAAAATAAGTGAGGTGCAATATGAGCAATTCTTATAATATTAATCAAAAAATAGAGGAAGCGAAAGATTTAGTTATTAACTCAATTGGTGAAACCATGGATTTATATGGTACAAACCGTAGTGTTGGTAATCTTTACGGTACGATGGTTTTTGAAGGTAGTATGACGCTTGATGAAATGCGTGAACATTTACAAATGAGCAAGCCTAGTATGAGTGCTGGTGTAAAAAAATTGCAAGAATACGATATCGTTAAGCAACAATTTACCCGTGGCAGTCGCAAACAACATTTTATAGCCGAGAAAGATTTTTTTAATTTTTTTCGAAACTTTTTCACACAAAAATGGGAACGTGAAGTCGATACAAATTTAGAAGCGACGAAAAAAGCAGAAAACATTCTTCACAACATAATACAAACTAATAATTTAAGTGAAGAAGAAAAAGAAAAAATAGATAGTATACAATCCCAATTGAACCACACAAAATTATATTATAAATGGTTAAAAAATTTAAGCTCTGCGATTGAATCTGGAGACATTTTCGAACATTATCCTATACCAAAAGAAGAAGATTTATAACTTACTTCATTATCAATATGATTCAAAAATCCTCAGAAATTAGATTTATTATCTAATTTCTGAGGATTTTTAAATGTACTATCATTTTTCACATTATAAATTATCGTCTTCAGGATCTGATTTAACTTGAACAATACGAAGTGAACGTCGTTCTACTTCTTTTAGTTTATCTGCTCTTGTTTCCAGTTTAATCCGATCATTATTAAGTGTGATAATAAAGGATATCATCATAAACGTAAATATAAATAGAAGTGGTACACTTGCTAATAATGAAGCAGTCTTTAACACTTCAAGAGCTCGTTCTCCACCAACTAACATAAGGGAGAAAGGTAATAGACATAAAGCGAAAGCCCAAAATAAACGATTCGCTTTTAATGGTTCCCCTATTACCTTCTTCTGAGAAGCAGCTGCTAAAATATAAGAACCTGAATCAAAAGTCGTTGCTAAGAATAAAAATGCAGATATTAAGAACAACACTATAATTAAAGAACCCATTGGCAATTGGTGCATAACCTCTATAATTGTTGCTTCAGTACTATGTTTATTTAAAAAATCAACCACATTAAACTGTCCACTAATTTGTAAATAAACGGCATAGTTACCAAAAATACCAAAGAATAAGACACATCCCAATGTACCATAAGCAATTGTTCCTAATATGACTTCTTTGAGACGACGACCTTTTGAAATTCGAGCAATAAATAAACCAATAAATGGGGCATATACAAGCCACCATGACCAATAAAATATCGTCCAATCTTGAGGGAAATTTGTTTCTTTACGGTTTCTAATTCCACCAAATGGCTCCATCCATGTTGCCATATGGAAGAAATCTCGCATCATATTCCCAAAGCCAGTTAAAGTGGTTTCCATAATAAAAATTGTTGGACCTACAATAAATACAAATGCAAGTAGTAAGAATGATAACCATACGTTAATATCACTTAATTTTTGTATTCCTTTTTTTAAACCAGTATAAGAACTAATTGCAAAAATGACTGTGATTGTGAAAAGTATAATTGAGCGAATAACCATATTGTCTCCATCTATACCTGTTAATCGTTCAATTCCAGAAGAAATTAATGGCACACCTAATGCTAAAGAGGTTGCCGCTCCTCCTAATAGTCCAAATATAAATAAGATATCTACTAATTTACCTAAAAATTTATCAGTTTGTCCTTTCAGTACTGGACGACAAGCTTGACTAATTTTATATACTGGTTGTTTCTTTACAAATACTAAATAGCCAATAGGCAAAGCTGGTAATACATAAATTGCCCATGCAATAGGTCCCCAATGAAACATGCCATATTGCGTTGCATATGTAAGCGCCTCATCAGTCATTCCTTTAGCTCCATTTGGAGGTACTTGATAATAGAAGGCCCATTCGATAACGCCCCAATAAAGAATATCTGAACCAATGCCTGCACAAAATAGCATTGCAGCCCAACTAAAATTATTAAATTCAGGTTTATCACTTGCTTTTCCTAAAGTCACATTACCATATCGGCCGAAAGCAATATAGAGTACAAAGGATAAAACAGCTAAACCTATAAATAAGTAAACAGATCCTATCGAGTTAGAAATAGCACTATTTATATCAGTAATAACTTTCTCACTTGCACTTGGAAAGACCATCATAGGTATAACTGCTGCAAGCAAGACAATCACAGTACCTATAAAGGTGGGCCAATCCATTATTTTTTCTTTTTTCAACTAAGATCCTCCTTTGAATATTATATGTACGACTTATAATGTATTTAAGTGAATGATCCACGTAATGACAATATCTAAAATTAAATAAAAATGCAAATTACATTCATAAAATTATTTGAGCAAAACTGAATATTTATATATTTCATCCCATTTAAACTATCGAAAAATTTAACTATATCAATAGTGTTAAATTAAAAATAAACGTTTTAAACAAATATTAAATTATAAATATTGAATTTTTATTCACTTTTAATGAATATATATTTTTTTGACATTTTCTATTTTAAATTAAAAATAAGAGAAAAATGCAATTCATAATAGAATTCACATTCTTCTCTTCAATATTCAAAAAGGCACAAAAGGTCTTCTCAATCGATTAAATTTTCATGAAACTTTACATTGTTTATATGACTAATACTCTATTATAAACTAATATCCTAATATTATTTTTATTATAAAACCAACAATAACTGAAATACCTATTGCAAAGAATCCTGGAATAATAAAGCTTGTAGGTCGTGTACGTCCTGTTTCATCTAAATTAACTGCGAATAATAACGTTGGTTGCGCAGGTATAACAAAGTTAACATTTAATGTTTGTACCATTGCTACAAAATACATGGGTGGAATTCCCATACTCATGACGATGGGTACCATAATCGATGCTGTTGCTGTTTGTGAAATAACAATCATCGCTACTACAGCTACAAGAATAATCACAAGCCAGGGCATATGTTGAATCGTTTTGCCAACATCATTTTGTATGATATGTAAATTATGAGGTGCGTTAAATACTGTCGCACCTAACCAACCAGGTCCGAGTACTGCAAATAATGCACCAATAGCAGATTGTGTAATATTTGAAGAGAGAATATCACTCGTATTCACTTTTAACATCAATAAATTAATTGCTGCACTTAAATACATAAAGAATTGTACAATTTCTGTCATTGATACAGTGACCTCTTTTCCATTGACATTAAACGAAGGCATGAATTGAGGAAAAATACCAAACGTAAGAATACCAAACACACACAAAATAAATGCTAAAACACCTATCTTTACTCTAGTAGAAAAAGCATGATTTACATCAACGTCAGGTGTATGAGCAATTTCACTTTTAGTAATTGTATTTTTACGTCCTACAAACGTACAAAATATACTTAACATAAACATAGTGATTAATGATGTAGGTAAGACAATACTCAAATATTGACCCATTGAAATGTCATGACCTGCAAGTACTGAAATAATATAGGCTGTTGCGGATGCAGCTGGACTACAAAGTAAAGCCAAATTAGCAGTTAATACTGAAGCAATGAGTGGTCGCTTAGGTTGGATTTTAGCTTTTACTGCGGTTTGAGCAATAATAGGTTCTAGTGATAAAGCAATGTTTGCAGTCCCTACTCCAAATACGAAGACAAATACAATCATCGGTGCAATAAAAATAATTGATTTTGGAAATCGTTCAATGATTTTCGAAGCAAGATAAACAAGATAATCAATTCCGCCTGTAGCTTGTAACGTTCCTCCAGCTATACCAATTGCCAGAATAATTAGGACTGCTGTAACAGGGGCAGAACCAGGAGGAAGTTGAAAACCAAATATCATAATCAATTGGGCCACAATAGCAAAAATACCACAGCCTAAAGCACCTGCTGTGCGCAATCCTAGCATAATGGCTACAATCATTATGATAATTTCTACTATAAACAGTAGCATTATAATAACTCCTAACTTTAAATAATTCATGTGAATTTTTTAACATATCTATTTTATCACTTTTATTTGTTAAAAGTATATAATTGCATAAAGTTAATTAATATAAATATTTTGATAAGAAAAAACCTTTAAAAATCAAACAGATTCTTAAAGGTTTATGAATATTTATTGTTTTTTATCATCTTCGTTGAGTGATGCACGACCTTCTTCATCATATGCTACGTCATCATCGGTATGGCCTTTTGCCATTTTAAGATTTTTCTCAATACGTGCTTCTTCTTCTTTTTTAGAACGACTTCTATAAAAGCGTTCCTCAAAAAGCGAACCCCAAATGAGACCAAATATGACGCCAATCGTAATTACCACAATTGCGATCACTAGGATCCATTGAAGTACTCCTAACGCCATTGTGAATCACCACCTTTATATTTGAACACTATAAGAATTAGTAGTTATATATTCCCTTTATAAAGCGATTTAAATCATATTAAATATAATTTTTAAAAATAAAAAAAGAGCAAGGTAGAATTCGTTTTGAATTCATATACTTGCTCTTTTAAATAACATTATTGTTTAAATATCTTAGCCATTATTTTACATTAATGTTTAAATAATTTATTTCCTTAAATTATGAAATGTAATTGTATGAACTTGCTTGACTTGCTGAAATTGTACGTGTAGATACTACACCTACGCCTTGATAGTTCATTTCAGATACTGTAACAGAACCATCACTATTTACATTTTCAACATATGCAACGTGACCATAACCACCTTGAGTTGTTTGCATCACAGCACCTGCTTTAGGTGTATTGTTTACAGTATAACCAGATTGTGCTGCTGCGTTAGCCCAGTTATTTGCATTACCCCAAGTGTTACCGATTGAACCACCAACTTTATCATATACATAATACGTACATTGACCCCAAGTATAGTAATTCGCACCTGAATTTGTTTTACCTGAAAATGCTTGAGTCGAAGCAGTTGATTGTGTTCTTGGTGCACTTTGAGTTGTAACTTTTACATTACTATTTGATGTTGATGCAGTGTTAGCGCCTAATCCACCTGTCGTATTATTAGTTGTATAAGATTGATTATTGTTAGTAGATGTTTGGTTATTGTTTGTTGTATATGAATAATTGCTATTGTAGTTATAGCTATTATTGTTGTAATTATTATAGTTAGATTGACTATGATTTGAGTCATTAGTGTGATTTAAACGATCAGGACTCCAATTACCTTTCCATGTGTAATGATAGTTACCTTGTTGATCAATTGTATAAGAGTAGCTATATGAAGTTGGGTCATTAGGGTTATATCCATTATTTTCCGCTGCATGTGCGTCATGATGCGCAAATCCAACTGTAGCGATTCCGGCTGTGGCGATAGTTACTGTAGCGATTTTTTTCATAATTAAATATCCTCCTAGAAATTTAAAACATTCTTCCTTTATTTATCACGTGGCTACTTTCAAATGACATCTCAATATTCAATTACTTCGAATTATTTTTTCTCGTTAATTAACGACAAGACATACTTTATCAGATAAACAAGCGTTTGTGGGCGTTGTTAATACCTTGTAATTGAATCATAATAATACGATGATTTTTGTAATTAAATATCTCGTTTGTTACATCACTCAAAATGCTTTATTATCAGTCTTTTTATCAATTTAATCAACAGTGTCATTACAGATAGTGTAATATATCTGATTATTTTAAATATGTTTTATTTCATAAAATAAGGGAATATTGACTATTATTTTCAAGAATTTATAGCAAAAAAACGAGTGAGACAACGTTCATTTTGAATTCGTTATCTCACTCGTTTGGTTATTCATTAAATATATTTGTGTTCTTTTAAGTAATTAAGAATATGTTCAACTGATTCATCTATACTTTGTGTTTCAGTATTAATAGTTATTTCAGGATGTTTTGGCGCTTCATAAGGCGCACTAATTCCTGTAAATTCTTTAATTTCACCTGAACGTGCTTTTTCATATAAACCTTTAGGGTCTCGTTTCTCACATTCTTCTACACTGCACTCCGTATATACTTCAATGAATTCTCCGTCTTCTAAAATATCACGTACTTCATCACGATCTTCTCTATATGGAGAAATAAATGCAGTAATTGCAATTGTTCCTGCATCTACAAGCAATTTACTTACTTCACCAATACGACGAATGTTTTCTTTACGGTCTTCTGGACCAAATCCTAAGTTTTTATTTAAACCGTGTCGGACATTATCACCATCTAATCGATATGAATGTTTACCTTTTTCAAATAGCGCTTTTTCAAGTGCCACAGAGATTGTTGACTTACCAGAACCAGATAAACCTGTAAACCAAATGACAGCACTTTTATGATCATTTTGGCGTTGTCTATCTTCTTTAGTTACTTCTGAATCATGCCATGTAATATTTGTTGATTGACTCATGTTATATACTCCCCCAAATTACTTTTGTCTTAATCCTTTAATTAATACTTCTGCAACTTCAGGTCTTGAGAATTCTTTTGGTAATGATTCGCCATTACGTAATTTTTCTCTCACTTTTGTACCACTTAAATGTACATGGTCTGATGCATCATGTGGACACGTTTTAGCTGTAGCCATATTGCTACATTTTTTGCAGTAAAATGCATGTTCAAATTTTAGAATATGAATATCTAATTCATCTTCAAATTGAGAGATAAGTTCTTGTGCTTCATAAGTACCATAATAATCACCCACACCTGCGTGATCACGTCCAACAATAAAGTGTGTACAACCATAATTTTTACGAACTGTAGCATGTAAAATTGCTTCACGTGGACCTGCATAACGCATCGCTGCGGGATAGATAACTAAACGTGCTCTATCTTGAGGAAAGTAATTTTTCAAGATAGCTTGATAACTTTCCATACGTACATCTGCAGGGATATCATCCGCTTTAGTTTCACCAACTAAAGGATTTAATAATAAACCATCTACAATTTCTAATGCAGATTTTTGAATATATTCATGTGCGCGGTGGACAGGATTACGTGTTTGAAATCCGACTACTGTTTTCCACCCTAAGTCTTTAAACAATTGGCGTGTTTCAGCAGGATCTAAATGATAATCTGAAAATTCATCATGTTTAGGACGATTTACTAATTGAATAGGACCTGCTAAATAAACGTTCCCTTTTTCATATACTTTTTTGACACCTGGATGCGCTTCTTCAGTCGTACCGTAGACATTTTGAGCTTCTTTTTCTTTATCATACGTATATTTTTCTTCAAGTTTTAAAGTACCATAAAGTACTCCATCTTCACCATATAAAGCAATATCATCACCAATATTAAATTCATTAGCTTGTGTTTCAGTGACAGGTAAAGTGATAGGAATACTCCATACTAGTCCATTTTCAAGATGTGTATCTTCAACAACTTTTTTATAATCCGCTTCTCCCATAAATCCAGTAAGTGGACTAAAACCACCAATAGCGATTAATTCTAAATCTGAAATGGACCAAGGATTTAAAGTTAATGATTTAAAAGCGTTCGCTTTTTCAATTAATGCTTCTCTTTCCTTTCCTTCTACAACTCGATTAATTAACTCTCCACCATGTGGTTTAATTGTATAATTGATAATATCTTCATTTGTTGTCATCATTGATAACCCCTTTTCTAATTATTTTGATTAGTTTACTCGGCTTTATTTATAAGAAAAAGACAATTTTTTGTTACGAATAATAGTAATAATAACTAATACAATAATCGCACAAATAATTGCGAATCGAATAACATTTATCACTGTAGTGTCTTTGATGAAATACGTCATTAAAGCATTACTATTTGTAAAAATAATAAGACCACCTACACAGATTGCTAAAATATTAATGGGCAATATTTTAGTTAAATAGGCTGAAATTGGTGCGGCAATCATACCGCCTATACTTAATGCAATGACAAACCACCAATTAATTTGAGTAAATCCTAAAAAGACAATAAAACTTAATGATGTTGAAAGTGTTACAAAAAATTCACTTGCAGACACTGTACCAATAGCATAGCGTGGTTGAATTTTATGGCTTGCAAGTAACAACGGTGTGTTGACTGGTCCCCAGCCTCCACCACCGATGGCATCTAGAAAACCAGCAACGGCTCCTTGTGGAACAAGTTTTGCACTACTAAGCGTTCCTACGTGTGTATGAATGTTTTTGTGACGTTTAAATAAGAACTGATACAAAATATAAAAACCCATTGAAAGTAAGAATAGTGCTATATAAGGTTTAATATAGTCACCATGTATTTGAGTTAATAATGCTGCACCGATAAATCCACTGATCGATCCTGGTATTGCAAGTTTCAACATGGTTGGCTTATGTACATTTTCAAATTTCCAATGTGATGTACCCGATGCAGCAGTCGTTGCTATTTCTGAAAAATGTACCGTTGCTGAAACAATCGCAGGTGCTATTCCATATGTTAATAATATGGATGATGAGGAGGCACCGAATCCCATTCCGAGTGATCCATCAACAAGTTGTGCTAAAAATCCAGCTAATGCAAATATAAACAATTTTCTCATATATCACATATCCCTTCATACCTAAACTTGTAAATGAAGCCATCGTGTGAATTCTCGTTGCTTAACCTCATCTAAATACTCATCAGATAAAATGTGTTGTAATAAATCCTGTTTCCTAGATGGCTCGATTGATAATCGTTTAATTAGTTGTCTACTTTCATATAAAAAATCAATATACATTTCATATGATTCATCGTACATATCGCTTATTCTTGAAATAATTTTTTTATTCAATTTAGGACTTGCCCCATTGGTTGACACGCTAATAGAAAGTTTTCCACGTTTTAAAATACTTGGAATCGTAACATTTCCAACTTGGGCTTTCGAAGCATGATTACATAATGCATAATGAGGAACACTTTCTAACACCTTTGTATTGACGTCGTTATTATTTGTGGCAATCACTACAAGATCGGCATGTTCAACATCTTGTGGCTCAAATTCTTTTTGGCTCCAAGTGATAATTTCGTTATCTAATAGTTCTTTTAAAGTTGTTGAAATAATAGGACTAACAATATGAACATCATCACAATATTCGATTAAAGTTGAAGCTCGTTTCGTTGCAACTTTTCCGCCACCTACTATGACAATCGATTTCTGGCTTAAATCAATCATGAGCGGCATATGGTTCATATTGTCGTCCTCCTATATTAGATATTTTTCAAATTATGGTAATGTCATTTCAACATCTGATACTTGTTCTTTGAACCAGCTAATTTTTTGACGCATATTTACCACATCACCAATCACAATCATTGCAGGATTTTTGATTTCAGATGCACATTGTACAATGCTACCTAATGTTCCAGTGACTGTTTTTTGAGAAACTGTTGTCCCTAAATGTACTAGCGCTACAGGTGTATCTACTGACTTACCATGACGCACTAACAGTTCACAAATTTCAGGCAAACGTTTTACACCCATATAAATACACAATGTTTCAGGACCATGGGCTAAATGTTCCCAATATGCTTCTTTCGTCATACCTGGTTTATTCACAGCTGTAACAAACGCAACGGATGAACTATAATCTCTGTGAGTAACAGGAATTCCTGCATAAGCAGGAGCTGCAATTCCTGATGTAATCCCAGGAACAATTTCAAATGGAATTTGATTATCCGATAATATTTCTGCTTCTTCGCCACCACGTCCAAAAACGAAAGGATCACCACCCTTTAATCGTGTAATGGTGTGCCCTTTTTTCGCTAAATTCACTAACATACGATTTGTTTCCTCTTGTGGCAATGAATGCTTATTTGGATCTTTACCACAATAGAAGAACTTTGTGTGAGGTTTTGCAAAATCTAAAATTTCCTTGTTCACTAAGCGGTCATATAAAATCACATCTGACGCTTGAATCGCTTTCATACCTTTTACAGTTATTAAATCAGGATCACCAGGTCCTGCACCTACAAGATAAACCTTTCCCATCTTATCACCCCGTTCGCCTTCTATTTCTTTAAAAATTAGCTGTGAAAATCTCTACCATCATGAACTTTAGCTACTACACCCGAACGAATAACGAAGTCTCCGAAATGTTCACCTTCGAGACGTGATTTTCCATAATCCATTAAAATTGGACGTAAGCTTTCGAGAATTTCTTTTTCATCGATGTTTTCTTTATATAGTTTATTTAAGCGATCACCGTTAAAGCTTCCACCTAAATACATATTATATTTGCCAGGTGCTTTACCAATAAATGCAATCTCAGCTAATGCAGGTCGTGCACATCCATTAGGACAACCTGTCATACGTATAGTAATCTCTTCTTCACTAACACCAGCTTCATCTAATAAATCTTCAATTTTAGATAATAGCGTTGGTAAATAACGTTCTGATTCAGCCATTGCTAAACCACAAGTTGGAAATGCTACACAAGCCATTGAATTACGTCTTAAACCACTATAATTTTTACCATCAGTTAAACCGTATTTATCAATAAGAGATTGAATATCTGCTTTTTTCTCTTCAGTTACATTAGCAATAATTAAATTTTGGTTTGGAGATAATCTAAAATCACCAGTATGTGTTTCTGCAATTTCTCTTAACGCTGTTTTTAACTTATAGTCTTCTGTATCTTTTACACGTCCATTTTGAATGAATAATGTATAATTCCATACACCTTTTTCACCTTCAATCCAACCTAAACGATCGCCATTATGTTCAAATTTAAATTCGCGAGCTTCACTGATTTCCCAGCCTAGACGTGTATTTAATTCTTTAACAATATTATCTACACCAAAACGATCTACTGTATATTTAAAACGTGCATTTTTACGATTTGAACGATTACCAAGATCACGTTGAATTGTAAGTAATGCTTCACATACATCTATGACTTTATCTTTAGGAATAAATCCAGCAATGCGTCCTACTTGAGGGTATGTATCTGGATTACCATGCGTCATACCCATGCCACCACCAATAGCCACATTAAATCCAACGAGTTCATCATTTTCTACAATTGCAATTAAACCAATATCTTGTGAAAATACATCAATATCGTTTGATGGTGGTACGGCAATACCAATTTTAAATTTACGTGGTAAATATTTTTCCCCGTACATTGGCTCTACTTCTTCTTTAGAATCAAGCACTTTCTCTCCATCTAACCAAATTTCATGATAGGCATTCGTTTTAGGTAATAAATGATCACTAATGGCTGTAGCATAATCAAGTATTTCTTTATTAATATTTGATTGATATGGATTTGGGTTACACATTGTATTACGATTGACATCCCCACATGCTGCAATCGTATCTAACACTGATTCATTAATTTTTTTCATAGATGATTTTAAATTTCGTTTTAAAATACCATGAAATTGGAAAGTTTGACGTGTTGTGAGTTTCAATGTATGATTCGCATAATTATTAGAAATATCATCCATTGCAATCCATTGCTCAGGTGTTGCTTTACCTCCAGGTAGTCGCACACGAATCATGAAAGCATATGCAGGTTCTAATTTTTGTTTACGACGTTCATCACGTACATCTCGGTCATCTTGTTGATAACTCCCATGAAACTTAAGTAATTTAGTATCGTCATCAGAAATGGCACCAGTTAAAGGATCTTCTAAGCCTTCTTCAATCGTACCGCGTAAATAATTACTTTCAGTTTTTAAATGTTCTAACGCATCAAGGTTTTCATTTAACTCATCAGCAATTTGTTTAATCGTTTTAGCCATTCACTCTCCACCCTTTCTTTAGTACACGTCACGTTGATAACGTTTATCTTTTTTCATTTGTTTTAAGTAGCTTTCAGCATCTTCTTCAGTTAAATTTTGTTCTTTCACTAATACATTGCGTATCGCTTGATGTACATCTTTAGCCATATTTTTTTCATCACCACAAATGTAGATCGATGCACCTTTTTCTAACCACTCATTAAATTCTTTACTATGTTCAGCAATGCGATGTTGTACATATACTTTTTGATCTGTATCACGTGAGAAAGCGACATTCATTTTTTCAAGAACACCATCTTTTAACCATTCTTGCCATTCTGTTTGATATAAGAAATCAGTAGTAAAGTGTTGATCGCCGAAGAATAACCACGTATTACCTTTATAACCATATTCTTCACGTTCTTGCATATGTGCTCTAAATGGTGCAATTCCTGTACCAGGTCCTATCATAATGACAGGTGTATCTCCATCTTTAGGGAATTTAAAGTTTGGATTACGTTTAAGATAAATTGGAACAGTATCTCCTGGTTGAATACGTTCAGCAAATTGAACAGAACATACACCTGAACGATCTCTACCGTGTGTGTTATATCTTACTGCACCAACCGTAATGTGAACTTCATCAGGTAATGATTGATAACTACTTGATATAGAATATTCTCTAGGAGGTAATTTTCTAAGGATTTGATATAAATCTTCAGGTTCTAATTCTTCAGGTGGGAAATCATTGAGTAAATCAATAAAATCTCTACCTTCAATATAATTTTGTATCCACTCACTATCTTGAACTTTGTCTTCTAACGCTTCATTATCAAAATATGCTGCTGCATTTTGAAGTAATGGTTTCGTTAATTTTGTAATTTCAAAGTAAGATGTTAATGCTTCTTCTAATGAAATCGTATCTCCATCTTCTGAGATTTGAATTTGATCTCCCGGATCCCATCCTAATGTACTTATCAGTAATTCAACTAAAGCTGGATCATTTTGTGGTAAAACGACTAAGCAATCTCCTACTTCATATTCTTCACCAAAATTATCTAATAAGAACTCAATATGACGTGTTTCTTTATTAGATCCTCTACCATTTAAATTAATATTTTCTAATACTTCAGCTTGATATGGATTCGCCTTTGAGTATTTTTTTTCTTTTGCAGATTTAATTGTTTCACTTACAACTTGTTCACTTTGTGTACCTTCAGGTGTTGAGTCAATAGTATTAATGACATTAGCCATCCATTTTTCAGCATCTTCTTCATAGTCAACATCACAATCAACACGTTCATATAATCGTTCGGCGCCAAGTTCTTCAAGTTTTTTATCAAAATCTCTACCTGTTTGGCAGAAGAATTCGTAGGTTTGATCACCTAATGCAAGTACTGAAAATCTTACTCCCTCTAATTTAGGTGCCTTTCTACCATGAATAAATTCATGTAATTCGGCTGCATTATCCGGTGGATCTCCTTCACCTTGTGTGGAAGTAATAATAAATAAATCTTCAACATTTTTAAGATTTTTAGGTTTAAATTCATCCATTGCCTTTAACGTTACATTATGTCCAATATTTGAAAGACGTTCTTCAAATATTTCTGCTAAACCTTGCGCATTTCCTGTTTCTGAACCATATAATAATGTAATCGCACGTTTTTCAGGTTGAATTGTTGGTTCATTTTGTTGAAGCATTGTTTCAGTATCCTTTGAAATAACTCCTATTTGTGAACCTTGTGTCTCAGATGTTCCTGATGTAAGTTGCTGATTTGCGACTAAATAGCCACTTAGCCATACTTTTTGTTCTGGCGTAAGTGTCTGTAATAATTCATTAATTTGTGTGGCTTGTCCTTCAGTAAAAGGACTATTGGTAACACTTAGATTCAATTCATCCACCTCTATCATTTCAATCTTTATTTTATTTAAAATACTTACTATCTCTATATTATGTAATCTATATTCGACTTTCCAGTAAAAATCGAATATAGAATATTTTTAAATCCTTATCAGAATACTATGTTTTATATAAAAAATTTTTTAAACCTTACATCACGGTTTATCTGCAACATGAAGTCCACATTCTGTTTTTTCAAAACTTGACCAACGTCCTGCTCTGGAATCATCAGAATTGAATACTGGCGCTGTACAAGGAATACAACCAATACTTGGATAATGCTGGTCATGAAGTTCATTATAAGGTAAATCATGTTGTTTAATATAATCCCAAACGTTATCTTCCGTCCAATAAATTAAAGGACATACTTTAATCGATTTAAAACGTTCATCTTTATTAATGAAATTTGTTTTAGCACGAGTCGGAGATTGATCTCTTCGTAGTCCTGAAATCCAGGCAATCGCACCACCTAGTACCTCTTCTAAAGGTTTAATTTTACGAATATAACAACATTGATTTGGATTATTTTTCCATAATGCAGGATTGTATTTCTCAGCTTGTTCTTCAAGCGTCAATTCTGGTTTCTTCATTTCAATACGTAACTTAGGAAAACGTTCTTTTACTCTATCAATTAAATCGTATGTTTCTTGAAAATGTAAATCTGTATCTAAAAATACAATTTGAGCATCTGGTTTAATTTGATAAATCAAATGAATAAGTACCATGCTCTCTGCCCCAAAACTACATGAGTAAACGATATCTTCACCATACGTAGTATAAGCCCATTTTAAAATTTCATAGGCACCCTTTGTCGCGTCGTCAGTAGAAATGGAGTCAATAAATGGATCGCCATCAAAACTCTCATACGTTATCTTTGATACTGACATAAACCTATGGTCCCTCCTCAGTATTTACAAATTTATTAATCTAATACCTATCAGAATTGTCAGAATAATATGCTAATACTTTAACGAGTTTTGAGGAGAAAGTCAAGAAAGTTTAGGGAATATTTATTTTAAAATAAACATACATTTTTTATTCGAACTACAAATATAAGTTTTATTTTATTCCTACTTAAATAAGTACCTACTTCATAACCGTTTTTTTCATTATTGAAGCAACTTCAACTGTAATTACTACCTTTTCTTTAAAACTAGGATTATAATTAACTACTAAATCCTTGTAATCAATTCATAATCTATACACTCTTATATGAATTTTATATTTTCCAACTATCTTTTTAACTTCCTTTTCAGTCATACTTGAAAAACCATATATCCATTCACACTTATATTTATTCATGATTTCAAATGATTTTAAAGAAATTTTATATAAATTCATTATATTATATAAAAATAATAATGAAGTGTTTCTCACTTTATTATTACTAACTAGTTATTCTTTTCATAACGTACTTTTTGACGGTAACCATATGTGCTTTCTTTAATTAATTGATCATTAAGCAATCCTGCGCCTATTGCTCCTGCAACAGTAGATATTGAGGTTGCAAACCAAGGAATACTTAAATAAAGTTGGACACTGGCTGGTCCTTTTAAACCTACTTGTTGTCCTAAGAATCCTGGAGGTAATAACACAAGCTCTGCAATTAAGAATAATAAATATAAAATCATATAATATATCACAATGGCTATCAATAAAGTCATGATCGTTGTTAAATTATATAACATTACAATTCTTTTATGCTTAGCTTTTTTTGTAGATTCCCATAGACCATGGGAGACCATTATCCAAACGAGCATACCTAAAATTGCCATGACGGAAATTCCAAATAATCGCCATACAGAAAAATCAAGCCCCATATTCCACATGGTTGAAAAAATCAATCCGAATGCGCCTGTCGTAAAAGCAATCGCTACAATATTACTTAAACTTGCCATCATATTCAATGGGTTATTCGCAAAGGTCATCCCACTGACAAGTCGTATCATTCCAAGACTACGTGAATTTGATAAATATCTTAAATGATTATTTCCTGTTTCTTTTAAATGTACTTCTGTTTTCTCAATACGTGAAAAAGGAAATTGTTTATTGATTTCTTTCTTAACCCTATTATTGTCATCATAACCCACATGCTCTCTTTCAGAATAATGAAGTTCATTAATAATGGTTACGATAGCATGTTTAAAACGATTCTTTACAGGACGCCATCCAAAAGCAGGATACGAAAATATTGCAGCGCCATTTTTTTTATTAATATCTAAAGCAAGTACATTTTGATGATAGAACATAGGTAAGTCTGTAATTCCTACAACATAATCCCATTCTCTTTTATTATGATAATCTTGAACTTTTTTGAATATTTCTTCCACACTTTCCGCAAAACCAGTAAGAGGATCCACCACGAGATCAACTTTCCAGTCACGTTGGTGATTATCTTGTTCTGATAATATATTGGGGATGTCATTAATTAAACTTTGGGCTAATTTCTCTGTCACTCCTGGCGCCACAACGAGACCAATTATTTTTTCTTCACTCATGTTGTCTCCTCCTCTCTATGATCTTGTTTTTTATGTTCATCTTGTTGATTATCATTATTTTGTTTATTGGATGCACTTTCTTCAACTTGTTGATTTGATGCATCATGAGAAGATGATTGAGCTTGTTCTTTTTCTTTCTTCTCTTGTTCTGCTTCTTTATAACGATGATACTGTCGATACGAATAAGTAATCTGACGGATTTTTTCTTCATTCTCTACAGTAGACCCCATTGCCCCAGCAAGTAAACCTAGTGAAGATACAAACCATACTAATTTTACATAATTTATAAATGTAAAATGAGGATGTGCGCTAGTCCATTGATTAAATAAGCTTGGTGGAACAAACAATGATACACTTATCGCTAATAAAAGATATAAAATAATATAATTTAAAAGTGTAATAATGAATAATGTGAATATGGTAGTAAAATTATAAATATAGCGATACACACGCTGTGATTTAGTTGTTTTACGTTCAATCAATTGATGTGCATAGAGTAACCAGCCTGTCATACCTAGGATAGCAATAAGCATAAGTATAATAAATCGTACTATGGAGTACTGTATACTCAGTTCCCAAGGCATGGAGAAAATTGATACATAAGTCCCAGTTGCAAAAGCAACTGAAATAATCTTTTTGAAATTAAAAATATTTTTCCATGGTTCATTTGCCCGTGTTAACCCTAAAATAAGTTGGATCCAACTGAGAATAAACCATCGATGAATATAACGTTGCTTTGGCGTTTCATCTTCATTTGGTTCTACTGCTTTAGGATGTATAAGAGGATGAATCTTGGGAGCCACTCTTGAAGTTGAATAATACAATTGTTCAATAATAGAAGTTAAACTATCTCTTAATTTTCGTCGTAGGTCTATCCAACCTAATGAAGGTAAAGATAGCATCGCTACTTGTTTATCATTATTAAAATCACTAATCACTACTTTATTTCCAGAAATACTTGGTAAATCTGTAATACATACAACAAAATCCCAATCATGTTGATCTTTCATTTTTGCCGCTTTATCAATACTTTCATGTACATCTTCAGCTGAGCCAATCATTAAATCAACGTGTAGTTGAAATACCCATTCTTGTTGATCATTCACACGTTGATTCAGCTGTTCTTTTATATCTGGAATAACAGCTTCTACGTGTTTACGAGACACACCCGGTGAAGGTATCAAACCAATTTTGTGCATTGTGTTATCCTCCTTTCTTTATAAATATAAAAAGTAAGGTGTACGTTGAAAAAGTCTACTCTTTTCAAACGTACACCTATTTATAAATAATTATTTAGCAAGTACAAGTGGTGAAAAGATAATGTAAGCAAGTACTACTAAACCTAGAACAATACCGCCTGTAACATAACGATATTTCCAAGGTGTAAGATCCACTTTAGCTTGATTAGTATTTAAGTCAAACGTATTGGAAGGTTTAAATTTATTAAAGACAAGTATAATAGCTAAATCAATAAAGAACATAAAACTAAAAGTATATAGATAATTTAATTGTGGCACCATAAAACTAATTGCAGCATATAACACAATGTGTGTAACTAAAGCTACTTTAGCGCCTAGTTTAGATGTGTGCTTAGAATAAAATGCAACTAAGACCAATGCAAGTACTGGCATACTATATACACCATTGAACTGTTGCACAATCGCATATAATCCACTTGGGAAAAGGGCAATAAGTGGAGATATACCTACTACAATAATGCCAATCACAACTGTCGCGATATGACCGACACGTGCAATATGTTGATCTGAAGCACGCTTACCAAAAATAGGTTTATAAAAGTCTAAAGTAAAGAGTGTTGTTGTACTGTTTAATGATCCAACAAATGAACTTAATATGGCTCCAAAAATAACTGCTCCGAATAGACCATAGCCCCAATCAGGTAAAATCGCCTGAATCAATGCAGGATAAGCATTATCATTAGATGTTATACCCCCATTGAAATAATTATATGCAATAACACCAGGAAGCACTGTAAAAATAGGACCAAATACCTTGAATAAACTTAAATATATCGCACCTTTTTGTGCTTCTTTTAAATTCTTACCAGCTAAGGCTTTTTGTACAATCATTTGGTTCGCACACCAAAAGAATAAATTATTAAAGAACATACCAAAGAATAATGTTGGCCATGGAACAACATCTGAATCAATGGCTCCAAAAGCGTTTAGTTTTTCAGGCGTACGTTGGATCATGTGGTCGAATCCTTTTACAAAATTCCCATCACCTAAATGATGTAAACCTAAAATTGTAATAATCAAACCACCTATAATTAATCCGACACCATAGATTGAATCACTAAATGCGCTCAGTGACAAACCACCGATAAATAAATAGATAACACCTACTGCACCAATGACAAATGCAATAATAATCGTTGCTGTTGCATCACTTACTCCTAAGTATTTTCCAATATTAAACATTTTATTAAATACTAATGAACCAGAGTATAAGACAACTGGTAAAAATGATACAACATAAGTGAAAATAAATAATATAGAAACGAAACGTTTAGTAAAGGTACCATAACGCATTTCAAGTAATTCAGAAATGGTATCCACACCGTACCTTAAATATTTTGGTAAGAATATCCATGCAAGTAAGACAACTGCTACAGCAGCTGTGACTTCCCAAGCCATCACTTCCATACCCTTACCATAACTTTGACCATTCTGTCCTACAATTTGTTCTGTAGATAGATTAGTCATAATAATCGTTGAGGCAATCGTAAATCCTGTTAAACTATTGCCTCCCATAAAATAGCCATCTGCACTATCAGTCTTTATTTTTCTTGAACGCCAAAACGCATAAAGACTGACCCCCATAACAACGGCTAAAAATAAAATAATTGCTAGCCAATTCATAATACGTGTCGCTCTCCTCAATATTTTATTTGTAAAAAATAAAAACGTTAAATCTTCATTCAACGTTAAACTGTTTATTACTTATCCTATAAAGCACCTATTTAGTGTAACTTCTATTTTAACCACGGTATATCTGATTTTCAATCATATAATTGAAAATTATTATAAAAATAAATTATATAAATTTTTATTTTTATATTCAAATAAAAAATTAATCAATATATTCTTTAATGGAAGCGCTTGACTTCTGATAATAGAAGTCATAAAGTGAAACTATAGTTAAATCATATGCACTAGGGGTGTTTTAAAACTGAGATGAGGTGTAACCTCAAACCCTTTGAACCTGAACTAGCTTATACTAGCGTAGGAAAGTGTCGTATAAAATAAGATGACCTGTTGAGATGTGTCAAACTGTTCTCAATAATGATAGATCTATTTTAATGCAACTTTCCTAACGCGAAGGTTGCATATTTTTTTGCTGTAAATGAAGTAAATGGAGGCACGATATTTATGACGAGAACAGTATTAGTAACTGGAAGTAGCCGTGGTTTAGGTGCGGTCATTGTGAAAACATTAGCTACACAAGGATTTGAAGTGATCATTAATTACAATCAAAGTCGTGAAGCGGCTGAGGCACTTGCAAAGGAGCTTGGTGACAAAGCTATCGCAATTCAAGCAGATGTCACACAACGTGCTGAAGTTGATCGTTTAGTTAATGAGGCAACACATCATTTTGGAAAAATTGACGTTGTGGTCAATAACGCATTAGTTAATTTTAAATTCGATCCTAATGCGCAAAAGGCCTTTAAAGACTTAGCATGGGAAGACTACCAACAACAAATTGACGGTACCCTAAAAGGCGCTTTTAATGTTACTCAAAGTGTCATTCCACAATTTATAGAGCGTGGTTCTGGTGCCATTGTAAGCATTGGCACAAATTTGTATCAACATCCCGTTGTCCCATATCATGAATACACAACAGCTAAAGCTGGGTTGATTGGATTCACGCGTAATGTTGCAGCCGAATTAGGGCAATATGGTATTACTGCTAATGTAGTGTCAGGAGGATTGCTTAAAACAACTGATGCTAGTGCTGTCACTACACCAGATGTTTTTGATTTAATTGCACAGACGACTCCATTACGTAAGGTGACTACCCCACAAGATGTTGCTAATATGGTTGCTTATTTAAGTAGCGAAGCTGCAGATGGTATGACTGGTCAAAATATTACTGTCGATGGTGGTTTAACCATGAATTAATATAGGTCTGGTCTTCCTTAGCTTAGAATAGAAATAAAATGAACATTGGAGTGAGAAATTAAATTGACTCATCAACATCAACTTCATCTCGGTGTATTAATCTATGGATGTGGTCATCATCAAGCTGCTTGGCAACTTCCCAATTCAAGTATTGAACGTCTCGGTGATATTCATTACTATCAAGAATTAGCCCAGTTATCTGAAAAAGGACTGTTAGACGTAGTTTTTTTCGCAGATAACCAGTCTTTTATCCCTAGCTATACGTCGATGCCAAGTTTTTGGTTTGATCCACTGATTAACTTAACTGCTATATCTCAAGTCACACAACATATTGGATTAGTTCCTACGATTTCAAGTACATTTTCTAATCCATTCACTGCAGCACGTCAGTTACTTAGTTTAGATCATATTAGTGGTGGACGAGTGGGATGGAATTTAGTCACTTCCATGACAGATGCCGAAGCTCAAAATCACAGCATGGATCATCTACCTAATCATGATGAACGCTATAAGAAGGCTGAAGAGTTTGCTCAAGTCATGAATGGATTGTTTGATTCTTGGCATACTGAAGATTTCAAACCCAACCGGCATCACCATACAATGATCAATCGCAACATCAAACCGCTTCACCACAATGGCAAATATTTTCAAGTTCATGGACCATTGACAACACCAAGTAGCATTCAGGGAAAACCTGTGGCGATGCAAGCAGGTGCCTCTAAACAAGGTATTGCATTAGCTACAAAATATGCAGATGCAGTATATTCCGTTTCTTGGAATATGAAGCAAGCAAAACGGTATCGCGAGCGCTTAGATAGTGAAATGGCACAACGTGACCATCAGCGTTATATTAAAGTGTTTCCTGGACTAGTCACTTATGTGGGTCATACACATGAAGAAGCATTGAAAAAGAAAGCAGAACTTGATCAACGACTTCCTATCAAAGCCGCTTTAAAGCAACTCAGTTTTTTCATTCAACAAGACTGTAGTCAGTGGGAATTAGATGCTCCTGTGCCTAAACTACCTTCCTTAGAAGAGTTTAACGGTCCCGCGGGTCGATATGAAACCATCTTAGAAATTATTCAAGATAAGCAACCTACTGTAAGAGAACTGCTAAGTTACCTTAATGCGGGTGGTGGACATCTGACACTCATAGGTACGCCAAAAGAAATTGTAGATGAAATGGAACGCTGGTTTAATGCAGGTGTTGCAGATGGATTTAACTTAATGCCACCTTCTTTACCAGATAGTTTAAACGACGTAGTTACACTCATTGTACCTGAATTACAACGTCGTGGCTTATATCGACATCAGTATAAAGGTTCTACACTAAGAGAACACTTAGATTTAATTTAATGTCTAATATATTTTATCCAAACCATATAGTAGAAATTAACGTAAAAAGCGATGGTATTAACTTAGGAATACCATCGCTTTTATATATCATATTATTAATATTTGTATGGATCGTTATCTTTTTCTTCTTGAAGCTTTCTTGCTTCATCTTGAATAAAATCATTACTTCGTTTATTCGTTTTATGATTTGAATAACGTTGATCACGATAGTCGTCATCCTTTGAATCATTTACGTGTGTATCGTGCTCTCTTTCATTATTATTGTCCGCTGCTTGATCTTTATTTGAATAATGATCTTTAATATAACGTTGTTGCTGTTTTTCTTCTTCTTCATTCAAAATGAATGCATTATTATTTGCATTTACATCATGATGATCTCTTTTGTAATGATCATTATAATCAGCATTGCCATACATGTCATGCTTAGGTTTACGAACAAGTAACATAATACCTGCAATTAACCATAAAATTAAACTGATCCAGTTTGTAGCAATCGCTAAAATACCTGCAATAATTAATAAGATACCTGCAAGTTTAGGTTTTTTATTAATTAAAATACCGCCAATAATTGCAAGAATTAATGGGATGAACGCGCCCCATGTAAAGAAATTAAATAAACCACCTAATGCATCCATACCATTATTTATTTCTGTTATAGAAACCTCATTGCCTTGCTTTTGTGTTTCATTAATAATTTGTTCTTTAAAATCAGCATTACCAATAAATGGTTTAATCATTAAAAACATAATTGCAACTAATGCTTGAATCGCAACACCTATCCAAGTAAGAACGTGTTCACCAGTACGTTTAATGTTATTGTTACTATTTCTAATTGTTGCATCATCATATTGTTTCGCCATTATTCCGCCTCCTTTTTTTATCCTTATACCCTACTGTCTAAAATTTTACACTCATTGATATAATGATGATTTATTTTCAGTATTATATCAAAGATGAATAAGACGATAATATACACGAGACGTCATTACATACATCAAAGCATAGATTATCATTACAAACACTAAGACACCGATATAAGTTGTTAAAAATAATTTTATATCATTAACATCTAAAATACCAAGCAAAGTATAAATCATTTTAGAAGCACATAGTACATGTATCATAGATACTATAATAGGTAAAGTAAAAATAATAACTACTTGGTCATTAATAACAGATTTAATTCGTTCTTCTTCTAAACCTACTTGACGCATAATTCGATAGTTTTTCCGATCTTCATATCCCTCAGCAATATTTTTGTAATACATCATCGTAAATGTACCAATCATTAAGACTAAAGAAACAATAGTTCCAACAAAAATGAGACCACCATAAATATCAAACATATCCTTATTTAATTCATCTTTATTATCAATTTGAATATCATATTGTTTCATCAATTTAGACTTAATATGATCTATGGACTGTGTATCTTTTGTTTTAAGATTAAAAGCAATGTATGAGTTAATATTTGCTGTTGTTTGATAATAATGAATCAATTGACGTTGTTGGTTTACATTATGAGTAACAAGTGTGACTCCACCTGGAACTGGAAATGAAAAATGATCTCCTTTTAACTGATTTGTTTTAAATGTTTGATTCATTAACTTGATATGGTCTAACTTTTGAAACATGAAATGATTCGCTAATATTCCCATTTCATTATGTTTAAGTCGCAGGTGCGTATGATTGATTGTATTGTAATCTTTCTGATTCATTACAATTAAATATACACTATTTAAATCTAATGGACTGTTCTCATTATCTCGCTTTACAAATGCACCCTTCTTATAAGTGACTGCAACACTTCCACTTGTATATTCTCTGAAAGCATCAACATCAGCATGTCTCTTAATCTCATTTTCTAGCTGATGTACTTTGTGTTTACTCGTAGTACTATGATGCACATCTCCACTCAATTCAATACGATATTGTGTTGGCATTAAATGATTCGCACGTTGGTCTACACTACGATATGTAGCGACGCTCATTCCTAGAGTCACAATAAGAAAAGTACATAGCATGGTTAAACTAGCCAAACCGATAGAATTAGAATTCATTCTTGAACGTAAACCAGAAATAGTAAAAAAATATTTAGGTCGATAATAAACACTCGGAATCTTTTGAAGCCAATCTATCACTAAAACACTCAGTGATATAAATAAGCAATACGTTCCTATTGTCACTAAAATAAGGGCAATAAAAATATTTCGTAGTGAAACCAAAATGAGTGTATCTTTTAAGGCAATCATATAACTGTCAACAACAGTTATGATTCCAACAATCAATAAGATATAGAGTAAAGGTTTGGACCATTGTTTTTCCGTTGGATGTTGTTGTTGTATTAACTTGATAGGACTTTGAAAAGTGATTTTTATATTGTTGAGAATAAATAAAAATAGCATCATTATTGCTAACATCAATAAGGTATATCTCATTGCACTTATATCAAATGGATATTTTTTTAAAGATACATGTGTATAACCTAATATTCTATTTAACGACATATAAGTTAATGCACCAAATAAATAACCACCTATAATACTCAGACATCCAATGATAATATATTGATATATTCCTTCTATAAACAGCATTAACCTAAAATGCTTTTTTTCCATACCCAGAATCATATTCATGGCAAGCTCTTTTTGACGACGTCGCATAATAAAACGATTAGCATAAAGAATAAAAAGGAGTCCAAATAGACACATAAAAAAATTTCCTATACTAATAAAAACTGGAATAACATCACTATGCTTATGAAGCGAAGTATTCATGTTTAAGGATAATAAAATAAATTCAATACCAAATAATGTACTGATGACTAGAATAAATGGAATTATAATATGACTCTGTGTCTTAAAATTCTGAATGACTAACGTCCAAACCAAGCGAAAAGTCATTTTAATCACCACTTTCGTGAAGCATTGCTAAACTATCAGCAATACGTTTTTGAAACTCTGATTGTAGTTCCTCCCCACGATAAATTTCATGATATAAACGGCCATCTTTAATGAATAAAATACGTTTGGCATAGGAAGCATCTACAGCCGAATGTGTCACCATTAAAATGGTTTGCTCATTTTTATTAATGTCTCTAAATAGTTCCATAATCGTTTTAGAAGTTTTAGAATCAAGTGCACCTGTAGGCTCATCTGCGAGTAACAAATCTGGTTCATTAATCAGTGCTCGACAGATAGCCACGCGTTGTTGTTCTCCTCCTGATATTTCAAAAGGATATTTATTAAGAAGTGGTTCAATATGTAACTGATAACTTAAGCGATAAAGACGATGACGCATCGTTTGATGTGAGCGATTCGCAAGTACAAGTGGCATTAAGATATTATCTTTATTTGTCATCGTCGGTAAAATGTTAAAATCCTGAAAAACAAAACCTAAATGGTCTCGACGGAAATAAGCGATTTCTTTATTACGCAATTGACGGATATTTTGCGCGTCAATCGTTATCGTACCTTCAGTAGCTTTATCATAAGTTGCAATTAAATTAAGTAAAGTGGACTTCCCAGATCCAGATTCACCCATAATCGCTACAAATTCACCCCTATCCACATTAAATGACATGCCATTTAATGCGGTAGTAGCATTCAGGCCTCTTCCAAATATTTTTTTTACATTATTCACGTCTAACAACATGATATCCATGCTTCCTTTCTTTTTATTAAACTCTTTAATTTATCACTTACTTCTATCATAAAACAAAAAGAAACCAGTAACATTAATCATTTCTTAAAAATGTTACTAGCTATCCTTACATTATTGAAAGTTTAATTATTTTCTGGGAAATGTATGTCAAATGTAGTTCCTTCATGGAGCGTTGAAGATACTTCTACTTTATGATGTAAATGTGCCGATATATGTTTAACAATAAATAATCCGATGCCACTTGAATGTTGATGAAGTCTTCCGTTATAGCCTGAGTACCCTTTATCGAAAATTTTGGGAAGATCGGCTTTACTAATTCCTACACCGTTATCTCGTATAGATAGCACATGATTTTCGTTGTTAAACGTAATCCAAATATCTTTACCTCTTGCATATTTCAAAGCATTATTAAGAATTTGTTCTATCATGATCGTACACCATTGAACATCAGTCAGTACTTCATCTTCACAACGTGTGTAATGAATAGTTGTTTTTTGATCGATGAATTGAATCGAATATTTCATAATAAGCGGTTTAACGAGATCGTTAATGGTCACTTTTGAAAAGGACATATCCGTTTCTTGATTCATCAATTTTAAATAGCTGAGTGCAAGACTCGTATAGTTATCAATTTGTATAATTTCTTGACGCACACGATTTACTACATTATCTTCATTTCTTTCTAGAAGGAGTTTTGAAGCGGTAATAGGTGTCTTCATTTGATGCACCCATGTTAAAAAATAGTTCTCAACGTTGACTTGGTATGCAGCTTGTTCATTTTTTACACGTTGTAATTCATCTTCTAAGTCAGCAACTTCTTCTTTTAAAGACACTGCTTCTTGAAATCCACTAAGTTGAATCAACCAAAAAATAATCATTATGAAAAGAATAATTGCCATACCTAGAAAGAAGGCATTGAAAGGCAAATTAAAAAGAAAAAAAATCACCAAGAAAAGTAATAAAAATAAAGCTACTATCATCATTTGATGACGTATCGATTTTATAAACGCTTTTAACATACTATTTATACCTTATATCCTACATTTTTCTTTGTCTCAATGAAATCAACAATACCGATAGATTGCAGCTTTTTACGTAGGCGTGTCATATTTACTGCTAACGTATTATCATCAATAAAATTCTCTGATTCCCAACATTTTTCGATGATTGCTGTACGATTGACATATTTCCCTTCATTTTGAAATAATTTATTCAAAATTTGTAGTTCAGTAAACGAAAGTTGTACAGAGTCATTGTTGTAGTATAGTGTGGCTTCATCAACAACGAGTTTACACCCTTTAACAGTCATCTCATTATTTGAAACCGTTAAATCATATGTTCTACGTAGCAATGCTTGAATTTTCGCTATAGTAAGTGACAAATTAAATGGCTTTTCAATAAAGTCATCTCCCCCCATTTGAATTGCCATAATTTGATCCATATTGTCAGTACGCGAACTAATGAAAATAATTGGGACATTAGATACTTTACGTATCTCTTGGCACCAATGATAACCATTAAATGTAGGTAAATTAATATCTAATAACACAAGTTCAGGTTCTGCAGTTTTAAATTCTTCAAGAATATTACCAAACTGCTTAGCAATACTCACTTCATAGTTCCAATGTGAGAGTTCATTCCCTAGACTTTCTGCAATGACGACATCATCTTCGACAATTAATACTTTCATTTTTTTCATCCTTTATTTTGCGTCATGATCATTATTGTCATTAGGATTAGACATTTTATTTTTTTCTTGTTCAAATTTATTTTCTTTATGTTTCGTTTTTTTCTTACGTTTTCTTTCTTCCATAATAGATAATGCGATAAATACAACTATCAGTAAAGGAGATAACATTACGAATATCATTATTGATTCACCTCTATATATTTATTCATGACATGATTTCTCTAACTTTATTTTAACGCTTTTTCTTTAAATTGAATATGTTCGAGATAACTGTTTCATAAAAAAGTAAGGAGCGAGATTCGAATTCATTTTGAATACGCCGTCTCACTCCCATGCTTCTTTTACTTTTAATCTTCTTTATTTAAAATATACTTTCTAATATCTTCTATGGTGATCGCTTCTTTAATTTGTCTTTGGATATCATTGATTTTTGCTGTTCTTCCCATACTTCCTGCCCAACTTTTAGGACTATGCTGTTCCCAATCATCTAATTCTTTAAATAGTTCTTGTAATGTTGTCATATGTTTACCACCTTTTTTTAATTTGGGTAAATAAAATAGCCCTCCTTAAATAAGAAGCGCTTGTCGACATCTTCTTATCTTTCAGGAAATCCTGTTGGATGTAGCACCTCACGCAAAGCGCAGTTGCTGAAGTTTCATAGGGCCAATTCCCTCCACTTACTCTTAATAAGATCAAACTATTTTATTTAATACTATTATAACATATATTTTCAATTCTTTATATTAAATTAATTTATCAAATCATAGAATATGATAAATTAATAATTTTTTACAATACCTTAAACTAAAGTTTACTAAATACTTACTTCAAATCAAATAAAGTTTCTTAATATAAAGATGTAAGTAATCTATATTTTACATATTAGGGGGCTTTTTTAATAATGAGTTTCATCAATAAATTTGGAAAAACCACAGTAGCAACTTCAATTCTAGCTGCTTCAGTATTAGGTACAACACATGTGTCATTCGCATCTGGTGCTGGACAAGGTGCTCAAGATCAACAAGGTCAAAATGGCGATTACATGGCCATCGGTAACACTAAAAATCCTAAAAATGTGATTTTCATGGTTGGAGATGGTATGGGTCCTTCTTATAATTCAGCTTACCGTTATTATGCAGATAATCCTAATACCAAAGAATTAGATCAAACTGCTTTTGATAAATATTTAAAAGGAACTAACCGTACTAATCCTAACGATCCTAAAGAAAATGTCACTGACTCAGCTGCAGGTGGCACAGCTTTCGCTACAGGTCATAAAACATATAATGGTTCAATCTCTGTAGATAATGATAAAAAACCTTTAAAGTCAGTATTAGAATATGCTAAAGAACAAGGCAAATCAACTGGTTTAGTGACAACAGCAGAAGTCACTGATGCAACCCCAGCTGTGTATGCGGCACATGTAGATGATCGTGATAAAAAAGATGAGATTGCACAACAATTTTATAATGATAAAATTAATGGCCAACATAAAGTAGACGTTCTTTTAGGTGGAGGCTCTAAATACTTCGGTAAAGAAAATGGTCATTTAACTGAGAAATTTCAAAAAGATGGGTACGACTATGTAACCAATAAGACTGACTTAGCTAACTCAAAAAGTGACCAAGTATTAGGTTTATTCGCTGAGAAAAATATGCCGTTACAAATTGATGCACCACAACAAAATCCATTATTAGCAGATATGGAAGAGAGTGCATTATCTAAATTAGAAAAAAATGATAAAGGATTCTTCTTAATGGTAGAAGGCGCTTCAATTGATAAATCTGGTCATCCTAATGATATCACTGGTGTCATGTCAGAAATGAGCGGTTTCGATAAAGCATTCCAAAACGCTATCGACTATGCAAAAAATCATAAAGATACATTAGTTGTCGCAACTGCTGACCACTCAACTGGTGGTTTATCCATAGCTAAAGGCAAAGATTATGTATGGAATCCAGACGCTATTCATAAAATGAAACATTCTGGCAGTTACATGACTGAACAAATTGCTAAAGGTAAAGACCCTGAAACAGTGATCAATGAAGGTTATGGTGTCGACTTCCCTAAAAAACAATTAGATAAAGTTAAAGATGCAGCGAAAGAACTAAAAGACATTAAAGATAAAGCTAAAAATGAAGATGATCCAAAAATTGCAGAAGCAACAACAACATTACAAGACGCCATCCAAAAACCAATTAATGACGAATCTCATACTGGTTGGACAACATATGGTCATACTGGTGAAGACGTAAATACTTACGCATATGGCCCAGGTGCTGATAAATTCCGTGGTAACATTGATAACACAGATAGTGCGAAAAATATCTTCGACTTCTTTGGTCAAGATGTCACGTCTAACCAAAATCAACAATAGTATTGAGCTCATAGATAAGACGTTCTCTATAATTAAAGAGCGTCTTGTTTTATGGTCAGAAAAAGCACTTTAGCAAGTAACGAACTGCTAAAGTGCTTTTTTACATCACTATTTCATTTCTAAATTATCTTTAATTTTTTGTTTTACTTCATTTAAGCTATCTTTATTAGGATAGAAATAGTACAATCCGTCGTCACCTTTGTCATCTTGACCATCAATGATTAAACGTTCTACATTATTATCAGCTTTACTATAATCCGATCTAAATTTATTTAATTCTATAAAACTTAAATCTGTTCTTAAATTATCTTGTGCTGCTTTAAATATACTGTTTAATTTTGTTACTGAATTCATTGAGAACGCTTCTTTAGCAACAGTTGTGATGACTTGTTGTTGACGTAACTGACGTCCACCATCGCCACCAGCACCTTCTTCTTTACGACTTCTCATATATGTTAAAGCTTGATCTCCATCCATATGGTATTTTTTACCCTTTTCGAATTGATAATTATGGAATTTAAATGTAGCATCACTGACAATATCTACACCACCTATTTCATCTACAACGGTTTTAACGCCATCCATGTTTATTGCAATATAGTGATCAACAGGTACATCCATTAATTTTTCAAGCGAATTCACTGCCATTTTAGGGCCACCATACGCATAAGCATGATTGATTTTCTCCGTTGAATTATGACCCACAATTTCAGTTCTCGTATCACGTGGTACACTTACCATGACTGTCTTGTTATCTTTTGGATTAATCGACATTAACACAATAGAATCACTACGTTGTCCTAAATTTTCTTGGTGTCGTTGTGCATCATCGTCAATACCATATAACACAACAGTCATTGGATCGCCATCTTTTAAATTTTTTTGTCTTAGTTGTGAGTGATCTCTATCTAATGGTTCTTTAATTGAATTATTCAGCGAATGGAATTTAGCAAATGCGTAAATAACTATTCCAATAATCACAACGAATAATAAAATTAAAATCGTTATAATGACTTTAAAAGTCGTTGATTTTTTCTTTTTCATATAACTCCTTCTATCTTTACTTAATAGTTTTAAAGATAGTATCTTCAAAATTAGACCTTTTATCTTCAAAGTTATACTTACTATCTATATCTTTATCATATACTAAATTCCCATAAACTTTTCTAATTATACCTATTTTATTTAAAAACTTATTTAAAAATTTAAAATACGAAATTTCCAGTAAATATGGTTTCTTGTCATTAAATTTCCGCATTAACATTAATGTCTGATTAGTGTCCATATAATCCTTATTCTGAGGATGAGTAAGAGTTGTTCCATCATACTTTATAAGTTGATTAATATGATAAACTAAATCATCTATATATATAACACTTCTCTGATTACTGATTTTAGGATATATAAAGTTTATTTTAGACATCTTTAATAACCTTGAAAAATTACCAGGTGAATTTTTTCCGTAAACCATCGGTGGTCTAATAATATTTACTTGAAATTGATTATTTGCTAGATCTTCAAGCATTGTTTCAGCTTTATATTTTGTTAAGCCATAGTATGTAGTTGGATTACATTTAGTATATCGATTAATTTTGACAGTAGATGTTAAAGATCCTTCCTTTCCATACACGCTCATTGTGCTTAGAAAAATGAATTTATTAACACCTGCTTTTTTAACTAAGTTAGCTAGATTTTTTGTTAATTCATAGTTAACTTTAAAGTAATCAGTAAGCCTAGCATGAGGAGTATTATTGTGAACTAATGCTGCTAAGTGAATAACAACATCAAATTTTGAAAAATCTTTTTCTTGCCATGTTTGTCTTCTCACACTAAGTCTCTCTACTCTATCTCCTTGAGCAATGAAAAATTTTTCTAATGCGTTTCCAATATACCCTGTTTTACCAGTTATTAATATATTTCTAGACATTAATGACTAACTCCTTCTGAAGATATAGTATTTTTTATTGTTTTATAAATTATATACATATCTAATTTAAAAGACTGGTTCTCTAAATAATATTTATCATATTGAACTTTTTGATCATCAGAATTGTCATCTCTACCCATAACTTGTGCTAATCCAGTTAATCCTGGTTTAATTTTATGAACATTCACTTTTGTTCTTTTTTCAATTAATTCATATTGATTGTATAATGCTGGTCTAGGACCAACTACAGTCATATCTCCTTTTAAGATATTAAATAATTGTGGTAATTCATCTAATGACGTTTTTCTAATTATTTTACCCGATTTAGTAATAAAATCAGCAGGATCCAATAAGTCCGTTGCTACATTCGGAGTATCAACTTTCATAGATCTAAATTTATAAATTTTAAATAACTTATTATTTATTCCTGGACGATCTTGTTTAAAAATAATCGGCCCTTTTGACTCTAACTTTATTGCTACTGAAACTAAAATTAATATTGGTGAAAATAATATAATAGCAAATGATGAACTAAATATATCAAATAACCTTTTCATACTAATCTCCTTACACTTATTTTTTAACAGTTTCCGTTGGCTTTAATTTAACAAAAATTAATAATTGTACAATCACTTTAATAATGTAAACAAATAATTGTGCTAAAGCAACCGAAACTAGATTATTGAATATTATTACAAATAAATATGATAAAATAAAAAATATTACTAATGTACTAATATCAATTATAGCCTTTTTACCAATTGAAAAGTACTTTAGCAAAAAACTTCTTAATATAAAATCTAAACATATCAAACCAAATGATAGTGTAACAATAAAGTATATATCTTTGATATCATTAATATAACTATAATATAATATTTTTATAAGTATTAAGCCTACTGAATATGATATTAAAGAAACAGTTACAAATATAATTGGCAATGCTATTAAAACTTTTCTTTTTAAGCTTCTTCCAATATTTTTTGAATTAGCTAAATAACTAAGAATAACAGATGAAAGCATGTTAAATGGTAATAAAAACATCTTAGATGGTAGAGTAGCTATATAAAATATAGTTATCATTGAAGAACCTAATAGCATTTTTATTACAAAACGATCCGAATAATTCATCATTGATCCAGCCAATCCAGATATTATTAAAATATTTATTGCGTTATAATGAAATATTTCTGAATCTGCTTTTATAAATTCGAATATTTTATATTTGACTATCAAAAATAATATTATAATTGTAATAAATTCAGATATATTAAAGAAAATTAATATATCAATAATATTATTGATATTTACAAAAATGATTAATGAATATAAAACACTTAAACAAATATTAACAATTAAAATATTAATAAATTGTTTCCTTATTCTAAACCACACCATTAAGAACATTCTAGATATTGTTAAAAAAACTAATAACATTAATAGTAAATAAATAATAATTGAAAAATTAATATATATTACAACTATCAAAAATAATAAGCTTGCTATGAAATAATATAGTATCAATTTTTTATAGTAAAAATAATAATTAGTCCTATTTTCTAATTCCTTATCAAAATTATTAAAATTTCTTTGATAAAGATTGGTAAAACTAGTAGCAAGTGTCACAGTTATTACATTGAAAACAGAATAAATCAATAAAAAATACCCAAAGTTTTTTTGACCTAAATTTTTTTCAAAGATAGGAAATAATAAAATCTGTTGTACAGCTATAAATAACGCCTGAGAAATAATATTTAATAATACATCTTTTAAAAATTTCATTTCTTTTTCCTATTATTTATCAAAATTTTTTTATATAATTCTGTATAAATTTTCCCTATATTTTCCCAATTAAATTTTTCAAGAAAGGTTTTATCTTCAATATTTTCTTGATAAAATTCATAATTATCTTTTATATTTTTTATTGCATATGCAATACTCTGATTATCTTTTGAGTTAACTGCTTTTCCAATAAAGTCATCTTTAAAGTATCCATCTATCCCTTCACCTTTTGTATAAATTATTGGCAAACTTTGGGATAATGCTTCAATAAATACTAAGCCAAATGTTTCATTACTAGAAGGCATGGCAAAAATATCATTTTTCTTCATTTGTTCCTTTATTTGATACTTATTCATAACTCCTAAATAATTAAATTGAAATTTTTTTGAAAGCTTACGATAATATTTTTTATTTTCTATCTTACCAATAACATTTAAACTATATTTAATATTACTTTTTTTATTTAATTGTTCAATAGCTTTAAGGATGCTATGTAAATTTTTATAACGATTGATACGACCCACAAATAATATATTGATTTCATTACTATTCAATATTTTTTTATTTTCCACTTTATTACTATGCCAAAATTGATTAATTCCATTTGGAATGACAATTGATTTTTCTAATTTTTCATTAATTTCCTTATTATTTTTAAAAAATTTATTCACTTTATTTTTATAAGAAAAATTGGGAAATATTAATAAACTAGAATATAAAATAGCGTTCTTATAATTTTTCTTCATATACTGTTTATATTTAAAAGAAAAATTAACATCTGTATTTCTAATTGTCAGAACATAAGGTATTTTATATTTTTTAAATAATTGATATGCCAATAAACCATCATTAGTTAAAGTATGTGCATGTACTAAATCAATATTATTTATTATTTTATTCTTCTCCAAGTATCTAAATGTTCTTTTCAATCTACTTCTACTAAAAAAACTGTCTGATTTTTTTATAATAATTGGATTATAATATTTATATTTACTATCAGCTTTAATACTTTGGCGTAAAGGATTAAAAATAATATTTTCTACACTATTATCTAAAACGTCTAGCTGATTTTCATAAAATTCATTATAAAAATAATTCGAATTTATATGTAAAATTTTCATAATATTACTCCTTAGAAATCAATTTAAATAGCAAGAGATTATAAAAATCTCCTGCTATAAATGAGTGATTAAATTGACCAGTAACTTATATTCTCATTTAAACTCATTTTAAATCTATTTTTTAAATCAATAATTATTGAAGAATCCTTATTTAATAATTTAATGAATGTATCATTATCTAATTCTCTAAATTGGTTATGATCTACTGCATATAGTAGAACATCTACAGATTCTTTAAGATTTTCCAATTCTACAATATCCGCTTCTAATTTCCCATTATAACTATTAACGTATGGGTCTAAAACTTTTGGTCTAATACCATAATCATTTAATTCAGAAATCATATCTAAAACTTTAGAATTTCTAAAATCAGGGGTATTTTCTTTAAAAGTTAAACCTGCTATTAAAACATTACTATCAGATGATTTTTTATTTTTTACTAATTCTTTAATAAGATTGTTTACTACAAATTTAGGCATTTGATTATTTATTTTTCTACCAGCAGAAATAATTTGTGAATGATATCCTAAATTCTCAGCTTGATAGATAAAGTAATAAGGATCTACTCCAATACAATGACCTCCAACTAAACCAGGATAAAAGCCTAAGGCGTTCCATTTTGTGTTCATAGCATCAATTACTTCATTTGTATTAATATGCATTAAATCAAAAACTTGAGATAATTCGTTCATAAATGCAATATTAATATCTCTCTGACTATTTTCAACTACCTTAGCACTTTCAGCTACTTTAATTGAAGATGCCTCATGTATTCCAGCTTTTATCACTTTACCATATACCATAGAAATAACTTTGAGTGCTTCCTCATCGATACCAGAAACTATTTTCACAATATTTTCTACCGTATTTTTTTTATCTCCTGGATTGATACGTTCAGGAGAATAACCAATTTTAAAATCTTGAGGACATTTCAAACCTGAAGCTTTTTCTAATAAAGGACCAGCTATATCTTCCGTTACTCCAGGATAAACTGTAGATTCGTATACTACATAGTCACCTACACTTAAATATTTACCTACTGTGTTTGTAGCATTCTCAATTGGTTTTAAGTTTGGAGTATTATCTTGATTTATCGGCGTAGGAACAGTAATTATATAAAAATTAGCATCTTTTAAATCTTCTACATTTGAAGTAAACTTTAATGTAGATTTCTTTAAGCCCTCTGTTCCTATTTCTCCCGTAGGATCTTCATAATTTTTATATTTATTCACCTTATTCTTATCTATGTCAAATCCAATTGTTTCAAATGTTTTTGCGAAAGTAACTGCTAAAGGCATTCCTACATAACCTAAACCTATAACAGCAATTTTTATATTTTTTTTATTCATTTAAATAACCTCATTTCATTTTCTATTTTTATTATTAAAATTTTGGAAATCTCTTTCAAAAATTCATCAGGTCTTCTTAACAAAGCTTTCAAAGCGCTAATAATAGCCTTTTTTTTCTTATTTTGAGACAAATAATTAGAAGTGCTAGCTAAATAATGGCGAAAATATATCCTATTTTTATCAATAATATTTACATTTTTTAAATTTTTAAATTTATAATTCAACAACTCCTTTAACTGAGTTTGCCTTTTACTATTAGTAGATATCCTATTCCCTGTATGTACTACTGCTACTGTAAAATAGTCATCAATATAACCGAGTTTATAATTTTTTCTTAAAGCATTATCTACTAAGTGAAACTCATGTCCCATTGGCACATCAGGAAATCCTTTCACATCTTCAAGAAGAGTTTTTTCAAATATAAAAGTAGGAGTGCCAGTTAAATGATATTTATAATGTTGGGTTCTTAATTCTTCATTATTATATATTTTTTTATTTAACCATTTAAAAGTTCTAATATCTTTAATTTTATAATTTTCATTGACTATAACTAAATTAGAAATAACAAAATTAAATTCGTTATTTTCTAAATAGTCAACTTGTTTTTTTAATTTATCCTTTAAATAAAAATCATCGTCATCTAAAAAGGTAATATAGTCGCCTTTAGCTATTTTTATAGCTTTATTTCTTGATTTTGCACCACCAATATTTTGTTTGTTTTTAATGTATTTAATTCTCTTATCATTAAGCTCATCGACTAATTTTTTAACATCATTTGATATATCAGAATTTATATTATCATCAACTAAAATAATTTCAAAATTTTGATAAGTTTGTTTCAAAACAGATACCAGTGCTCTTTTTATTAATTTTTTATCTCTATTATATGTTGGAATTATTATTGAAACTATTTTCAATTTTTATCCTCCTTTTATTATCAGTTGGAATAAAGAAATAGCCAAATATTATTAAAAATAATAAACCGTGAGTAATTAATAAAGTTTCAAGAAACGATGTATTTATTATGTACATATAAGTAAAAATTATTCCAAAATATTGTGGCTTAAAATTTAGACATTTAAGTATAAAAATTAATAATACAAAAATTAATGAATTTATAATAACACCTATCATTCCCATGCTAATATAGCCTTCAACAAATATACCTGCATTCGCTACCATTCCATCTTGTTTTAGGACTTGTTCACCAATGAACTGGGCTACATTATCAATTTTATTAGGGATATTAAAAATCGATCCTAATATTGTTTGTGAATAATAAGTAAAATTCCCACTAAATGTTTGTTTATATATTGAAAATAAATATGCTGGTAAATAAAAAATTCTTCTTAAATAATCAGCCATGGTTATTGAATCAAACAACCTATAACTTATTATTGAATATGCAAAGAAAACATTTATAGTAATAATAAAAAGTACATTTTTCACACTATACCTAAATGGATAAAATACTATTGTTGCTAAAGCACCAAACAAAATACTTTTTACCGCTCCATTTAATAAGAATAGAAGAATAATAAAACCAAATACTATAACACTATATAATTTTTTGTTTCTAAACCAAAAAAACACTATTAAAAACGGAAATATTACTCTTGCTATAGAACTATATAAATAATCCATAATATTACTATTATCCGAGCGAGTATTAAGTCGTGAATCATAAATGTCATTCAAAAGTAAATTTGATAAATTTATAGAACCTATATTTTTTAAAAAAGGTACTATTAAAATAATTGAAAAAATTATTGATAATATAGCAAAATAGCGATTTTCAACATTAAATTGCTTTCTTTTAATCTTTATATTTTTTTTATCAAGTAAATCAATTGTAAAAAGGAATAAAGTGGGTATTATTACATATCCAAAAAGTTCATTAGTATTAGAATGTAAAGATACAACTGATTGACCATATACTATCATTATTAGAAAAATATTATAAATTATATTATAAAATGAAATTTTCATAAATAATTGTAAACTTGTTAATACTAAAATAATTAAACAATGCATCAATAGCATATAAAAACTATAATCTTTATTGACGAATCCTAAATAACCAAATTCAGGAACTATAATGTCTACGTAAGTTATATGAAACAATATATATAAGATAAACATCAAGAAAATTCTGACAAGCTTCAAATTCATTATTTAATCATCCTATTTATTTGCATATTTAATTAACTCTTCTTTACTAAATTTAGTTAATTGCTTGTTAACAAAACTGTTAACTTCTGTTTTATTTGCTCTGGAAACTTTACCTCGATATATTTTTTCATAAACTTGTTCAGGATGTATCTCGTCTTCGTTTAACAATTCTTCATATAATTTTTCACCTGGACGAATTCCTGAAAATTCAATTTTAATTTCATCTTCAGACTTACCGCTTAATCGGATTAAATTTCGCGCCAAATCAACTATCTTTACTGGTTCTCCCATATCTAATACAAATACTTCTCCACCTTGTGCTAAAGCACCAGCTTGTAATACTAGTCTTGATGCTTCAGGGATAGTCATAAAGTAACGGGTCATATCTGGATGAGTCACTGTGACAGGTCCTCCAGCTGCAATTTGTTTTTTAAATAATGGAATGACAGATCCTCTTGAACCTAAAACATTTCCAAATCGCACAGCTACAAAATCGGTCTTACTATTTTCATCATTGAGACTTTGTACGACCATTTCAGCCATACGTTTAGATGCACCCATGACATTAGGTGGGTTAACCGCTTTATCTGTTGAAATCATTACAAATTTTCTCACACCAGCTTTTTTAGCTGCTGTTGCTACATTTCTAGTCCCAAGCACATTATTTTTAAATGCTTCGATTGGATTGTATTCCATGAGTGGCACATGTTTATGAGCAGCTGCATGATAGATTGCATATGGTTGATATTTATTAACTATTTCTTGAATACGTTCTCCATCTTGTACATCTGCAATAACAGGAGTAATTTCAATTTTATCCTTGTACAATTTCGTTAACTCTTGATGAATTAAATAGATACTATTTTCGCCGTGTCCAAGTAATATGATTCTTTCTGGTTCAAATTTACATACTTGACGACATATTTCGGATCCTATAGATCCTCCGGCTCCAGTGACTAATATGGTTTTATGCGTTAATTCTTTTGAAATCATGGCCATATCTAACTCTACTGGTTCTCTTCCTAGTAAATCTTCAACTTCTACACGTTTTAATTGGTTAACCTCTAATTCTCCAGATAATACAGACTCTATACTTGGCATTTTGAAGATATCAACCCCAGTACTGTTACATAGATCAGTGATTTCTTTCAATCTAGCTGGTGAAAGCGTAGGTATAGCAATGATAATTCTTTTAATTCGATACTTTTCTACTAGATTAGGAATATCTTTAATTGTGCCCTGTACTTTAACTCCTCCAGTAATAGCTAAATTACGCTTTTGTGGATCATCATCTACAGCTAAGACGGGCTCTAATCCCATATCTGGGCTTCGTAACATTTGTCTTATTAATAGTGATCCTCCGCGACCTGCGCCTACAATCAGTGTTGGTTTTTTCTTTTTCCGTTTTCCTACTAAAAAACCACGCCCAATTCTCCATGAAATTCTTGATCCTCCTATAAGAATCAGATGCATCATCCATGTAATTAAATACAATCTAAAAAATGGTGGATGTCCAGTAAAAAGAGGTACAATAATTATTGTTGAAATAATAGAACACGTTACCGCTTCAACAATAATCAATAATTCATTCACGCTCGCATATTCCCAAGCACGATGATAAAGGTTAAATATGTATGCAAATACATGATGTGAAATCAGTAATATAATTGAAGTGAATATTAAAATTTTCTTTGAATAGCCTTCAAAATATGGCTCTAATATGCTGTAACATATAAAAACAGATAACGTTACAATAATTGAATCTATAATAATTAAGGTTAAAAGCCGTCCTCTTGCACTTAATTTATCCAACTTAACTCTCCTCACTTAGAATGTGAAATTTGATTAAAATAAATTAAAAAGTTTTTTCTGTGTATATTCTTGAGTTGGCTGTTTTTTTGGTAAATCTTCATTATCTATAATAAATTTCGCATTATTCATTAAATTATGAATGTCTTCATGATATTTTTTTAATTTTCTTTCTTCAAATAGACTATTCATAATGAAAGGTCTTTTTTCCACATGGTGTGCATCTGAGGCAACAAAATGTGTCAAGTTATTTTCAATCATATCTATACATTTTTTTTGCGTCTTCTTCCCATGATGTCCAATTAGTGAAGCCGTTGTTAACTGACTTAACGCGCCTGCATTGATTAATTCATAAAGGACATCTAAATTTGCACTAATTTCTTTATTTCGTTCTGGATGTGCAATGATTGGCACATAGCCTTTCGATTGTAATTCAAAGAATAAACGACCTGTATAATGTGGCACATGTCCGGATGGTAATTCGATTAATAAGTACTTAGAATGATTAAGACCAATAATTTGCTTGTTCTCTAATTGATGTAAAATTTGGTCACTAATTCTTATCTCTTGTCCAGGATAGATATTAATTCCTATATCTTTAAATTCATCGATACTCAATACTTCATCCATTTTAGGTACGATGTCTTCATAATAATTATCAAATTGTGGACTTAAATGATGAGGAGTAGCAATAATATCTGTAATCCCCTCATTTTTAGCCTGTTTCAACAATGAAATCGTTTCTTCTTTACTATTTGATCCGTCATCTAAACCAATAAGAATATGATTATGTATATCTATCATGACTTAGAACCCTCTCCATAATAATAATAATAATTAGAAGATTTTTCTTGAGCTGTCTTATTTAAAATTGCACCAATAACGTGTCCGTCTGCCTGTTCAACGAGTTGTTTAGCCTTTTTAACTTCATTTCGATTATTTTTCTGAGCATCAATAATTAACACACAATTTGGCACATATTGTAAAAATACTTGTGCATCTGTAACAGAAATAATTGGTGGCGTATCAATTAAAATAAAATCGTATTCTTTTTGTAAATGTTCAAAAATCTTTTTAAAACTTTCAGAAGCAATTAACTCTGAAGGATTTGGTGGAATGGGACCAGATGTTAGTAAATCTAAATTCTTCACTCTCGTAGATCTAATTGCTTTATCAAAATCTGAATTTCCAATAATTAAATTAGATAATCCATCATAGTTTGATGTTTCAAAATGATAATGTTGGGTTGGTTTACGCATATCTCCATCGATAATTAAAGTTTTATATCCAGCTTGTGCATAAGTAATCGCAATATTTGCAGACACAATACTTTTCCCAGCTGCTGGTTTTTCAGAAGTAATCAGCACACTTTTTATTTCTTCAGCATTTGAGAACATAATATTAGAACGTACTCCTCTTAATTTTTCACTGACAATCGACTTTGGTTTATCTTCAACGTATAGTGGAGTCTCTAAAGGTTTTCTTTTTTTTGCTTTTCGCTTAGCCATAAAATTTTCTGTCTCCTTACTTTAATTTTGGAATAGAACCTAATACAGGAACGTTTAATTCTCTTTCTACATCTTCTTCTGACTTAATACGTTTATCCAACATTTCTTTCAAAGCAATTATAAATATTGCCAATACTAATCCAACAAATAATCCAATAATTAAATTTACAGATGTTTTAGGTGAAACTTTTTCAGCAGTGCCATTTGCTGTTGATAAAATCGAAACATTATCCACATTCATAATGTGTGGCATATCATCTTTAAAGACATTTGCAACCTTATTTGCTATATCCTCAGATTCTTTTTTGTTATGATCAGTAACATTAATATTTAATATTTGAGAATTTGCTTGTGTTTTGACATTGACCATCTTATTTAATTCTTCACTAGAATATTTATTATAATCTTTTGAAACTTTATCTAAGATACGTGGACTTTTTAAAATTTCTGCATATGTATTAACTAATTGAATGTTACCTTGGACTTCTTGTACTCCAACGTTTTTCGCTTCCTTTTTTTGATTCACTAATACTTGCGTTGAAGCTTGGTATTGAGGCTTAAGTACAAAAAATGTTAATACTACGCTTAATAATAGAAAAATAATAGGTAATAAAATAAGTAGCCATAAATTTTTCTTTATTATTTGTAATATTCTTGTAAATTCAATTGTGTTTTCTGTGTTTTCCATATTACCCTCCATTTTTTTATTTCAGTAATCATTTTATATTTTTAAAAAGCTTTTTACAATATTATACAAAAATATATTTCATTTTTTTACAATATTTTATAAAATAAATCATTACATTCCATATTATAACTTTTAATATAAGTAAATATTTAAAGTAATGTAAATATCATGTAAACTATTGTATTTTATTTGACAATTAAATTTATTATATAATAATGTGTAGACATTATTTGTCTTTAAGAATTATTTAATTATATCTGCGTTGGATAAATTGTATTCAGCTATATTAATTTAAATTTAATAATTTTTATGTATATTAAAGATATATAAAAAGCCAAGAGATTTTCATTTAAGAAAACCTCTTGGCTTCATTTATTAATATTCAATATTTGGCATTTCGTTTACTTTGTTTTGATATTTTTTGAAAGCAATATAGCCTACAAAACCAATAATAGTCGTAACTAAAAGTTTTTTCATTATTGTCCCTCCTTTTAATTTTTAGCGTACATTAGATTTGTTTTGTCAAAAAACAAGTCTAGACTAAATCTATTATACACTCATTTGGTATTATTTTTAAAGTCAATCGAACGAATTGCGTTATATTTATGTCATTTTAGAGAATGTATTGACAATAATATTTAATTTTTCATCACAAATAAACAAATATATATCGCAACAAACTCTAAGAAAGTAAAAAGATAAATATATTTTAAATTTAGCTTTTCTTTAAGTGGTACTTCCCAATGTGGATACTGACGTTCATAATATACATTTTGAACAAAAAACAATCCCAAACCTAATGGTACATAAGTAATCATATTTTTATACTTTGAATCTAACTCTATGTCACTAAGAAAATGCTTAATTATTACTTGTAATATAATCACAATGACTAAGAGGAGTAGTATTCGAATCATTTTATTAATCGTACTCCTTTCACAAATAATATAAGAATGGCTTGTAATAATACCATAAGCATAATAAAAATAACACTTTTTAAATCGATGGCATCAAACACTTGATGCGTAATCGTTAATGGTCGTGTAATCAGATAAACTGTATGGAATCTTAAAAAACGTCCTACATATATGCCTATCCCATTTAGAAACATTAAACTCAGTACTAAGCATCGATTAAACCATATATTAGAAGTAAAATGTTCTAAGCTGATAAATATAAAGATCATACAATAGATTGCAAAAAAGACACCTGCCAGTAAATACGCAAACGCAAACCATTCAATTAAATTTAAACTGACTAAGAAGTCGAATTTAAAATTATTAAGATGGATTAAGTCTGTAACCATATAGAACGTATTGGGAACTAATAGTATAAAAATAAGTGCAAATACAATAAATAAAGGCCACTCTTTAGTTTCCTTTGGTTTAAATAACTTTAAAAGCAAGCAAAGCTCTAGAGGAATATAGGCTAAGAATAGATTTAATGTCATAAAGTTAAGTATTCGCGGTACAAACAATGAAATAATAAAAAGCACTATAAAATAAATTCTTGCGATATAACGTGGTGCCACATTCTACACTACTTTCTTTCTATAAATGAAATAAGGTTAGAAAATTAAAACGCTAACATGTGATATCTTAATATTCTACTTTACTCTAACCTCTTCTATATTAAAACATATACTTTCGAATTGCATTATTTATGGCTATCGCAAAATGATCCATTGTTGATGTCCAATTTTTTACGTGCTTTTAATAAATAACCGTTATGAGTGAAAAATATTTATTAACAGTCTAGTGTTAATTCTAATTGAACACCTTAACATTTTATATTGTAATCTACAATATTATTTGATTTCATTACTGTTGAATATCCTATCGTACGTTGTACATTAACTGTAAATATCTTTAATTCTTTTGAAATAAGTTGAATTAACTTTTCATCTTTATTGATCATAGACAGTATATTTTCTCCTTAAAATTGTATAGAAACAGCTGAACTGTCGATGTACATCAGTTCAGCTTCTTTTTTAAGATTCTTTTTCATCTTTTAAATGTTTAATATCTTGAAAGCCTTCTCGATAATTCGATAATTCTTCCATAATCGCATACCAATCTTTTCCAACTTTTTGGAACGTTTGTTGCATTAATTTATCTTGTGCTTTATTTAATTTCTCTACTAATTTACTTCCTTTAGGTGTTGGAAATAATTGTTTTACTCTGCGATCTTCTTCAGATTGTTGTTCAATGATTAAGCCTTCTTCTTTTAACTTCTTCAATGTCGCGTGAGACCCTTGCTTTGATATTTCTAACGTGTTTAGTAACTGCTTAATCGTAATACCAGGCAATTTATTGATAAAAAATAAAAAGCGATGGTGTTGTCGACTCATATCATATTTTTCGATAATTTCATCTGCAGTCGTCACAAACGTTTTATAAGCGAAATAAAATAGCATATGCTCATAATCATTTTTATTTCGATCCATATTCACTCGTTCCTTTTCAAAGTCATTATTAATTATTATAGTAAATTTTCTAACGACTTTCATCAAAAGGTCAATAATATTGACTTTATTTATAACCAGGCTTATCCTATATATGTAAACAAAAGCAATACAAAGGTGGAATTGAATATGAAACAACGTGTAGGACAATATTTAATGGATGCAGTACATGAAGCAGGTGTCAATAAAATATTTGGTGTGCCAGGAGATTTTAATCTAGCATTTTTAGATGACATCGTAAGTCATGAAGGCGTTGAATGGGTTGGAACAACGAATGAACTAAATGGTGCTTATACCGCTGATGGTTACGCACGTATGAATGGACTAGGCGTACTCGTAACAACATTCGGTGTTGGAGAATTAAGTGCCGTCAATGGTATTGCAGGCTCATATGCAGAACGTGTCCCGGTCATTGCTATCACTGGTGCACCAACAAGAGCTGTTGAAAAGGCAGGCAAATATGTGCATCACTCTTTAGGTGAAGGACGCTTTGATAGCTATCGACACATGTTTGAACCGATTACAACAGCACAAGCCTATATCACGCCTGAAAATGCAACAACTGAAATCCCTAGAGTAATCAATGCAGCGCTTCAAGAACGTCGTCCAGTACACATTCACTTACCTATTGATGTGGCTATGTCAGACATTGAAGTTGAACAACCATTCAAAGTTGAAAAAGCACCTCAACAAGATGTAACTCAATATGTAGATATGTTGGCTAATCAATTACGTTCAGCTCAACAACCATTAATTATTGCAGGTCATGAAATCAATAGTTTTCATCTACATGATGAATTAGAACAATTTGTCAATAAAACGAATATTCCAGTTGTTCAATTATCGTTAGGTAAAGGGGCATTTAATGAAGAAAACCCACACTATATGGGTATTTATGATGGGGAAATTGCTAAAGATGACATTAAAGACTATGTCGATCATAGCGATGCTATTTTAAATATTGGTGCCAAATTAACTGACTCAGCTACTGCAGGCTTTTCATATCAATTTGATATTAACGAAGTGGTCATGATTAACCATCGCCTATTCAAATTAAACGATACGATTGATACAGAAATTGCATTGCCTGAATTCTTAGAAGCGTTAAATACGATAGATTATACAAATAAATCTTCATTTCCTTCTTACCAACAACCAGAATCAAATGACTATGAATTAACTGATGATATGTTAACTCAAGATATTTACTTTAAAATGATGCAAGACTTTATTGGTGGCGATGATATATTAATCGCAGAACAGGGAACATCCTTCTTTGGGGCTTACAGTTTAACTTTACCTAAAAATATGTCATTTATTGGTCAACCTTTATGGGGTTCAATTGGTTATACATTACCAGCTACATTAGGTTCCCAATTAGCTAATCCACACCGTCGTAATATCTTATTAATTGGTGATGGGTCATTCCAATTAACTGTTCAAGAGTTATCAACGATGATTCGCCAAGATATTAAACCTGTGATTTTCTTAATTAATAATGATGGCTATACTGTTGAACGTCTCATTCATGGTATGGAAGAGCCCTATAATGATATCAACATGTGGGATTACAAAGCATTACCAAACGTATTTGGTGGAGATAGCGTGAAAGTCCATGATGTTAAGACTTCAAAAGATTTAAAGGCTGTCTTTGATGAAATAAACGAAGATCAAGAACACATGCACTTCACTGAAGTGACAATGAAATGGGATGACGCACCTCAAACACTACGTGATATCTCTAAATCATTCGCTAATCAAAACAAATAATAGATATTGGGAGAACAATTAAATAAATTGAAAGCTACTATGTATGTCAATAGTTAAACACATAGTAGCTTTATTTAATAAGTTCTATTATAAATATTTTAAATAAAAATTAAATTTCACTTGTTTAATTTTTATTCAAACTCTTTTTTTAATTATTGATTATCTCGGAAAATTTATTTATTATTTACATAAAGTAGAGGAGGTTGTAAACTGTGTCTTTAATGAATAAATCTATTTTTCTGATGACTAAGCTTCAAAAACATAATATTCCAGTTTTTCCTAGACTTATGCAACAAATGAATCGTTTAATTTTTGCTACTGATGTTCCTAGAACAGTTGAAATTGGTAAAGGAACAAAATTTGCACATAGTGGTTTAGGATGTGTAATACATGAGAGGGCTATAATTGGGGATAATTGTAAAATCCTTCAAAACGTTACAATTGGTGGACGTAGTAAACATGGTACTCCTGTAATTGGTAATAACGTACTTATAGGAGCTGGAGCCACAATATTAGGTGGCATAACAATAGGTAATAACGTTAAAATTGGTGCTCAAGCTTTAGTAATGGAAGATGTTCAAGATAATCAAACAATTGTCGCACAAAAAGGAACAATTTTGAATAAATAAGTTAAAGGCGACTATATATGTCATTAATACATATTTAGTCGCTTTTTTTATAAACTTTTTTCATTTAAAAAATTATTATCAATAACATCTTTTGTAATATCCTGTAAATGTTTGATATTCCATTCACTGTCTGAATCATATTGTAGTCCATGTTTCTGTGCTAATTGTGGTGTGTAATCATCAAGATTATAAATTTTAAAATGTTGTCGTGTTTGTTTGTTGGTAGGACGTGCTTGTTCATAATGATTGACCATGCTTGTCCATTTAACATTTTCTAAATGTACACCTTTAGGTTCTTTTACTACATCGAAGTTTATCCTTCCTAACAATTGATTATTTTCATCTCCACTATACTGTCCATTTAAAAAATTACCTAAAGAATAGGCTACCAACGTTTTATGGTGATGATCTTTTGCTTTAACCCACTTTACTGGTTGAATGACATGTGGGTGCGTACCAATGACGATGTCTACATCTTCATCTGCAAACAATTGAGCATATTTCTTCTGTGTCTTATTTGGTTTATGATGATTTTCATTTCCCCAGTGTGCCGACACCATGACTACGTCGCTTTGTTGTTTTGCTTTTCGTATATCCTGTTTAATAGTAGCTTCGTCAAACGTTTTTACTGTATATGGATAGTTTGAGACCATATCATTTGTTCCGTATGTATAACTTAATACACTGATTTTTACACCATTTTTAGAAATGGTATGTATACGATTCGCCTCTTTTTTCGAATTGTATATTCCTGTAAACAATACGTTATGATCAAATTTTTTCCAAGTCTGTATATGATTTGTAACCCCTTGATCCCCTTGATCTAAGGAGTGATTATTTGCACCATTAATCACATCGAACCCTGTTGCAACAATGTCACCTGCTACTTGACTAGGCGTGTTGAATCGTTTAAATCCTGAAAACGGAATATCATCCCCACCAAGTGGAGACTCTTGGTTTACAAAAGCTAAATCAGGACTAGCTATGTCTTTCTTTATGTTAGAATACATTGGCTTAAAATTAAATGTACCATCAGAATGTTGTGCATCATGATAGACAACAGGATGAATTAAATTATCTCCTACTGCCACAACTGATAATTTTTCACTATGATCTTCAGCAAGCGCCATACCACATATCAGTGAAAATACTAGAAAAATAACGACTGAAGTGATGTAATATCTGTACACTAAACATACGCTCCTTATTAATTTAGAGTAGCTTCTTTTATATTCACGAAAAACCTAAAATAATTAATACTTGTCATTATTTTAAGATACTCAAAATAATAACTCAAATTAGTTTATGAATTAATAAATAAGAAATAGAAAAAGTATCTATTTCTTATTTTTGGTTATCTATTATTACTAGATGTATCAACATGTTTGATGGGTTGATCGATGGCATTCGCTAATTTGAAAGTTTAGTTTTAACTGTAGTGTTAATTGGTTACTTAACTTTATTCGTTGTAGGTATTGCTGGTTTTGTCTATACTATTTTAGCTATTCTTGCAATGAATAAAGACGAAGATTATGTCGTACCTTTAACTATTGAAATTATTAAATAAAACGAAACATCCCTTTGCGACGTCTCATCACAAAGGGATGTTTTTTTATTCCTCTACTAACCATTCAATTGTACGTTCAATGGCTTTGTCCCAAAAAGCATAATCATGTTCCCCAGGTCCTTCTTCATATTTATAATTGATACCTTTTTCATCTAAATATTTCATAAATCGTTGATTATCATCATATAAGAAGTCTTCTGTGCCACATTGAATAAAGAGTTCTGGAAGTGTTGCGCCTTTATCAACCGCTTCATCCACTAAATGATAGGTATCTAACTCTGTACCTTTAACTTTTAAAGCTTCACCGGCAATGGCTTTGGGATCAAAGTCATTCCACTCTATATCGAGTAATGATTGTACATTAAATACTGCTGATAATGGCGCTGCTTTAGAGAATAAATGGCTTTGAGTTAAAGCGAATTTTATGGTTCCGTAACCCCCCATTGAATGACCTGCAATAAAATTATCTTCTCTTTTTTTAGATACTGGTAACACTTGATGTGCATAATTGTAAATTTCTAATATATAGTCATAGTAGCTATGACCAAAAGCCATATTCGCATAGCCACTGTGATCTGCATTCGGCATAATCACTGCCAAGTGATGTGCTTCTGCATAACGTTCGATACTTGTGAAACGCATATACGATGTCGCATCACTTGATAAACCATGTAATAGTAATAACATTTTTAATGGTTTTACTGGTTCATGTTGTTTAAAAAAGCTATCGTCTTCTGGAACGATGGCTGTAAACGATTGATTCATTCCAATCGTAGGTGATTTATAATTTATAGTCATAAACGCCATATTATTTCATCCTTCCAATTGATACGTATGTTATCTATTTTACACTTTTTGTAGACTAATGGAATATTTTTTAATATAAAAAGACGCTAGCCAAATGACTAGCGTTTTTGACTATAAATTGTTTCACGTGAAAACATTATATATCTTCTCTAAATAAAGGTTGACTCATACATCTTGGACCTCCACGACCACGTACTAATTCACTACCTTTAATTTCAATCACTTTAATCCCTTTATCACGTAATAATTGATTAGAGACATAGTTTCTATCGTATGTCACCACAACGCCTGGACGAATACATAATGTATTAGACCCATCGTTCCACTGTTCTCTAGCACCGTCTATGACATCTCCATTGCCAGTAGGTATAAATTCTACGTTATCTACACCTAATACATTGGCTAACGTTTCTCGTAGCTGTCTAGAGTGTGTAATTTTAATATCATCTTTCATTTCATCTTGCTCAATTGTAAAGATATTCATGTGATTCTCTTCTTTAAAAATAGCTGCATGCACTGTAAATTTGTCATAATCAATCATTGTAAATACAGTATCTAGATGCATAAATGTACGACTATTGGGTATTTCAATCGCAAGTACTTTTTTAAATGTAGTATAGCCGTCTTTAAATATATTTCTTGCTAGTCGCTCAATGGCTTCAGCTGATGTACGTTCTGAAATACCGATAGCTAATACATCTTTAGAAAGCACAAGCTCGTCTCCTCCTTCGATGTTAAACGGTGATGTACGATCAAGCCATACCGGTATATCTGCATCTTTAAAACGTGGATGATATTTTAGAATATATGTCATAAAAATAGATTCACGACGTCTTGCACGCCAGTACATGCGATTAATTGACATCCCTCTACCTATTGAGGCTTGTGGATCACGTGTAAAATATAGATTGGGCATTGGATCTAAATAAAAGGGATAACGATCATCTAAATATTCAACGAGATGTGTTGTTTCAAGTTGAATTTCTTCTTTTCTTATACCTGCCATTACTTTTTCAATCAGTGCTTGATTGGATAGCTTTGAAAAATAATCTTTAATTTCTTTCTCATGACCTAAAATTGTTTTTTGAGATTCTGATAAAATATCATCAATAAATTGCTGTCTTATATCTTCATTTTCAATCGCTTCAGCAGCAAGTTGTTCTAGATAAACGACTTCTACCCCTTCACTTCTAAGTGTTTCTGCAAATTGATCATGCTCTTCTTGCGCCACTTTTAAATACGGAATATCATCGAATAATAGTCCACTTAAATGGTCAGGCACTAAATTTTCTAATTCTTTACCTGGACGTTTTAAAAGTACTGTTTTTAATGTACCGATTTCATTATTAACTTGAATTGGCCCCTTTGTCATTTGTATTCCTCCTTCAAGTAAATGGTATATTGATATGTCATTATCATGGAGTAGCGGTTCAAAATATACATTTCATGTATATAGTTCTATCGTAGCATTAAATGTTAATTTCCAATAATAAAATCTTTTAATTATTGATTAAAAGAGGATTTTAAAATTTCAACTTGAAATAGCTTTATATAATCATTTAATATTTATTCGCCTATGTGTATAAAAAATGATTGAAGCGAATACGTTCACTTCAATCACCCATTTAATTCATTGCTTGTTGTACTGTACTATAGCCTAATACGACTCTATCTACTTTACCTTTATTAACATCAAACCAAACTGTCATACCATTTTGTTTAGGTTGATAGTAATAAATACCTGTTGTGTTGTTGTTACCATTATCAATTTTTTGTAGCTCTTTACTATATACTTTTTTAAGTTGTGTTAATGAAAGTTGACCTTTGACTTCCATATCTAATAACGAGGCATTTTTACCATCTTTAGATACATTTCTGAAGTATTGATCATATTTCAATACCGATTTATTAGATGTTGTCGATTTAATTTTAATGCCATTAAATTTAACATTTTCAGCTTTAATCGCATTTTTAAAATGTTTATCTAATACGAATGAAGCATTTTGACCCGCATAACCATCATAGTTGTAATATGATGACGTTGCTGCGTGGGCAGTCGGTTGTTGAACAAGTGCACCTGTGACGCTAGCACCTAATAGTGTACTAAACGCTATTGTCGTAGCTACACATACTTTTGTTATCTTTTTCATATGCGTCTTCCTCTTTCTCTTTAAACTACTCATATCATACTTCATTACTCTTATCTATACAATCTTTATAGTAATTAGCTATCTATTTAAATATCTTTTTATAAAATTGTGGTATACTATAATTAGGAGTAATAGTCCTATTCACTCCTTCACAAAATGTTATATTACATAACAATACTAGGCCACGAGTTTACTTCCCCTTTGTTAAACTTGTGGTCTTATGATATATAAATTCATTATTTTAATTTTTAAATATAAAATTTATTTATATTATAAGAAACCACTTCAATAATACGAACATATGTTCTATAATGTTATCGAGGTGATTTTAATGATTCCTGATCAATACAAACATGAAACAGATTATCGTAACATTCCTAGAGAATATTTAGACGCTAATATACCACAAGGACGTGGCATGATTAAGTGGGCACCTTTTGCAGTGATGCCTGAACAGTATGAACGCATAAACGCTTTTATCGAAAATCAAAATAAAATAACAATGCCCTCTTTGTCGGATGATCAATTCAATATTCTGAATCGACGATTAATTGAAAAATATACAACGCATCAACTCGCTATGATTAGTTATTTTAGAAATGGTACGATTCATTCTATTGCAGCTTATATTAAACGTATTGATACTTTAAAGCGGTATATTACAATTAGTAATGAAAATGGCTCACAAACAATGCAACTCAAATTTGCAGTATTATGTTACATTGAATAATAAAAAAGAGCGGAAATTGAACTCAATTCCGCTCGTATTTATCATTTATTTACTTGTTGTGACACCTTCATACCCAATATCTACTTCTACTGTTCTTCCATGTGTGATAACAAAAGAAACAATTAATCCATCTTTCTTAGGTTGATATTCGAAAATACCACTTTTTTTATCACTTGGAGTACCTTTTACTTTTTTAAAATCTGAGCCATACGCTTTTTTCAATTGATCATATGTCAAATCCCCTTTAACACTAAATTGAACTTTATTCGCCTTTTTACCATCTTTACTTACACCAGTAAATGTTTGGTTATATTTTTCAAGTTTTTTATTACTATGCACTTTTTCAAATTTGATTCCATTCATTGTTACATTTCCATATTTAACTGCTTTAATAAACTGTTTATTGGTTACAAATTTTGCGTCTTTATCTACATACCCGTTATATACATAATATGGCTTTGTAGCTGCATGCGCTGTATCCTCGATTGGTAAAACAGTTGTACTTACGCCTAACATTGTCCCAAATGCTAAAGTAACTGATGCTATAGATTTAACTATTTTATTCATGATTGTCCTTCTTTCTCTAATGGATTTTTATTTCACTATTATTATCTCATACTCTTTATCTTAATTCACTGTACTTTAGATGTATCTATCACAGAATTATGTAAATAAAATGTAATATGATTTGGTTATATACATACTCCCTATTTGTTGAACTTTGATTATAATAAACTAAAGAAATGAATTAAAAATGGAGGACTATCATTTGAAAAAAATATTAGCAACTATAGTCATTATATTACTTATTGTGGCATTAGGATGCTCAGTCTTTTTTGCAGCCACTCATTCTAATCAATCTGACCCAAATCAAACACAATCTACTAAAAAGAAAGATAAAAAAGAAACTACTTCTGAAAGTCATACAGTTCAATCTAATGAAACAAGTCAGTCTGACAATGGCACCACTGCGCAATCTGAGTCAACAAGTCAATCAATACAAGAACAACAACAAACGACGCAACGTCCCTCTACTGTTCAGACTACACAGCCAAAAACAAGCGAATCATCAACTACGTCACAATCACAACATCGTTCAGAAAGTAACACATCAAAACAACCCACATCTCAAAGCACAGAAGACAAACCATCTTCAGAGCAAACATCAACTGAACAACCTTCAACAGAAGAAAAACCTTCATCGCAACAAAGTACGAAGTCTTCTACTGAAAGTCATACTAATCGCAGTAGTGAATCTAATAACAAATCTAATTAAAAATAATAGCCTGACTGATAATGATGTTTCATTATCAATCAGGCTATTTTATTTTCTATTCTGTTACTTTACTTTCTTCTACACGTTTTGCAATTTTAGTCATAATTGGATCTAAGAATGGTTTAGCAATAAATCCAATTAAGAAGAAACCAAGACCGAAGAGCCCAAATATAATTAATTTTGTAATTAAAATTTCTGGTACAATACCACCTACAACTTCACGTAAACAATCAATTAAGTACGTAAATGGTAAGTAAGGTGAAATGTTTTGGAAGAACTTAGGTAGTGTAACTACTGGGAAGGTACCGCCACCGCCTGCAATTTGTAATACTAAAAGAATGATGGCTACCGCTTTACCTGGGTTACCCAATATAGATACACACGTATAAACAATGGTATTAAACACAATTGCACCAAATAATGCAACGAGTACAAAGAGCAATGGTGATTCTACTTGCGCATGAAGTAAGAATAAGTCACCTGTTGTAACAATGAGGGTTTGTAATACACCCATCAAGATAAAGAACATTCCTTTACCAAGATATTCTTGCCGTTTCGTTAACTGATCTGCTAATTCTTCATGTTTGTTATGCACTGTTAATAAACTCACTAATAATAAAGCGCCTACCCAAATGGATAATGCTGTATAGAATGGTGTCATCCCTGAACCATAATCTCTGACTGGGAAAACATCCACAGTTTTCTTATTAATTGGGTTTGCGATAACATCTGCTTGTTTTTTCAAATCATTTTTTAGACTATTAACCAGCTTATCTACTGCATCGTCATCGTCCAATTGATTGAATATATCATTAGCCTTATTTAAATCTCTTTCGATACCAGGTAATTTTGTTTGTGCAAAGTTCGCTAAATTCGCTAAAGCTTCTTTTGCTTTTGGTTGATTCTCATCTAATAAATCTACTGCATTATCATACTTATCAAATAATGTTGGTAAGTTAGCATTAACAGTAGCTGTTGCATTCGCAAGACGTTGTTCTAAATCAGGTAAATCATTACGTACAAAGTCTGCAGCTTTTGCTACATTTTTTCGTACTGTTGGGAAGTAATTTTTAGCAGTTTGAGTTGCTTCAATATATCCCGCTTCAAGTGATGGTAATTCACTTTGAAGTGTTGCAATACGAGTTTGACCATTACCTACAATATCTTGACCTGCTTGAATCACTTGATTAATCGTATTTAATTTAGATTGCACATCTGATAATACAACTTGGCCTTCACTTAATTGTTTTGTAATATCATTAGAAACTACAAGTAAACGATGATTTAAATTATCTTTAATGTAATCTCTATAACTACCTAAACCAGAATTTAAAGCTGGCAAGCTTCTTAATACATTAATAGACTCCGCACTACCTTTACCACCACTTGATAATGCATCAATCAATTGGTTAGTAGAACGTAACGTATCATTAATACGGTTATTGGTACTTTCGATTCGTTTAATTTGTGGTGCTAAATTCACATGTTCACGTTGTTGTAATTCTTTTAATACATCAATCAATTGTTGATTGTATTTTGAAGTGTTTTCTAAACGTCCTTTAATATTTCGAAGCATGTCATTATATTCTGTTGGACGATTAGAGGCAATAACACCATACGTTATATCTCTTAATGCTTTTACATCAGATTGTGATGCCTTAGCTTGCTTATCAGCATTTGAAGATAATGCAAGTAATGCTTCAGCAAGTCCACTATTCATTGATTTAACATCTTCATTCGAAAGAATCTGACCATTAGGTAATTGATCATTATTCGAACTATTACTTAGTTTTTGAATCGTATATTGAGGCATACCGTTGTCATTAGTTGTCGCACTTTGTTGTCGTAAATTATTATTCACATTACCATTAACGGCTTGTGCTCGCCTAGTTGCCTCTTGATAATCCCCAACACGTTGTTTAGCCATACCTAAATAACCTTGTGCATCGTTAAGTTGTTGATTCGCTAAGTCTAATCCTTGACTCGCAATCTCTACCCCTCTATTAATTTTAGGGAATGTCTGAGGAATATCATCTGCTGCTACATTCACTAATTTCTGAATGTTAGGCATATATTCATTCAATGCGAGAATTAGTTTCGCTTTTTGATTTAAAGAAGGAATCGCTGCATTGACGTCATTTAATTTTTGTTGAGCATTTAAAATATCATCTTTATAGTTATCTAAATCACGGAATTGATTCGCATATTGATCAAGCTGATCTTGATGATCATTAAGATAAACAATTCTATCTGCAATTTTATTCAATTTAGGTAAAGATTGATGGGCAGCATAGACTGCATTTTTAATTTTATCGATAGTTGGTACTTCGTCTTCAATTTGAAGACCTACTTTATTTGCTTCTTTCAATAATGCTTTCGTTACAGTAGTATTAAATTGTTTATTGGCTTCATCAACAATAATTGTCGAACCGGTATCAGTCATTTTAGGGGCGACAGCATTAATTTTTTGGTTCACTTTATATGTAATATCTGCTTTTTCCGGATGTTTACGAAGTGTTCCCGTAATTTGATGTGTAAATTTCTTAGGTATATAAATTCCTGCATAATATTTACCCATTCGTATTTCATGATCTGCTTTCTCCCGACTGACAAATTGCCAATCAAATTTATCATTGTTCTTCAATGTGTCTTCGAGCGTATTACCTACATTAATTTTCTTACCTCGAATTTTATCGCCTTGGTCTTCGTTTACAACTGCCACTTTAATATGACCTGTATTACTATATGGATCCCACATTGCCCATAAATTAAACCATGCGTAAAATGAAGGTAAAATTGCCAAACCGCCTAGAATTACCCAAGCAGCAGGTGTTTTAGCGACACGCTTTAAGTCTGTCAAAAATAGTTTAAACGCGTTCTTCATTTTCACTCTCCTAAAAATGAAATATTAAGAATTTATATCAATATGATTTAAAACATTGTTTTTTATATCGTAGAATTAGTATAATACTTTTATCACGAATGCCATAATTAGTTGATATACGTCAACAATTAAAATGGTACTTATGCATTATAGCAGAAAATAATTTTAGCGACAAAGCTAATGCTACGTTAAAATACGATAGAAATCGTCTGACTTAAGACGGATTTATAAAATATATTATACAAAAGTAAGGAGCGTTTATTGATGTCGAAGCAAAAATTCATGATATATTTGCTAACTACAACTCTGGTTTTACCAACATTTACGTCTAGTGTTGCTCAAGCTGAAGAGACTACAAAACAAACTAAAACATCTGAATCAAATAATGAGGATTCAACTTCTACATCAGAAACAACACGTACTGAAAGCAATGAAACTCCATCTTCAGAAGATCCAACTTCTGATAGCTCTGATAATAATAAAAAGCAAGACTCTCAGTCAAAAGAAAGTCAATCAGACACAGTTTCAAATGAAGATGCCGCTTCTCATTCTAAACCATCATCAACACATTCGAAAAATAATCGTTCATCTCATACTAAAGATGAAGACACGTATCATACACCATTATCTGTATTTAACATGAATGGTTCAAATCATTCATTCTCATCAAACTTTTTAGATCCTAGTCACTTTGAAAATGGCTTTAGTTTAACAAGTTTGATTTCATCTTTATTCCATTTTGATGATGATATTTCTAAATATGAACATGTTGAAAGTGATTCATCTTCATCTAATACTAATGATGACAAAAATGCAACGAATACAACTTCTTCAGATGAAGATAGTACTGAATCATCACATCAACACACAACAATTGATCCATCACCTCAAGACTCATCTGATAAGTCAAATAGTCATACCACACCATCAAATCAATCTGAGGTACTAACAGAAAATAATCAGTCAGATCAATCGTCTGAGTCATCATTTAAATATAGTAACAGTAATGACAATCATTCAACTGATGATTCTAGCGTAAGCAAAGCCTTAGATTCATTGAATCAATTAGCTTCAGATTTAAATGATTCTAATACTAATGAGTCCTCGACATCTGAAAATAGCAATCAATCAACATCACAGCAAACAACAAAAAATACAACATCTCAAATCTCTCAAGAAGAGCAAGCAACACCTAATAAAGATCGTCAACAATCAGAGGATGTACTAGATGCGCTTCTTGATAAATATAGTGATAAAGCAACACAAACACATAAAGACTATACCTCATCTAAAAAAGACAGCACATCTCAAGCATCACAAAATGAAGATTCAAAAAAAGATACATCAACAACTCAAGACCAACTAGACACAAATAAAGACAATCCGCAATTGCCAACGGAGAAACAACTAAAACATAAACAAGAAGCACCACAATCATTTGAAAATGATTTTAAACAAAGTAATACACGCGCTATAAGTTTATTCCAAAATGTACCACAATTAGATGGGAACAATGTTACTAATGGAAACATGGCAGTGGTAGAAAATAAAGCAACACGTGAATTTATTACATCTATTGCCAAAGATGCGCATAAAATTGGGCAAGATAATGATATTTATGCTTCTGTTATGATTGCGCAGGCTATTTTAGAATCAAGTTCAGGTAATAGCGCTCTTGCACAAGCACCAAACTACAATTTATTCGGTATGAAAGGTAGTTATAAAGGTGCTTCAGTTAACTTCAATACACTTGAAGCTAGTAGTAATAATAATATTTTTAGTATTAATGCTAGTTTCCGTAAATATCCAAATCTTAAGGCTTCATTAAAAGATTATGCTGATTTAATCAAACATGGTATTGACGGTAATCCTACAATTTATAAATCATCTTGGAAAAATATTGCACCAAGTTATCGTTCAGCAACACGTCATTTAAGCCAAACTTATGCGACTGATCCAAACTATGCAACGAAATTAAATAGCTTAATTGAACATTACAATTTAACTGATTTTGATAAAAAACACATGCCTGATTTAGATAAATACTCAACATCAACAGGAAGTAGTGGCACAGATGTTTCAGGAAGTGCATTTAAGCCATTTTCAATTTCAGATGTTGCTTCACCGTATCCATATGGTCAATGTACTTGGTATGTGTACGAACGTGTTCAACAATTTGATAAACATGTAGGCGGTCATTGGGGCGATGCACATAACTGGGATAATAGCGCTGAAGACGCAGGGTATAATGTAAGTACAACCCCTAAAAATCATACAGCAGTTGTATTTGAAGCAGGCCAATCTGGAGCAAGTGCGTTATATGGCCACGTTGCTTTCGTTGAAAAAGTCAATGATGATGGCTCAATCATTATTTCAGAATCAAATGTAAAAGGATTGGGTATTGTATCATATCGTCAAATTGATGCGGATACTGCCTCATCTTTACACTACATTCAACCTAAATAAATGCATAACAAAAGCCATTGAGTTTCAAAAATTTGAAACTCAATGGCTTTTTTATTATGAATATACTAATACTTGGGCAACTAATAAGCCACCGCCAAAGATAAATACAAAAACGACAATTGGCCATACAAATTTAAACCAATGTGAATATTTCATATCCAACATTTGTAATGTAGCCATAATCAATCCTGTTGGTGCTAAAAATAGCATCGCATATTGTCCAAATTGATACGCTGTAACAATCACAAATCGAGGAATACCTACTGTATCAGCAAGTGGTGCAAATATTGGCATGGCAAGTACAGCCAATCCTGATGATGAAGGAATAATAAATCCTAGGAAGAAAAAGATAATCAATAATACAAGAATAAACAGTGGGCCATTCGCATGTTTTACGAGTGATGATGAAAAATTTAACACTGTATCTGAAATCAGTCCATCATTCATAATCCTATTAATACCACGTGCAAGACCAATGATTAATGATACGCCTACTAAGCTTGATGCACCATTAACAAATGCATCGACCACTTTTTTCTCACCTAATCCATTCTTACCTAATGCGACAATAAGCATAATCACAATGGTAAAGGCTAAAAACATAGACGCCATAATCGGGAACCACCATCCCTGAGTCATGACGCCCCAAACCATAATTGGGAAGGGCAAGATAAAGAGTATTAAAATAATTTTTTCACGTAAGGTAAAGATACTGTCTTCACTATTATTCTTAATCACTGACCATTGTCGTTCAAACTTCACTTTATCATCATAAGTGTATGATCGTTTCGGATTTTTTTTAATGCGTTTTGCATACCAATATAAATATCCTATCGTAAAGATGGTTGCTACAATAAGTCCAGCAATACGCCAATATAATCCATCTACAAAGGTTGTTCCTGCAGCATTAGAGGCGATGACTACTGAAAAAGGGTTAACTGTTGAAAACGTACTCCCAATAGAACTCGCCAGGAAAATAGACCCTACACATATAATGGAATCATAGCCCATCGCTATAAAGATAGGTACCAACACTGGATAGAAAGCGACCGCTTCTTCTTCAATGCCACATAACGTTCCACCTAAAATCATTAAGATGGATACCATAAAGACCAGTAAAAATTCATGTCCTTTAGTTTTTTTAGTTAATGCTAATAATCCCGATTCAAAAGCACCACTCGTTTGTACGACGCCTATTAAACCACCAAGCACAAGAATAAATACCATGACATCGACAGCTTCAATCGTTCCATTTACCATACTTGTCGTAATTTGATCGGGACCCGCTGGCTTTTGTTTCAAGCGCTCGTAAGTTCCAGGAATCGATATCGGTTTATTGATAGCACCTGATTTAAATTGGTTCACATCAATCTTGACACCTAATTTGTCAAGTTGATCTTGTGTCCCTGGGACTGTCGTTGTTTTATTATGTGCATCGACAATCTTAAATTCATGCGCTCCTGCATGATAAGAAAGCTTAGAATACGCACCTGCTGGCACAATCCAAGTTGCTAACACTGCAATAATGGTTAAAATAAATAAAATTGTAAATGCACCAGGCATTTTTAATCGAAACCGTTTTTTCTCTTTGTTATCAGATACTGTATGAGATACACCTTCACTGCGTTCCATGCTCCCCACCCCTTTAATCTTAATCACTTCAACATGTACTACGTCATAATTACAATTGAGTCATTTTCAAATTGTTTTTTCATACTTTAAGTTTATGTCTAATGCATATGACACTCAATGATGATGTAAAGTAAATAGATTATTATTCATACTTTGGATACATCTTTTACATATGTTGAGTTGTCCATTTAAGTGCAACAACTCAATATATAAAAATAGAGTAAATAATTAATGTTCAATGGCATTAATTATTTACTCCTATTTATTTGGTTTAGTTATTAGATTGGTGATGTTTACGACGACTGAACCATACAAGTGCCCCACCTGCAATAGCAATCACTGCTGCAATCGGAATCCAGTTTTTCTTAATGGCTTCACCTGTTGCAGGTAATGATAAATTTCCATCACTATTAAATAAACCGCTAAGTAAACCATCATCGCCTAAATGACCTAATGATAAGCCTTGTGTTGGATTAGGAATATCACTTATACCGTCAAGTAAGCTGTTTCCATTTGTTAATCCATCAAGCAAACTACTACCTGAAGGAAGATTGCCTAATAAATGACTTCCAGTTAAACCACCTAGTAAATCTAATCCATTACCTAATAGATTTGAACCGAGATTGGAACCACTTGTGTTACCCGTAATACGATCTAATAATGATGGTCGATTTACAATTGGATCAAGAATATAGTTTAATCTATTTTTGGCTTGACCTAAGCTATTTTGAAGTTGTAATAAGTCATTGGCTTTACCATTAATTGTACTTTTCACTAAATCCAAAGCATTCGCTTTATCAGATTGTACTCTTGAAATAATATCAGCTAAAGCGTTCGCTTTTGCTTGGTTTAATTTTGTTGCTAACATTGTTTCAATGGCTTGTTTACGATTAGACGTTTTATCTAAAATATCATTTAAAATATCATCACTAGACACAAGACCATGTTGATTAAATGCTTGTTTTAAGCGATCAACAATTTGTGAATTTGTTAAATGGTCATTTACTAATCGTTTCGCAATAGTAGCCGCTTCATTTTGTCCTAAACGTGTAGATAAGATTGTTTTTAATAAATCTTCTTTATTAGGTGCTTGTTCTAACATAGATTTTAAGATGTCATCACTCGTTGTTGAAGTCAATCCATCAATCTGTTTCATAATCTGATCTGCAATTTGTTTATCAGATTGTCCTTTTGTTTTAATATTTTTCAATATGTGTTGCGCTTCATTTTTGCTAAACACACTGTTTAATACATCTTCAGCTGCACGTTGTTTGTCAGAGACTTGTTGCAAACGATTAAGAATAATATCACGGTTATTCTCTATATTTTTACGTACAGTTTCAATGTCATTATCAATAGCTTGTTTATCTTTTTTCGCTAAATCAGCTTGATGTTGAATGTTATCACGTAAATCAGATAATTGATCTAATTTACGATTGATATATAAATGACTGGCATCATCTTTACTATTTTCAATTTTAGCAATAGCTTGATTAATTTTTTCAGCTTCAGATAATTGGCGATTCACTTTATCAAATTGATGATATCGTGCATCTGTATCTAAGTCTTGATCTTTATGAGTATCGTTTAATTTAGCTAATCCATCTAATACATGATGGTTGGAATTAGAATTTGTTGTGTCTTCTGTTGTTGGCGCATCTTGAGTGCTAGATGATTCAGTTGTTTCCTCTTCTGTACTATTTTCATCACTTGGTAATTGATTTGAATCGTTTTCTTTTGAACTTTCGATGTCTTTTTTAGCACTATCAATATCATTTTTAATACTATCTAATTTATCAACAATAGAAGTTTCTGATTTAGAAGAGGTTGTTTGGTTTGAAGGTTTCTCTGTTGTTGGCACTTCTTTTGGTGATTCTTCCGTAGTAGGTTCCTCTTTCGTTACTTCATCAGTTGTGTTTTCAGAAGTATTTGATTCAGAAGACGAAGATTTATTTGATGTTGTTGCATCTTTTTGTTGACCGCTATCAACTTTATTAGATAAAGTATCTAGATCTGATACGATGTTATCTAATTCATTTGATATATTAGATGTATTATCAGCAGAAGTGTCGTTACTTGTTGTAGCCTTTTCTTCTTCTGTTGAAGCATCTTGAGTGCTAGATGATTCAGTGCTATTATCCTTGTTTGAAACGTCAGTTGTGTTTTCTTGTGCTGTTACTTTATTTTCTTTTTTCGCTTCTTTGATTATATTTTTAATTTCATTCTGATTTTTAGCACTTTCAATATCTTCTTTATAACTTTTTAACTCAACTGCACTTAAATGTTTTAGTTGCTTAATGTCTTTTTTCGCTTTATTCATTGCATCTTGTAAATCTTTTTGAACATGTGTTGTAGTTTCAGAAGTTGCTGTTTCTGCATCTTGTGTTGCTGCAAATGCATCTTTAGTAAACCCGTAACCTACAAGTGAACTACTTAATATTAAAGCTGAACATGACACTTTTAAATACGAACTTAGCTTCGACATTTTACGATTTTTGTTTTGCGTATTTTTATTCATTAATGCCACCCTTTTTTAGTGATATTCCATTTCATTATATAACATTTTACATAAAACTTGAATGTCTTATTATATTTTTATTTATTCGTTTTAATCAAAGATTAAACATCATTAACTATTATATTTTTAAGCGTTTTATATTCATTTTTCGAATATTCGTTACCTCTACTGAATACTGATATTGACCTGTTAAATCAATCAGCGATAAAAACTTATTGTGTCCTGCGCCTGTATCTATAGATAATTCATTTTTATTTTTATAAATCTCGTCTTTCTTTAATCCATAGCGATTATTCGGTACATGACCATGAACTAAATATTTATTTTTAGGAATCTGACGATTAAGCGAATGTGAATAATGTCCAGTAGTATATTCTTTAATCTGCTTATTCAAAGGTTTATTGGTATCTATTCCTGCATGTGCAAAAATATAATTACCAATCACTTCAACAGCAGATAATTCACGTAAGAACGGATGCCAACGCTTAATCTTTTTATCTTTACTATTTAACCAGCGCATTTCATGATTACCTGCTAAAGCAAGCGCACCACGTCGTTTTAACCTTTTAACTAATTTTAATGTTCCAAATGAATCCGGTCCATTATTGACATAATCCCCCATAAGTACGAGCTGATCTTTTTTTGGATTATATTTTGCTCGTTTTAAAAGTATGGAAAGGGCTTTTCGATGTCCATGAATATCAGAAATCACAAGTAGCCTTTCTGACATGTAAATCTCTCCTTAAATGTAAATGCTTTATGTTGTAAGATTTGTTAAGCAACATTGTTATTACCCTCAATTTTTAATTTAATACAAGAGAGCGTAACAAAATGTTTATTCAATCCTCTACTGATAATACTGTATATTCCATTATAATGTATCAACATTAACTAACTTTAAACAATTTATTAACGTAACCTCAAAATTCTTTCTTTAATATAAACAATAGAATAGAAAAAATTTATATATTTTGGGGAATTAATTTATGAATACAAAACAAATGATGATTTTTAAAAATTTTGTTGAATTGCAGAATGAAAATGCTGTTGCTGAAAAACTGGGGATAACGCAACCAACTGTAACATTTCATCTAAAAAATTTAAATAACGAACTTGGAATACCCTTATATTTTAAAAAAGGGAAATGTTTCAATTTAACAGATGCTGGAGACTTACTTTATCGTAATTCTAATAAAATGCTAAATTTAATTGATGAAACAACACATATGATTGAAGAATTCAAACAATCCAAACGTGGGACTTTACGAGTTGGAGCAAGTCATGCACCTATTTATAGTATTCTTCCTACCACTTTAAAAAAATATATGCACGATTATCCAAATATTGATATGAATTTAATTGTAGATACTGCTCCTATGATACTAAAGAAAATAAAAGATAGAGAGATTGATATCGGCGTTATTTCAGAAAAAGGATTCAATGAAAAAGAATTGAAAGTGAAACGTCTTCAAGAAAATCCACTTGTTATCGCAATGGATAAAAGACATCCTTTGGCTTCAAAAACAGATATTTCATTAGAAGATTTAAATGCGTATCGTTTCATTATTCATAGTAGTGGTTCAACACGAGAAAGTATTGATGATTGGCGAAAAAACAATTTTATTGATTTAAATGTTCATATGGAATCAAATAGTATTAGTAGTATATTAACCATTATTAAAGATTCTAATTATCTGAGTCTTGTAAGTCAAAGCACCTTATTCCATCATCCTAACATTATTGGCAAGTCATTAAAAGAAGGCCCACCTTCAAGTTATATCTCTATCGTTTACCGGGCAGATCATCATCTCACTGCTCTTATTCAAAACTTTATGACATTAATCTATTCTTTAAAAAATGAAAGTATTTAGATGTCAATGAGATGAAAAGATCATTTATATAACCAAAGGAGTAGAAAACAATTCTTGTAGAATTCATTTTCTACTCCTTTTAATTATTTTATTAAATGTAAATTTCTTATAAATTTTATTAATAAATAACTATAAAAATGATAACATTTTTACATTATATTAATAAATCGCTATAAAAATTTGTCTATTCCTAATATAATAAAATTAAGAGAACACCGTTTTCATCAATTTTGATATGAAGGAGGCTGAGTTGATGCTTATACTTTCTATTATTTTACTAGTAGTTGGTATCATACTCATCTCTATTAGTAGCTTCGTCGCATATAGACAAGATATTGATCTTAGAGAAAAAATATATTTACCTGGCGTTTTATTTGTACTCATTGGTGCAATTTGTCTTATCGGATATTTCGTAGCTTAACTTTATACATATCATAAAGAGAAGGATAACGAATTTTAAATGAATGTTATCCTTCTCTTTTTTATGCTCCTCCTCACTTCTTCTATAAAAAAACAACAATTTTAATAAAATGTTGCATTTTCCAACGTCTTAAATTTTTTAATGGTACACATATAATCAAACTCTTGTTAAATTATAAAATACGTTCTATTAACGTACATTGTCTAATAACGCTATTTTAACAATAAAAGGAGGTATTATATTGGCAAATCTATTATATAAACTTGGTACATTTATCGCTAAGCATAAATGGCTAAGTATTATTATATGGTTAGTCGTACTTGGTGTAGTGATTGCGCCTCTATTAGTTACTTCACCAAAATTTGATAGTGATATCAAAATGAATGGATTAAAATCCATTGATACGAATGATAAAATCAGTAAAGAATTTCATCAAGACAGTGAAAAAGCGTCCATGAAGATTGTCTTTCATTCAAATAAAGAGGATGGATTGAAAGATAAAACAACGAAAAAAGACATAGAGGATGCCTTAGATAATATTAAACAAGATGATGATTATATACAAAACATTTCTAATCCATATGAGTCGGGACAGGTCAATAGTGAAGGCGATACAGCTATTGCTAATATCAGCTATGTTGTCCCTCAAACAAGTATGCAAGATTCATCTAAAAAGATAGTAAATAAAGCACTTCAAGATATTAAAGATAATCACAACATTCAAATTGAAAAAACAACTGGTATGTCAATGGGCTCTGAACCTGGTGGTGTTTCTGAAATAGTAGGTATCGTAGTTGCTTTCATTATTTTACTTATCACATTTGGCTCTCTTATTGCAGCAGGTATGCCAATTATTAGTGCGATTCTTGGTTTAGTAACAAGTGTCGGTATGATTTCATTACTTACATTTATGTTTGACATTCCAAACTTCACATTAACACTAGCTGTAATGATTGGCTTAGCGGTAGGTATTGACTATTCTTTATTTATTCTATTTAGATATAAAGAAATTAAAAAATCAGGTACTGCCACGGTAGAAGCAATTGGTAAAGCAGTAGGTACTGCAGGTAGTGCTGTTATCTTTGCTGGTATTACAGTAATGATGGCAGTGTGTGGTTTATCACTAGTAGGCATTGATTTCTTAGCAATTATGGGATTTGCTTCAGCTATTAGTGTGTTATTCGCTGTTTTAGCAGCCTTAACATTACTTCCTGCATTAATTAGTATTTTCCATAAAAGTATTAAAATTAAAAATAAGCCTACTAAAAATAAAGACCCTAAACATCATCCATGGGCTAAATTCGTTGTAGGTAAACCTGTGCTTGCAACGATTATTAGTTTAGTGATTCTTATTCTAGCTATCATTCCAATCACAGGCATGCGTCTTGGTATTCCTGATGACAGTCTTAAACCAAACGATTCTTCTGAGCATAAAGCGTATCAACTGATTTCAGATAATTTTGGTGAAGGCTATAACGGACAAATTGTAATGTTAGTGAATACTAAAGATGGTGGAAGTAAAACATCAATTGAAAATGATTTAAGTAATATGCGTAGAGATATAGAAGATTTAGATAATGTAGATACAGTATCTAAAGCACAATTGAATGGTAATAATCACTATGCTATCTTTACGATTATTCCAAATGAAGGTCCAAACGCTAAATCTACCACAGATCTTGTATATGAATTGAGAGATTATCACAAAGATGCCGAAGATAAATATCATTATGACACTGAGATTTCTGGTCAAAGCGTCATTAATATCGATATGTCAGAAAAACTGAATGATGCTATCCCAGTATTCGCTAGCGTTATCGTTATACTAGCATTTATTTTACTTATGATTGTATTTAGATCTATCCTTGTACCATTAAAAGCAGTACTTGGATTTGTCTTATCATTAATGGCAACCCTTGGATTTACAACCTTAGTCATGCAAGATGGTGTGATGAGTAGTCTATTTGGTGTAGACAATACAGGTCCATTACTTGCCTTTTTACCTGTTATTACAATCGGTTTATTATTCGGATTAGCCATTGACTATGAATTATTCTTAATGACACGTGTTCATGAAGAATACAGCAAAACTGGAGATAATGATCACTCTATTCGCGTAGGTATTAAAGAAAGTGGTCCAGTTATCGTTGCCGCTGCATTAATTATGTTCAGTGTGTTTATTGCCTTTATCTTCCAAGATGATACTGCAATTAAATCAATGGGTCTTTCTCTTGCATTTGGTGTATTATTTGATGCTTTTATTGTCAGAATGACATTAATTCCTGCTTTAACTAAATTATTCGGTAATGCATCTTGGTACTTACCGAAATGGTTAGGTGTTATATTACCTAAAATTGATGTTGAAGGTAAAGCATTAGAAGAACATCATGAATCTTCTACTTCTAATTACAAACATTCAGAGGCCCCTCGTTATAGAGAATTCGTTGATACACAAGATGTATCTTATCAACATCAAAATCGCAGCTATGCTACCCATTCTAATAATTATAATGCATATGATGATGTTGATTACGAAGCTTTATATACCGAAGAAGGTACACCTGAAACGGTTCATTCTAAGCGACAAGAACAGCATGACACTACAACTTATTTTGATAAAACCACACACCTATACAAAGATTTAACTGATAATAATACGGAGCAGGATGTATTATTTAAAGCATTGATGCTTTATGCCCGCGAACATAATCAACATGTTTACGATAAATATCAAACGAGTCATACAGACAATAGAAAAGATGATCAGGGAGGCGAAAGATATTGATGCTTAAATCACGCGTATCAAAATTTTTAGTACTATTAGCCACACTCACACTAGCCATAGTTTTAAGTGCCTGTGGGAATAGTCAATCCAACTCCTCTACACAAAGTAAAACCGAATTAGGAGACAAAACGATTGAAATCCCTTATATTGCAAGTGATAATTCAACTGCACGTTCACTTGTGATTGCGGAAGTATTAAAGAAAGCTGGTTATGATGTTACAACTACACCTGTGCCAGCAAGTGGACCATTATATGCAACAGTGTCTGCAAGTGATGATGCATTTCATGCTTCAGGTATTTTTCCAGAAACAGATAAAAGATATTATGATAAATTTAAAGATACACTTACTTTATATGATGACAAACATTTAATTAATCATGTTAATGTTGGATTAGCAGTACCTAAATATGTTCAGAACATTGATTCAATTAAAGATTTAAAAGATGATAAAGATTTTGGTAAATCTGTAGATTGGACAATTCAAGGTACTGATAACAGAAATGGTGTTATGCAACAAACGAATGATGAATTAGATAGAGACGATTTGAGTAAATATAGCCTAGATAAAAGTTCCGATCAGGAACAATTCAAAAAAATTCAAAAAGCATATCAACAACAACAACCTATTCTTTTCACATCAATGGAACCAAATTGGTTCTCGAAAGAATTAGATGTCAAAATGCTTAAAGATCCAGACAAAATTTATGGAAATAATAAGCAACATATTGATTTAGTATTCAATCATAATTTTAAAGAAAAACATCCAGCGGCATATGACATTGCAACACGTATGGCAAAAGATTGGGATCAAAAAGATGAGGAACGTTTAGCTAAAAACATCTTTGTTAAAAGTAAAAATCCTGAACAAGTAGCAAAAGATTATGTAGACAATCATGATCACAACGTCGATGATTGGTTAAAAGATATCGACACTAAATAAATATTAAATTGACACTTTATTTGACAATTAAGTGTGGCGAAGAATATTAAATATTCTATCGTCACACTTTTTTATTATCATATTAAAGATGTATATTTGGAATTATTCTAAAATTTATGATACTTTACTTTTAATAAGTCAAACTTTCGAACTATAAAAAATGAATAGGAGTATTTTCGGATTATGCCTACTGCCAATCAAAAGCGTATGATTAAACATATAAACGCAACTGTATTTAAATTATTAAATGATTATCATTTTGACGAAATAACAATTCAAAAAATTTGTGATAACGCAGAAATTAATCGTAGTACATTTTATCGTTATTTCCAAGATAAATACGATCTTCTATTCTCTTTACCTGACTATATCGCAACTCAATTTCATCATGAAGATACTCGACCTTTTCTTTCTACAGAAGAATCTTTTCAACAATTCATCTATTTTATCGGAGAACATAAGAAAGTATTTAAACATTTACTGACCTCTTCTCGTCAAGCGGATGTCTTTCGTAATCTAACGCATGTAAGTCGTGAATTAATGTTAGATAGCGTAAAAAGTCAAAATGATCCACTTGCTTTAAAAATTAAACACAGTCATCATCCTGAAATTATTGCAGATTTTTATAGCAGTGGCATGATAGAGGTCTTAAGACGTTGGGTAGAAAATGATTACAATTATAGTGTAGATGAGATTTTTGCTACATTGCATGACATTTTAGATATATCTTTAAACTGTAAATAGTCTAATAATGCTTTGACTTTGCGTCCTACTTGATACTTGAGAAGCAGATTATGGGTTTTGTCCTGTCATCACATGTCCATCTACTTCTACATAAATTATAAATGGAAGACATCTATCCAAGTAGGTTGCTCCGCGTTGTTTAATTCATTTTGTAAATGGAAAGGGATAGTGGCATCTCTATTGACCATCGACCTAGAAAGTGTCTTATGAACTTTTAAATTCTAAGTTGTTGCGCTTAATTTGACAACTCAACTTATAAAAAATGAGCATCCAAACTCATTTTGAATTTGAATGCTTTCGATACCCATAATGTCATCGTATTACATTTTTTCTACGTGGTAAAAGTAAAGCGACTATAAGAGCGATGATTCCAATGACCGCAATCATTATAAATTGTAATGTGAAATTAGATAATGGTTGAATAAGAATCATCAATAATGGCGCAATGGCTGTTCCTAAAAACAGAATAAAGGTATTAACAGATAAGAAGAAACCTTGATTTCGATTGACAACCATACCTACTTTTGAAATAGTAGATGGAATTGCAAACGCAATCCCTCCTACAAATAGCACACTCCAAATAATTAGTAGACTGATATTAGTTGTGAAAGCCATTAAAATAAGTGATACCACACTTACAACTAATGCACCTACAATCACTTGTTTAACTCCTGTACGATCACTAATACGTCCTGCTAATAATGAAAGTAACATCCCAATAATACCAAAGAGTTTAGCATTAATGGCTGTTGCTTCCGAGCCACCCACAATATCAGAAGTAATATAATGATTAAAAATTGTATACATACTAATGAACATGGTAAGTAAGGATAAAGAAATAAGATAACATAATATGACTATTTTATTATCTTTAAAATCTTTAAAGTTTTTGAAGAAACCTACTAGTTTGAGTTGAGGATTTTTCACTGGACTTTCTGGAACGAATTTATAAATGAGTATTGCTATAAGAATGTAGAGTAATGTCAATATGAAATAAACCATATGCCAATTAGAATAACGCACTACAATTTCACTCAAGTTTTGGCCAATGACACCAGATAACATAAAACTTGTACTAATAAAACTAATCGCAGTCACACGTTTTACTGGGGAATACATTTCAGTGACATAAGTAATAGATACAGGTGAAAAAGCTGCCGCGCATATACCTTGAATTGCACGAAGAATAATAAGTAGTGTGAACGAATGAATGAAGCCTATAAGTAAACATATGATGACGAGTCCAATAAGTCCAAATAAAATCGTACGAATACGTCCAAATTTTTCAGAAATTGTACCATAAAATAGACAACTTAGTGAATACGTAATTGAAAAGATCACACCATTTAGAGAGGCAACAGCATTTGAAATGCCAAAATCTTTTGCGAATACAGAAGTAAGGGGTAAAGCAGTATATAAACTTGCCATAACAATAATACCCGAAATAAAGAAAATTGTAGTCATTCGATTATAATTCATCGATGTTTCCATAATACAACTCCTTTCATAGATTTTGTCACAACAGTATTATTATGACACGTTCAATATAGTTTCTAAAGTGTACTGATTAACACTTTCTTATAAAAAGATAATTATCTAACGCTTTTTATTGACTTTACTTACCAATAATCATATAATTTCTAGTATAAAAATTATACTTATTTTATAATAAAATAATTTAACTAAAAAAGGAGTACTTATTAATGATCTTACGTTATGCTGCAAATTTAAAACTTGCAAAAGAATTATATGATTCATCAAAACCAAAATTACAAGGTAGCCAAGAAATGATTGATACATTTAAAAATGTATTTGGTTTACCAGAAAAATCAGTTAAATTAGCAGGTACAGTAGAAGCTACTGCTGCTGCATTATTTGCTGCAAGTTTCTTAAACAAAAATATTTCTCGTTTAGGTTCTATTGCAACATTTGGTGTATTAGGCGTTGCAGCTTACAAACACTTTGAAGCTGGTCACGGTAAAGAAGGCGCACAACACGCTTTAGATTTACTTGGCTTAGCTGCTTTAAGTTTTGCTGATACATTCGGTAAAAACTAATTCAATAACTATATAAATAAAAACGTTCAGCGTGAATGCATTACACATTTATGCTGAACGTTTTTATTTAACTTTTTTTAACGTGACTTTTATACTTAGTTTAACTAAAAAATATAATATAAAGGAGCGTTTAGATAATGATATTACGTTATGCTACCAATTTAAAACTCGCTAAAGATTTGTATGCCGCTTCAAAACGTAAACTTACTGGTAACCCTTATACTAAACAACTATTTACACAAGATTTTAAATTATCGGAACGTGCAATGAAATTAGCAGGTGTGATTGAGTTCATTGCATCGGGTTTGTTTGCCACAAGTGTCTTGCATAAAAATATCTCTCGCTTAGGATCACTTGTCACGTTTAGTGTATTAAGCGTTGCAGTATATAAACGCCTTGAGGCAGGTCATGGTAAGGTTGGCGCACAACATGCTTTAGATTTATTAGGTTTAGCTGCACTTAGTCTTATCGATACATTTTCTAAGAAATAATAAAGCGCACATGGGACAACGAATACGATAAGAATGCTGTCCCATTCCTTTTAGTTGTATTTATTTAAAATACTTTTAGAGATGTGACATAATGATATATCTTCAGGATGTTTATCTAATCTATCTTGATGTTCGTCTGCACTTTTAACATAATTTTCTAAAGGACGTACTTCCACAACGATTTTATCTCTATCTGAACGTTGTTGAATGAATTGTTGTGCTTCTTTAAGATGGTTCTCATTTTCACTATAAACACCTGTACGATATTTAGGTCCTTTATCTACGCCTTGCTTATTCAGACTGTATGGGTCTATGATTTCAAATAAATAATGCATTAAATCATGAATTGAAGTGATGTCAGGATTAAAAACTGTTTTAACGCATTCTACATAGCCATCATATTCATCATCAAGTCGCTGCGTCGTTCCATTCGCACGTCCTGCTTCAGTAGCTATAACGCCTGGCAATGTTTTAATAAATGCTTGTACACCCCACAAACACCCTCCAGCTAGATATACTGTTTCCAATGTATCACTCCTATTTTTATAATTCTTTTACTAAATTATACCAAGCTACATTTGCATGATTAGAATCTGATAATCCTTTATTAATATATCCATGTGATTCATAAAAATTTACTAAAGTATCGCGACAAGTGAGAGTGACTCCGAAACGTACATGTTGCCTTGCTATATTCTCAAAATCATTTAACAGTTGTCCTGCAATGCCTTGATGTTGAAAATCTTTCGCTACAACTAAACCGAGTACACTTAAATAACCACCCATATTGGGGTTAGGTCTAATCGATGCAAATAAATCATCTGTAATAAACTTATTCGAAATAGCTGGACCATTAATATAGCCAACGATTTGATTGTTTTCTTCTGCAACAATAAACGTATCCGGAATGATTTCAATACGCTGTTTTAAAGCTTGAGTTGTTGCTGCTTCTTCTTTAGTAAACCCTTCATTTTCTAATTGAATTAAACTTTCTAAATCACCTGCCACTACATTTCGAAAAATCATGTTCTACACCCTTTCAATATCATCGTATAGTTTTATTTAATAGCGATTTATCCTATCAACTTTTAAGTGTATGACAAAACTGTCATATAGATGATAGGGAATATTAAGGTTGTTTTTTTATGAATATGTTAGTTTATAAATGTACATAGTTATGATTATTTTTGAAAAAATAAAATCATTATCTTTATGTATATAGAATGATCATTACTAAGAACTAACTATCTTTGAGTATACATCATTTTAAATAGATATTTGGTACAACACTTATAGCATCTTCATTTATTTTTTCTCGAGGTCATGCATTTACATCCTAGCAGAATATTGATTAACAATATAATGATCACATACCTCATCAGCCTATTGCTTCAGAGAACGATACTAATTAATCATGACCAAAACGATTGACTCATTACACCTAGAAATGATTACAACATAAATCAGGGTATTAACTATAACATGAATCACATTCCCGTCATCCGTTAGAATCAACACACATGTTTTTATCATGTTTCAGCCCAACAGTGAAATCTATCTGAAAACAAGTATCGGTTTCAATAGTCTTGTAGAGGAAAATGGATGAAGTAAAGACACCCTAGAAAATAATGACAACGATTTTAATAGTTATGTTGAAAAACAGAACTTAATGAAACAGCGAACAACGACGATTCAACTCCATGATACTAAATTAAATGCTATTAAAACAACACGTTACTCTGACAACACGACTTATGTATCGAATCACACATCAATGAACCACCGCATTATTTAAAAACAGAACCTACACTTAGTTATCATCATTCACAATCCTTAAATAACGTTACATATTCTTTAGTAACACCCCTTACTAAAAAATATGACACTAATACTTCAAAATATAATGATTTTAGCATATTCACTCTTATACTAGCCTTAGAAGTATTAGCTTTAGACGCGTTATTCCTAAAAAACATTAACTGTATTTTTCTAAGTATCTGTTACTAATACTGTAACAACATTTCTTTCATGCATTATAAAAGAGCTATTGTCCAGTTTTCTAAGTTCTGGCAATAGCTCTATTTGTTTATAAAAACGTTCAAATTATGTCTTCTATTACACAATACGTTTACGAATAGCTCCCGAGATAAAGTCAACAATGGCTACCATAATCACTAAGCCGATTAAGATAATCCCTACTCGATCCCATGAACGTGTTTGAAGTGCAAAGATAAGTGGTGTACCAATACCACCAGCACCGATTAAACCTAAAATAGATGCTGAACGTAAGTTTAATTCAAAACGATATAAAATAAGGGATAAGAATGAAGGTAAAATTTGAGGAATAACCGCAAAGACAAGTGTTTTAGTTTTATTCGCACCACTTGCTTTTAAAGCCTCTGCTGATGAGAAGTCTAAACTTTCAATATCCTCTATAAATAATTTACCTAACATCCCTACTGAGTGAATCCCTAACGCAAGTACCCCTGAAAATGAACCAGGACCTACTGCTTTTATGAAAATTAACGCCATAACAATTTCAGGGAATACACGAATCACACTAAGAATGAATTTAGTAATCCCTGTGACTGGTCGAACTTTTACTAAGTTACGTGCACCTAAAAATGCGAATGGTATGCAAATCACTGCTGCGATAAATGTACCAATAACAGCAATGGCAAACGTTTCAAGTAAGCCACGAAGTAAGTCTTCTCCAGCTGGAATATAAACGTAACCCCAATCGGGGTGGAATAATCCATTAAAAATAGATTTAAGAATTTCAATTGATTTAGATTTTAATTCTAAAGCAGGCATACCTGCAAAACCCCAAACAATGATAGCTAAAACAACAATGGCAATAAGCCAATGTTTAATCATTCTTTGTTTGTGTTCCTTTGATCTCACTGGATATTTCTTTTCTAACTGATGCTGTTCTTGTGTCATGCGAGTTTTTCCCTCACTTTCGAGCTGACATAGTCAATAATGACAACAATGACTAAAGTGAACAGAATAATCATCGCTGTTTTTGGATATTGGAATAATCCTAAAGTTGAGTCGTAGAATAAACCGATACCACCAGCACCTACTAATCCAAGAACTGCTGAGGCACGAATATTAATCTCAAATGCAAATAATACATAGGATAAAAATGTAGACATTGTTTGTGGAACTACTCCAAACATAATCCATTTTGTTTTATTTGCACCTACTGCCGTCATCGCTTCCATTGGACCTGGATCAATTGTTTCAAGCGATTCATAGAACAATTTCGCAATAACACATATTGTTAAAATAAATAATGCCAATACCCCTGGAATTTGTCCGATACCAAAAACTGCAACAAAGACAGCAGCTAATAATAAATCAGGAATGGTACGTACAATATTTAAAATAAAACGTGATGGAATCGTAATCCACTTTGTTTTTACAATATTACTTGCACAGAGCAATGCAACCGGAATTGATACGATGGATCCTAAGAATGTCCCTACAATCGCCATGCGAATTGTGTCTAACATAGGTTTTGTAATGGTATTTAAGTAACTCCAATCTGGTGGGACCATTTGCCCAAAGAAAGAACCGATTTGTGGAATCCCTACCATTAAGTCACTAAAGCTAAAGCCCGTATATAAAAAACTCCACACTACGAGCGCAATCACTAAAAATAGAGTTAAACTAGTTTTGAAAGAGAATTTTTTATTTAAATATTGATCATATTTACTTGTAGTAGGTGTTGCCATATTACTCCACCCCTAGCTTCTCATCGTCATTAAGTTTACGGCCATAAATTTCGTTAAATACATCTTCATTCGCTTCACTTGCCGGCCCATCATAAACCAGTTCTCCTGCACGTAAACCAATAATCCGTGTTCCATATTCTAATGCTAAATCAACAAAGTGTAGGTTAATTAAAATGGTAATACCTAATTCTTCATTGATTTTTTTCAAGTCATCCATAACTTGTTTAGTAGTGAGCGGGTCTAAAGATGCAACAGGCTCATCTGCTAAAATAATCGCTGGCTCTTGCGCTAAGGCACGTGCAATTGAAATACGTTGCTGTTGACCTCCAGACAGTTCATCTGAACGTTGGTCATATTTATCCAAAATATTCACACGTTCTAACGCATCCATTGCTTTAATTTTGTCTTCTTTTGGAAATAATCCTAATATCATTTTCCAAGTTGGATGATAACCGACACGACCACTTAATACATTTCTCAACACAGTAGATCGTTTGACTAAATTAAAATGTTGGAAAATCATTCCTATATTACGACGCATCATTAATAATTCTTTACCTTTCGCTTTCGTAATCGATTTACCTTCAATTGTAATATCTCCCGAAGTAATATCATGTAGACGATTAACAGATCGTAATAATGTAGATTTCCCCGCACCTGATAAACCTACGATAACAGCAAAGTCACCTTTTTCAATGTTTAAATTGATATCTTTTAACCCCACATGACCATTAGGATAAATCTTGCTCACATTTTTAAACTCTATCTGACTCATGTATGTTTACACCCTTCTTTTTAATACAGAGAAAGAGGTCGGGACAAGATCATAAGAAATGATATATGCATTTCTTATATGACTCAATTGCCCTAGCCTCTTCTCTTTATCACTTATTTAGTTCTATCTATGTGAAAATTATTTCATATCTTGAACTTCTTTTTCATATTTTCTTACGATATCGAAGTCTGAGTCTTTAGCATCTGTATAGCCTTCGTGAGAGTATACTTCACTAATAATTTTATGTCCTTCTTTTGTTTTAGAGATATCTTTAAATGCTTTTTTAAGTTTATCTTGGAAGTCTTTGTTCATATCAGGACGAACTGAAATCGTATCGTTAGGAATTGGTTTTGTTAGTTTAAGAATTTTAGTATCTTTAAATACGTTGGGTTGATCTTTTTTAACAATGTTACGTGCATCTTGGAATACAGCTGCAGCGTCAACATCGCCATTTAATAATGAAATCACAGCTTGGTCATGACCTTTCATGTTTACGATTTTCATATCTTTAGTAGCGTCAATACCAGTATCTTTTTTAATTGTTGCAATTGGGAATGTGTAACCTGCTGTTGAAGTTACATCTTGTAATGCGATTTTTTTACCTTTTAAATCTTTTAAGCTATTAATACCTGAATTTTTTTTAACTAAGATTTCTGATTTATAATCTTTTACAAGTTTTTTATTACTAGAACCATCTTCATTCACACCATAACGTTGTGCTTGTAATAATAAATCAGCTGCTTTTTGATCATGTGCTAACGTGTAAGCAGTTGGTGGTAAGAAACCAACATCTACTTTTTTAGATTTCATTGCTTCAACAATTGTATTGTAATTTGTTGATACAGACACTTTTACTGGAATACCTAATTTCTTAGATAATAATTTTTCAAGCGGTTTTGCTTTTGCTTCAAGTGTATCTGCATTTTGTGATGGTACGAATTGTACAGTTAATTCTTTAGGTGTGTAGCCATCTTTACTTGAACTTGATCCACCATCCGAATTACTACTTTTATTATTGTCTAACGAGCTATTATTTCCACATGCTGCTGCAAAAATAATAACTGATAGCGCTAATACTAAAAGGTACTTAAATTGCTTCATAACATATTGCCCCCGTTCGCTATGTATACATTCATGTAATTTGTCAACGCATTTCATTTGACAATACTAAGAGTAGCACAATATTAACCAAAATAATATTTATTATGTGTGAATTTTTTATAGAATTGTTTTACACTGTTAAAGAATTGTAAAATTTATTTAAACATTCTCTAAATAATCTATTATCAACTTATTTTTTTATTATACTTTTTCTATAAATCATTTAAAAATATATTTGGGAGATAAAAATATGAAATGGATAAAAGTATTAAGTAGTACTATTTTAGCTTCAGCAATTACATTATCTGCAACGCCAATCAGTCATGCTACACCAAATCAAACTACCACTCAAACTGTCGCTTTTGACGCTTCACACGGCCAAACGGCAGGAGCTGCTGATTGGGTCATTGATGGTGGCTTTTCCGATTATGCTGATTCAATGCGTCAACAAGGATATACTGTGAAACAAATCGATGGAGAATCTAATATTACACCTAATACACTACGCGGCATCAATATTCTCGTTCTTCCAGAAGCCAATATTCCTTTTAAAAAGAGAGAACAACAAGCTATGCTTAATTTTGTTGAAAAAGGTGGCAATATCATCTTTATCTCTGATCATTATAATGCAGACAGAAACTTAAATCGTTTCGATTCTTCAGAAGTGATGAATGGTTATCGTCGTGGTGCATATCAAGATATCACCAAAGATTTAACAAATGAGGAAAAACATTCTAAAGCTATGCGCAATGTTAAAAGTTCAGATTGGCTTTCTGAACACTTCGGCGTACGTTTCCGTTACAACGCTTTAGGTGATTTAAATACTCAAAATATTGTGTCATCTAGTGACAGCTTTGGTATTACTGAAGGTGTACATTCTGTATCAATGCATGCTGGTTCAACTCTTGCAATTACAGATCCTACAAAAGCAAAAGGTATTATTTTCTTACCAGAACATTTATCTCAAAAACAACGTTGGTCTCATGCAGTCGATCAAGGTATTTACAATGGCGGTGGTATAGCAGAGGGTCCTTATGTCGCTATCTCAAAAGTAGGTAAAGGAAAAGCAGCCTTCATTGGAGATTCATCATTAGTCGAAGATAGTACACCTAAATATGTACGTGAAGATAATGGAAGAACTAAGAAAACGTATGATGGATTTAAAGAACAAGATAATAGTAAATTACTTGAAAATATTACAACTTGGTTTGGAAAACAAGATAATACACCGAATTTAAAAGAAACAGGTATTAAGTTAGATCAACCTACGCCACTTCTTAATTTCGAACAACCACAACATTCAACTGAACCTGAAAAAGAACCGTGGTCACAACCACCTTCTGGATATAAATGGTACGATCGTTCAACATTTAAACTAGGTAGTTATGGCAGTACATCATCACAACTAAATAGTAATCATAAAAATCATGGTAGCCATAATGGTAATAACAAAGCGAATAGTACAAAAGACAATACGACTGAAAATAATCATTCACAAGAGGATACAAATACATCACAGTCTTCCCAAGATACAACTACTTCTAATTCAATGATATCTAGCAATAATGTTCAATTCCATTTACCAGATAATGTATCAGTAAATCAACCATTTAATATTCAAGTTGAATTAACAAACATGGCTAAAAATACAACTATTGATCATTTAAAATTAGGTGTTTATCAAGATGGTGGTAGACAGCTTGCACGTTTTTCTCAAGATGGGCAAAATTATGATACGGTAGGCTATAGTCAAGAACAAAGTGTAACCACTGATGACCAAGGTAACGCAACGTTAACTTTTACAGCTAAAACATCTGAATCTATTTCAGGTGCGAATATTCGTTTAAAACAAGGTAGTAAAACGCTTGCTACAGGTTCAATTCAATAATTTATAATAGTAATACAACACATAAGAGATAATAAAGGTATGTGGCGTTCAATAAACTACTTCCCTTTTTTATCTCTTTATTTATGAAAGGAAATGACCTATGACACAACTCTCTTTTTATATCGTAAGTGATATACATGGCTATATTTTTCCCACTGACTTTTCAAAAAGAAACCAAAATCTTCCTATGGGACTATTAAAAGTAAATCAACTGATCGAACAAGAACGTCAACACGATGACTATAGTTTTAAAATTGATAATGGTGATTTTTTACAAGGTTCTCCTTTATGCCATTACCTAGCAACTGAAGAACAATCAAGTCAACCTCTTACTGATATTTATAATCGTCTTAATTTTGACTTTGGTACATTAGGTAATCATGAATTTAATTATGGATTACCTTATTTACAAAATACTTTAAACCATCTTCATCACCCTATCTTGTGTGCAAATATTTTTGATCACAATAACGCACCTTTGACTGGTCAAGGCGTAAATTATTTTAAACGTGGCGATATAACTATTGGCGTCATTGGATTAACAACACAATTCATTCCAAATTGGGAACAACCTGCCCATATTAAAGGATTAACGTTCAACAGTGCAGTTGAAACATTAAAATGTATTTTACCAGACGTTCGTAAAAAATCAGATGTTGTCGTTGTGTCTTATCATGGCGGTTTTGAAAGAAGTCTTGATACTGATATACCTACTGAAGAATTAACTGGAGAAAATGAAGGATCTGATATACTAGAACGTTTCCATAAAGATATTGACGTGCTTATAACAGGACACCAACATCGTGATATTGCAATGATAAAAAATGACACCGCCATTATCCAACCAGGTACACGAGGTACAGAATTTGGTAAGGTGACATTAACATTAGATCATGAACATCGAATTACAGATAAACAGAGCACTCTTGTATCTGTGCCTTCTCATCTTTCATTAACATTATCTAACAACGATCATTCACTTTTAAATGAACTTGAAGATTGGCTTGATACGGACATTACAACATTATCAGAACCAATGCTAGTCACTCATCAGTTCGAAGCTCGAACACACCCTCATTCACTTATTAATCTGATAAATTATATTTTGTTAGAAAAAAGTGGTGCAGATATAGCAAGCACTGCGCTATTTGATTCAGCTAAAGGCTTTAATCAACAAGTCACAATGCGAGATATCATTAATAACTATCCTTTTCCTAATACATTCCAAGTTTTAGAACTTAATGGCAAAGGAATTAAAGCTGCTTTAGAAAAATCAGCAAGTTATTTTAGTGTAAATGACAATAATGAAATCACGGTCAGTGACACATTTTTATCTCCAAAACCTCAACATTTTAATTATGATATGTATGGAGGAATCTCTTATACCATTCATGCTGGTGCACCTGTAGGACAACGTGTTTCAGATATTAAAGTCGGCGCTTCACCTTTAGAAGACACAAAAACGTATACCATATGTGTGAACAACTATCGTGCAGTTGGAGGCGGAGATTATAAAATGTTTGCAGAAGCGCCAGTCGTTAAAGATATTCAAGAGGAAGGCGCACAAGTATTAATTGATTATATGACGCAACACGACGTATCTTATATTCCTCAAGTTGTCAATTTTAAGGTAATTATTTAACATTCATTTTACATTTTATAAAAAAGCGTTCTAAATTGAGTGAATTCAATTTAGAACGCTTTTGATTAATAATCAAATGTAACATACTTTTTTTCATAAAAATGATTAATTGTATTAATTATAATTCCTAAGATAATGATCCCGCCTGATACAAATGTAATCGTAAGATATGGGAATCCCATTGATAATAGTATTGACCCCACAATGGCACCTAAAAAGTTTGCAATATTAAAGACTGAAGCTGCAAGTGTACTTGCAAGTAACGGTGCCTCATGTGCACTTAAAATCACTTTACTATTTAATAGAGGCGTTGTACCGAAAGTGCCGAAACCAAATAAGAAACAAATAATAATTGCTAAAATCGCACTATGCACTGCTGTTACAAATAAAACAATCGTTATAAACAATAACACAAAGGTATAGAACAAGTACTGTGTAAGTTTATGTTCTGGTACATTACCTGTAAGCAAGTTACCAACCACACCGCCAAGGCCAAACATAAATAAACATACAGTTAAACCAACAATTCCAAATGGTGCATATTTATGAATCATTGGTTCCATAAACGTATAAGTTGTGAATACGCCTGAATAACCAAAGACAATAATTGCCATTACAATTAAGATATATGGATTTTTAAATACTTTTAATTCTTTTTTCACACTAGTTTCTGTACTCAATACAACATGAGGTACAAACTTCATCATTCCTAACATAGTAATGACAGCTAACAAAATCATGACGCCAAAGACAAAGCGCCAATTCGCAAATCCACCTAAAAATGAACCGAATGGCACGCCAATCATCACTGCAATTGTTAATCCGGCTTGAACGAGAGCAATCGCTTGTGGTTTTTTACCACGAGGCGCAACAGCTGCCGCCACACTCATACATACGCCAAAGAAAGGCGCGTGCATAGAGGCTGACAATAATCGAGATAACAGTAATATTGGAAAATTCGGTGCTAACATCCCTATTATATTACTTATAATAAAAATGGCCATCAATACTGGGAGTAAACGTTGTGCGCGCACTTTTAAAGTAAATACACGCATTAATGGACCGATTAATGCAACACTAATTGCATACACACTAATTAATAACCCTGCACTCGAAATAGGCACTTTCATATCGCTTGCAATTTGAGTTAATAAACCAGTAACAACATATTCTGCCATTCCAACTGTAAATGTACCTAACATAAATATGAAGAACATCATTCTGTTATCTTTCATTATTGTTTCCTCCTTTTTCTCTCTAAAAATCATATGAAAGATATACTACACAAAATTACATTCTCTGTGAAGAGATTTTTTTAAATTTTTTATTTCTCAAAAATATAGTAATGACAAGTTTTCATATTTTTTCATTATGTTAAAAGTAAGACAATTTCAAAAGGCTTAACTAAAGTTTTATATAATCTAATTTCTATTAATATATGTATTTATATTCAATGTATTGAATATTGTATTTTATAAAACATTTTTCCTCGGTTGACGATGAATTAACATTAATGCCACAACAACGCATAAACCTCCTAAAATTAAATGAAGCGTGAAGGGCTCTCTTAATCCTATAATTGAAAATAGTGTCGAAAATAGTGGTACTAAAAATAAGAAACTACTCGCCGTAGTTGCCCCTCGTTGGCTTAAGCTATAAAACCATAATCCAAATGAACCTACAGAAGCTGGAATAATAAGCCAAAAGAACCATATCCATCCCCAATGATTAAGCGAACTAAGTGTATAATGTTCTTTTAAAACGAGACTCATTATCAGCATAAACATACCACCGAATAATAGTTGCCATCCTGTTAAAACCCAGGGCCCTTTATCAAACACTACCTTTTTTGTCACTATTGTATTGATTGACCAACATAATGAACCAGCTAGTGCAAAAAGCGTCCCCCATCCAAATAATGTTTCATCTAATCCGAGACATAATCCTACTCCAAACACACCAAGTATAAGTGAAGTAATTTTAATTTTTGTTAACCTTTCATCTAAAATAAAATGTGCTAAAAAGGCCAGCCATAGCGGGTTCGTAAATAATAGAATAGATGATATAGAAGAAGACACGCCAAATGCCATTGCAAAATTTAATAATCCCATCGTCCCTGCTGTTTGTAAAAATCCAATAACGAACACTAATATAAATCCTTTATAACTATTCCCTTTACTTGTGGGTAGAATGCCCCTTTCCCCATTTCTCATAAATGTAAGGATTAACATCATACATCCTGCGATAACAAATCGCCATCCACCAAGAAGCATAGGTGGAACATGTTCATTTGAAATTAAATATTTGCCAGTTGGAAAAGATGATCCCATAAAAATAGTCGTAAAAAGAATGGACATATAAAATGTTATTGAAGTATTTAAATGTTTTTTCACTGCTGTCGTCTCCCTATTTTTAATTAAAGATAATTGAGATATATTTTGTCTTTAAATACAATTATATAGGAACTACTTTATTTTTTAAATATAATATAAAAATATTATATAATAGGTTTGATAGGAGGCTTATATATGAAATTATCTACCGGTTGGGAACAAGCAATATATGTCTTATTAATTTTAAACCAACTCCCTCGTCAGTCAGTAATGACATCTACCGCTTTAAGCAAGCGACTTAAAGTTTCTGATTCTTACTTAAAAAAAATAGTAAAAGCATTAGTAAAAGAAAATTTGGTATATTCAACAACTGGTAAAAATGGAGGATTTACACTTAGAAAAAAACTCAAAGATATTACTTTTTACGATGTCTTTTTAGCTATTGAAGGTCGTGGCAATATCTTCTCAAGTCAACATTTACTTACCAACTTTTTAGGAGAAAAAGAAGGACACAAAGCACAACAATGTAACATCAGTATAGCTTTAAATCATATTGAACATACATTGATTTCTACACTTTCTAATATAAATTTAGACGATATATATCAAGATATTATCAAGCTTTATAATCTTGAAGACATTACACAGTGGATAAGATTAAATAGTAAGACGCTTTAGACATCCGGATGTCTAACATCAGACAATCGTTAGTCTTACCCATAATTTACTTTAGATACTTTTTGACAAATATATTTGTCAAAATGACTATGATAATATACACTGATTGTGAGGAGATGATGATGATTGCGAAATCGATTGAAAGAATTACGAGCAAGAGAAGGTTATAATCAAACGCAACTTGCTAAAAAAGCAGGCATCTCACGTCAAACTGTATCTCTCATTGAAAGAAATGACTTTACACCTTCTATTTTAACTGCTATAAAAATAGCTCGTATTTTTAATGAACCTGTTGAATCTATCTTTATAATTGAGGAGGAAGATTTATGAAAATAGGTCGTTTTATAATCACTTTGTTAATTGGCGGACTGATTGGAGGATGTATAGCTTTATTCATTGACTACAACCATAGCTTTCACTTCTTTGGAAATTATCATTATGCTACACATTCAAATGTCATTTTAATCTCATTAATCTGTGTGGCACTTATCCTAGTCTTAAGTATGTATTTAATTATGATTCAAAAAAAGGCCGTTCATTACAAACGTTTATCCGAAACACATATTGATGAAGATGAGGCGGATTCATATGATAAGAAAGCTAATTTAGCATATATGCAAAATTCATTTATTTATTATCTAGAATTAACAATTAGCTTTATTGCTCTTTTTATCATTGTCTTAGGAAATGGAAATTCTAGTGCTAGTAGTTGGGCATTACTTCCTTTTATGACAACGATTATTTCCTCGGTAATTACAGGATTATTTTATCGTAAATTTGATTCTCGCTATCCCAAATTAGGAGAAAAAAATTATGCTGAGAAATTAATTAATATTTTAGATGAAGGAGAACGACATATTTACTTTAACTCCTTGTTCAAAACATTCTATATTAACCTATCTTTAATTATGATTGGTGCAATATTTTTAGGCTTTTATTCATTAGAAACTGGCCATTCCCAAACATTAGGGATCTTTATTTTAATCATTTTGTTTATTTATAATGGATTTAGTCATTTATTAAAAACATATAAATTTTATCATTCATAGTTTTCATTTCTATAAAGAAAGGATCATTAGATGACACATTTACTTCAAGTACAACAACTTAATAAATCGTATAAGAATTCAAATTTCGAATTAAATGATATTTCATTTACTTTAAATCCAGGTGAGGTCATTGGCTTAATTGGTAAAAATGGATCAGGTAAATCCACACTTATTAACACATTAGTGGGTAATCGATTTAAAGATTCAGGAGAGATTTCTTTTTTCAATCAAATTATTTCCGAAAAAGATAAAGATTATAAAGAACACGTGGGTGTAGTTTTTGATGATTTACGTGTACCGAATAAATTGACAATAACAGAGATTGATAAAGTATTTTTAAATATTTTTAAACATTGGAATAGTGATCAATTTTTCAATCTTATTCAATCATTTGAATTACCTAAAAATAATCAAATTTCTACTTTTTCTAGAGGGATGCGCATGAAAGCAGCATTAGCCATCGCACTTTCTCATGAGACAAAATTATTAATCTTAGATGAAGCAACAGCTGGTATGGATGTTTCAGGACGAGAAGAAGTGTTAGAAATTCTCGAAGATTATGTATCAAAAGGGCATGGTATTTTACTTTCATCTCATATTTCAGAGGATATGGAACAACTTGCTACAAAACTTATTTTTATGCGCGATGGTCATATTCTTTTACAAGAAGACAAACATATATTACTAACTGATTATGGCATTATCGAAACAGATGAAACTTCCCCTTTAGACTTACCTCAAGAGGTAATCATTGCTTCACGAATACGTCATGGTCAACGTCAAACGTTAGTCAAGCAACGTCAACACTTTGAACAAGCACGCCCGCTTCAAAGTATTGATGATGCTACAAAATTAATTATGCGAGGTGATAAATAATGAAAGGACTTATACTTAGTAGTTTTTATGCTTCTAAAAAATCGCTCATAACCTATTTAATTATTGGTATCGTATTAAGTATTGTGTTTGCATTTTTTAGTCCAATGATGTGTTGTTTCATGCTAATGGTCATGTTATTATCTCCCGTATCAGATAACTTAAAACGTGAAAAAGATTCTAAATGGATGTACTATGTGTCTACCCTTCCTACACATAGACATACTTATGTAAAAGCATACTTTGCCTTTTATGGTTTACTCATTTTACTTGGTTTGATAATTGGCGCCATCATTTGTCTTATCGTGACTCAAGATATTATGGTTACATTATTTTCAGCATTCATAGGTATTGGGATGGCTTGTACGTATGCATTAATGTTTCCACTCACATTTAAATTTGGTCCTGAGAATTCAAATGTCATTATGCTTACTACAGCAGTTGTTGCTGTTGCATTATTTTTATCCATGTGGTTCTTTGCTGTTATGCCAATACTCATAAAAGCAGGTTCAATAAGTAAAATCGCTTCAAACCCACTCGTTTTAGTAGCAACTGGTAGTTATGCATTGCTTGGTGTTATTATTTTTGTCATTTCTTATTTTTCATCACTATCTATTTTTAAGAAACAAGAACTATAATCACAAACGTGTGTTCGTTTAAGAACACACGTTTGTTCTATTTTATATTTTGAATACATAACAATTAAGGAGGAAAAACTATGGATATTAAAGCAATTGAAGATTATTTAAATATTGAGTCTCAACGTTATCCTCACCCTACTTTAGATGCACTTAACTATTATATGGAACGCTTTATGCTAACCGTTCCTTTTGAAAATATTAGTGTTCAAAATAAAGAAAAGATTTCAGTTGATTTAGATTATTTATTTAATAAATTTATATATCAACATCGGGGTGGGTTTTGCTATGAAATGAACCACTTCTTCGGTAGCTACTTAGAAGCTAAAGGTTTTAAAGTGTTTCGAATGTCAGCAACCGTTCATCAGCCTAATGGCAACTACAGTCCTAAAGGCTCTCATTTATCACTGGTTGTGCTTATTAATAATGGTTACTATATTGCTGATGTGGGATTTGGCGATTTACCATTACAAGCACTCCCAATAACTTCAATTGAAGCGACACAAATTGTGTTTGAAAAGACAGGTCAATTTCGTGCCATTTTTGAAACCCCTACGACGTATCTTCTTCAAAAATTGGAAGAAACAACGTGGGTAACACGTTATAAAGCAGAGTTTATTTCTCATGATATTCATGATTTTGATGAAATGATTAACTACAATACCTCACATCCTGAATCTATATTTGTAAAGCAACTCATGATTACAAAACCACAAAATTTTGGTCGAGCTACGATGTCTTATCATCACCTTACCCTTACTAAAAGATATAAAAAAGAGCAATTCGCTGTCACACGCGAAAATTATAAAGATTTTTTAAAGACCTATTTTAATCTTGACGTTACTATTCTTCCTTTAGAAAAGTGAATACATTTACTACTGTCGCGTAATAACAACAATGAGGTGAAAACTATGTCTGATATCGAAATTATTGGGCAAAACAAAATAACTTAAAAAATATTTATCTTTGATGAACCTACAACACAACTTTACGAAGACGATTTACCTATTCTCGTTGAATGCTTTAATCATTTGATTGATAAAGGGAATACTGTTATTTTAATCGAACATAATTTAACAATAATGACAGAAGTAGATGGGTTTATTGACATTGGACCATTTGCTGGTGAACATGGAGGACAATTATTGTATGCTGGAGAACCTAAAGGATTCCTAGATATTAACAACTCTGTTACAGCAAAACATTTAAGACGATATATTGAATAATCATGATTTAACCCCCGCATGCCCTCAAACACGCGGGGGGGGTAACATTTACCTACACACTATTATAATAATTGATGTTGCTTCAAGAGTTCTTCTACAAACGTACCTTTTATTTTTTTCAAGAACGTGTGTAATGCAACTTGTTGTATTTTATTTTGCTCGGCTAATGTTTTCAAGTCTTTACGATCATTAAGTTCATACATCGCATCTAATAAGACACGAATATCAAATTCTGTCGCCATGACTTCTGGAACACCTCTATCTATGTCCAGTAATTGATAAACTGCTTCCATCGCTGTTCTTACAGAATATTCTGTAGTAAACACTGTATCTCTTTCTGTCTCTGCGAAGTTACCAATGAAGGCTAAGTTACGAGAGTGCTGAGGGACAACAAGTGGTCGATCGCCAATCGCTCTTGGCATGAAATATGAACAAATATAAGGCATATATACAGGAATCGTATTACAATGTTGTGTTGCGAGGCATTCTATTTGATCAATAGGTAATCCCATATGATATAACCATTCTTGACATATTTCATGACCACTACATTCAACAATCGGTTTATGGATATAATCGCCCTTCTCATCTGAATATAAAGCGTATACCCATACACTCACTTCATCTTTAGGTTGTTGTTTGAATTGTTGCTGACGATTCACAGTAAAACTCATTTGCCATTTAGAATCGTTCACTGTGATAATCCCACCTGTAACTGTTTTTCCAGCTAATGGATCCCGTTTACATAAACGTTCGATAGCTTCAATGACCGTCTTGTTATTTGTCGTTACCGTTGCTGAGACGAACCAACTTTTATCGGGTAAATCTTTATAAAACTTTTCAGGGTTACCAAACTCAGGGCTTTGTTTGGCTAAGTTACGCCATAAATTCCAACTTCCGCCAATATCTTTTGTAGGAGGTGCGGGTGTGTCATTATCACCATATGTTGAACTTTCTGTGATACTACCATTAGTAATAAATACGAGATCATCGGGTGTGAGCTGAATCGTTTCTTTATTACCATTTCGTTTTAGTTCAATTGTTTTAGCAACTTTGTCTTTGGTAGTAACATCTACTTTAACGTCAAGCACTTGGACATTATATTCAAATTGCACACCATGGGACGTTAAGTATGCAACCATAGGGCGTACGAGTGATTCGTATTGATTGTATTTAGTAAATTTTAAAGCACTAAAATCAGCTAATCCTCCAATATGATGCACAAATCTCATTAAATAACGACGCATTTCCATCGCAGAATGCCAAGGTTCAAATGCGAACATCGTTTTCCAATAAATCCAAAAGTTCGAATTCATGAAATCCTCTGACAAGACATCTGAAATTGTTACATCATTTAAATCTTCTTCTTTCATCAAACATAATTGAAGTATGTCTTTCATTGCTTGTTTCGTTAAAGTAAAGTCTCCGTCTGTAGGCAAGCGTTGACCCCTTTCTTCAATAACACGACATCGTGAGTAGTTTGGATCTTCTTTATTTAACCAATAAAACTCATCTAAAACTGAAGCATCTTCAATTTCAAGTGATGGGATGGAGCGAAATAAATCCCATAAACACTCGAAATGGTTCTCCATTTCTCTGCCACCACGCATGACATAGCCTTTCATTGGAAGTTCAGTTCCATCCAAACTTCCACCAGATTTAGGTAATTCTTCTAAAATGTGGATGTTTGACCCATCCATTTGCCCATCTCTAATCAAGAAACATGCAGCAGCTAAAGAAGCCAATCCAGAGCCGATTAAATAAGCAGACTTTTGTTCTACATGTTCAGGTTTCTTCGGACGTGCAAATGCTTCATAATTTCCATTACTATAGTACATATGATTCACTTCCCAATTTATATTTTTTTAGTTATCTATGAAAAGTAGTAAACTATAAGTAAATGCTTTAGAAATTAATCTACCCTTCGCTTATATTATAATCATTTTATAAAATATTATTGTGAGTCAGTTAAGTGAAAATGTAACTTAAGTGACATTTTTGATAAAATGTCCTAAATGAGAGGTGAACAACATGAATAATCAAGATTTACGTGTACAACGAACAAAAAAAGCACTCATTACTACATTCTCAGATTTGCTTGAAACAAAATCTTTTGACAATATCACGATTCAAGATTTATGCGAAAAAGCAAATGTACGTCGTTCTACATTTTACCGTCATTTCAATGATAAGTATGATTTACTTAATCATATTGTTGGTACATTAATTGAATATTTTCGAACGTTACATTTGCCTGAAATTGATCCAAAAGATCCGAGACAATTTTTCAATAAATTTATGAAAGATATTTTACTTTTCATTAGTGATAACAAAGCAATGGTAAAAAGTGTCATTTCTATCAATATTTATAGTGAAGTTTATCAAATTTTATATAATCAAATTTATGCAGTGGTTAAACGACAAATTGAATTTGATAAACAAATTGGACAATTTTACATAGATGAGTTCATTTATGGAGAATTTCTAGCTGGAGGCATTTTAAGCGTTATTCTAAACTGGATTCAGTATGGTCAACAATCCATTGATGACGTGTCTTCAGATATCGTTACCATGATTTGTGGAGCGAGAGAAGTTCATTTAAAGTTATTAAAATAAAACGAGAGCGGGAAACAAATATCGTACTGACTTATTAAATTGTTTGACATTCATCTCACAATTAATAGTACGGTAAAGTGTATCCCGCTTTTATTTAGAACCATTTCCATACTTTTTTAGCATTTACTCGTGGATACGTCGTTTCTGGTAAGAAATCACGTTTATAATGCACATAGGCTTTTCCGTCTTTATTGATTCGTATATCCCATTTTTTGTTATCTTTAGGAACGGTATCATATAAATTTTTATCTACTTTATATGTCTTACCGTCAATCTTATGTTCTCCTTTAGATAATACTTTTTTGTATTCATATTCTTCGCGATAATGTTTAAAAATCGCATTCCCTATTCGATTACGATTGTATTTGGCATTATTATCCATATACGGTTCCACATTCATAACCACTTCATTGAGGCGAAGGTGATTTTGTTGGTTAGTTAAAGCAATATTATATCCTTTATCACTCGTACCTGTTTTCAATCCATCTGTACCTTTTAAGTAAAGTGGCTCATGTTTAATTGATAAATTAGTATTATTAAAAGTATAACCTTTTTGAGTATCTTGACTAAGTTGCGTTATATTTAAAATTTTTGGATGTTTGGCGATTAAGTGATGAGATAATATCGCAATATCTTCTGACGTACTTTTAGGATAAATATCCTGTTTATATTTCTTTGGTGCTTGTTGTCCAAGTAAATCATTAGCAGCACCTGCTGGGTTCACAAAATGTGTATGCTTCATATGAAAAGCTTTAGCTTGCACATTCATTTTGTCTGTGAATGTTGATGTATTGCCGCTCACTTGTTCTCCTAAAATCATTGCGGCTGCATTGCTTGAAGGTAAGGCTGCCTGTGTTAATAAATCTTTAATAGTATATATTTGTCCTTGATTTAAAGGGACAGATGTTAAATTTGGCTTTTTAGATAATTGATCATATGCACTCGTGATTTTAACTTTATCGTCTAACTTAAGTTTTCCTTGATGAACTGCCTCTAATGTTAAATAGAGGGTCATCATTTTAGACAAAGAAGCAGGATCCGCTTCTTTATTTCCTTGGAAATTATATAATATTTGTCCTTGTTGTGTCGTAAGCGTTACACCATCAGGTTCATAATTTGAACTTACTGCAACATTACCTTCTTTATTTGTAATATCAACAGGTGTTTCTGCTGCATCAGAGATTGACGTTCCAAATAATGTAAATAAACTAAGTATTCCAATACTTTGTGTTACTTTCAAAAACATTCTATTACCTACTTTTTATTTTTATAATATTGTATAATATATTTTATAACAACTTTATAGGCGAATTACAACTAAGTATCTAATATATATTCTTTAATTATAAAATAAAGAAGAGTTGAACAAATGGTCTTATGAATTTTGTCCAACTCTTTTGTTTATAGCATACTATTGATAGGATTTATCTCCTTTAAAATATTGACGATCTTTCTCACTATACACCTTACTCGGATCTAAAAATGGCTTTAATTTATATTTAAAATCATATAAATTTAATCCATCAATCGCAACACGATCTTGATAGACACTATCATTGCCGATATCTGTAAAATTATTTGGTCCTACACCTGCTAAAAATTTAAATCCTTCATCATGAACAAGGTATTGATATGCTTTAGACCCTCTATCTTGAGCACCGTGTGGATAGATAAATACATCTGTTTTACCTATAATGGGCTCTACTTCGTTTTTCCAACGTTTCGTATCACGAATAATTTGATCATATGAACTATTTGCAAAATCGATATGTCCCCATGAATGACTTGCAAATGTCCAACCATCTCGTTTCATTGCTTTGACAACTTTTTCAGCATCTTCTTTACGTTTTAGATAATCTTTATTATTTAACTCATTTGTTCGATAACCTAACACGCCATTGTATCCTGTTAGCGCAACGACGCCTTTTTGACCATTGAGTGAAAAGTCAGGATGGTCTTTCACGAATTGATTCAATATAGGTACAATATCATTTGTTTCACTTGTTGTTACCTTACCATTTTTATCTTTAGTTTCAGAAACGACATGTTGTTTCTGATCTAACACTAAACGATCTGCATATCCATGACCTCTCATGTACTCATAATAATTCATATCATCAATGGATAAAATTAATGGTTTCTTACCTTTAGGTAATTTTAATTCTTTTCTAGTAACTGTCTTTCCTTTTAAATCATAAGCCTCATGTGGATCTATTAATATGTAATGGTGTTTATAGAGTTCATTTAATGAACGCTTAAACTCATCAGCTGTAATCATCCAATCAAAATTACCCTTAGCTTGATTCTTCTCTTGTGTAAAAGCTACTTTAGGTTCAGTAATCACTGGATGATAAAATACATGTGCAATATCACCTTGATACACTTGCCAATCTTTTTTATTCTGAGTACTTTTTTTCGCATATATATTTGCGATATTTTCTTTATCCTTTTTAGTGTCTTTCTTTGATGATGACAATGTTGAAAATTGACATGCACATAAAACTATAGATATTAAAACAATAAGCGTGCTAAGTAAATATGTCTTAGTCATATAGTTACTCCTTTAAGTTATAGAAATATTATAATACCTTCCAACATTATATAATAATTTTATATTATTTATAATAGATGTGTTTCAACTTTTGAATACGCTTATTTTAAAATAGACTTAACACGTTTATATACAAAACCTACATATCTAAATCTTGAGCTATATCATTTATTGTGGGCATACCACCTTGTGCGCCAAGTGCTGTAACTGAATGACTAGCGGCGACATTAGCAAATGCAATAGCTTTAGCAAGCGAATCGTCTTTTTGTAATCCGACTGCAAGCGCACCATTAAATGTATCCCCAGCGCCTGTGGTATCTTTTACTTCTCGTTCAATTCCTTGAATTTCAATTTGTTCTAAACCATCGTAAAATACAGCACCTAATGCACCTTGTGTCACAATCAATTTATCAGGATAACGTTCTAACGCTTGATCAATGTCTCCTTCAAACATATTTTCACTTTCAGTTTCATTTGGTGTTAAATATGTTACTTGTTCCAATATATCATCTGAAATGTCTCTATATGGAGCTGGATTTAAAATAGAAGTAAGTTCATGTTCATAGCAATAATGAACAGTGTGAGCAACAACATCAGCTGGAATCTCTTGTTGAAGTAACACAATATCTCCTTTATTTGCTTTTGATAAAGCTGAGTCTACCAAAGAGACTGTGACTTTATGATTTGCTGAAGGTACAACAATAATACTATTATCATTATCAGCTAGTGTAATGTGTGCAGTACCTGAAGGTCCTTTTACTTTTTTTACATATTCAACATTTACATGATTATGCTTTAGATTTTCAAGAATTTGTTTACCTAACATATCATCGCCAATACACCCTACCATGTGAACATGGTCACCTAATCTTGCTGCTGCCACTGCTTGATTCGCGCCTTTACCGCCTGGTGTAGTGAAAAATGTATTTCCTAATACTGTTTCACCTTTACTTGGCACTTGGTCAGTCGACACAACCAAATCCATCGACATACTTCCCACAACATATATACGTTTCATATTAACCCTCTCCTTTTTCTTTCTCATCCATATCATATCTAAATTAGCATAAATAATAAAAAAAAGAGTGAGACAACACATTTAAAAAGAAATGCGGTCTCACTCTCATTAATATGTTCTAACTTTTAACTTCATGCTGCTCTTTACCTGCAAACATCACAAGCCACGTTGCAAAAATAAATGGAGCGGTGAAAATAGGAAGACCAATTGGGGCTAATGTTGTAGCTAATGCACCATGCATCACTACTGTTAATAATAAACCAGTAATCACTGCAAGAATCGGATTGAATTTTGTTTTAAACGTCGCACCCAACGCAATACCCGTTAATATTGAGTTATAGCCGTACAATCCATCAGTAATAGTGGGATAGTCTCCACCTAGTAATGTGATACATATCACTGCTAAAATACTTGATACTACTGCATAGATCCCGCCTTTTACTGAACCAATAAAAATACCAATAATAATTAACAGACTACCAATGATTGATGTCACTAAGAAAATTTCACTAAAGTTTGTAATGATACCGCTAATAAAATTCACATGTGAATGACTGATGTCTGGATGTTTAATTTTAGTAGGCAAAATATCTATTGTGATATGCATTTTTGAAAATTGCATGCCCATTGCTAAAATTAACCAAGTCATAAAGACAAATGGAAAAGTTAACATGGGTAGACCATATGGTTTTAAAATTTCTCGGATTGCAGCTCCAACTGGTAAAGTAAGAGTGGTCGCTACAATAAGTACAATCCAATTCACTAAAGATGCTTCTAAGAATAACGCTAACCCGATTGCTGTTAATACTGAATTGTATCCAGCTAATCCATCATGGACTTCATCCTCACTATAATTAAAGTGCGGCGCTAGAATAAGTGCAATGAGACTTCCCACTGTTGCTCCTAATCCAATCTTCCAATTTGCAATAAATAATCCTATCAGAATACACAGCCCTGACCATTTATTATTCATAAATACGACTTGAGCAATATTTTTTAAGAAAATCTCTACATATTTCATAAACTCACCTTTATTATTTTATTCATTTCCTTTCTAATTATTATACCTTTTAAACACTTTTGTAACATTAAAAATATATACAAATTTAATTGAAAAAGTGATTTTAAATAAATTTAAAAGATAAATTACTTGTTAAAAATATTCTACAGTTTTATGATTAATGTTGCAGTACTTATTTTTAAAAGAAAGAAGGTATAACAGTGCATTTTACTCAACGGGAACAAGATAAATTAATGATCGTGGTAGCTGCTGAAGTAGCGCGTCGACGTAAAGCACGTGGCTTAAAATTAAATTATCCAGAAGCATTAGCACTTATTAGTGATGAATTACTAGAAGGTGCACGTGATGGTAAAACTGTAGCTGATTTAATGAGTTACGGTAAACAAATTTTAAATAAAGATGATGTCATGGAAGGCGTTGATAGCATGTTGACTGATATTGAAATTGAAGCAACATTCCCAGATGGAACTAAATTAATCACTATTCATCATCCAATCGTGTAAGGAGGATTTTTAAATGAAACCTGGTGAAATTAAAATAAAAAATACAGAAGTTGAAATTAATCAAGGTCATTTTGAAACAGTGATCAATGTTAAAAATACTGGAGATCGTCCAATTCAAGTTGGTTCACATTTTCATTTCTTTGAAGCCAATAAAGGTTTAAAATTTGATCGTGAAAAAGCATATGGGAAACACTTAGATATTCCTGCCGGTGCTGCTGTTCGCTTTGAACCTGGCGACGAGAAAAAAGTTCAACTCGTTGAATATGCTGGTAACCGTAGAATTTATGGTTTCCGCGGTTTAGTTAACGGTGAAATTGACGAAGATCGCGTTTATCGTCCAACTGGTAAAAATGATGAATATGCTGCGCCAAAAGGTGATAATGGCGAAAAAAATGTGAACAAAATGGGAGGTAAACAGTAATGAGCTTTAAAATGACTCAATCTCAGTATACAAGTTTATATGGTCCAACTGTTGGCGATGCAGTACGACTAGGTGACACTAACTTATTTGCAACTGTTGAAAAAGATTATGCAAATTACGGTGAAGAAGCAACGTTTGGTGGCGGTAAATCTATTCGTGATGGCATGGCTCAAAACCCTAACGTTACACGCGATGACCGCAAAGTGGCTGACTTAGTATTAACAAATGCATTAATTATAGATTATGACAAAATTGTTAAAGCAGATATCGGTGTTAAAAATGGTTATATCTTTGCAATTGGTAAAGCAGGTAACCCTGATATCATGGATAATGTAGATATTATTATTGGTTCAACAACTGATATTATCTCAGCTGAAGGTAAAATCGTAACAGCTGGTGGTATCGATACACACGTTCACTTTATTAACCCCGAACAAGCAGAAGTTGCGCTTGAAAGTGGTGTGACAACACATATCGGTGGTGGTACGGGTGCATCAGAAGGTGCTAAAGCTACAACCGTTACACCTGGACCATGGTATATTCATCGTATGTTAGAAGCTGCTGAAGATTTACCAATTAATGTTGGTTTCACTGGTAAAGGGCAAGCTGTAAACCACACTGCATTAATTGAACAAATTCATGCTGGTGTGATCGGCTTAAAAGTACATGAAGACTGGGGTGCAACTCCTTCAGCGTTAAGTCATGCATTGGATGTAGCAGATGAATTTGATGTACAAATTGCTCTACATGCTGATACATTAAATGAAGCAGGGTTCATGGAAGATACAATGGCCGCTGTAAAAGACCGTGTTTTACACATGTATCATACAGAAGGTGCTGGTGGTGGACATGCGCCAGATTTAATTAAATCTGCATCGTATCCGAATATTTTACCGTCATCTACAAACCCAACATTACCTTACACACATAATACTGTAGATGAACATTTAGACATGGTTATGATTACACACCATTTAAATGCATCTATCCCTGAAGATATTGCTTTCGCAGACTCACGTATTCGTAAAGAAACGATTGCAGCTGAAGACGTATTACAAGATATGGGTGTATTTAGCATGGTAAGTTCTGACTCTCAAGCGATGGGACGTGTGGGTGAAGTCATTACACGTACATGGCAAGTAGCTCATCGTATGAAAGAACAACGTGGTGCTTTAGAAGGTGATACTGACTATAACGATAACAATCGTATTAAACGTTATATCGCAAAATACACAATCAATCCTGCGATTACACATGGTATTTCTGACTATGTTGGATCAATCGAAAAAGGTAAATTAGCTGACTTAGTTCTATGGAATCCAGCTTTCTTCGGTGTAAAACCTGAACTTGTTGTTAAAGGTGGATTGATTAACTCAGCAGTAAATGGTGATGCAAATGCTTCTATTCCAACATCAGAGCCTATGAAATATCGTAAAATGTATGGTCAATATGGTGCAAATAAACAACACACTGCGATTACATTCGTTTCTAAAACAGCATACGAAAACGGTATTTATAACCAACTAAACTTAGAACGTATGGTTCGACCAGTCCATGGTATCCGTAATCTTACTAAAAAAGATATGAAAAATAACGATGCAACACCTAAATTAGATGTTGATCCACAAACATATGAAGTATTTGTAGATGGTGAAAAAATCACAAGTGAACCAGCAACTGAATTACCATTAGCACAAAGATACTTCTTATTCTAGGAGGTACTCAGATGATAGTAGAAGACATTCAAGGCAATATCGCTAACCTTTCTGCAGAGGAAAAACAAAAGCATGTAGAAAAAGTATATCTTGAAAACTCTGATCTAGTTAAACGTATTCAACGTGTCACAACAGATCACGGTAATGAAATCGGTATTCGTTTAAAACAACCTATCGATTTACAATATGGCGATATTTTATATCAAGATGACAACAATATGATTGTAGTAGATGTAAACTCGGAAGATTTACTTGTCATTAAGCCACGTAACATACAAGAAATGGGAGATATTGCGCATCAATTAGGTAATCGTCATTTACCTGCGCAATTCACAGAAACTGAAATGCTTGTACAATATGACTACCTAGTAGAAGATTTATTAAAAACGCTAGGTATTCCCTATAGCCATGAAGATCGAAAAGTGAATAAAGCCTTCAGACATATAGGTCATTCACATGATTGATCATTCACATTTACGACTATTTCAGTTCTGTGATTCACAATTCCCTACTGGCGCATTTAGTCATTCATTTGGACTAGAAACATATATTCAACGTCAAGCTGTTCACGATGCAAATTCATTTAAAGAATGGTTAGAACTCTTTTTAAATGAACAATTAACGTATTCAGATGGACTTGCAATGCGTTTAGTTTATAACGCTTTAAATAATGGTGATACAGAAAAAGTATTACAACTTGATCAATTAATTTATGTCCAAAGTTTACCAAGAGAAACACGTGTAGGTACTAAACAAATGGGTACACGTATGGTAAAACTGGCCATGGAACTTTATGATAGTCCATGGATTAAATGGTACCATCAACAGATGAAAGATAAACGTGCAAAACTGCATCCAGCTATTTGTTTTACAATGCTAGGACATTATTTAGGCGTCGATATTGAAACGATTATTGATTACTATCTATATCAGAACGTTTCCAGTTTAACGCAAAATGCAGTACGTGCAATTCCCTTAGGTCAAACAATAGGACAACAAGTTGTGACGGAGATGATTCCATATATCGAGCGTACACGACAACATATTCTCACATTAAACGAAGAAGACTTTGGTTTAACAGCTCCTGGTTTAGAGCTTAATCAAATGGAGCATGAAAACGTAAACGTGAGAATCTTTATTTCATAGGAGGTAATATACATGGCAAATCCAATTAAAATTGGTGTAGGCGGTCCTGTAGGTGCAGGTAAAACACAATTAATTGAAAAACTTGTACGTCGTCTATCAAAAGATATGAGTATTGGCGTGATTACAAACGATATTTACACAAAAGAAGACCAAAAAATCTTAGTGAATACTGGTGTTTTACCAGAAGATAGAATTATCGGTGTGGAAACGGGTGGCTGTCCACATACAGCAATTCGTGAAGATGCATCAATGAACTTTGCTGCAATCGATGAATTATTAGATCGTCATGAGGATATTGAACTTATTTTCATCGAATCAGGTGGCGATAACTTAGCTGCTACTTTCAGTCCTGAATTAGTAGATTTCTCTATTTATATCATCGATGTAGCTCAAGGTGAAAAAATTCCACGTAAAGGTGGACAAGGTATGATTAAATCTGATTACTTTATCATTAATAAAACAGATTTAGCAGAATTTGTTGGCGCATCACTTGACCAAATGGCAGAAGATACTAAAACATTTCGTGGCAATCGTCCCTTCACATTTACAAATTTAAAAACCGACGATGGTTTAGATAATGTCATTGAATGGATTGAACGTGATGCATTACTTAAAGGATTAGCTTAATGGTACAACATCAATTCGATTCGAAACCTTCTTGGACTGGACAATTGGATCTCACTGTTTTTAATAATGGTGAGCGTTCTGTTGCCCGTAATATCTTTTTCGAAAAAGCGTTAAAGGTTATTCGTCCAGTTTATTTAAATTTCTCTAAGATTCCAACATTTTATATCGTCAATGTTGGCGGTGGTTATTTAGATGGCGATCGTTATCGTATGAATATTAATGTCGAAGAAGAGGCTAAAGTCACTTTGACCTCTCAAGGTGCAACTAAAATTTATAAGACGTTAAACGATTGCGTGAAACAATATCAAACATTCAATATAGCAAAAGATGGTTATATGGAATATGTAGGAGACCCTATTATTGCTTATGAAAGAGCAAAGTTTTTCCAACATAACGTCTTTAATTTAGATAAAAGTGCATCCATGTTCTATACCGATATTTTAACCCCAGGCTATTCTGAAAAAGACACACCATTCACTTACGACTACATGCATTTAATTAATGAAATTTATGTAGATGATGTGCTTATCACCTACGATAATTTACGAATGCACCCAAGTGAAACAAAAATGAGTTCGATTGGCTATATGGAAAACTATACACATCTTGGTTCGGCTTATTGTATACACCCTAATATAACGCAAAAATTCATTGAAGATGTGTATGATGAAATTAAAGATTATACAAAGCAATACGATTGCCGTATTGGTATTACGCAATTACCTACACATGGTTTTACAGTCCGTGTATTATCTAATCTGACACAAGAAATTGAAGAAGTGCTTACACGCGTCCAAGCTTATATTGCTGATAAATTATATCATCGTCAACTCGACTTTTTAAGAAAATATTAATAATTAATTAAAATACACCTTATATCACGAGTACAAAGACTCGATATAAGGTGTTATTCTTTTACACTTATTTTTCTATTTTTATTTATTATCATTAAATATATATTGATAGATATCATGCGACACTTGTTCAAAATCATCAACATTAAGTGAAAGATAGAATTTGAGTTTAGGCTCTGTTCCTGAAGGACGTAATGCGACAAATCCTTCATCAAAGATTAACCGAATCACATTTGACTTTGGTAAAGCTATCGACTCAGTAGTACCATCATCTTTATTTATTCTCTCTTGGCTTTGATAATCTTCAACTGCGATCACTTTTAATCCGCCCAACGTATCTGGAATGTGTTGACGAAGGTGTTCCATTAACGTTGCAATTTCTTGTTGCCCCTTTTTTCCTTCAAATATTTTAGATGTAGGTTGATCGCGATAATATCCTACTTCCTCATATATATCCGTTAAGGCATCATGTAATGTTTTACCTTCATTTTTTAAAATAGAAGCATATTTAATGACTAACGGAACAACTTGAATCGCATCTTTATCTCTTACAAATTCACCCGCAAGGTAACCATAACTTTCCTCATAAGCGAAAATAAATGTTTCATCCTCACGTAATTCGCGAATGGCCTTGGCAATAAATTTAAAACCAATTAAGACTTCCTTCACAGTGACCCCATGTTGCTTTGCGAAACGTTTCCCTAGTTCACCACTTACGATGGATTGAATCATGACTGGCTGTTTAGGAAGCGTCCTATAATCGACTAAATATTTAATCATTAACGCACCTATTTCACTGCCATTAAAATAGTGAATATGACCATCATGATCTCGTTCAACGAATCCCATTCGATCCACATCAGGGTCTGTCGCAATGATTAAATCCGCTTTAGAGTATTGGGCTTGTTTGATAGCTAGATCAAACGCTTCATGTTCTTCTGGATTGGCGCTTTTTACAGAACTAAAATCAGGATCAATTTTACATTGTGCGTCAACAAGTTCAATCTTATTAAAGTGAAGATGGCTTAGCACCTTCGGAATAATAGGTGTTCCTGTACCATGTAAACTCGTATACACCACATTTAAGTTTGATGGAGGTATGTCACCAATCAATTGGTTAATTTCCGCAAAATAGTACTGATTAATATCTTTTGGTAAAGGTAAAATATTTTCTTTAATTAACGTCTCATTTAATTCAATGTCTAAATGAAGTGGATCATCTAATTGTTCAATATACTTAGCTACTTCAAGTGAGGCGACATCGTCGAGCTGTGCTCCATCAGCACCATATACTTTAATGCCATTATAATCTTTAGGATTGTGACTAGCTGTAATCATAATACCTGCAGACGTTTGAAGATATCTCACTGCATAAGATAACTGCGGAGTCGTTTGATATGTATCCGATACATATACTTTAATATGATGAGACGCTAAAATATGCGCGATAATGTCTGCAAATTCTGCTGATAAATGACGAATGTCATAATGAATGACAATGGAAGGTTGTGCCATATTATCTTGTAAATAATATGCAATTCCTAAAGCTAGACGTTGAATGGTATATCGATTTAAACGTCCTGGACCTAAACCAAATTGACCACGAATACCTGCTGTTCCAAAGGAAAGTGTCGTTTCAAACCCTTCTTGTTGAAATTGATATGATTGTTGGTCATAGAATGATCCTACGAGACTATCTGCTTTATGTGTTATCCAATTGTCTTTCATCCAATACTCCTCTCATACATGATGTATGTCCTATTCTTTTCTTTAGTATAATCGATATCTATTTATGTTTCACATGATACTTATCTTTTTTTAATTAAAATCCTATCTACAATAATACAATTCAAAAACACCCTCACTACGATAAGTAAGGATGTTTTTAATTGTAATTTATAGCTATTTACGATTGAAATTGATAGCTTTCATGTCCTTTAGCGAATCCCTCAACTGTATAAATCATTGATCCACCTTCTGAATTATTCTCAATATCATTGGTACATATTAACAATTGATTTGTACCTGGAATAAATTGTGGATGTGTAGAACGCAACATTTTCCCTTCATCACGACCTGGCATCAAGATTTGACCAATAGGATACCCTCTCTTATTAAAGACCAGAACACGACCCTGCCCATACATTGCAACATATAAGTTGTCATCACTATCAATACAAACAGAATCAGGTCCTTCATGACCAGTGAAATAATACGGTATGGTTGCTCCAAACGGTGCAATAGTCACACCATCATCTTCTAATTGAATACGGTGAAGTCGGTTCGTCGTTGTTTCAGTTACCCACAGTACTTTTTCATCGGTACTAAGTGCGATACCATTAGCAACAGAAATATTTTGTATCACGGGTGTCACCGTTTTAAAATCAGGAGAAACGTAGTAGACGCCACCTTTAGGATTCGTTGAATACCCTCTAAAGTCGGTGAAATAAAACCCACCTTTACTATCAAATACCATATCATCAATACAATAATCTGTATTGATGTCTGAAATAATGTCTTCAAAGTATTCTCCATGTTCATCTGTTGCGAAAATACCACCTGTAGATTCAAAGTCACCTAAGTAACATGTAAACAATCGTCCATCTTTATGAATTTTTACTGCAGCTGGATTTTGTTTTTCTGATTGAAACGCTACAGAAATATCTTTGCTTGGTAGATTAACTTTGAAAATCTTTCCACCAAATACTTCACATAAAAATAAGTTATGTTCTCTATCAAAAATAAGTCCTTCAAGTTGAAGTCCTTCATCTGAAATTTCTAACCATGGTTCAGCTGTGACTGTTTGTAATTCACTTTCAGAAACAATAGGAACTACACTTTTAGATTTACCACTATACGTTAATTTAGGTAATTTATTATCCAACATATTAAATAAGCCTCCTTATGTCATTCATTTACATAGTTTATTATACGCTTGAAACATTCTAAACTTAAGCTTACTATATGTAATCGATTTCAATAAGTAAAATGATTCTCCTTGTATAGGTCAATTGACTGATTTATGAGCGCAAATATTGAAAGAAGTTATAATTTTGTTAAAATATTATAATGTCGATTTTTATATAAATAACAATTTAGATACGTTTAACATACAGATAAATTAACTTTTAGAGGAGAATCAGAAAATGGATTATAGAGTGTTATTGTATTACAAATATACAACAATTGATGACCCTGACACATTTGCTAATGAACATTTAGCATTTTGTAAAGAACATAACTTAAAAGGTAGAATCTTAGTATCTACAGAAGGTATCAACGGTACATTATCTGGTACAAAAGAAGATACAGATCAATATATTGAACATATGCATGCAGATGAACGTTTTAAAGATATGACGTTCAAAATTGATGAAGCTGAGGGACATGCATTCAAAAAAATGCACGTACGTCCTAGAAAAGAAATTGTTGCTTTAGGTTTAGAAGATGATGTTGATCCACGTGTGACAACTGGTAAATATTACTCACCTAGTGAGTTCAAAGCTGCATTAGAAGATGACGATACTGTTATTTTAGACGCACGTAATGATTATGAATTTGACTTAGGTCATTTCCGCGGCGCCATTCGCCCAGATATTACACGCTTCAGAGATTTACCAGATTGGATTCGTGAAAATAAAGAAAAATTAGATGGTAAAAACATTGTGACGTATTGTACGGGTGGCATCCGTTGTGAAAAATTCTCAGGCTGGCTTGTAAAAGAAGGCTTTGAAAATGTAGGACAATTACATGGCGGTATTGCTACGTATGGTAAAGATCCAGAAACAAAAGGTGAGTACTGGGATGGCAAAATGTACGTCTTCGATGAACGTATTAGTGTCGATGTGAACCATGTAGATAAAACAGTGATTGGTAAAGAACACTTTGATGGCACTCCATGCGAACGTTATATTAACTGTGCAAATCCAGAATGTAATAAACAAATTTTAGTATCCGAAAAAAATGAAGCAAAATATCTTGGCGCATGTTCATATGACTGTGCCAAACATGAACGTAATCGCTACGTTGCAAAACACCATATTAGTGATGAGGAATGGAATCGTCGTTTAGAAAACTTTAAAGATGTTCCTGAACATATTCACGCATAATGACATGTACCCTTTATAAGTATCAACCTACTTTTAAAGGGTACTTTTACATAATTACTGTGCTATAATAACTTAAATTGAAACTTACCTAAGGTGATTGTTATGAAGAAGCACAGTAAAGATTACTTCCATCTTTTTTATAGTCAGCTATTCGCAAATACTGGAGACGTGTTAACCGTTGTCGGCTTAATTTCGGTAGTATATAGTATGACCTCAAAAACGACTGCCGCTTCTATGATTCCAATTATTTTTACTTCCGGTCTCTTTGTTAGTAGCTTTATTTCAAATTATATTTATCAGTATTTTACTCAAAAACAAGTATTATGGATTTTCCAAGGGCTTAAACTTGTGAGTCTATCCATCATCGCAAGTCTACTTATATTCGAGGAATCTCCAATATTTATTTTTATTCTACTATTTATAAATGCTCTATTTGATGGATTTACCAATCCAATTAAGAACGCGATGATTCCTTTTATTGAAAAGAAAGAATACATAACTTCGGCGAACGCTTTAATGAATATGATGAGTAGTATGGTTCAATTGTCGACATGGGCATTAGGTGGATTTCTGATGAGTCTGATTGGCGCTAAATATTTATTTTTATTTGCGCTTGTACTAGAAATCCTATCCTACTTCTTTATTATTCAACTTTCAGAACGGCATATTTATAATAATGAAAAAGAAAATATATTAAATAGCTTTAAAACTGTATTACGTCATAACTATTCCAATAAACTGAGTTTATATCTAAATCTATCTATAATTTTCGAATCTGTCGCAACGTCCATTTGGGTTGCTGCAATTATTCTTACATATACGAGAACATTTTTACATGTCGATGATTTTTGGTTTGGACTCATCAATGCTGCTTTCTTTAGTGGGACAATTATTGCTGGGTTATGGATGAATGATAAAGATCAATTTTTCACAAAAATAAGTTACCCTATTATTATTTATATTCCGCTCATATTAGCTTTTATTAATGCCAGCTTTATCCTACATCAATCTGTGTTACTTGCTTTACTCATGTCATTATTAATGGGAATTTTCGAAGATTCACGCTATATTTCTTTAAACTCAGTTGTACAACGTGAAGTACCAAAAGAAGCCCTAACATCCACCTATATACTGAATAATTTATTAAGCAGTATATTTTTCTCACTTGGTACTTTAGGTATTTCTCTTGTTGTAGATAATCAAGGAGTGATGTGGGCATATGTAATTAGTAGCGTTGCTTATGTGTTAACATTTGTTTTAGGTTTATATTTTAAAACAGCAATTAAAAATTAATTTACGAGGAGACGACGATATGTGTACAGGCATTACATTTCAAGCCAGCAATGGAGATGTTATTTTTGGAAGAACGATGGATTACGATTATCCTTTGAACGGCTTTCCTGCAGTTCAACCTCGAGGATACTCCTTTAAATCGCATGTCGACTATGAAGGGGAAACGTTGTATGCCTTTGCAGGTGCTGGTTCTGATATGGAGGGATTTGTTTTTGGAGATGGCGTCAATGAACATGGACTTGCCATGTCAAATCAATACGATCGTGGATATGCGTCATATGCGACAGACATTCGTGAAGGCTATATCAATATTTCGCAAACAGAAGTCCTTGTGTGGGCGCTCGGCTATAACAGAACTATTGAAGAACTTATTGAAAATGCGAAACAAGTTAACGTTGTAGCCTATTCATATAGTGATATTAACGAAGTTCCTCCATTACATTATCATTTATCTGATGCGACAGGGCGCACTGTGGAAGTGACATTTGTTGATGGTCGCATCGTCGTGATTGATAATCCAATTGGCGTGCTCACAAATAACCCAGATTTAAATTGGCATTATGAAAATTTGAAACACTTTATGCATGTGACACCATATAACATTGACAATACATTTTCAAAACAATTGAACTTAGGGAATACGAATGGCACATTCGGTTTACCTGGAGGGTATACATCTGGCGAACGTTTTGTTCGAGCAGCTTATCTTGTTCATCACTTATTACCAAATAGCGATGACCATCCTATCTTAGATGCATTTAGAATTTTAGACCATGTGAGTGTACCAAAAGGCGCTGTTCGCCCTTCAGACAATGGATTTTATTATACGTTATATCAAACTGTTTTTAATTTAACGACAAAAACACTCTATATTAAATATTATGACTCGAATACCATTACAGAATTACAACTTACCGATGACTTAATAAATCGTGACGATTTGGTAGTCTTTTCGAGAAAGAATAAAGGGTTATATACTGAAAAAGTGAATGACTAACATATTTTTAAATCTAATAAAGTACCTCTCTTACATTAAATTGTAAGAGAGGCTTGTTATTTTTTCACTTTTATCATTCTTTATTTTATCTATAAACTAGTCCACCATCAGTTAAAATGGCTTGTCCAGTAATATAATCTGAATCTGATGATGCTAAGAATGATACTAAAGAAGCCACATCTTTTGGTTCTTGATAACGCCCGAGTTTAATTGCTGATGAGAACTGTTCAAATGCTTCACCAGGTTTTAGATTACTATCTAATTTAACCATTTCAGCATCAATACGATCCCACATTTCAGTTTTAGCAACTCCAGGACAATAAGCATTCACCGTAATACCTTTTTCAGCTAATTCTTTCGCTGCAGTTTGAGTGAGAGAACGTACTGAATGTTTAGTAGCACAGTATGTACCTAATACCTCATAAGATTCATGTCCTGCAATACTGCATGCGTTAATGATTTTACCTTTACTATTTTGCTTAATAAACTGTTTTGCTGCCGCTTGAATTCCAAATAACGTGCCATATACATTTATATGGAATAATTTATCCAATTCATCTTCTGTAATATCTAAAATAGGTGATACCGCATCTACACCAGCATTATTTACAAATACATCAATTTGACCAAATTCTGCCACTGCAAATTGAACTAATTCTTCTTGCTCTTTTTTCTTAGAAACATCACTATGAAATGCTACCACGTTATATCCATTCTCTTTAAATTCTTGTTCTGTTTTTTCTAGAGCTTTTTGATTAATATCTTGAATCACAATATTAAATCCATCATTGGCTAAACGTTGAGCAATTCCTTTTCCTAATCCTGCTGCTGAACCTGTAATGACTGCTGTTTTTGTCATAATACCACTCCTTTTACATAATTATTTTACCCTTCTAGTTTAATTTTATTCTTAATTTTAAATAATTCACAAACTGTTCATATATCTTTTACGTTGCCTTATATCATCATCTGTTTAATGATGTAAATAAGTGTTTATACCTTACGTATTAAACTGTAAAAAATTAAAGGAGAGGTTTTCTTATGAATATTTTAGTTACTGCATTTGATCCGTTTGGCGGAGAAAAGGTAAATCCGGCATTAGAAGCGGTTAGACAACTGGACCCTACTATTGGGGCACATACCATTACAACATTAGAAATCCCAACTGTATTTCACAAATCAAAAGATGTGATTCAACATGAATTAGAACATCATCATTACGACGTGGTATTATCGATTGGACAAGCAGGGGGACGTTTTAATATTACACCTGAACGTGTAGGCATTAATATTGATGATGCACGTATTGCGGATAATAAAGGAAATCAACCCATTGATGTTGCCATTCATCCAGATGGTGCACCAGCCTACTTTTCAAATCTTCCTATAAAATCAATGACAGAAGCGATTAAAAAAGCGGGTGTTCCAGCAAGTTTATCGAATACCGCAGGCACATTTGTCTGCAATCATGTACTTTATCAATTAGGCTACCTTGCAGATAAGTTTTATCCTAACTTACGATTTGGCTTTATCCATGTTCCCTTTATTCCAGAACAAGTCATAGATAAACCTAATACACCTTCGCTGTCTTTAGATACGATTACAAAAGGAATTACAGCAGCAATCAATGCGATTTCAGACCTCCCTAATGTTAAAGTAGCTTTAGGAGAAACACATTAGAAAATAAGATAATTAGTGATATATAAGATACAAATTCTATAATTAAAACGATTCTTTTCGTCTACAAAATATATAATTTTGTAGACGTTTTTTATTTTCAAAATAAATATTACCGTGTATTATTAATAAGTGACAAATATAAATTGAAAGAGGTTTTAAATTTGAGAAAGCATCTGCTTTTGTCATTCATGATGTGTGCGTCTCTCCTATTAACTGGATGTACACATGATCATCATCAACACAAAGAGGTGAAAGTATCTCTTGCACGAGAATTTAACCCGAGCCAGTTAGATGCACAAGCGTTTGATGTTCCGATGCCTGTCTACAGTGCAATATACCAACCTCTTGTTACATATGGAGAAAATGGAAAGATTGAGCCTGGTTTGGCTAAATCTTGGAAAGTCTCTAATAACGGAAAAGATTATACGTTTCACTTAAAACACCATATTAAATTTAATGATGGTTCGAACTTTGATGCGAAAGCAGTCAAATTTTCAATTGAACGTGCGAAAGCGACAGATAAAACGAATCCTATGGAAACATTAGATAAACTGAAGTCGGTTACTATTAAAGATAACTATACTGTAGATATTCATTTGAAAATGCCATCAAATCAAGTATTAAATGAATTATCACAAATACGTCCGCTACGTATCATGAGTCCACATGCGGTAAAAGATGGTAAAACCACTGGAAAATTTGAAAAAGCGATTGGTACAGGACCATTCAAAGTAGCAGATTCAACAAATGAGACTGTGACTTTTAAACCGAATCCTTATTATCACAACCATCATCCATTGGATTACGATTTAATTTTTCAAACAATTGAAGATAGCGATTCGAGACATCTTGCAATGGAAAGTCATTCTATTGATATTACAGGGGGTTCACTAGGACATTTGACTCCTCAACAAATCAAGGAGTCATACCGTAATCAAGATTTAAAGGTAAAACAATATCCAAGTACAGAAACACAGTTCATGGCCTTTAATCCAGAGGTCTCATTACTTCAAAATAAAAAGATGCGCGAAGTAATCAGTAAAGCGATTAATACTGATCACTTATCATCAAATAAGCAGCTTAAAGGATTATTCCAAGACGGCGTAGAATTCGTGAATGATACAAATCAACACACCCATTCATATAATCCTACTCAAGCGACACGCTTATTAGAACAATTAGGCTATAAAAAAAATGATCGGGGCTACTTTGAAAAAAATGGACGAGACCTTTCTTTAAAATTAGCGCTACAAACTGATGAATTTCCTGAATGGAAAACAAAAGCAGAAATTATGCAACAAGATTTGAAAAACGTAGGTATTCATTTGGATATTAACGTTTTAGATGCCCAAACGTATTATGAAACACTCACTATCCGAAAAGATTATGATCTTATTTTCTATCGTTCTTATACGAATGCGCTCATGCCATATAACTTTTTAAATGCACGCTTTAAGCAAGACGGAGATAAGCCCGGTATGTTCGCAAACGATGTTCAGCTAACAACAATGCTTAACCGCTTCTCAACCATTACCAATAAGGATGATCAACAACGTGCATTTAATCACATCTCACATCGCATCAATCAACAGTATCTTGAAGTGCCAATTGCTTATCCAAACGAAGTGTTTGTTACAAGTCCTAAAATTAAGCAATTCGAATTCTCAGGACAAACGGATGCACCCATTAATTACGATAAATTGAAGGTATCTCATCATGATTAGTATGATTAAACATTTACTTAAACTTATATTATATTTCATTATTATTTCGTTTATCTTATTTGTGCTACTTGAACATACAACTGGAAATCCAGCGATTCAATATCTACATGAACATGGTGTCGCACAAATCACAGATGAACGAATTAAGATGGCTCAAGATAAACTTGGATTAAGCCAAGCATTGCCTATTCGTTATTTACAATGGTTAGGCCATGCATTTACAGGCGATTTAGGCACGAGCTTTAGTAACGGCGAGCCTGTCACTGACCGTATTGCTAAAGCCGTTGCTCCTACCTTGAAACTTATTTTTATCTCAGCCATCATCTTATTTCCACTTGGCTATATTATTGGCTATCTCTGTGGGAATTATCCTAAGAAAAAGTGGTCTATATTCATATTACGTGCGTCTCAAGTGGTGACATCACTACCAGAATATTGGTTAGCCATTATTTTTATTTACTATTTCGGTGTGAAATGGCATCTTCTACCATTTGTTGGAAGTTATAGCTTTGAATACTTTATTCTACCTATCGCTATTTTAGTCTTAGTTGAAGGGAGTCATATGGTTTTACTCAGCAGTCATCTATTTGAACGTACACTTCGTAATGAAGCATACCAACTTGCCTCATTACGTCAGTTTAAATTAAAAGATCGTATTTACGTACAAGTTAAAGACATCTTAGCGCCATTACTTACGATTACAATTAATAATTTTATTCGTTTATTCAGTCGAGTCATTATTTTAGAAGTCATTTTTAGTATTTCAGGGTTAGGAAAATTGCTTATTATTAGTATTAATCTTCGGGATTATCCACTCATTCTAGGTATTCTAATGATGATGATTACAATCATTATGATATTGAATTTCCTGGGTGATATTTTACTAGAAAAAAGTGACCCTCGTTTGAATATGTCGAAAACGTTAGGAGGGCGAGTAACGTATGAAGATTAAACATTTCATATGGCCTATTGCAATAATCATTTTAGCTGTACTCGCTTATGCCCTATATGATAAAGCAAATCAAATTCATCAATCTCAAGCATTACGTCCCCCAAGTTTACATCATTTACTTGGTACGGATGATTTGGGTAGAGATTTTCTAACACGACTATTTGTAGGTAGCTTGATTACACTTGGTCTTACTGCATTCATTATGATAGGGACAATCGTGCTTGGACTGATCATTGGTCTTATTTCAGCTATAGTAGGTAAATGGTTAGATTCTATCATTATGGCACTTGCAGATATGTTAATCGCTTTACCAGCTATCATTATCGCGCTTGTCGTCCTTGGTTTTATTAATAATTCTGTAGTAGGATTATGTCTTGCACTCATCATCGGCTGGCTCGGTCGCTATTTGCGGTATTTCAGAAATTTAGCACGTGACACGATGACACAACCGTTCGTTAAATTTGCGCCACTTAGTGGGATGTCGAAGTTCCAAGTTACAATACATCACATTGTGCCACATCTCATCAGTGACATTATGGCACTTGTTACTGCAGATTTTGGTAAGTTAATGTTAAGTATTTCCGGTCTCGCCTTTATTGGTTTAGGAGTAAAACCCCCTATTCCTGAATTAGGCGCCATTTTACATGACGGTAAAAGTTATTTCTATTCTGCGCCCTGGTTATTTATCTTTCCAGGTGTCTTATTAGGAGGGTTCGCACTCATATGTCAAATACTCAATCGTCGTCACCTACATTAGATACAGTCCTTTATATCAATGATGTATCTGTTTATCACAAACATGAACCATTACTTAAACAGATACATTTAAAGATTGAAAAAGGAAGCTTTCATTGTTTAATTGGAGAAAGTGGGAGTGGTAAATCTTTACTTACACGTACTGTACTGAATATGAAAGAAGATGATTTAACCTATCGTGGTGAGATTCATCTCGATTTAACACAAACGGATGCAATGTTCCAAGATGCGAATCGCAATTTTTTCCAAAATGTTCGTATCAACCGCCACTTTGATGCATTGTTTGACTCTATGTCATCTTCATTAACACGTGATCAGCAAAAAGCATTTGTATTACGTCAATTTAAACATCTCGGATTGGACCAACCTGAATCCATTTATTATCAGTATCCTTTTGAATTGAGTGGTGGTATGGCACAACGAGTTGCACTTGTCATGGCTATTGTAAGAGAAGCACAGTTTTTAATTGCAGATGAACCGACTAGTGCGCTAGATCAACACAATCGTCATAGTTTAATGGCTCTACTGCATCATGTAGTGACAGAACATGATATGACAGTGCTATTTGTAACTCATGATTTAAACTTAGTCTTAAACTATGCAACACATATCAGTGTCATGCTAAACGGAAACATTGTAGAAACAGGGCGTGCTTCTGATATTTTACGTGATCCTCAGCATGCTTACACGAAGCAATTGATTGAACTAGCTAATAGGAGATATCAATATGTTACAGATTAAACAGTTAAATAAAGCTTTTTCTAATAAACAGATATTTAAAAATTTTAATTATACATTAGAGACACACGATCATTTATTGATAAGTGGCGTAAGTGGAAGCGGAAAGTCTACTTTGGCTCAAATTATTGCAGGATTAGATTCAAATTATCAAGGTACACTCATATATAACGATTTAGAACTTGGCCATATTTCACAACACAAATGGATGAAACATATCCAATATGTGCCTCAATATCATTCGAGTACACTTGATCCAAATAAAACAGTTCATTGGATATTAAAACAACCTTTAATTCATTTTCATTATCCTAAAGCTATACATGAGGACAGAATAAAAGAAGTCATGTCGCAATGTAAGTTAGAATCACAATTACTTGGTAAAAAAGTGAGTACTTTAAGTGGTGGCCAATTCCAAAGGCTATGGATAGCAAAAGCTTTGCTTGTAGAACCAGATGTCTTGATTTTAGATGAAGCAACAACAAATTTAGATATGGTGAACGAAGATATCATCTTACAAATGTTAAGAGAATTTCAACATTTACAGTTAATTATCATTACACATGATTCATATTTATTGAAAGCTTTACCTGGTAAACATTTAAATATTGGTTAATTCAAAATAAAGAGTGGGACAACGAGTTTTGTCTCACTCTTTTCATAAATAGTTCAAATATTTTATAAAGTAAGTTGTAGGTTGAAATCAGAGTATGTTATGTTCAAGTTGCAGTATACGTAGTTCAAATAAAAACATTAGAGGTGATACAACCATGACTCAACAAGGTATTACAGAAACACGTATGCATTCAGATTCAAATCTTGACTCTCATTATCATAAAAAAGATGAACATTATCCTAAAGGGAATCGCTTCTTAAATGTTCTTATTTTTATAGGATGGATGTTACTTGCTCAGATTCCTATTGTTCTTATTTTATTTATTACTAATTTTTCTGCAAAAATGGATGTTACAAGTGGAACACTAGCAACATTATTATTTATGCTGTTAGCCGCTGTCGTTATTTGGCTGGTTAGACGTTATTATCAACGGCATACATATGAGCCAATTAAACCGTTTAAACGCAAAGATATTATGATTAATATCGGATGGGCACTATTACTTCGCGTTATTGTCATTGGAATGAGTTTTCTAATGATGGCAATAACAGGTCAAGCACAGACAGAAAATGATAAGGCATTACTGGGTAACTTTCAAGGCGCGAAACCTTCTCCCGATCAACTTGGACAAGCGTTTCCTGTCATAGTATTTGCACTCACCCTTACGTTTGTAGCTCCCTATTTAGAAGAATTAATTTATCGAGGTATCTTTAAAGAAACGCTATTTAAACGTAGCAGTTTCTGGTTACCATTTATTTTATCCTCACTTATTTTTGCTTCCCAACATGGTATTTCAAATTGGGTTGCGGTCTTAATGTATATCATAATGGGGATGGTGTTCTATCTCGCTTATCATCGTCGTCATAACGTTAGAGATAGTATGATGGTTCATATGATTCATAATGGTGTAACGGGTATTGTGATTATTGTGAGTTACTTTATCGCAATGTTTAGCTAAAAAAGGATACCTGTTAAATGAAGTCGACAACTATTTCGCCAAAAAAGGAGTGGAACGGAATTCATTTTGAATTCGTCGGTCCACTCCTTTTTTAATTCATTCGATCAATCTATATCAATATGATTTGAATCCTCATTAAATGTTTCAGTTTTAATATTTTTATCTTCCAAGAAATTGGCAATATCTTGTTTTTCTTGATCATTTACAATGTCTTGATCTTTATTCACTTGCTCAATATCATTAAAAATAGATGTATCATCATCCGATTTTAATGAGATTTCTAAACTTTTTTGCTCTATGCGATTGGCTGTTGAAATATAACGACTTATTTTATCAGTATAGATCACATAATCATTATTTGGCATCTGATTATTTTGAATGTATTGTGCAAAATTTGTATCATTCTCATTCTCTAATTGAACAAGCTTTTTTAATTTGTTCGCTTCTGTGTTGGATAACTTTTGATTGGAATATAATTTCATTTTATATGTATTCATCGTATCATTGATTTTTTTATCAATGTTACTATACGTTTTAATATCTTTTTTAATCGTTTTTTCAGAAATCTGTACATGTCGTACTGATGTTTTTTCAAAAACATGATCCGGTATCTTTGTATCTGGTTCTAGACTGATATCTTGATCATCAGAATTCTTATTTTCTTCTGTTGAATGTTCTTCTTGTGTATTTGCTTTGTCCGAAGGGTCACTATCCTCTTTAGACAATCGATGACATCCCACTAAGCCAATAGATAATATGAGAATAAGTGTTACTATCACTATCTTTTTCATAACTTTTCTCCTTAACTACGTTTATTTATCTTTACTTTAAGTATAGAACAATTACAACTACTTTTGAATGCGTTATAAGTTGCTACCTTTATATGGCGTACGGCACATTAACAGAACAATAATCACCACGATATAGCCTATCGTAGAGACGATAGATGTTTCAAAACCAAACTGTCCTCCTGTAAGCACCATATTTTTAAAACGTAAAACATATTGAAAGACGTTATAGTCAGTTTCTTTTGTAGTGATATAAACGATTTGAAAGACATTCCAAAAGAAATGCAAGGTGATACTCGCCCAAATGGTGTTAAATCGATACGTTGCTATACCAAACATCATACCAACTAAAGTGCCACTAACTAACAATAAAAAGAAACTTGTCACATTTAGAGCACCATTCAATAAATGAATGACGCCAAAGAACAGTGAAGTAACGATGATTGCTATTCGAATGTTTGTTTTCTTTTCAATATAGCCCATTAAAAGACCTCGACACACCATTTCCTCGACAATAGCACCAGCTGCAGCTTGCATAAAAATAATGTAACTCAAGTCGTGTATCGTCTTACTGATTGAATTAAAATGATGTACCTTAAAATCTCCCGGTATAAAAATAAAATAAATCGCATATATTACGCACGGTAATGCAATCCCTAAAATCAAATAAATCGGATGAAATACAGGTTTTGTCATTCGATATGAAGATAGAGTTTCTTTAAATACATGAGTAATTATCCATCTTACGACGAGAAATGTAAGTAAAATATAAGTGATACTCGATAAAATCGTTCCGATTCCATAAAATGGTATAATTATATCAAATAATAGCGAGATTATTTGAGAAATTCCCATAATGATTATCGCTAAAAGAAACATACCAATAATTTTTATTATTTTCATTGTTATTCTCCAATATAAGTGATGTATATAAATTTATCATAGCATAGAAAAAAGAGTAAGATTGAATTGACAATGAATTCATTTTCCTACTCTCTTAATATTAAAAATCAATTTCTTTTTGCTATTTTAGATATATATGTAGAAGCTTTATTTTTGTCGTAAATCGTTAAACCAGTAATATCTTTTACATTTTTAGATGGTACAAGCAAGCTTACGATATAACCTAAAATAAAAGCAACTAAAAATGAAATAATTGATACGTAAAATGGTGAGTTTCCTCCACCTATTCCATGAAGTAAATAAGCGATAATTACTCCTGCAAATAGTCCGACAATGACACCAAATGTATTTGCACGTCTTGTGAATATCCCAACTGCAAATATTCCAGCTAACGGCACACCAAATAATCCAGTAATAAGTAAGAATAAATCCCATAAATTATTAGAATCTGCTGCAATTAAATACATCGAAATACCATAGCTTAATAAACCTGCTATCACAATAATTAATCGAGCAAATTTCACTTCTGATTTATCATCCTTTTTTCCAAAGAAGCGATGTTTAATATCTTCAGAAGTACATGCTGAAATTGAATTTAAACTTGATGAAATTGTTGATTGTGCTGCAGCGAATATTGCTGCAATAAGTAATCCACCAATAAATGGGGGCATTTCAGTCAAAATAAAATATGGAACAATTGATGATGTATTAAAACCTTTAGGCAATGTTTCTTGATGCTGATAAAATGAATACATCATCGTACCCATGCCATAGAAAATAGGCGCTGAAATTAGTGCTAAGACACCATTTGTCCATAATGATTTTTTGGTTTCTTCCATAGATTCTGATGCTTGATAACGTTGTACTACATCTTGGCTCGCTGTATATTGATGTAAATTATTAAAAATATTTCCCAGGAAAATAATTGGGATCGCCGCTGCTGCTGAGTTAAGTTTCCAATTATCTGCGCTAAGAATTTTTTTATTCGCAATAGCATCATGTACAATTGTGCCAAATCCACCTTTTATTTCAAAAGCACCGATGATAATGATAAGCAGTGCTCCACCAAGTAAAATGACACCTTGGATAAAATCACTCCAAACGACTCCTTCGAATCCACCTAAAAATGTATATAAAATACATAAAATACCTACTAAACTTGCTACAATGTATGGATTAATATCAGATACAGCAGTTATTGCTAAAGTTGGTAAATAAATAACGATTGCAATACGTCCTAAGTGAAAAATAATAAATAATAATGATCCAATTAAACGTATACTTGGTCCAAATCGTGCTTCTAAATACTCATAAGCTGAAGTTACATGTAATTTTTTAAAGAATGGAACATAAAAAGCAATTAATATTGGAATGATTGCTACAATTGCAATATTTCCTGCTATATAGGCCCAATCAGTTAAAAAAGCTTTTTCAGGTGTAGACATAAACGTAATTGCACTTAATGTAGTCGCATAAATAGAAAAACCAATTGCCCACGATGGTAAACGTCCGCTTGCTTTAAAGAAACTATCAGTATCTTGGCTTGCACGTTTAGTAAAATAGGCACCTACTAATAACATTGCCACAAGATAGACGATAACTGCTATCCAATTCCATAACCCAAATCCTATATGTTGCATAAGGAACACCCCTTGTTTATATTCTGTCGTTTAAATTGTGTCGTAATTACAAGTTATAAGTTTCAATTAATTGATTTAATTCTTTACGATTTGCTTCATTAAATGGTGAAAATGGACGTTTAGGTACTCCACCATCGATGCCTCGTGTTTTTAATATTTCTTTTAAAGTAGGGTAAATACCCATGCTTAAAACTGTTTCAATAATATTATTAGTATCATGTTGAATTTTATAAGCTTCTTCAACTTTACCTTCACGAGCTAAATCATAAATTTGACGTGCACGACGGCCATTCACATTATATGTAGAACCAATTGCACCATCTACTCCAGAAATAACTGCTTGAACTAACATTTCATCAAATCCAGACAAAATCAACTTATCTGGAAATGCTTTTCTAATTCTTTCAAGTAAGAAGAAATTTGGCGCAGTATATTTTACTCCTACAATTTTTTCATTATCAAACAATTCTTCAAATTGGTTGATACTAATATTTACACCAGTCAAATCCGGAATGGCATAAATTATCATTTTATTTTGCGTTGCTTCAATAATATCGAAGTAATATTGCTTAATCTCTTCAAAAGAAAACGGATAATAGAATGGTGTTACTGCTGATAATGCATCATATCCTAAATTTGTGGCATACTTTCCAAGTTCAATGGCCTCATTTAGATCTAGTGAACCTACTTGAGCAATTAATTTCACATCATTTCCAACCGCTTCTTTTACAACTTTAAAGATTTGTTTCTTTTGTTCTTTACTAATTAAGAAATTTTCTCCAGAACTTCCATTTACATATAAACCGTCTAATTGTTCAACTTCTATTGCATTCTTTGCGATTTGTTTTAATCCTTCTTCTTTAACTTGACCATTTTCATCAAATGGGACAAGTAATGCTGCATATAATCCTTTTAATTGTTCTTCCATTCGAAATCCTCCAATATATAATCTGAATTTTTTATAATTTTATTATTAATTCAACAGCAATATATTCTATTTATATTTCGAATTGTAAACGCTATCATATTTTTATACAATACTATATGAAAAATATTAACAAATAATTCTAAATTTAATGAAAATAATTTTCAAATTAAAACTAGAGGACTAAAAATGATTTATAGTAGTTATAAAGAAAACTAAGGAGGTTTTTTATATGTATAAAATTGCAGTTGATATCGGGGGCACTAATATAAAACTTGCAGTAATTAACAATGAATTAAACATTATTGATTATAAAACCATTGCTACTCCAGACAATATTCACATTTTAATAACGAACGAAATATACTTAATCATTGATGCATTTATAAAAAAATATCAGCTTAAAAATCCTCACATTGGTATCTCAAGTGCTGGCGTTGTAGATTCAACTCGTGGAGAAATTGTTTACACTGGACCAACTATTCAAAATTTTGATGGTACAAATTTTTTAAATGTTTTCAAGGAATTGTCCTCAAATATAACTGTTTACAACGATGTAGATGCAGCATTACTTGGGGAGCTTTCTTTGCATAATTATGAAGAAAATAACATCTTTTGTCTTACTTTAGGAACAGGAATTGGCGGTGCATTTTATAATAAATCTATTGGAATCTATCAAGGTGCACGTCATCGAGCAAATGAAATTGGTTATTTGCTTTATCGTTCTTCCGATGACAAAACATTTGAACAAAGAGCTTCAACTTCAGCGCTAAAAGATTTAATGCTATTACATCACTTTAAGTATGACACTAACGTACCAAAATTATTTGAATTAGCTGAAGAAAATGACACTGTAGCAATCAATATTTTAGAAGAGTGGAGCCATTCAGTAGCTGAAGGTATCGCTCAATTACAAATTATCTATGATCCTGAACTTATCTTGATTGGTGGAGGTATCTCTTCTCAAAAAGATACACTATTAAAATATATTAAGCCTAAAATTCATTATTACCTTCCGCCTCATTATGGAATAGCACGTCTTCAGACGACTCGAAGCGGTAATAATGCAGCTTTGTACGGTGCAATACAATAGTAGTTATAAACATGGAGGACTACGCATTCTAGTCCTCTTATTTATTTGCTCCCATGGTTTAGCACAACTTGACGTGTTTGTTGATAGAGTTTATGCATGTAAGGATCTCCAAGAAGAATGTAACTCACAAGATCTAATAAAAAGTGAGTTGCAATTTGTGAATTAATAAATCTTGTATCATTATTATTGGACTGCGCAGACGTAATCAGCACTAAATCTGCATTTTTAGTAATTGTGCTTCCTTCAAAATTAGTAATTACAACAACATAAGCGCCTTGATTTCGTGCTATTTTAGCCGCATCGATAAGCTCACTTGTTTCCCCACTATTTGAAATTGCTACAAACATATCATTCGATGATAATAATGACGCAGAAATCTTCATTTGATGAGCATCTGTGGATACTAAACCTTTTATCCCCATACGCATGGCACGATAATAAAATTCACTTGTTGTTAAACCTGAACTCCCTAAACCTGCGAAATTCACCTGTCTACATGTTTTTAAATTATGTGCTAAGCGTTTAATTTTTTCCTCAGAAATAAACTCTCCAGTTTGTTGAATGATATTTTGATGATAACGATGTATAAGTTGTACTAATGGTGCATTTTCTACAGATTTCTCTGATTTTTCATGTTGCAAACTAAACTTCATATCTTGAAAATTATCGTAATTTAATTTGTTACTGAAACGCGTTATTGTAGCTGGCGATGTTTCAATTGCATAAGCCAATGAATTAATTGTTGAGAAACTATCATCAAGTGGATGCTTTTGTATATATTCTATAATTCGTTTATCTGTTTTTGTTAATAAATGACGACAACGCTGAACTCTATTTTCAAATTTCATTTTACAATCATCCTCTTTACTCAATTAAATAACTTATGTCTAATTTATTATAAATGAAAATATTTTTCAATTTATAATTTTAAATTGATAATAATTTTCTTAATGTTATGATATGAGTAAATCAATTCAACAGTATTGTATAAATAACCACAAACTCGATATATTCTATTTATAAATATAAATGTTACGGAGTGAATGATATGTTACCACAAGGATTAATCGTTTCTTGCCAAGCTTTACCTGAAGAACCTTTACATTCTTCGTTCATTATGTCAAAAATGGCTTTAGCTGCTTATCAAGGCGGTGCAGTAGGTATACGTGCTAACTCTATAGAAGATATTGTAGCTATTCGCAAGGAAATCAATTTACCAGTTATCGGAATTGTTAAACGAGATTACACTAACTCAAGTGTATTTATAACTGCAACTTCAAAAGAGGTAAATGAACTCATTGAAAGCGGTTGTGAAGTCATTGCTTTAGATGCTACTAAACAAAAACGTCCAAAAGAACCTCTTGAAGAACTTGTGAAATATATTAGAGAAAAAGCGCCTGATATTGAAATTATGGCTGATATCTCAACGATTGAAGAAGCTATTTATGCAGATCAATTAGGTTTTGACTATATTGGAACCACTCTAAGAGGGTATACATCTTATACAAAGGGTCATATATTATATGAAAATGATTTTGAATTTTTAAAAGAAGTACTTAATCAAGTAAACACAAAAGTCATTGCAGAGGGTAATGTCATCACACCTGACATGTATAAAAAAGTGAACGAACTTGGTGTTCATTGTACAGTAGTTGGTGGTGCGATTACACGACCTAAACAAATTACCGAACGATTTGTTGAAGCAGTAAAAAATCATTCATAAACATATGGAGGCGTTTAGATGATGAAATTGATCAATTTAAAAAACAAATCTATCGCAAGTGATTATGTGGCAGTTGAGTTGTTAAAGTTAGTACAAAGTACGCCGACAGCTACTCTTGGATTAGCGACAGGTAATACGATGACAGAGATCTATCCACGATTATCTGAATTATTAACGGCAAATCGTGTGAATTTAAATGATATTAAAACATTTAACTTAGATGAGTATGTGGGTCTTAATTCATCACACCCTCAAAGCTACTACACATATATGCATGAGCTGTTATTTAATCATAACGAATGGAATGAAAATCATATCTACATTCCAAGAGGAGACGCACCTGATCTTGAAGACGAAGCACATGCTTATGAACAGCGTCTATCCTCTATAGGAGAACCCGATATTCAATTATTAGGTATTGGAGAAAATGGTCATATCGGTTTCAACGAACCAGGTACATCTTTTGATAGTCAAACACGAGTTGTAGATTTAACTGATTCTACGATTAAAGCAAATAGTATTCATTTTGATACGATTGATGATGTTCCAAAACAAGCCATTTCTATGGGATTACAATCTATTATGCGCGCAAAACGTATCATTTTATTAGCTTTTGGAGAACGTAAACAAGAAGCTATTGATCGTTTAGTGAATGGTTCAAAAACTGAAACATTACCTGCCTCTATTTTACAAACGCATCCGAATGTAGATATTATCATTGATGATGTCATATTTAATTATTTAAACCACTAAAAAGGACAGAACGTTCGAGTTCTGTCCCTTTTAATATGTTAACTTTACTTCCTATGGATGTTTAAATAATTTTAAAAGCAATGAAATAATAATACAAACTATCGCAATAATTGCGAAAGTAATTAAGAAAATTAAATCCGTTTGAGTGAATTTCACACTGATATCTGACCAACTTTTAAAAGAACTATTATAAAGCGCATTGACCACCACAACTGCTAATAAAGCAATGACCGATAACCATCCTAAAGTAGTAAAGAAATTTTTTGCACTTGGAAATCTCAAATCATTTTGCATTATCTATCCCTCCTTTACTTCAACTTCATATATTATGTAGATTTACTATGTATATACACTAAACTTCATATATATAAACCTAAAAAGATAAAGAGATACTAAATTATTCATTTTTCACTATACGGGGAGTCTTAAAAATGATGAATGGTACCTGATTTAATTGTTGTATCCACTTGTATATGGTCGTCAACAATTACGATATCTGCATCTTTTCCTATGCTTAAGCTTCCTTTTTGCTTATCTATATTAAGCGCAATGGCTTGATTTAAACTTGCCACTCGCCATAAGTGGTCTAAACTATCATGCGTAAATTGAATTAAATTATGCAGTCCTTCATTCATTTTTAAAATACTGCCTGCAAGTGCGCCATTTTCTAAACGTGCTTCTTTCCCTTTAACAATCACATTTTGTCCACCTAAATCATACTCACCATCTTTCATACCTTTGGCACGCATGGCATCTGTAATTAAATACATGTGAGTATATCCTTTTTGCTTATATGCAATATCTACAGCAGCAGGATGTGAATGAATACCATCACCAATAATTTCAGTGTTTAAACTTTGATTGGTCCAAGCGGCACCAAATACACCTGGATTACGATGCTCAAAAGGTGTTGCAGCGTTGTAAAGATGCGTTACATGTTTCGCACCTCGTTCTACCGCTTCATTTGCTTCTTCAAATGTGGCGACAGTATGTCCCATTGAAAAAATAATCTCATCACGCAATTCATTTAACGTGTCATGAGCGCCTTCGACTTCTGGCGCAAAAGTAATGATTTTAATTAATCCTTTCGCTACCTCTTGAAAATGTCGAATTTTATCAACAGTGGGACGTTGTACATATTTAGGATTTTGAGCACCCACTTTATGTTCAGAAATAAATGGTCCTTCTAAATGTACACCACTGATTTCAGCTGCTTCACCTAACGTTTGATTTTCATAACATGCGACAATATTTTTTAATGCTTTTTCAATATTCTCATCAGATTGCGTCATCGTTGTTGCTAAAAATGTTGTTGTCCCTTCAGACAATAATTGTTTAGCTAAATGATTTAAGCCGTCATACGATGCATCCATCGCATCTTCTCCATAGCCACCATGAATATGAATATCGATAAAACCTGGTAACACATGCTTTCCTGCTACATCTATTTGATTTAAATGACCTTTATAATCACCTTTTTGAATATCACTAATTTTGCCATTTTCTACGACAAGATACCCTTTTTCAATAACTTGTGCTTCCGTATAAATTCTTCCATTTGTAATGACATATTGAGACATGATACCCCTTCTTTTCTATAAAATTTCTTATCATTTCAAAGATATTATATCATTTCATATTGTCATCATTAGGCAATTTCTTCTTTTGGAAAAAATTTTCAAATTTAATGTTAACTTTCTTTAAAGTAATTTATAAACGATTAAAATGAATTTTGAAAATACTCATAATTATATGTATAATCAAAACAACTAATTTATAAAGGGATGACTTAATTGATTCATGAATGACAAACGTAAAAGAAATAACAGACTGGTTTATATCATTTCAGTGTCTATTATTATTATTATCACTGCAATTGCTGGTATATTTCCTAAGACATTTGGTACACACGCTCAAACGATGTACGATTTTATTTCAAATACTTTTGGTTGGCTTTTCTTACTTATTATATTTATTTTAGATATTTTTCTAATTTCTTTAGCTACTTCTAGATATGGTCGGTTCAAATTAGGAGACGATAATGAAGAACCTGAATTTTCTTTCATGTCATGGATTGGCATGTTATTTTCTGCTGGCTTAGGTGTTGGTATTGTCTTTTGGGGAGTTGCAGAACCACTGACACACTATCTTCATTCTCCTTTCCCAGGAAAAGTGCCAGATCAATCACCAGAATCTGCACGTCTTGCTATGGGTTATACCTTTTTTCATTGGGGAATCTCACAATGGTCTATTTTTGCAATGGCTGGGCTTATCGTCGCATACTTTCAATTCCGTAAAAAACGAAATGGTTTAATTTCTACTGCTATGGAACCTGTCTTCGGTGAAGCCTATAAACGTCCTTTTCGAAATATCATTGATATCTTAGCAATTATTGCTACCGTAATGGGGATAGCAACATCAATTGGACTGGGTATTATGCAAATTAGTGGTGGGTTAAATCATGTCTTGCAGGTACCAAATAACAATATCACTAAAATTTCGATTACAGTATTAATGATGATTATTTTCATTGGATCTGGTATTACAGGTCTAGGACGAGGCGTAAAATGGCTGAGTAACCTTAATATTATATTAGGCGCTTTATTACTTGTTTTCATGCTTATCTTCGGGGATTTAAAATTTATCTTTGAATCTTACACACTTGCTATCGGAGACTACATAAGACACTTTGTCGAATATAGTTTACGTATTGATCCGTATACAAATAACAATGCTTGGATTCAACAATGGACTGTCTTCTATTGGGCATGGGTTATTTCTTGGTCACCATTTATTGGAGGTTTCGTTGCACGTGTATCACGCGGTCGCACCATTCGAGAATTTATTATGTGTGTGCTTATAGTACCTCCACTCATTTCATTCGTTTGGATTTGTGGCTTCGGTGGTATGGCTGTCAAATTTGCTATGGGTGGCGATAAAATTGCTAGTCTTGTAGATAAAGATTATACGGTTGCTTTATTTGAATTATTATCAAAATTTCCATTATCTGATATTACAAGCGGTCTTGCCATTTTGTTAATCTTTTTATTCATTGTCACAAGTGCTGACTCAACAACGCATATTGTTGCTGGAATGGCAACAGGAGGTAGTGAGAATCCAAAAATAAAACATAAAGTCATTTGGGGTTTATTAATTGGTGCGATTTCAGTCGCAATGACCATTGCAGGTGGACTCACAAGTCTACAAACAGCCTCTGTTGTAACTGGCTTACCATTTTCAATTATTTTACTTTTGATGACTATTTCAATTATGCGTGCCTTACGACGAGAACATACAAAACATTTCCAAATGTCATATGTTAAGGATGATAAAGATTACTCTATTCCACTCGAAAAACGCGAAAAGGATAGTAAAACTCTAAATAATGATCATTCGGAAAAATCATAAACATAAATTTATATGTATTTAATTGACTCATTACTATGTAGTATGAAACTCTAATAACAAAAATAAAAACGTTCTCCCTATTTTTTAGTGAGAACGTTTCTTTTATCTATATATCATTACCCATCTATTTCAAATCCCATATCTTCAATCATTTGGTAATCAAGTTCATTAGGCTGTCCGCCTGTCACTAAGTAATCGCCTACAAAGATAGAGTTAGCCGCTTGAAGTGCAGTTGCTTGAAGTGAACGTAAATTGACTTCACGACCACCCGCAATTCGAATTTCTTTTGTGGGATTAATCAGTCTAAACAGAGCTAAGATACGTAAACACTTTGTTGGAGATAATAAGTCTAACCCACCAAACTTGGTACCTTTAATCGGATGTAAGAAATTTACTGGAATACTGTCTGCATCAATCTCTTTCAACGCAAATGCCATATCGATAATATCTTCATCTGTTTCTCCCATTCCACAAATCACGCCAGAACAAGGTGAAATGTGATGTGCTTTCATCACTTCAACTGTATTCACACGGTCTTCATATGTATGTGTTGTCACAACTTCCTCGTGATAACGTTCACTTGTATTTAAATTATGATTATACCGATCGACACCAGCTTCTTTTAACTGTGTTGCTTGTTCATCATCAACCAAACCTAAACACGCACAAATTTTAAGTTGTGGATGAATAGCTTTAATATCTTCTACCGTATCACAAATATGATTTACTTCTTTATTCGAAGGACCACGTCCACTCATTACAATACAATACGTCCCAATTTTATGGTCTGTCGCGACTTGTGCCCCTGCTTTAATTTGTTCTTGATCTACCAAAGCATAACGCTGTTTTTCTTTCATTTTGACAGATTGCCCACAGTAACCACAATCTTCTGGACAAATGCCACTTTTCGCGTTGAGAATCATATTAAGTTTTACTTTTTTACCATAGTAATGCTTTCTTACTATATAGGCTTCATTTAATAATTCAAACGTATCAATCGTCTCGTCTTGAAATAGACTTAGACACTCTTCTTTAGTTAACGCTTCTCCATTCAATACACGTTCTGCTAGATTTAATGTCATGATGTTTGTCACTCCTATCTTTTAAAATACACTAATAAAACTCATAATTGTAAACTTTATATAATTATAAGTTTACATTATTCCTTGATTAAATCAAAGGATGTTTTAAAATGAAATGGTCTATGAATATAACCTCAGACAACCCGAAGTGTAACTTGTAACCATTAGATATTTGAATAACTCATAAAAAAACTTGAGCCTACATATGTAAAATACATATATTAGGCTCAAGCGATTTAATATAACTATTTATTTTGTAATACGTGTACCAATTTTACCTTCTAACGCATCATCTAAACCTGATAAAGAAGTAATCAACACACTACCTTTGGGATTCTTTTCAATAAATTGAAGAGCTGCTTCTACTTTTGGCAACATACTGCCTTTCGCAAATTGATTATCGGCAATATATCCTTTCATATCATCGACTGTGACGTCACCTAGTCCTTTTTGATTGTCTTTTCCGTAATTAATATAAACATAATCAACGGCTGTTAAAATAATTAATTGATCCGATTGTAAATGCGCTGCAAGTAATGCACTTGTCTTATCTTTATCAATGACTGCATCGACCCCTTGATAACGACCACTTTGTTCCTTAACAACTGGGATACCGCCACCACCAGCTGCAATCACAAGCGTGCCATGTTTAATGAGTGTTTCAATACTATCAAGTTCAACAATATTAATGGGTTGAGGAGAAGGCACAACGCGACGATATCCACGTCCTGCATCCTCCATAAATGCATATTCTTTTTCTTGTTTCATTTTATCTGCTTTTTCTTTTGTATAAAATAAGCCAATAGGTTTCGTTGGATGTTGAAACGCTGGATCATCGTTTGCTACTTCGACTTGTGTCACAAGTGTCACGACTTCTTTATTAATCCCTAGTGCATGTAATTCATTAAGTAAGCTTTCTTGCATCTGATAACCTATATACGCCTGACTCATTGCGCCACATTCAGGGAATGGGAAAGGCGGGCCTTGTTCATGTTCCGCTGCATAATTTAACCCTAAATTAATACTTCCCACTTGTGGTCCATTCCCATGACTAATGACCACTTCATATCCTTTGTTGATTAAACCGACTAATGATTGAGCTGTTCCTTTTACAAGCTCTAATTGTTCTTTCGGTGATTCTCCTAAAGCATTACCACCTAATGCGACCACGATTTTAGACATCCATAGGTCCCCCTTTTTCTCTATTCGCCTAAAGTTGCCACCATTACTGCTTTAATCGTATGTGCTCTGTTTTCGGCTTCTTGAAAGACAACAGAACGATCACTTTCGAAAACCTCATCTGTGACTTCCATTTCATTCAAACCATATTTTTCTTTAATTTGTTTACCAATTTCTGTTTCTGTATTATGGAAAGCAGGTAAACAGTGTTCAAAAATGGTATGTGGATTGCCTGTTTTTTCTATTAATTCTTTTGTTACACGATAAGGTTCTAATAATTTAATACGTTCTTCCCAAATATCATCGGGCTCACCCATCGACACCCACACATCTGTAGCAATCACATCCGATCCTTTCACCCCTTGGTCAATATTGTCAGTCACTAAAATAGTACCGCCATTTTTATCAGCCAATGACTGGCATGTTTCTAGTAACTCATCTTTAGGTCTTAACTCTTTCGGACACACAAGATGAAAAGTCATCCCCATAATCGCTGCGCCTTGCATCAATGCATTTGCCATATTATTACGTCCATCACCAATATATGTGAAATGAATGTCTTCATAAGGTTTTTTTAATACTTCTTTTGCAGTTAAAAAATCAGCAAGCACTTGTGTTGGATGATCTTCATTCGTTAAACCATTCCAAACCGGCACACCCGCATATTCTGCAATTTCTTCAATAGTACGTTGAGAAAATCCGCGATATTCGATACCGTCATACATACCACCTAAAACACGAGCCGTATCTTTAGCCGTTTCTTTCACTCCCATTTGTGTACCTGTCGGCCCAAGATACGTCACATGAGCACCTTGATCATAAGCGGCTGTTTCAAACGCACAACGTGTGCGTGTAGAATTTTTTTCGAAAATTAAAGCAATAGTTTTACCTTTAAGTTTTTGTTGTTCAATACCAGCATATTTTGCACGTTTTAAATCTTCAGAGAGATTAAGTAAGAATTCCATTTCTTTTTTTGAAAAGTCAAGTAATGTTAAAAAATTTCTATTTCTTAAATTTTGCATCTTGATCCACTCCTTTGTCAGAGATTTAACATTTAAAACCCAATACATATAATGTGTATTGATAGTACAATATGTGTAACTTTTTATTATATTATTACATAAAAAATATAAGATAGAAATTCAAAACATATAACAAAAAAACTTCTTTGCCATATTTTGACAAAGAAGTCACTCATATTTATGCTGTTTTAACTTTTCTTTTTGCTTCACGATCTATCATATCTTGTTTTGTAACAATTGGATATTTTTTGAATGCAAGAGAACCAAGGAAGCCTGCTAAACCACCTACAATGGCCATTACAACACCATAGATAATCACTTTCATTGGACTATTAAAGCCAAACATCACTAAGAATCCTGCAATTGGTGTTGCTGTCCCTGTTGCATCATTGATCATACCAGATAAAGCGATAATTAAACCTGCAGCAGCTCCTCCAAAGAAGTTTGTCACATACACTGGTATCGGATTAGCAGAGACAATATCAGCTTGAGATAACGGTTCAATACTTACTGAAATTGTTGATTTACGATCGCCTAATTTTAAACGATGGAAAAGCGTACCATTCATAAATGCCGAACTAAATGCAGCCATAGCACCAATGGCCATTGGCACGCCAGTTAAACCAAGTAATGCGGTTAAAGCCATTGAACTTAACGGTGCTGTACCTACAACGGTAATAATGCCTCCAAGAATAATCCCCATTATAATTGGATTTGTGTCCGTACTACTTTTAATAATGTCACCAATTTTTAGTAATGTATTATTCACTACTGGCGTTAAACCCGTCGCAATTAAACGTGCAAGTGGTGCAAGAAGAACGATTGAACCAATAAGATCTACACCATCTGGAACATATTTTTCTGTATATTTCATAAGATAACCTACAATATACCCAGCAAAGAACCCTGGAAGTAAGTCTAAACCACCACAAGCAGCTCCAATAACTAATGCATACACAGGTGAAACACCAATAGCTAAGGCCGTTAACCCAGCAGCAGCGACACCACCAAGACCTCCCGCAGCGTCACCTAGTTGTTCTAAAAATTTAATACCAAATACTTCTCCACCTACATATTTGTTAAAAGCTTCTACTAAAAATGTCGCAATAGCTGCGTTGGCTAAAGCTCCCATTGCACGCATACCACTAGGTGCTTTATATGTAAATAACGTAAAAATCACTAAGACTAAAACTAAAAACAACGTACCAATTAATAAATCCATAATCTACTGTCATCCCCTTATATTTAATTTAGATGTGAGGTATGGCTTCAAATCGAACAATATCTCACTACTTACTTTCTTCCTTAGTAGACAGTTTACTAAAAAACGAAATATATTTCACGGAATTTTTTAATTTTTTAAATTAAATTGAAAATTCCGTTTATTTTTTACTTAATTACTTCAAAATATATCTATCTTATACATTATGAAATGATCGACAAAATGATATAAATATACAAATGAAATAATCTGATAAAGTAAATGTAAACAAAATATCAGATTTAATTAACCTAGAATATATGTTATGTTAATGTATATAACAACATATTCACTAGGGGTGCGATTGATTGCTGAGAGAAAGTACTTACTTTCAACCCTTAAACCTGTTGGTTAGTACCATCGTAGGAAAGTGACTTACATATTACTTGACGTCTTTCAGTATTCACTTTTTTGCGTAGAAAATTGAGTTATTGGAGGATTTTTTTATGGAGAAATTAAGAGTTGGTTTAGAATGGTTTTTAAATCCTGATCACATGCCATTAATTTTAGGTATAGAAAAAGGATGGTTTAAGGAACAAAATTTAGAGATTGAGATGATTGAACCTGAAGAACATTTTGATGCTTTAGATGAAATCGAAAAAGGTACAATGGATATCGCAATTACAGAACCTATCCATTTAGTAGAAGATAAAGCATCCAACCAAAATGTTGTAGGCTTCGCAAGATTCTTACATACCAATGGCGGTATAATGTATAAAAAAGATAAAGGTATTAAAACACCAAAAGATTTAATTGGCAAACGTCTCCAGTACCCAGGAGCTCCAGGTCTTGGTGGTATTGCTATTGCAAAAACCATGATTGAAGCTGATGGCGCTCAATATACAGATGGTGATATTATACCAGTAAATAATAGTTTTTATCATACTGATGCATTGTTAAATGATAAAGCAGATGCAGCAACACTTATCTTTGAAAACTTTGAAATTTTAGAAGCAAAAAGTAAAGGATTAAATGTCGATTATTTCGCATTAAAAGATTACAATGTTCCTGACTTTTGCCAATTAATTTTTATCACTACCCCTGATAAGTTACACTCTGAAGAAGAAAAAATCAAAACATTTATTAAAGTTATACAAAAAGCAATTCAATATATTAAAACTAACCTTGAAGAAGCAATTAATATCTATTCTTCATATACGAATACAGACGTAAGTGAAGATTTAAACAAATCCACAATACAAGCCACAGCAAAATGTTTCACTAACGATTTATCAATGAGTTCTGACTTTTACAATGATTTACAATTATGGTTAAAAGAAACAGGTAAAATTAAAAAAACAATCGAACCTAAAGAATATTTCACAAATCAATTACTATTTAGTAGATATGCTAACTAAACTCAAGTTTATATTCAGAGTCTCTACAATTTTTAAATTGTAAGAGACTCTTTTACTTCTAAAATATTGCCATTCTCTTCAATATCTAAATATATTTCTTCATTTTTAGCATTGCCGCTACCTAGAACTGAACTACTTCATTTTTCCTTAATTGAGAAAGAACATGTAAGCTGTAGCACCAGTAACGCCACCAGATATGCCGTCAATAACAGCATCAGTAGCTGTACCTAAAGTACATTTATACCAATTTGTTTTGTCGTCTTACCATCTGATAGTGTTAAGATTTCATTATCATTTATTTTACCAGTAATATTACTATCGGTAATAGATAAATGTAGAACACTTTTATTTTTTTGAGTTAAGTTACTAATACCATCTTGTTTGTCAGCTGCATGAATTTGATCAGCATTAGATACTACTATTGGAGCTACAACAGACTCTGTTACAATAGATACACTTAACAATACTTTTGATAACATATATTGCTTCATACCTAAAATGCTCCTTTTTAATTATTCATAAATTCATATTATCAAAATGTTACATATATTAATTAAAAGATTCTCAAATGTATCAACATAGTTCTCAACTTCTATAGGAGCAAATATTGCTGGACCAATAGGAGCGGGATTAGATTTAGTAGTCGGTACAGGCATATTACTCTTGTCTGAATAGAAATTTTTCAGAGGTAAATCTGCTACTGATATTGTTAAGGATAAATCTAATGAAAAAGTGAGCGTTATAAGAAATTCTAATGTGTGGAAGAGTCTCAAAAATTTAATGTCTGATAACATAATTCTGATAGCATAATAATGTAAAACATTTTGGGACATCTATCAGTTCAATATTTTCATAAAGGTGGCTAAATAAATTGGAAGAATCATTAAATCGTTTAAGAAAACCAGCAATACAAGTAGTAAATATATTCTCATTATTGTTTATATTTTTCTCATATATACAATATCAATTTGATCTTACACTTGAAAGAACACCTAATTATCTAATCATTACTACAGGTTTTGCATTAGTTATTAATTTGCTTGGACTATTCCAATTTTTTGAAAAGAAAATTGATAATCCCATAAATAAAGCGAAGCGATATTTAATAGTAAATATATTAAGTCTCTATGTCTCGTATCTAACTTTTTATAATTTATATTTTTTTGTAGCCGCTGAACATCAATATTATTTGGATAAATATTGGTATATCGGTTTTATAACATTACTTGTTTGTACAACTATGCATATATTAAGTGTATTACTAATGAGATTCTCTCCCAAGTGGTTAAAATATGATAAAAGAATCGTCATTATCATTTTGAAGGCTATTGCTTCGTTGATATATATACAAAAAATTATAGAATATATAACAATTCCAAACATAGCCGATTCCAATTTTGTATTTTTAATATCAATATTGTATATTTTTGCCTGCAATTTTTTAGTAACTATTTATTATTTACTGTATGGTCGCGTGTACACAGAGACAAAAAAGACAAAAACCAAATAAAAAACAATAACAAGAAAGTAATAATGAAAATAGACGTATTGATAAGGTCTCATATAGCAAAATGGAATTTTCTATTCATCCATATTATTGGAAAGAGGCGATGAAAAAAATTCAAGCGTTTTTTATTTCAAATGATATTTATACAATGGTATAAATTTAACAAAAAAGAGCTTTCTCCATGAATTATTTTTTTAATTTTTTTAAAAAGTATAAATGAACATTGTATATCACTACTGCACTTATTAGCATAATTATTATATAAAGTATCGTACCTAAAATATCATGCTGTTTTATAAAACTTAATTTTTTTAACACTACGGCTACGATAAAGATTATTATACAGTTAAGTTAATTACATGAAAGGTTGTATTAATGGTTACTTTTTTATTGTTCTTCATTAAAAAAACTCCTATTTCTCAAATAAGTGATTAGAATAATAAAGTAAAATCGTTAGTTGTTATTTGATTAATCTTATTTGTATTAGCTATATTAAGAAGAATATTCTCATTTTGTATCTTTATTCTGTTAATAAAATAAACAACAAATGTCCTAAAATAACTAAGATAATAGTCATTAAAATAATACTGATTGTTGATATTATTTTTATTGTTCTTCTACTAAAGTCAGTATTAGTATAAATCGAAAAATAGAACATTACCAAGTATCCAACGAACATGCCATACATAGATAATAAAAAATTCCATTCAATATCCATGTATCCTCCACGCATTAAAGCATACGTTCCTATAATTATAAAAAATAAAATAAGTTGGTATATAAAAGTTATCATTTATCTATTAGCCCCCTACATTTATGTTAACTATAAACAGAGGATTAAACGTTGATTTGATACGTTTTCATTTATTTTCATTCTTTAGTATATTGTATATTTATGCCGTTAGTAAAATAAACAGCAAATATCCTAAAACGACCGCAATTATAACAATTTTATTAACACTGCCCATATTACCCTACTCTATTGAATAAAATGCCTTCTGAAGGGTAAATACAAATGTAAAGAAAATTAAATTAACTTTTAAAATAGATAAAAAAGAGCGTAAATACTCAACCAAAGGAGGACTTCACTATTATGAAATACGTAGTAGTCGGAACATCACATGCAGGCTATGCTGTAATCGAAACATTATTAATATCAGATCCAGAGGCGGAAATCGAAGTATTTGAAAGTGCCGAAGCACCTTCATTCTTATCTTGCGGTATTCAAAGTTATTTAGAAGATGTTGCACCATCATTACATTCCTTACATTATGCAGATGCAGAATCATTAAAAGAACAAGACGTGAACTTGCATCTTCAAACAACGGTAACGGATTTAAATACCCAAAATAAAACCGTGACTATTAGAAAAGATGGCCATACTTCAGAAGTCTCTTACGATAAATTATTCTTAAGTCCAGGTGCTGTACCAAACGAACTACCAATCAATGGCATCAATGATTACAATAATGTCTTATTTATGCGTGGTGAAGAATGGGCCGGCAAAATCAAAGAACGCATGCAACATGCGAAGAAAGCCATTGTAGTCGGTGGCGGTTATATCGGTATCGAAGCAGCCGAAGCCTTTACCAAAGCCGGCATCGATACAACACTTATGGATGACCACGATCGTATTATCAACACTTATTTAGATAAAGAATTTACAGATATTTTAGAGAAAAACATTGCCGAACACGGCTTAAAATTCAAAGGAAATGCGAGCGTTAAAGCCTTGAAAGCAGACGATAACAACAATGTTACAGCCGTAGTCACAGATGACGGCGAATACAAAGCAGATACAGTATTATTTGCTGTCGGCGTTAAACCTGCAACAGAATGGTTAGACGGCAAAGTTGAACTCGGCAAAAAAGGCATTATCAAAATCAGCGACCGCTTAGAAACATCAGAAAAAGACGTTTATGCAAGTGGCGACGCAACGCTTATTCCATTCGCGCCTATCAACGAAGACCGCTATATTGCACTTGCAACTAACTCTCGTCGTCAAGGTTACGTAGCAGCACGCAACATGGCAGGCAAAGACATGAAGATGCCACGCGTTTCAGGCACATCTGGTCTTTCTTTATTCGATTACAAATTCGGTCAAACAGGCGTACATGAAACAGAAAAAGACAGTTACGACGGCAACTTAGGAGCAAAATATATCGAAGTACCTGTGCGTCCTAAATTCCGTCAAGACGATACAACAGTTCACCTTAAAATCATGTTCGATGAAGATACACATCGCATTCTAGGCGGACAAATTATGAGTACGGAAGACTTAGTAGAATCTATCAATACACTATCGGTTGCAATCAATGCAGGCTGGACATTAGAAGAACTCGCATTAGTCGACTTCTTCTTCCAACCAGACTTTAACCGTCCATGGAACTACTTGAACATCCTAGCACAACGCGCATTAGGCGACGATGTCTTCCCTAAAGACAAACAACTCTTCTAAACCCTTACGGACAAAAAAGGTGTGTCTCTCCTCGAGAAGAGACGCACCTTTTTAATGAGCTTAATACCATTTTAAAGAGACTCCAACCCTTTGAAAGCATATAAAAGAATCGATAAATCTGCATACCCACTTATCGATTCTTACTTTATTTAGAGATACATTTCTTTAATGTAGCGAGTTTGATTAACCTTCTCTTCTTTTTCCAATTCTTCACGATTTGCTTGATTTCACTAGTAGCTTTTTTCATTTTTAAAATTTTAAATACCTTTATTTTGAAATTTAAGGGTTATTTTAAAGATTTAGAGGCAATTTTATATAAGCTTTTAAAACGCAAATATGAGTCAAATAAATGTATTTTAAGTACATCAACTAAAATTTGAGAAAAACCAGTGAATAATTTTTTAGACACTGTCCATTTATATACAAATTTAAAAGTTAGTATGAAAAGTGGTCAACCATACCGGCTGAGCGCTATCATTGCCACAGAAACAAAAAAGCATAAAAAAACGTAAAAAACCTATAATATCAAAGTTTAAGAATACTTTTTCATCTTTACTAGCCACTCATAGTTTCAAATCATCAAATTAATAAATAAAAATATAGCTGTTAATATTTATTAATTTGGTTTCATTATAAGCAATATTTTCAATAAATGTCTCAACAACAGGCTTAAAATATATATAACATACGAAATGACTTCCTATAATTCACTGATTATATCAAACAAATTAAAAGGCTTAAACATTGATTTAACAGCGTTTAAGTTTTTTTTCTTTACTACTGTTTATTCCTCCTTTATATACCATTGATCTGACACTTTATTATCTATTTTTATTAGTTAATATTATATAGATTTATTCTGTTAGTAAAATAAACATTAAATAGCCTAAATAACCAAGATAATAGCCATTAGAATAATACTAATGGTTGGTTTTTGATTCTTCTTTTTATTGAATATAGAACTTTTATAGACTGATAAAAAAAAAATTCATTTATGTAAATATTATTTTTTGTTAATTTAAATTTAGAGAAGGAGATGAGGAAAATAGATAAAAAGACTTTCAAAAACACTTTTAAAACAACATCAGTTGTAATTTTGATTTTATTGTATTCTTTATTTTCACTAAGCGACAAATATAGTATTATCTTACTTTGTTTATTAGCTATTATTTTAGGTACAATTATTCATTTTTTAGTAGAATTTATTGGTGACTATTTATATAAAAAATAAAAGGTGGACGCAAATTCGTTCTAAAACTTTATGATCACATTCGTGTATAAAATTTTAATCACTCAAAAATCAACTAAGTATTTTATTAGTTAAATGCTTTAGTTTTTATATTTTTATCTTTTAAAAATGTTTCTACTTCTTTTTGTTTTTTTCCATTTACGTCTTTTTTATATTGTTCATTAATTGAATTTATCTTATCAATATCTTTTATAGATAGATTATCTGAATTAGAATTTTTATTTACTTTTTGTATTTGTGTATTCAATTTGTTTAAGTACTGATTAGCAGTTGTTATATAATCTTTAGTTTTAAACACTCCATCTTTATATCCATTTGGTAAATTATTGTTTTGAATAAAGTTAGAAAAATTACTATCATTTTTATCATTCATTTCAGTTAATGAATTTAATTTTTTTAACTCATTTTTATTTAAGTTATCTTTATTACTTAAACTTTTAATATTTTCAATTAAAGCATGATTTGTATCTAAATATTTTGAAACACTCTTTTTAATTTCTTTTTTACTGATATTTTCATTAATTTTACTAGATGAAAATACTTGTTTAGGTATTGCTGGTAGTTCACTTTTATTAGAAGTTTGATTTTTTGATTTTTCTGTAGAGTTACCACAAGCAGTTAATGAAAAAAATAAAAGAGAAATCATTATTAACACAAAAAATTTCTTAATATTCATTTAACATTCTCCTTTTTTAAGCTTTTCTTTATTCTCCCCAATCTTTTTCAAGTTGTTTTAAAAATTCTTTTCGATTATATTCTAAATCTTGATCGTACTTTTCACTTTGAACTTCTCTCATATCTCTACTTTTATTTAACCAATTAGGGGTTTTCTCTCGACTTCTCCCATGTGGCTCCTTGCGGTTAGGTTTTCGTTTTTTCCTAACAGTATCGTCGCTAGACACAAATGTGTCTCGTTCACTCATTCATTCCCACCACGCTTTCTTCGAAAGTTATTACTTAACGTAACCTAAGCATATAAAACATGCAAAGGTGATTTAAGTAATATAGTGGTTTGGAGTACTGGCTTTGCTAGCCACCATTATAAAATTTTATAAATAAATAATAAAAAATGTAAATTAGATATTTAAATAGAATATGATTTTTTGTTAAGGTTTAAATATAAAAATATTAGGAGGCTAATCAAGAAGATTACAAAATCAATCAAAATATAGCCAATATCATTTATGATAATCTCGAAAGAAATGATAATGGTGAATTACAAATTATTGATAAAGAATATTTAAAGAATGAACTAAGCAATTCTAGTTTAGATGTTACAGTTAATGATGTTGAGAACTATGTGAATCAATATAATAAAACTATGCAAGGAAAAAATGGTAAAAAAGCGAAAGAAAATTTAGTAGCTTTTAAAAAAGAAGTTGAAAAACAACAAAAAAAATAGTACAAGTACGAGTAATAGAGATGCTTGCGATGCTATAACTGTAACTGGTTTTGCTCATACTACAGCTACATCAAGAGCAATGGCAGCATTAGGAGTCAGCGGACCTGTTGGCTGGGGATTTGCAGCAGGAATGGGAGCGTTATATACTGGAGAATCTATTGCTTGTAATCATGCGTAGGTGAAAAGATGAAAAAATTAATAGATAAATATTTTTTCACTATAAGTCAAGCAACTATCTTATTTATTTTTGCAATTCCAATGACAAACTTAGTGATTAAAAGTCTTTTACTTTATATTTTATTATTTATTATCTTAATTGGAAGTACATTTTTTATTGAACGTGATTTAAGTAAAAAATACTCACTACAGGAAAAAGCAAAAAAAATGTGCTTCACATTGTTACCTATTAATATAGTAGTTGTTCTTATATTCTTTATATTTATACTTTAATATTATAATGAATATATAAGATTAAACTATAGCACATCAAATATTTTAATATTTGATGTGCTATATATTTGTGGGAGAAAAAATACGAAAAAGAGTAACGTAATTTTAATAATATGTCTTGTTTTTATTTTAGTAGGATGCTCAGAAGAAAAAGAAAATAAAATAATTATTTATGTAGACTACAAGTGCCCTTATTGTAAAAAAGTAGAAACTAATATTGTGCCTAAATTACAAAAAGATTATCTTGATAAAGATAAGGTTGATTATAAATTTGTAAATATGACATTCTTAGGTAAAGATGCAATCAAAGGATTTAGAGCTGGTCATGCAGTTCAAAATATTGCCCCTAATCATTATTTAGAATTTCAAAAGTTAATTTTTTCAAAATAACCTAATCATGAAAATGAATGGTTAACTGAACAATTAATTGACCGACAAATTGATAAACTCAATATTAGTGATAAAAAAGCAAAAAAAATTAAAAAAGATTATAAAACTAAAAATAGTCAATCTTGGAAAGATGCTCAGAAAGATATAAAACTTTATAAAGATAAAAAAGTTAAAGAGGCGCCAACTGTTTATGTAAATGGTAAAAAATTGAAAGATCCTTATAGTTATACAGAATATAAAAAGTATTTGAAGTAATTAATTTAAAAAAGGTGATCATATTGATGAATTTTCAAAAAGCGATATTAAAGATATATTAGAAAAAATAGCTGAAATTGAAGAAACACTATATCAAAGAAATGAATAAGTTATACAAAGATACTACTCATAATCATAACTTATGTCTAAATAAACAACAAAAAGTAACAATAACAAACTTGATTTTAGTAAAATATAAATACCTTTAAATTTTTCAAATTATTCACACTAAAGCTAATACATAAGTGTCTATCCCTATTTAAAAAAACGTTATTTCTATATAGTATCAAGACAAGAAGAAACTCGTTTCAAAAAAAGCTTCAAAAAGCCCCCTTTTTCGAAAAAGGGGACCAAAAAAATTAATACTTTAAGATTGTTTTCTTTTTCTATTTTGAATCCAATATGCACTACCTAATAAACCAACAGGAATACCTGCTAACGGAGTTAAAATATTGCTGAGTATAAATGTAACAACAACTACAATACTTACGTTCTTAAAATTTAATTCTAAATTTTTAAGATCTTCCCAAGATTGTTTTAATACATTCTTTACAGACATAGTAAAACCTCCTTTACACTTACCTTAATTATAACACTTTAAAGTTTTAAAAATATATACAACTATAGTTCTAACAACCGTTTTTTTTTATTCCAATTGCTTTATTGACGTTGAGCCTCGGAACCCTTAACAACCCCAAAACTTGTCGAATGGTCGGCTTAATAGCTCATGCTATGCCGACATTCGTCGATTTTTACCTTAGTTTTAAGTAATCGGTGTTATAGCACAGATATAAAAATTAATACTATCTCAAAATGCAACTAAGATTTAAGCTACTAGTTTTTTTGCTAGTAGCTTTTTTTATTTTATATATCCAAAGGTGTACTTAAACACCTAAAAGGTATGTTCTAAAATCAAATTTACGTGTAATATAATCTAATATATCTATTTTTTATTTTAAGAGAATATTTAGACTACGCCGAAAACGAATGTGTTCATGTATCATCATTCCATAATTTTTTAATATGTTAGAATTTTTCTTCTTTTTTGATAACTTTTCACCTATAAGTAATAAAGTTGTTATTATTAATCTGCCTACTATTGCTGTTATCATTATTTATACCATCCTTTTTTAAATTTACCTTTATTTTAATTTATTTCTATATTATTTTCACTATCGCTCGGACGCATAAGTGTTAAAACACCTTCTACCATACCTATCACACCCGGTATTCCAGTCCAACAAAATAGTAAATAAAGAAGAGCATTTTTATTTTTCTTAACATAAAACTTATGAGCCCCGAAACCTCCTAGAAAAAATGCTAATGCAGAGTAAACATATTTATTAACTTGCATGATTTCCACTCCTTTAATTAATTGATTTAGAGAAACATTAAATAATTTAGTGATTTCTAAAATTGTTTTTAAGTCGGGATTACTTACTTGTCTTTCCCAATTAGAAATAGAATGTCTCGATACGCCTAACTTTTCAGCTAACTTTTCTTGAGACATGTTTTTACTTTTTCTTAACTTTTGTATTTGATGTCCAATTTTTGTTTCCAAATTATTTTTCTCCTTAAATTTAAGATATATTTAAACACAATTTTTTCTATAGATATTTATGAACATTAGTATTTTTTTTGCTGAAATATATGAACAATCGCATAATATCAAGGTTTTTCTATAATTATACACGTTTTAAAATACATTGTGATAATACATAGAATGTACCTTATCAAATCATATAAATGTAATCTTTAAACCAAAACCAATGTAACACATAACATATTTAGTTAAACTTCTTATTACTAGAGAATGATCTTTGTGTAATTTCAACCGTCTGCTATCTTCTCATTTGGTTATTTCTTTTCTGTTCTTGCTAGTATTTCTTCTTTTTCTTATGATTAACATTATTTCGCTTTTCAGTTTCGTTCGCATAGTACATAAGGAAGTCACTGGCATTTATAGCTGGTAAATTAATATGATTAGACTGTTTATTTTTGTGTTCAAGATGATTATGTATAAAAGTTTTATATAATGATATAATTTAACTTTGGATTATTTATTGTTTTAAAGATCGGAGTTGAAATCATTGAATATAAAAGAATACTCCCTAAAAATCAAAGGGAAATGTTTAATAAATAATTGTGATTTAAAATTCTATTCAGGGAAGATCAATATGGTTATTCATTGATTCAAATTATAACTAATAAAATTATTATATCTGAAGGTACGATCTATCCTTTATTGCGTAGGCTTGTTAAAGAAAATTATTTAGAAAGTTATTATAAGCCTTCCAAAGAAGGACCTTCACGAAAATATTATAGTATCACTGTAAAAGGTAACAAACGTTTACATGAATTAATAAAAGAGTGGGAATATTTCACCGAAGCTATAAACTCATTTATGAAAGAGAATGATATCCATGAATAAAGAACAATACCTTGAAATCCTTAAAAAAAGAATGAAAAATGTTGATAAAGATGAAAAAAAAGATATTTTAAATGAATATGAATCTCATTTTATTAGTGGCTATAAAGACAATAAAGATGATACTGAAATTATAAAAAAATTAGGAGACCCAGTAAAGATATCAAAAGAAATCAATGCTATGACTGCTATTAACAAAGTGGAAAAAGAAAAAAATATAAAAAATATATTCATAGCTGCTTTTTCTATTATGAGTCTTAGTATTTTTAATTTCATTTCAATAACTTTTAGCTTTTTCGTTCTTTTATTACTCTTACCATTGATATTAGCCTATGTTATTGCAGTTCCTATTATGATTGTATCTTCAATAATATTATTAGTAATTGGAGTCATAAATGGTTTTGACACAATTAGTATGCATGATATCTTTGAAGTAATCAAAGGAGTCATATTAGGTATTATATTAGGATTTATGGGTTATTTTGTTGCTAAATATTTCTTGAATTTTGTAGTTCTATACTTAAAATGGAATATGGCTATCCTTAAGAAGGAGAAGTTGTAATGAAAAAATTTTTTATTTTAGGATTATTGATTTTTTCACTTGTTTTGACAGGCTGTAATAATTTAGAAAGTAAAGAAGATAGTGAAACAGATAAAATAGTTCAAAAGCCAATACCTAATAAAATATTTGATAGAAAAATTATTAACTCTCGGATTTCAGAAAATGAACTTAAAAAATCGATAAAAATATATTTAGATAAAAATGAAGAGCTCTCAGAAGCTAGCGAATACTATGAGGACAAAGTTGATTCTGAAGAACCTCTAAATAAAAGTGAGATCAACAAATTGAAAAAAATAAATAATCTAATTAAACATAATGATGAAAATTTTCGTGAGTATATTCAAAACAACACCTTACCTAAAGATTATAATAAAGAAACTTTAAGAATAAGTGAGTATATATCAAATTCTAATAAATTTAATCAAAATTTGGATACAAAAATTGATCAAGCAATTAACAAAAGTATAGATCAAAAAAAAGTATCAACAAAAAACATTGACGAAATTAAAGATGATAGTAAAAAAGTAAATGGAAAGGAACAAGCTAAGATTGAAAAGTTTTTAAAAGACAAAAATATTAAAACTAAAGCATTCAAAAAATAAAAATCAAGCTACTAATTCTATAAAGAGTTAGTAGCTTGATTTTTATTTATATCTAAATAATACTAACTGTAATAGATATATTTATAATGTGAACTTAAAAAAGATTATGAACATTCGTTTTAAGACTCTGTGAGAAGCTCTCATTTGCATCGAAGTAAAGTTTATTAAACCAGATCATTATCATGTTTAATTCTATAAACAGTCTGCCTTGTTATATTTACTTCTTTCGCAATTTTACTAATTGCTTGCCCTTCTTTTAACATTTCCACAACTCGATGATAAATAATACGTTTTTGAGGATCTTTTGCATTAGGTGAGTATAGTAAAGGACGTCCTTTATATACACCTTTTTCTTTAGCTACTTTAATTCCTTGTGCTTGTCTACGTTTACTTTCATTTCGTTCTTGTTCTGAAACCATTGCTAATATTTGAATAATTAGATCTTTCATAAATTTATCTAATAATGGATTGCCAATGACTTCATTCATCATAGGTAAACTAGTAATCATCAATTGAACTTCTTTATCCTTTAAATAATTAACTGTGTTAATCACTTCATCATAATTACGACCTAAGCGATCAATCGATTCTACTACAAATCTATCGCCCATTCTCACAAAGTTAAGTGCTTCTTGAAATACGGGTCTATTTTCTACTGACTTTCCCGATTGTTTCTCTGTAAATATTTTCTCTACGCCAAATGTTTTCAAATTATCTAGCTGTCTCTCTAAATTCTGATCTACCGAAGATACTCTTGCATAACCTATAATCATTCATTTTCACTCCGTAATTAATATACACCCTAATCATACGTTTTAGTCACTATAAATTCAATAACTTATTTTGTATGATTAGGGTGTACCACAAGTAGACATATAGATAAATATTTTTTACTTTTTTGTGTCACTTTACTTGTTATATTAGAAATATTCACCTAATAAATGAGAAAAGGAGTACATTTAAAGAGTTTTGTTAGTATTAATTATTTTTCGTTTTTTAGTATAAATATTACATGATTTTTAACTTTGCAACAGAACCAAAAATTTATATTCCTGGCGTAATTTTTGTCTTAATAGACGCATTACTTCTCCTGTTTTATTTAATGAACTAACTACATCGTAAGTCTACGTACCAAATTATTTTCAGGTATACCATCATCACGAGGTTACCTGTTTTCTTATATATTCCCTTAATACACACTATTTTCACCAACATTTTTTCCAAAGTGTTGCATTTTCCAACGACTTAAAACTTTTAATGGTACCCGAACGTGGGTATAACTTGTTACATTATCAAATGTAACATTTTAAATATGCTTAATTTGAGGTATCGGTTTAATGTAATTGCTCACAAATCATCAACATACTACCCATACTTTAAGCGATATAAATTAATGAAATAGGGGGAAATGTCTTGGCAAAGCTATTATACAAACTAGGAAAATTTATAGCTAAGAACAAATGGCTAAGTGTTATAGGATGGCTTGTTATACTAGGTGTCATTATCACGCCATTAATGATAAACTCACCGAAGTTTGACAGTGACATCACTATGAACGGCCTTAAGTCATTAGACACAAACGATAAAATTAGTAAAGAATTTCATCAGGACAGTGAGAAAGCCTCGATGAAAATAGTCTTCCATTCTAATAAGAATGATGGACTCAATAATAAAGATACGAAGAAAGATATTGAAGATGCTTTAGACAATATCAGACAAAATGATGATTATATCCAAAATATCTCTAATCCATATGACAGTGGACAAGTTAACGATGAAGGCGATACCGCTATCGCTAACGTAAGTTATGTAGTTCCACAAACTGGATTAAAAGATTCTTCTAAACATATCATCGACAAAGAATTAAAAGATGTAACTGACAACCACAATGTGCAAATTGAAAAAGCTCAAGGTAGCTCTATGAATGCTGAAATTGGTGGTACATCAGAAATTGTCGGTATCGTCGTAGCATTCGTAATCTTACTTATTACCTTTGGTTCACTTATCGCAGCTGGTATGCCAATTATTAGTGCAATCATCGGTTTAGGTTCAAGTGTTGGTATCATCGCATTATTAACATATATCTTTGATATTCCAAACTTCACGCTTACACTAGCTGTAATGATAGGTTTAGCTGTTGGTATTGACTACTCACTCTTTATTCTATTTAGATTTAAAGAACTTAAGAAAAAAGGTGTCGATACTGTAGAAGCTATCGCAACAGCAGTGGGTACAGCAGGTAGTGCTGTAATATTCGCTGGTCTTACAGTTATGATTGCTGTTTGTGGTTTATCACTTGTAGGAATCGACTTCTTATCGGTTATGGGATTTGCTTCAGCGATTAGTGTGTTATTTGCAGTATTAGCAGCATTAACACTATTACCTGCCCTAATCAGTATCTTCCATAAAAGTATTAAAATTAAAGATAAACCATCTAAAAGTAAAGACCCTAAAGATCATCCTTGGGCAAAATTTATTGTTGGTAAGCCAGTTATCGCTGTTATTGTAAGTTTAATTATTTTAATTTTAGCTGCTATACCAGTCAGTGGCATGCGTTTAGGTATTCCAGATGATAGTTTAAAACCAACTGACTCATCAGAATACAAAGCTTATAAATTGATCTCAGATAATTTTGGCGAAGGTTATAACGGACAAATTGTCATGTTAGTAAATACAAAAGATGGTGGAAGTAAAAGCACTATCGAACGTGACTTAAATAATATGCGTAGTGATGTAGAAGACATTGATAATGTTGATACAGTTTCAAAAGCACAACTAACTGACAACAACAATTACGCATTATTCACAATCATTCCTGAAAAAGGACCGAACTCACAGTCAACAGAAAATCTAGTATATGATTTACGTGATTATCATAGCCAAGCGCAAGAAAAATATGACTATGACACTGAAATTTCAGGACAAAGTGTTATTAACATCGATATGTCAGAAAAACTAAACAACGCTATTCCAGTATTTGCAGGCGTTATCGTTGTATTAGCATTCGTCTTATTAATGATTGTGTTCCGTTCAATCTTAGTTCCATTAAAAGCAGTACTAGGCTTTATCCTTTCATTAATGGCTACATTAGGTTTCACAACATTAGTCATTCAACATGGCTTTATGGGTAGCTTATTTGGTATTGAAAACACAGGACCATTACTCGCATTCCTTCCAGTAGTCACAATTGGATTGTTATTCGGACTTGCCATCGACTACGAGCTCTTCTTAATGACACGTGTACATGAAGAATACAGTAAGACTGGCGACAATGATCATTCAATCCGTGTAGGTATCAAAGAAAGTGGACCTGTTATCGTAGCTGCTGCACTTATTATGTTCAGTGTATTCATCGCATTCGTCTTCCAAGATGACAGTGCAATTAAGTCAATGGGTATCGCATTAGGTTTCGGTGTGTTATTCGACGCATTCGTCGTACGTATGACATTAATTCCAGCATTGACGAAACTCTTTGGTAAAGCTTCATGGTACCTTCCTAAATGGTTAGGTGCAGTATTGCCAAACATTGACGTTGAAGGTAAAGCTTTAGAAGAAGATAATCATCACGACACATCTTCTGAAAAAGGTCATGTCAACGATAAAAATAATGAATACGCTAGACAAGACAAAGATAACTATGTTTATCAAAATGACAAACGTAACCACAATCGCAATTATAATGACGAAGATTATAACCGTTCTGTGCATTTAGATAATCATCATGACCAGCATCATCGCCAACATCATTATGATAATCAACGTGATGATATCGACTATGAATCACTTTATACTCAAGATGGCGACCATACTCATCATGATGAGCGTAATTATAATGATCGACACTATCAAGACAATTACGATAGAAACGATGATTATCATGATTCAAATTTCGATAAAACAACAAACTTATACAAAGAATTAACTGATAGCAATATTGATCAAGATGTATTATTCAAAGCATTAATGTTATACGCTCGTGAAAACAACAAAGGTGTTTACGATAGATATAACCGATCATCTCAACATCGTCATGATGACGAACTTAGAGACTAATATTAAAAAGGAGGAAACACGTTATGTTAAAACGACGTAGTTCGAAATTCTTAGGACTACTAGCCACACTAGCCTTAGCTATAGTGCTAAGTGCTTGTGGTAATAGTGGTAGCGGTAGTGGTTCATCAGACGATAGTCAAACATCACTTGGTAATAAAGAAATCGAAATACCTTATATCGCGAGTGATAATTCAACACCACGTTCACTAGTTATAGCAGAAGTATTGAAAAAAGCAGGTTATGATGTAACAACTACACCAGTAACAGCAAGTGGCCCGTTATATACTGCTGTATCAGAGAATTCTGATTCATTCCATGCATCAGGTATCTTCCCTACTACTGATAAAAGTTACTACGATAAGTTCAAAAGTAAATTAACAATTTATGATGATAAACATTTAATTGATAACGCAAAAGTAGGTTTAGCCGTACCTAAGTACGTGCAAGATGTCGACTCAATTAGTGACTTAAAAAACAGTGACTTCGGAAAATCTGTAGATTGGACAATTCAAGGCACAGACGCACGTAATGGCGTTATGCAAGAAACTAAAGATGAACTTGATAGTGACAACTTGGATAAATATAGCTTGAAAGAAAGTTCTGACCAAGACCAATTCAAGAAAATTCAATCTGCTTTTAAACAACAAGAACCTATCGTCTTCACATCAATGGAACCTAGTTGGTTCTCTAAAGAATTAGACGTTAAAATGTTGAAAGATCCTGACAACATTTATGGTAATAATAATCAACATATTGACTTAGTATTTAACAAAAACTTTAAAGAGGCACATCCAGCTGCATACACAATTGCAACACGTATGGCAGATGATTGGAGTAAATCTGACGAAGACAAATTAGCTAAAAAAATCTTTGTTGATAACAAAAATCCAGAACAAGTAGCTAAAGACTATGTGGATGATAATGATAATAAAGTAGATGAATGGTTAGAAGATATTGAGACTAACTAATTACAAAGTTAAGATAGACAAATAAAGAATATGCTCGTTTGGTGTAGCATATTTAAAACTCATAATGCAAATTTACAGTAGCAAACCAAGTTGAGAAGGCGCTTAAGACAAACTCTTCTCAATCGTAGCTATATTGCGAGGGAGTGAAACTAAACTCAGTTTCGCTCCTACTTTTTTATATCGCTCTTATAGTATTAAACGTTTCAAATAACTTATTTACTCTTTTTTTATAAACAAATTTAAACGTAGTATCAGTTGTTATGTTTGGAAAAATCAACTTTATTGTGATAAATTACTCTTATTACGTCAGGCTATCTGACTAGATTAAATAAATAGGAGAATCAGATAATGCCGTCAGCAAATCAAAAGCGTATGATTAAACATATTCATGAAACAGTGTTTATACTTTTACATGATTATCATTTTGATGAAATCACGGTTCAAAAAATATGTGATATTGCAGAAATCAACCGCAGTACGTTCTATAGATACTTCCAAGATAAATATGAATTACTCTACACTTTACCTGACTTTATTGCACAACAAATTATAGCTAAAGGTGACACATCAGCAGACATTACAACCTCTGAATCATTTGAAGACTTTATTTATTACATTTGTAATAATAAAAAGATTTTTAAGCATCTATTAGTTTCGTCTCGACAGGCAGATGTATTTAGAAGTTTAACGAATGTGGGTCGCGAAATGATGTTAAATAATTCAACTCGTAAGCGTGACCCCTTAGCGCAAAAGATTAGAGAAAGTAAACATCCTGAAATTGTAGCTGATTTTTACAGTAGTGGCGTAATAGAAGTACTACGACGTTGGGTAGAAAATGACTATAACTATACAGTTGAAGAAGTGTTTGTAACATTAAATAATGTGCTTGAAACGTCATTATATTATTATGATAAATAAAAGCAATCTCACATAAATTAAGAGTGAGATTGCTTTTTTGTCATTTGCGTTTTTTAACGTCTACTGTCTTGTAAACCATAAAAATACTATTAGCTATGATTAATAATGCTAGAATGACCATTGGCCAAATACCTATATTAATCATATTAAATATGGTTCTGTTGCATTCCTCTACTAACCAGTGTTATAATCTACTTAACAAAGTTATTAAGCATAATTCACCAAATCCCCTCACTATCGGAAGTAGTGAGGGGATTTTTAGGTGTGACTATAGTCGCCTATTTTTTCTTATCGTTGCGATTGCGTAGCCAATGCGCAAATAATGCGACGATACAACCACTCGCTGCTGTGGTCATGATGTGAACAAAGTTATCAAGCATAATTACACCTCCTCTCTACGTCTATATTGACGCCTGAGAGATAGGCGACTTTTATATTATATCATCTTTGAATATGTGATAATAGCTAACTTCCGATAAGTTAAATTATGTATTATTTTCTGTTTTTCTCTTTCCTTGTATTTTTTCAAATTCTTCTATATGGTTCAAAATCATTGTTGGAGTAATATTAATATATATACTTTCAAACTTTATTTTGGGGTAAATAATAGAAAAATTATTTACATTGATATTCTGAGATAGTGAGGCGTATAAGAAAATAAATTTGATGGTGAATGAATGGGGAATATCCTCCTTTTGTTATAGATACTATTTTTTAAAAAAGATGATTATATTTAATAAATTCACATGATTTATATGTAAATTATGTATATTTAACACAAAATAATAATTACTTAATTTACTCGTTTGAGTTTGTATTTTAATAACAGGAGCATATTGGCTAAAAGAGGATGATTGTATGAAATCAATTGCTTATCAAGGATATAAAAATATGGAAGTATGTGAAGTAAATGGTCCAATAGAAATTATCACTCATACTATGCCGTTAGAAGATGTAAAAGAAGCTTATAATATCTTTGATCAGAAAAAAGATAATACTATTAAAGTTATTTTAAAACCTCAATACCATATAGATAAGGACGCCTTACTTTGAATAACTCGTTCAAAGTTGAGGCGTCTTTTACATATATATTTAAATTTTAATCTTTTTCTATTTAGAAATTTCTTCCAGAAATTCATCCCCCCAATCACAAATTGCATAAACTACTTTATCGAGTGTTTTTCCTATGTTTGTTAACTTATACTCAACTTTTGGTGGAACTACTGGATAGACAATTCTTTCAATATTTCTATATTGAAAGAACCTATGATGAGAAAAGAGTTGAATGAATATAATAAATATAAACGCATCCAACTCTTCTATTTCTACTGATTGATATAGCGTTTCAAGTGTTTAGATGTCAATGTTTCTGAACTATCAATGAAGTTTTTAGGTGTTCCACTAAATTGGACCTTTCCGCCATCCAATCCAGGGCCTGGGCCGACATCGATGATCCAATCTGCTTCACACATAATCGATAAATTATGTTCAATCAAAATAACTGTATTGTTTTGATCAATTAAATCATCAAAACGCTCCATCAATATAGGGATATCCGATTCATGTAGGCCAGTGGTTGGCTCGTCAAAAATAAAAATACTATTCTTTATCTCTTCATCTAAATGTTGTGCTAGTTTCACGCGTTGAATCTCTCCACCAGACAAAGTGGATAAAGGTTGTCCAAGTGACATATAATTCAAACCTGTTTTACTTACAGATTGTAATTTTGACTTAATATCATTCTTTTTATCAAAGAAAATAATACCTTCGTCAACCGTCAAATCGAGAACATCGGCGATTGAATACCCATCTATGGTAGCATCTAATACTTCTTGTTTATAACGTTTACCATGACAAACTTCACATGTCTGTGAAAAATCACCCATAAAAGCAAGTTCCGTTTTAATATAGCCCTTTCCACCACAATTTGGACAGGCACCTTTTGAGTTATAACTAAACATAGCTTTATTTAAGCCTGTTTCTTTACTGAAAAAGCTTCTTACGCTATCAAAAACACCTAAATACGTTAACAGATTAGATCTATTAGATCCTTGAACTGCTTTTTGATCAATAAAGATGGTATGGTCATTATTTTCAAAACCTGCTTTAACAAGAGTACTCTTACCTGAACCAGCAACGCCTGTTAAGACTGTTAGTACGTGTTTAGGTATAGACGTTTTTACGTTATTTAAATTGTTTTGTGTCACAGGACCGATATTATAAAAATGGTTCGATTCACGAATATTCTCTTTTAAATTATGTTTGTTACGTAATGCGTTACCTGTCGAAGTATTTGAAGATAGTAATTCATTATATGTTCCTTCAAATGTGATTTCACCACCATTTTTTCCTGAACCTGGCCCCATATCTATGATATAGTCTCCTTCTTTAATAACATCGGGATCATGTTCAACAATTAACACAGTATTGCCTTTGTCTTTTAAAGATTTTAAAATTTCATTGATTTTAGCTATATCTTCCGGATGCAAGCCAACACTTGGTTCATCTATAATGTAAACCAAATCCGATAAAGAACTATTTAAATGACGTATTAATTTAAGACGTTGCGCTTCACCGCCTGATAATGTCGTCGTGACACGGTTAAGCGTTAAATAACTTAATCCAATATATTCTAGTGCTTCTAACTGCTTTTTGAGAGGATCAATAATATATTTAGCTGTTGGATCCTCTAATTTATTAAGAAACTCTAAATTTTCTTTAATTGTCATTTGTGTGAAATCAGAAATATTTTTACTCATAATTTTAGAACTTAATATTTTCGAGTTTAAACGTTGACCTTTACATGTGGGACATATTTTATTATTTACTACATTTTTAAGATGTTTGGCGTAGCGTTTCTTATTAAATTCTTTATCGCCTAAAAATATTCTACTGAATCTAGGTATTAGTCCTACATATTTAGCTGACTTTCTCCATTCTTTAGGAGGATTTTTTAACGTCATTGGCTCTTGATATAAAAATAATTCTAATTCATCTTTTGTATAGTCTTTCAATTTTTTATTATTATCAAATAAACCACTATCTCGATAGGCTTTACCACGCTCTTTATCTGGTCCAAAAGAAGGAAAGTCTATGGCACCTTCATTTAAAGACTTATCCCAATCTAGCAATTCATCTAAGTTAATGTCTTCAATATATCCTAATCCTTCACAAGTTTTACACATGCCCTTAGGACTATTGAAGGAATATGCATCTGAATAGCCAACAAACGGTTCGCCTATTCTAGACCACAGTAATCTAACGGAGGCATATATATCCGAAACTGTTCCTACCGTAGAGCGAGAATTCCCATTGAATCTTTTCTGATTAATTGTCATTGCTACAGGAAGATTTTTAATTTTTTTCACTTTCGGTCTGGGTTGTTGATTTAAATGAAATTGGATATAACTGGAATAACTTTCATTTAGTAGCTGTTCAGATTCCGCAGCAATAGTATTAAACACTAAAGATGATTTCCCTGAACCAGAACGTCCTGTAAATACGGTTACTAAGTGTTTTGGGATATTTACATCTATGTTTTTCAAGTTATTTTGTGAAGCACCTGTAATATTAATAAAATCCATTAAGTATCCTCCCTTTATAATCTTTACAACATTGATTATTGCATATTAATCAATGATTAACTACTCATTCAAAAGACGACAACTTTAAGTCTTTTATATTACAAATTATTCCACCAATTCAATCCGTCTTCACTAAGTAATTTTTTCACTTTCTTTAGGTCCATAGCTTCCAGAGGCATAATTAGGAAACTGTGGCTGTTCTTGTTTTCATACATTTACAATATCAACGAGTAATATAAAAATGTTTTCAAAATTCAATTACACTATATTTATATCAATAGCGTTAATATTTGTTAATACTGAAATTTTTGTCATCTACGAACATATTGATATAAATAGAATTATAAAATTTAAAATATGACTCATTTGTCAGTATTGTTTAAAAACAGGAGCTATGTAAAAATGAGTTATATCAAATATTAAAAGATAGATGTCAGTACTTTAAATGTTTATAGAACTTTTAAATAAAATACACTTCAATATATAGTACTTTCTATTATAAAGTTATTAATTATCTGGATAGGAAGAAACTCATGATACTCGTTTCAAAAAACAAAAAAGAAAGGGTTAATTATGCTAAATATTAAAGACCAAAATTATTTTAAAAGAGCATTAAATTTCTTTATACTATCAACAATTCTACTACTAATGACAATTCCAATCGCTTTATTTTTTCATCCTTCAGAAGAATTTATAAAACAATTAGGATCCAATTCACCTGAAAGCGTTAGTAAATCACAAGGTCTAAAAAAAGTTTGGGGGTTTATACAAAATAATGGCTTTCATGTACCAATACAAATGCTTTTGTTAGCTTTAATACCCATACCATTTTTATATACTTTAAACTTGATAGTATCGCTTATTATTCCTGGAATACTATTTGGTTTTTTCATACATTTTGACACTTACAAAGGTCTAACTAACTTAATCGCTTATATACCCCATTACACTTTAGAAATTATGAGTTTTTGTATATTTATTAGTGGTCTTTATATGCTAAATAAATCAATTATAAGAAAAATAACCAATCTATTCAGAAAAGAAAAAAAGCAAAACTACTCTTTCAAAACAAGTTTATTTAATTTATTAAAAGCATATTTATTCGTCTGTTTACCATTGGTTATATTGGCAGCATTTACTGAAACATATGTAGCTGATATGTTCTCAAATTTAATGAATTAACTACAATCAAAAAAATACAAAATCGCAAAAAGTGAGGTCATTTTATGTTTCTTGAAAAATTAAAATGCAGTCATTGTGAAAAAGAAATCGACAAAAACGAAAATATAACAATACACACAAATTCAAAAAATCTTAATGGCGTAACAAATCTAAAAAGTTGGGCTAAAATTCAAAAAGTTTTATGTGAAAAATGTTCAAAATAAAAAAGAACCCGCGTTTAGGCTCTTTTTTATTAGTACATCAAATACGCTTATTAGTATTTTCATGTCTTTGTTTAACTATTAAATAAACACCATTTATTAAACCCAAAATAGTCCAACCAACTGATAAGTAGACATTATCCAAACTATAAATTGGAGCCATAAAAATTAAAAAGAAAATATTCATAACAAACGAAATACGATGAAATGTACTGAGCTTATTAATATCAATTCTGTTATTTTGAATAATAAATCACCTCTTGATATTTATATTATTTCAAAATTTTTACTTTATTCCAATTGCTTTATTGACGTTGAATCTCCGAACCCATAACAAACCCAAAACTTGTCGAATGGTCGACTTAATAGGTCACGCTATGCCAACATTCGTTTGCAAGTTTAGTTAAGGGTTCTTCTCAACACAAAACAAATCTTCTTGTCATAAATGTGCATTTTATTTTTTACTTTTATTTCCTTTTAAAACATAAGTAAATAAAGTCATAAATATTGCAAAAAACAATGCAGAAATAAGACTTGGATATACATCAAAATCAAGGAGGGGTATCACTAAATCAAGTAGCAAATTTAAAATAAAAAAGAAACAAAGAAATATACGAAATATAAAACAAATTTCAAAATTAATCTTCCTTTTCCAACAAAACGTTATCACAAACATAATTTTAAATATCCCTTTCGCAGAGTATTTTGATTATGGTTTTTATTATTATGTGATTCTTGTGTCTGTTTCTTATCCTCTCGATTTTCATCAACTAATGTTTATCGACCATGCACTTAATAATATAGTACTAATTAATGCTATACTTAATACTTTTTCATCATTAAAATATCCCAACCTTCTAAGATACTTAACTTCTTAGATGATCTCTTTATTTATCATTTCCAATATTTACTTTTAGAATTATAAATTACAGACGCTATTCCAAAACTGGCTATAATAAAAATGAGTATGTATATGGAAAAGTTATCAGTCTGTATGTAAAATTTAAAAAGAAGAAACAATAAGAAAGCCACGATGAAATACACAGGAATAAATGCTTTTTTCCAAAAGATAGAATCTTTCATGAATATCCTCCTTTAATAATATTTTTTTATCCATATATTAAGGTTAACATTTTATATTAATCTATTTCTAAAACTATTTGTATCATTATATTTTATTCTCATATGTAAAAATTTAGAATATAAATAAGTGTCTTAGGTATGTTTAAATTATAGTTTTAACAAATTATATACGTAGCTTTCTAAATATACTTTTAAAATTTCAGCTATAATAAATAATCGTAATGCCTTTTATCATTATTGTAATTGCACGAAAATGATAGTTGATTGTTATTTTAAATCACGTTATGTTTGAAACAAAAATTCTAGATGTACAAGGAGATCATTACATGAAATTTATTAGTATTGTTTTAGGATTGCTAGTTATCATTTCATGGTTATTTGTTTTACGAGAATACCAACATGGACATGAGAAAACAGAAAAAGGAAAGTTAGTCATTATCATTGCTTGTATATTGACTTTCATTATGACATTAATCAATACACTCGATTAACAAAAAAACAGCACCTCACAATGAGGTGCTGCTCTTTTATATCTTCTATTATGACACAGTAACATGATCCACGTAGCCATCCGTAACATGGAATGTAATATGACCTTTACCTACTGTGTAACCGTATAATCCTTCTGTTTTATCTGCTTGTTTTTTAGACAATGGTTGTTGATATTGATAATGATCTCCGTAAACGTCTTTCACTTGTTCTAAGCTTACTTTTTTAGGTGCGACCTTAAAATCAATCATTGCTGCTGTGTTGCCTTTGACTTGATTAAATGTTTGGTCATACTTCGTTGTTGTTGATGTACCGTTTTGATACTGATCATTCACTTTAATTCCGTTAAATGTCACATTTCCAGCTTTTAACGCATTATAGAACGTATGATTTAATACGAATTCGCCACCTGATTTTGTATAACCTTGATAATGATAATGATAACCTTGTGACGTTTGTGTTTGTGCATGTGCTTCATTTGATACACCGTTATGCTCAGTTACATTAAACCCTAATACTGTTCCTAAAGTAATACCACCAACGACCATTGCTTTTGCAAATTTCTTCATTATGGATCACTCCTCTTATAGAATTATAATGAACTTCCACCTTTAATATATAATATTACACTCATACATTCAAAATTTTTATAAATTAAAATATAATTTTATTTAAACATAATTAATTGAAAGACTAATTAATTATATAATACTTATAATATTACTCTGCTTTTTTATTCTTTCATTATTTTTAATTTATATTTAATACATGTTAGCCTTAAATCATACATATTTTAATTGATAAGGAGATTACTAATGAAAACAATACGTTATTTCCTATATTTTTTTATCGTTTATTTTATAATCTTTTACTTAGCACAACGACTATTAAAATTAGATTTAGGTATTGTGCGTTGTTTCATTTCATCCGTCATTTTCGCTATAATGATGAGTTATTTTGCTTACTTTGCGAAGAAACTTAATAGATAATGCCTATGTTTATTTATCATACTTCTGCTTCATTCTATTAACGGTACTTCTTTCTATATCAGTAGTATTCCTATGAAATATTAAAAAGCATCATGACATGGTATCAATTGCTAGAAATGTAAATAATAAAAAATATGTAGCATGGATATATGCAGACTTCTTAGATGTAAAGGAGGTATTGTCTATAATAAAGATCATTGGTGTAGCTATGTATCTTGTTCACTCCACAATACCTTTATCAAAATTAACGATGGACATGTTTTTTTTTTATAAAAACGGGAATACTTTACTATACGCTTTAACTACGTAAAACTTAACAAATGGAGGTCATATTATGGCTGGATATAAATCACCAGGACGTAAAATTTCTGAATATATTGGCATTATTGCTATCGTAGCAGTATTTGCTGGCGTTTTTTATAAAAATTTTAAAAATGAAAACCAAACTGGTAACGGTTCTTTAGGCTAATTTAAATAATTTTTATAGATGATAAATAGAGCCACCCTTCACTCATTAAGTAGTGAGGGGTGGCTTGTTTTTTATTCTGGTCTAGGACTACGTTTCATTTTAATATATTGAGAGATACTATAAAGCGCAATACCAATCCAAATAAAGATAAATGTAATGAATTGGTGGATATCGAATTTCTCTTTAAATACGAAGATCCCTAGTAAAAAGATAATCGTTGGACTGACGTATTGAATAAATCCTGTCAGTGATAGTGGAATGCGACGAGCACCCGCTGAGAATAAAATAAGTGGTACAGCTGTCACCGCTCCAGAGAATAAGAGTAAAAATGTACTCATATTCAAACCGACTGATGATTGGTGTGCTTGCCATAAATAAATGATATAAATCAGTCCTGCTGGTGCTGTCACAATACATTCAATCGCAATCCCACTCATCGCTTCAACACGTACCAATTTTTTTAGTAAACCATAAATTCCAAATGAGAATGCCAACATTAAAGAAATAATTGGAAATTCTCCTATCTTCATTGTCATGTAAATGACGCCAATTGCGGCTGATACAATCGCTAACGTTTCAAATGTATTGAAACGCTCTTTTAAGAAAATAAATGCGAGTAAGACACTCACCAATGGATTAATGTAATAACCTAAACTGGTTTGTAGCACATGACCATTAGACACTGCCCAAATGAACGTGCCCCAGTTAATCGTAATCACATAACCTGCAATGATAATCGCAACCAGTTGAATCGGATGTGCTACGAGTTGATTGATATCATGTTTAAGCGCTTGTGATTTTTTTAATACAAAAATCATTAGAATCATAAAAACCATCGCAAGGATAATGCGATACGCTAAAATTTCAAATGCGCTAATACCGTAAATGAATCTCCAATAAATAGGTAGAATTCCCCATAATAAATGCGCCCCTAACGCAAATAAAATTCCTTTTTTAAATTCTGCATGATTATCCATGCTAAACCCTCCTAGCAATATTACCCTGGAAATATGTATAACACTATCGTATCAGTAGTTAGACGAAATGGGTATATCTAAGGAGTTTTTTCTATTTAAAAAGGTAGCGAGATATAATCGCTACCTTTCTTCATCATCTATCTATTTTCTAGTTAATGATAAATTTTATTGCCGCCTTCTCTAAATTCTTCGGCTTTCTTTTTCATGCCTTCAAGTTGTTCTTTGTAGGAATCGCGAATATCATGTGATAAGCGCATTGAACAGAATTTTGGTCCGCACATACTACAGAAATGTGCAATTTTCGCTGATTCTGCGGGTAACGTTTCATCGTGAAATTCTCTTGCTCGATCAGGATCTAACGCAAGGTTGAATTGATCAATCCAACGAAACTCAAACCGTGCTTTACTAATTGCATCGTCGCGTTCTGTTGCCCCTGGTAAGCCTTTAGATAAATCTGCTGCATGTGCTGCAATTTTATAAGTGACCACACCTTCACGTACATCATCTTTATTTGGTAAACCTAAATGTTCTTTAGGTGTCACGTAACATAACATTGCCGTACCATGGCTCGCAATTTGAGCAGCACCAATGGCAGACGTAATATGGTCATATGCTGGTGCGATGTCTGTTACAAGAGGTCCTAATGTATAAAATGGTGCTTCTTTACAATAGAAATCTGCTAAATCTTGGTTTTCTTTAATTTTATGCATTGGAATATGCCCTGGACCTTCAATCATAACTTGCACATTATATTTCCAAGCAATATCCGTTAACTCACCTAAAGTTTTCAACTCCGCAAATTGACTTTCATCGTTAGCGTCATAAATTGAACCAGGACGCAAACCATCTCCTAGAGAAATAGCAACATCATACTTACTTAAAATTTCACAAATCTCATCGAAGTGTGTATATAAAAAGCTTTCTTCGTGATGTGCAAGACACCATTGTGCAATAATTGAGCCACCACGAGAAACAATCCCAGTCAAACGATCAACAGTTAATGGAATATAATGAAGACGTAATCCTGCGTGAATAGTAAAATAATCGACCCCTTGTTCTGCTTGTTCAATTAACGTATCTCGATATGCTTCCCATGTTAAATCTTCTGCTACTCCATTTACTTTTTCCAATGCTTGATAGATTGGCACTGTTCCTACTGGTACTGGTGAGTTACGTAAGAGATACTCACGAGTGGTATGGATATTTTTTCCTGTAGATAAATCCATCATCGTATCTGCACCCCAATGTGTGGCCCAAACTAATTTTTCAATTTCTGCTTCAATAGATGAAGACACAATAGAGTTACCAATGTTCGCGTTGATTTTTACAGAGAAGTTTTTACCAATAATCATTGGTTCAGATTCAGGGTGATTGATATTATTAGGAATAATCGCGCGTCCTCTCGCAATTTCTTCCCTTACAAATTCTGGTTCCACTTGTTCCCTAATTGCTACAAATTTCATTTCTTTAGTGATAATCCCTTGTTTAGCGTAGTACATTTGCGTAACTGGGGTATCTTTACTGCCACGTCTTGGTTGATATTCAAATGGATGAGCTACATAATTTTTATGGCTTTCTCTTGAAAAACCATTATCAATCGATTGAATACGACGACCTTCATAATGTTCAACGTCTTCACGTGCTTCAATCCATGCATCGCGAACCTTTGGAAGTCCGTGATTGATATCAACCTCATAACTGTCATCATGATAAGGACCTGCTGTATCGTACACTACGACAGGTTCATTTTGAAAACTACGTTGTTCTAATTGGGTGTCAGAAAGTTCAATTTCTCGAAATGGTACAAAGATATCACTATCATTACCTTCGCCTTTTTTAAAAATACGTTTACTTGCTGGAAACGTTCTTTTAAAATTGATTTTTTCTTGTTTCATTAACATTGCCTCCTAAGTTAGGTTACTAGAAGGGTCTAAATATCACTGATTATATGATTCATAAAAAAAGCATTCAGCTTAATACTGAATGCATAAGAATAAGTGAATATATACGAAAATATATGTAAGTATCATAATGAAGAAAATGATTAATAGTTAAATTGACCTTTTCATCAAATTATGAAAACATCCATATGTCATTGTAAAGTGACTCACTGGCTTCCCTACGCTAGTATTAACTAGATCAGGTTCAAAGGGTTGGAACATGATGTTCCTTTCAGCAATATAAAGCACCCCTAGCAGAGATTATTAAATTATAGGTTACTTAACCTATACTTATACAATGACTTAAAATTCCAAGAATATCAAGTCAATATATTAAATATTTTTTATAACTTTTAGACATCCGAAAGTCTAACTTCACACAACCCGAAGTCTTACTTAAAGATTGAAAAAGCAGCAACCACAAGGGTTACTGCTGTTCTATTTTTTTGACTTATCCTCCAAAGAACAAATCAATAAAGTCTCTACTTCGGTTTCTATCTTGTTTATAAAATTCGGTATATCCACAATTTTTACAAGTTATCGTCTTAAAATTATTATGTTGTACATCTAAAAATTTAGACAATCCTGATCCTGTTGCTGATAACGTTCCTTCTTCTATTTCTGTATGACCACATTTTATACAACCTTGATTTTGATTTTCTGACATAATGAATCACTCCTTCACTTTATTTTTACGTTTTTTAAATGTAGAGATGAAAAACGCAATATTCAATATTAACAATAACGCAGTGGCTACGATCAGTGAAACAATAATAGATTGAGATTCTGAGCGACTGTACATTTTAACTACCCATCCAATTATATCTGGCAAACAAACAATAAATATCACTAAAGCGAACAAACGCTGTTTCAAAACAAAACATAAAATCATTACAATTAACAACAGAATCAGTCCTATGATCACACTTTTTGATTCAGTTAGTGTAATGATATAATAAATGGGATAGTGTTTTGTAAGGTACGTACTTAATAGGATGAAACCAAAAATAACTGCTCCCCATATAAAAGCATAAATATATATTCGTCGTTGCTCTCCATACTTTACGAGACCCTTTCTAATTAAGAAAAAAGGTAAAATCGTAGTTATACAAAAGATAAATAAAATATTAATAATAAAACCAATTGTTACATTAAGTTGTTCTGTAAAAAAGTTTGGGATAATAAAAATAGCTAGCATAAATGCTGAAAATAAAGCTAAGTATTTAAATAATCCCCTAGTTAAAATTATATATTCTGAGAACTGATCAGCATAATCTTTTACTGGAGTATTTAGAATATCACTAACATCATCATGATTCTTTTCGGCAAGTTCGAAATGATCTCTTAACTCTTCTATAATATCATTAACCTCATGTTCATCTTTACCTCTAAATAAGAGTTCAGCCTTTAACTTAAATAAGTAGTCTTCTTTTTCTTTACTTATCATCATTATCACTCCTGAATATATGGTTCATACCTTTATTGAGCGCTTGCCACTTTTCTTTAAATTGCTGTAATTCTTTGAGTCCACTTTCTGAAATGGTATAGTACTTACGATTAGGTCCACCATTATCCGATTTACGCATGGTTGTATGTACATAACCTTTTTTATCTAGTCTTAAGAGCACTGGATAAATACTGCCATCACTAATTTCAGGAAATTGATGTTCCTTTAATTTCTCAAGAATTTCATATCCATACGTTTCTCCTTTTGCAATAAGACCTAAAATTGCTCCATCTAAAAGTCCTTTCATTATTTGATTAGATATTGTCATGTGATCACCTTTTACTAACTATCTTATAATATAAGATAGTATAAAATAATAGCTCCGTCAACTAACTTATAATGTAAGATAGTTGAGTATAAATAAAGCCCCAGAAGTACTTTAGACTCCTGGGGGTCTTCATGATAAAAAGTTATTTATTATCTATAACATCAATAAATATGGATTTTCAATATATTTAGCAAGTACTTTTAAGAAATCAGCTGCGCCTGCGCCATCTAAGATTTGATGATCGAAAGTTAAACTTAATGGGATACGAGAGACTTGTTTTACCTGATCTCCTTCAAGCACAAGTTCTTTAGCTAGAGCACCGACACCTAAGATACCTGTTTCACCTAAATTTAAAATTGGTGTGAAGTATTCGATACCACTTGCACCCATATTCGTAATTGTAAATGTCGCGCCACTAAGTTGAACGTCACCTGTATTTCCTTCCCGTACTGCTTCAGCTGATGTTTTAATTTCTTTTGCTAAAGTGCCAATACTTTTAGTATCTGCATTGTCAATGACTGGCACCATAAGACCATCTTCAAGTGATGTCGCAATACCTAAATGTACATCATCGTATTCTGTTAATTCACCGTTTTCATAACGAGCATTCATTGCGCCATATTCTTTAAGTGCTAGGACTACTGCTTTAGCTAATAAAGCTGTGACTGTCAATTTTACATCTTGATCTGCATCTTTTAATTCTTCAGATAATCGAGCTTTAAAGTCTAATAAACGATCTGCATTGACTTTGCGATGTAATGTTAATTGAGCAGTATTATTAAGACTTTGTCGCATATTTTGAGCAATACGTTGACGCATTGGATTCAGACCTTCACCAATGCTAGACACATCGAAGTTTTGTGGCGTTGAAGATGCATTTTCGTTAGACGTATCCGCTTCACCTTCATAATCATAGCCTTCTGAGTCTACACGTTGAATATCTAATTTTGTAATACGATCATTTCCACCTGTACCTTTAATTCTTGTGATATCAAGGTCCTTATCTTTAGCCATATTACGTGCTAATGGAGAGATAAAGATACGTTCTCGTTGTTCAGGCTTCGCTTCTTTTTCTGTATCTTTTTTATCAGATTGTTCTTCATTTGAAGAAGCTTGTTGATTTTCAGAAGTTGTGTCGTTATCTTTATTCTCTTGGTTAGTTTCTTCAGAATCATCGTCATCGCTTCCTAAGTCTTCGCCTTCTTCTCCGATGATACCAAGCACTGCTTTTACTTTTGCATCTTCGCCTGCTTGTACTTTGATTTTTAGTAATGTTCCACTTGTAGGTGCTTCGACATCGTTTGTTAATTTTTCAGAGCTAATTGTGACAATGCTTTCGCCTTCTTCTACTGTATCGCCTTCTGATTTAAACCACTCTTCTACAGTACCTTCTTTCATTGTCATACCAAGCTTTGGCATAATAATATTTTCACTCATTGTGATACACCTCCCTACGCGTTAGCCTTTTTTAAGTCATCAACTAATTCAGATGCTACGTCTAATACTTTATCTGCATTTGGAATATATGCCGCTTCTAAGTTTGATGCAAATGGTACTGGTGTATCTGGTGCTGTTACTTTTTTGATTGGACCGTCTAAATAATCGAATCCAATATCACCGATGACAGAAGCGACGTCACCAGCAATGTTACATTGTGGACTTGATTCATCAATAACAATTAAGCGTCCTGTTTTTTTCACTGATTCTAACACTGTATCTTGATCCCATGGAGACACTGAACGTAAATCGATGACTTCTACTGAAACGTTATCTTCTTCAAGTCGGTCAGCTGTTTCTTCAGCCACTGCAACCATTTTACCAATTGCGACAATCGTTAAATCATCACCTTCTCGTGTAACATTAGCTTTACCAATCTCAATCGTATAAGGTTCTTCAGGGACATTACTTTTTTGACCAAGTAATGTTTTATCTTCTGAAAAGACAACTAAGTTATCGTCTTGAATCGCTGACATTAATAATCCTTTTGCATCATATGGATTTGATGGTACAACTACTTTAACACCTGGAATTGTTGCGAACATATTATATAGAGATTGAGAGTGTTGTGCTGCCGCACTTGCGCCAGCGCCATGAACGGTACGTACCACTAATGGAATTTTAGCTTTACCACCAAACATATATCTCATTTTTGCACCTTGGTTTAAAATTGGGTCTAAACCAAAGCCAATAAAATCGTTAAACATGAGTTCTGCGATTGGACGTAATCCGGTAGCTGCTGATCCTACAGCTGCACTTAATGTAATATGTTCAGAAATAGGTGTATCAATCACTCGTTTACGACTATATTTTTTAGCCAGTCCTTTTGTAACACCGAATACGCCACCAAATGTATCGTCGTCTTGAATATGTTCTACTTTTGCGCCACCTGAAACGTCTGTACCAATTAAGATGACATTTTCATCTTTCTCCATAGATTGATCAATCGCTTCATTAATCGCGCCCATAAATGTTAATTTACGTTCTTCACTCATCGTAAAAACCTCCTCGTCTGGTTAGGTTCGTTCTTATCTATTTCTTCGTTTTAGTGCTTTAAAGGTTTGTTATGCAAAAACATCTTTGTATAGTGAATCTTCATCTGGTAATTCACTTTCGTCCGCAAATTTCACAGCATCTTCTACGGCTTGTTCAGCTGTGTTTTCAATATCATCTGCTTCTTCTTCAGTTAACCAACCTTCTTCAATCGCTTGTTTTCTGAATTCTACAGTGGCATTTTTATCCGCATTACGATCATCTGGTGACTTAACTTTTTGTTCGTCACCTTCAAAGTGACCATATTTACGATACGTATCACATTCGATTAATGTAGGCCCTTCCCCTTTTTTAGCGCGGTCTACTGCTTCTTGTGTTGCTTTATAAACCTCTAAGACATCCATGCCATCTACACGTACGCCTGGCATATTATATGCAGAAGCACGTTCTGCAATCGTTTCAGATGCACTTGCATAGTCGTGTGTCGTACCTTCAGCGAATTGGTTATTCTCACAGACAAAGATAACTGGCAAGTTTAAAATTGAAGCGAAGTTTAAACCTTCATGGAATGTCCCTTCATTTGCAGCACCATCACCAAAGAAGCATACGGCGACATTGTCTTTACCTTGGTTAATAATTGAAATACTTGCACCAATCGCAAGACCAAAACCGCCACCTACGATACCATTGGCACCGAGCATCCCTTTGTCAATTTCGGCAACATGCATTGAGCCACCTTTACCATGACCTAAACCATCACGTTTACCCATGATTTCTGCCATCATACCGTTTAAATCGCAACCTTTTGCGATAGCATGTCCATGACCACGATGTGTACTTGTAATATAATCATCGTCAGTCAGTTGTGACATGACACCTGTGGCAACGGCTTCTTCACCGACATATAAATGTACAAATCCTGGGATTTGACCATCACTAAAAATTTTGTGTACCTTCTCTTCAAAAAATCGAATTTCATTCATTGTTTTATAAATCCAACGTGCTTGTTCTTTTTCCTTTTTCATTGTCAATTCCTCCTATCTTTCATAGGGCGTAAGTGTAATAACTACATGTGAATTGCAGAACCAAAGTATGCATCCGCACCTTCGCCAATCGCTTCTAATAATGCTGGATGTGGTTGAATTATTTCGGATAATTCATAGATGGTACCTTCTGACGCTTTTACTCCTAGGACTTCGCCAATTAAGTCTGTCGCATGAGGACCTACCATAAAGGCGCCAAGTATTTCTCCATATGTTTGATCAATAACTAATTTTATAATTCCTTCATTTTCCCCTTTAATGAGCGCCTTCGCATTACCTTGAAACGCTGATTGTATGACTTTCACATCATATCCCGCTTCTTTGGCTTGCTCTTCTGATAAGCCAATGGATGCCGCTTCAAGTCGTGTATAAATACAACGTGTAATGTTCTCTTGACGAACAAGTGGTGGGTGTTCTCCAGCAAGTATTTCTGCTACATGAATACCATGTGCACTTGCAGCATGTGCAAGTTGATAACCTTTGACTAAATCACCAATCGCATAGACATGTTTTTGACTTGTTTGATAATGGTCATCGACTTTAAAGAACTTTCCATCCATCTCTAAATTTAAATCTTTAGCCACTTGTGTATTCGGTTGTCTACCTGTCGCGACAAGTAACGTGTCGAAGCTGACGTCATCTTGACCATCAAGTACAATTTTAGTTTGATCTACTGTTTTAATTTTCGCCTTTGTAATAATGTTAATGTCTTGATTTTCTAAATGAGATTTTAATAACTCACGTGTATCATCAATTTCAGTAAGTAAAATATCATCTGCCACTTCAACAATGGTTACGTTCACGCCAAGATCAGCCATTGATGAAGCGAGTTCTGTTGCGATGACACCACCGCCAATCACTGCTAATTGTTTAGGTAGTTGTTTTAAATCGAAAAATGTATCTGTTGTTTCATAATCGACGTTATCTAATCCATCAATAGGTGGTACAAATGGTTTACTACCTGTCGCTAAAATAATATCTTTACCTTGATACGTTTCATTATTTACTTTTACGTTTAGGTCTTTTGAAATGCTTGCTTCTCCCTCAATATAAGCTACTTTGTTTTTCTTTAGTAACTGTTTAACGCCACCCGTAAGTGTTTGTACGACTTTCTTTTTACGTTGTACAAATTTAGGAAAATCGATATTTAATTCTTTCGTCGTCATTCCCCAGTCATTAGCAACTTGAATGCTATGTGCTTTTTCCCCGTGTTCTAATAATGTTTTAGATGGAATGCAACCCACATTTAAACAAGTGCCTCCAGCATTGAATTTTTCGATGACTGCCACCTTTTTACCCAATTGTGCGGCACGAATGGCTGATACATACCCTCCAGGTCCTGCACCAATCACAATCAAATCATATGATTCACTCATGAATGAACGCCTCCTTCCACAAGAGAAATTTTATCATTTTATTATAAAGAGATATTTGTAAGCGCTTTCTTATCTCTTTATATTTATTTTACATCTTATATTTTAAATTTTCAAATTATTTAGTATTTATTGTTTTTTATTTTTTCCATGCAAGTAGACATTAAAAATTTGGTGAAAATTTTAAAATAAAATCTATATAATTCTTATTTGAAATACGTTATACTTTATTCAATATCACTTTTAAAAGGACAGTTAAACTATGATTCAAACTATCATTACTGCTGCGATATTGTATATCGCAACTGCAGTCGACTTACTTGTTATTTTGCTTATTTTTTTCGCGCGAGCACAGACAAAAAAAGAATATAGAAATATTTATATCGGTCAATATGTAGGATCTGTGACATTGATTGTCGTAAGTTTATTCTTTGCCTTTGTCTTAAATTATGTACCTGAAAAATGGATCTTAGGATTACTTGGTCTTATTCCTATCTATTTAGGATTAAAAGTAGCTATTTTTGATGATTGTGAAGGAGAAAAAAGAGCGAAACAAGAACTAGACAAACACGGATTAACTAAACTAATTGGCACGGTGGCGTTAGTGACGATCGCGAGTTGCGGAGCAGATAACATTGGATTATTTGTCCCTTACTTTGTCACATTAAGCGTCTCTGAACTCATTGTGACACTAATCGTCTTTTTAGTTTTAATCTATGTCTTAGTGTTTACTGCACAGAAGCTTGCATCTATTCCTGAAATCGGAGAAACTGTAGAGAAGTTCAGTCGTTGGATCATGGCAGTGGTCTATATTGGACTTGGTTTATTTATTATTATCGAAAACCATACTTTGCAGACGATTTGGGGAATGTTATTTTAAATGAAAATTATTAAAGGACTCTAACCTAAGCTAGAGTCCTTTTATTTAAGGTTCTAATTTCATCATCGCACCAAATTGTTGTTGGGCATTTGTAAATGTGATGAATGTAATAAGTTCGATAATTTCTTTATCTGATAAATGAGACTTTAAGACCTCTGTGTACGTTGTAGGTATTTGATCTCCCAATTTGATATAGACTTCTGTAAATCCTATACATATTGCTGATTTTTCATCTGTTAGACTCCCGGTAGGCTTGCCTTTTGCTTTACAATATTGGCAACCATTTTTCTGAGCTAGCATACGGCGTATCTCTTCTTTGAGTTCTGCGTTTAACGCACTAGTATTTTCTAGTGTGTCACTCAATGCGGTCCAGGTCTTCATAATGTCCTCATGATGACCTAATAATTGTTGAAATGGTGTATGACTTATGTGTGAGGGTTCAATAATAGCCATGATATTTCTCCTCTATTTAGACTAAAGCCGCTTTTATTTTTTGTAGTCCCTTTTTCATTACTTCTCTAGGAACTGCAATATTAATTCTAATATGCCCCTCTGCGTTATGAACAAATTGCTCTGCGCCTTCAATGATAACACCAGCGTTTTTAATAAAGAATTTCGCCATTGATTCATCAATATCTTTTTCTTTAATATAATAGCTTAAATCTACCCAAGCTAAATACGTTGCCTCTGGAATTTTAAACTCTGCATGTGGTAGTTCTTTTTCTAGGAAATCTGCTAAATAGTTAAAGTTATCATCTAAATAATGATTCATTGCTTGTAACCAACCTTCGCCTTTTTCATAAGCAGCTTGAGTGGCAACCACACTTAAAGGATTTTCCGTACCAAAGTGATGTGTGTTCCAAGTTTTTAGAAGTGATTCATTTTGAATAATGATATTTGAAAACATTAAACCTGCAATGTTGAAGGCTTTACTTTGAGACATAGTTGTAATGATTTTGTCGTAATCCGGGACAGCTTTGGCAAATGGGATATGTGATTGACCTGAACGTTTGATATCACAATGGATTTCATCTGAAATGAGCCATACATCATTCTCTTTCATAATTTGACCTAATGTGGCTAACTCTTCTTCTGACCAGACACGTCCCGTTGGATTATGTGGATTCGCAAAAATGCATAATTTAATATTTTCTGTTTCTACTTTTTTACGTACATCATCAAAATCAATCTCATAATATCCATGATGATTGATTAGTGGAGAATATACTGTTGAAATATGATTTTTATCACATGCCATTTTAAATGGTCCATAACTCGGCGTAACAATTAATGCTTTATCATCCTTATCACAAATATAACCTACAAGTTCAATTAATCCAGCTACAATACCGTGAGAGAATACGAGGTGCTCTTGAGGGAAAGTGAAACCATAACGTTTCTTTGTCCAAGATACAAAAGCTTCATAATATTCAGAACCGAAGACGTTTGTGTAACCTAAAATTTTCTTATTTAAACGTTCACGAATCGCATTTAATACGACTTCTGGTGTACCAAAGTCCATATCTGCTACCCACATACGAATCAGTTCATCATTATCTTTTAAATCTGACGTATCTGCATCACTAAAAAGATAGCCTTTATAGCCTTCCACATTCATTGCATTTGTATAACGACGATCAATGATTTCATCAAAATTGTAATTCACAAGATTTCCTCCTAAACATGTTCATGTGTTTTATCAATTATCATTTTAATACTTACGCTATATTCTGTATATTAACTTTACTTTTCATTCAACGCAGTAGACACGCTTTTTAAGCGAAAAACTCCTCACTAATACAGTAGTGAAGAGTTTAAAATTTAATATGTTTGAATACGTATATTATGCTAGACCATCAATGACGTATGTCACACCTAGGACTGCGAATGTAAATGCGATTAAGGTTGAAACAAAAATCATACCCATCATTGGATTAAATAATAAGATAATCCCTAAAATAATCCCTAGGATATTTACGATAATTGATAAACCACGTAATTGATGTTGTTGTGATAGTGTAAACAGACCGATAACCGAACTGAAAATAAACCAAAACGCAAACATAAATACAAAGAATACTGAACTTGCTCCAACATTAAATACAACTAGAATGCCAAAGATTAAATCGATAATACCATTAATTAAAATTAATTTTGTATTTACACCTACGAGTTTTTTTGCCGTACGACGGAATAAAAGTTGAATGACACCGCCTATCATAATGAGTAAGCCAATCAGCCAAGTCAGTGTATAGAAGTTTTGAACTGGATTACTAAATATAACCACGGCAATAATCAGTAATAGCGTACCAATGATTAAACTTGACCAATTTAATTTTCCACTATCTTGGGCCATTATTATCTCTCCTTTTTTATATTTAAAATTATATTTAAAGATCACTACAAGTATAATTTATCTATCATTAGAACACAAAAAACCTCACTAATCTATTGACTAGTGAGGATACTTTTACGAATTCATAGAATTGGTAAATTGTATATTAGTATGTACCACCATTAAGATTTTCCAAACAACTTTTGCAAAATTTGTATATAATTGAATCAAAATAAATAATTGTGAGATGATCTTATGAATATAGAATTATATAGTGAATATAATGAAAAATATCTAAACGATATCTACCAAATTTATAATTCGGTTGGATGGGCTAATCATAATAAGAATAATATTAACGAAATTTTTAACAATAGTACTTTTGTGACACTTGCTTCTTACAATGATAAAATAATTGGTTTTGCAAGAGCACTCTCTGATGGTGTATTCAATGCTGCAATTTATGATTTAGTAGTAAAAAAAGAATTTCAATCTCAATATATTGGCATTCAAATACTTAACCATATTCTTACACAAATTGGTTCTCTATCCTGTGTTCATTTAATCTCTACTACAAATAATGTGAAGTTCTATGAAAAGGCAGGTTTTAGGAAATTAAAAACTGGAATGGTACTCTATCAAAGTGAATCATTAAAGATGGAGTATACTGAAAAAACATAAATATAAAAAATATACCTGGTATGTGTTATTCCTCTTTAAAAATGGGTAATTATGAATTACGTAAACAATTTAGGAGGTATACAATGAGTAAAGCATTAGTTGTAGTTACAAGCGTTTCAAAATATCCTGATATGAATCGTCCAACTGGATTATGGTTGGGTGAAGTCGTTCACTTTGCAGATGTATTATACAAAAATGGTTATGATATCGATTATATTAGTCCAGAAGGTGGCTATACAGCTATCGATCCTGCAAGTCTACAAGAAGATATGATGTCTGAATTAGATTGGAAATATTATCAAGATAAAGACTTCATGACACGTCTTGGTAGTACACTTACACCAGATGCCGTACGTGCTGAAGATTATGATATTATCTATTACGCAGGTGGTCACGGAACAATTTGGGACTTCAAAGATAATAAAGATTTACAGGAATTAACACGTAAAATTTATGAAAATAACGGTGCAGTTTCTTCTGTATGCCATGGTGCTATCGGCCTATTAAATGTCACAGATAGTGAAGGTAATTCTATTATTAATGGTAAAACTGTAACTGGTTTCTCTAATACTGAAGAAGAAGCAGTTGGCTTAGCAGATAAAGTTCCTTATTTAACAGAAGATGAACTTAAAAATCGTGGTGCACATTACGAAAAAGGTGACAACTGGAGTCAATTCGCTGTTATTGATGGTCACATTATCACAGGTCAAAATCCACAATCTGGTAAAGCTGTAGCTGAAAAATTCTTAGAATTAAAAAACAATAAATAAGACACCCCGCAGTGTTAATAAAAAAGTTGGACCTTTCAATCTTTAGAAAGATCCAGCTTTTTTACATACTCTACTTCATAATCATTTCAATGACAGCTCTAATATTTTTATCAATATATTTATCAACATGTTGAGCAAGGTAATAGTGACGTTTCACATTTAAAGTTGTTATCATTAATTTTTCATAATCCTCGGGATGAATTGCTGATTTTGAAATAATCGCAAACCCATTTCCAGCCTCTACCATTTGTTTGATAATCTTAATATTATTAATTTCTATCAAATATGGATTTAATTTTAACTCAGAAAGACCTACTTCCTGATAAAACCTTGTTCCAGACCCTTTTTCTCTAACGAAACATATATCCATTCTAGGTTGAACCGATTTTTTGTAAATATACACCATTTCGTCTTCTATTATTTTCTTACATTTTATTACATTGTCTTGAATTTCCTTTTCTACAATACCTATATCTACTCTGTTGTGTTTAATATCATTTATAACAGAATCTGAATTATTAACACGTAAATGAATATGTAACTTAGGGTATTGTTGCATAAGACTGGTAAGCTGTTCTGATAATAAATATTCACCATATGTATAACTGCTTCCAATTGTTAAGGTGCCTGAGATGATTTCAGATTCCGATGTTAAGTTTTGCCATAATTCTTGTTCAATACTTTCCCGCTGCAATGCGTATTGTAATAGCTTTTCGCCATCTCTAGTTAGTTTTAAATATGGAGATTTAAATTCAAATATTTTAACATTATATTTTAATTCTAAACGTTTAATATCACGACTCACAGAAGGCTGCGAAGTATATAAATTTTCTGCTGCTCTAGTAAAACTTTCTGTTTTGATTACTTCAATTAATACCTTATACGGATCCATGCATCATTCTCCTTTAAGTCTAATATAACATTTTTGATATATATACTATACTTATTATTTATTTAACGTTATAACAATAACGTGCTAAGATTTCATATCGAGGTGAAAGTACTATGAAATCAATCACGCAGCCTTCATTTATGAAAGGTATTATGTTTACATTTATGATCGCAATGATCAGTTATATATTAGCTAAATTTCCTATTTTACATACGATTGGGGCATTAGCTATTGCTATTATTTTTGCGATGCTATATCGCCAAGTGATGGGATATCCAGAACACATTCGTCCAGGTATTACGTTCGCATCGAAACGTTTATTAAAATTTGCGATTATCTTATATGGGTTAAAATTAAATATGGGAGATATTCTAGGTAAAGGCTGGAAATTACTACTTATTGATATTATCGTAATTATCTTTTCAATAAGTTTAACTTTAATTTTGAATCAAATTATTAAAGGAAATCAAGATATCTCTATACTACTTGGTATTGGTACAGGAGTATGTGGAGCTGCAGCTATTGCAGCTACAGCACCAATCTTAAAATCTAAAGAAAAAGACATTGCAATAAGTGTAGGTATTATTGCACTAGTTGGAACTATATTTGCACTTATTTATACAGCTATCGAGGCTATTTTTAACATACCTACTATAACTTATGGCGCTTGGGCAGGTGTGAGTTTGCATGAAATCGCTCATGTCGTCTTAGCAGCAGATATTGGCGGGCCAGAGGCAATGACATTTGCTTTACTTGGAAAATTAGGCCGTGTGTTTTTACTTATTCCATTAAGCATTGGCTTAATTTTGTATATGCGTTATAAGTCACACTCAAGCCAAGTACAACAAAAAATCGATATTCCTTACTTTCTCATTGGATTTATCATAATGGCTTTTATCAATACATGTGTTCCTATTCCTTCATTACTTATGAATATTATAAATGTTATTACAACGGTATGTATGTTAATGGCGATGGTTGCTCTAGGATTGAATATCGTTTTAAAAGAAGTTATTTCAAAGGCACTTAAACCTTTCATAGTGATATGTATAACTTCAATTTGTCTGTCTGGTGTGACTCTCTTAGTTACTTCTATAATATTTAAATAAGTCAACATGTTATATGTTTATATTTAAAATAAAAGCGTGCATTTCACTATTTTGAAATGCACGCTTTTTCAATTATTATTCTTCAATATTTGTTAAGTCTTCTAAGATTAATTCTGATGCGATTAAGCCTCTGTATTTCGCCCAACGTTCACGGTTTACATCGTGTACACGTTGATTACGAACCGCTTCAATATTTAACCAATCTTCAGTTTCTTTTAATTTTTCATAATCTGTTTTGTTATCTTCATCTACCATAATCAATATACGTTCTGGATTGAAGCTTGCAAATCGGTCTGTATCTACTTTTAAGTAATCTGCGCCCATATATTCAGGTAGATGGTTTTCCATATCTTTAGGGACAGAACCATTAAAACCAACTTTTTGCAAGAATTGTCCAACATATGAATGTGATGCATGAACATATAAGCCATCATGTGTTGGTACAGCAGCAATAGTTGATAAGTCTTTATCAAGTTTAATATCTTTGCTTAAGTCTTCAACTTTTTCATTGTGTTGAACAACAAGTTCACGGCCTTTATCTTCTTTAGATACGAGTTCTGCAATTTGTTTAAATGTTTCAATACTTTGGTCGTAGTTAGCATCAAAACTTTCTAATAATACTGTTGGTGCTGCCGCATTTAATTTTTCAAATATTGATTCATGTCTTGTCTTATCTGCTAGAATTAATTGTGGTTCTGCTTTTTTAATCAATTCTGCATCAGGCTCTAAACGTGAACCAACAGACGTATAGTTACCTACTAAGTGTTTAATAGAATTTTCTAAGTTATTTTTATCTTTGTCATCAGCAATACCTGTGACATTCAATTCTAATTTAGCTAATGCTTCTACAAAAGAATATTCTAACGCAACGACTGATTCTAATTCATCTGGTATTTCTACGTTAACACCATTCGATTCAAATTCTTTACCCATAATATAAATCCCTCCAAATGAGATGACGTTTCATTTTTCGTACAATATAGTTATTTACGTTTTAGAGAAATTTAAACATTTCATTCTTTTATAAAAAAAACGATTAGCCACATGGACTAACCGTTTTTAAATTCTTATAACATGTTCATTTTTAATAAATCAATCACACCACTTGAAGCACCTGGGAATGCAAAGATAAGTTGATTTAAATCTTCCGCTGTCATACGTTGATTAATGATAAATACAAGTAAGTTTACTAAATCATTGGCAGCATCTGCATAGATTTCAGCACCTACTAAGTGTTTATGTTCATCTAGTACAATATACATTTCAGCTTCTGTTTCATTCTTATATTCGAATACCATTTGTTTACCGAATGGCACATGTTTTACTGTATATTGATCATTTTCTTTTGCGTCTTCTACAGTTACACCAATTTGTGATAAACGTGGAAGCGAATAAAGTACCGAAGGAATAGCTGGATATTTAATTTCATCTTGTACCATACCTAAAATATGTGCAGCAATGTAGTTTGATTCAAACGTCGCAGTTGGCGTTAATTTAGGAATCGTTTTATCTAAAACGTCACCGCTTGCGTAAATATTTTTAACATTTGTTCTTAAGTACTCATCTACTTCAATACCTTTTTTACTATAATTGATACCGACATTTTCTAACCCAATACCTTCAACATTTGGAACTCTTCCTGTTGCATCAAGTACATATTCTGTATTGATTGATAATCCAGATTCAGTTGTTAGTGTAAACGCGTCTCCTTCTTTTTTAACTGCAGCTGTATTTTCATTTAGATAGAATTTAACGCCTTCATCTTCTAATTTTTTAACTAATTTATCTACATGATTACGGTTAAATCCTGGTAAAATCTCATCTGTATGATGAACCACATGAACGTCAGCGCCAGTTTTAATCATGATAGATGCAAATTCGATACTGATAATTCCGCCACCAATGAATGTGATACTTTTTGGTGTGTCTTCCATCGATAAGAAGTCACGGCTATCATGTGTATATTCTTTACCTTCGATAGGTAATTTATTGCTATGTTGACCTGTCGCAACGACGATATTTTCAGTTTCAATCGATTCACCATTTACTTCAACTGTATGTTCATTTTTAATTACACCTGTACCATCATATACATCAATACCTTGTTGTTCAAATAATGATTTTAACTGACCAGCCATTGGATCAATCACTTTATGTTTATAATCCATTAAGTTTGACCAATTTACTTTAAGATTTTGTGATTCAACAATACCAGGATAGTGTGTTGCTTCTTCTAACACTTCAAATGGATTTTCAAGTAAGATTTTAGCATTACAGCCCCAGTTTGTGCATGTTCCCGCAATACGCTCTTTTTCGATAATTGCTACTTCTTTACCTGCATGTTTTAATGTTAAAGCTGCGTGCCAAGCTGCATGTCCACTACCAATAAATGTAACATCGTATGTTTTCATTTAACTCATCCTCTTCTTTATTTTTTATTGAGTTGTTTCAAACCATGTTCTAGTTGTTCTAATACGTCTTTTGCTTGGTTATATTTCGTTTTATCAAAATTTGAAGGTAAACATTCGGCTACCGCTTCAAAAACTGCTTCTTGTTGTTGATGTGCTTTTTCAGTAAGTGTCACCATCAGTTGACGTTTATCAGTTTCAGAACGTTCTCTTATGACCCATCCTGATTGTTCTAATCTTTTTAAAAGTGGTGTCAACGTATTACTTGATAAATCAAGTTGTCTACCAATCTCATGTAATGTTCGATTATCTTCTTCCCATAAAGCCAGTAAAACTAAATATTGAGAATACGTTAATCCAAATGGCCTTAATTGTTGTTCATAAAATTGTGCAAATAAGCGGCTCACATTATATGCCGAAAAACATAATTGATTCGCTAATGTCATTTCATCCTTTTTCAACACAGCACCTCTTTTCTATCGTTCGCGATTGATTTTAGTATAAACAATCTCGCGCGATTAATCAAATGATAAATATCCAAATATTTCTAAAATATTGAAGGTGAGAGATAGAATTTATTTTAAATTTGTTGTTTCACTCCCTAATACTTTTGCTATTTTAATTAGAAAAGACTCACTTTCCTTTAATAAAAAGAAAAGTGAGTCTATGATTTACATATGTCCAATCGATAAATATTTATTTTTTTAATCTTCTTTTTGTGGTTTTCCGTATTCTTCCGTTATTAATTCAGATGCTTCACTATTAAGCAGACTTTTAATTTTTCAAAAGTAAGACTACCCGCCTACTAAAAAAGAGAATATATACTCTTTTTACTTCACTTTCAATCCTCTATATCGATTTAAGGTACCGATAAACTCTTGTTTACGAGGTAAGGCAAGATGTCCTGGATGTCCATTAAAATGAGAGAGCGCTTCTAACCCTTCATGCTCAATTAAACGATACATCTCATTTGTGGCTTGAATTATGGAATTCTGATTATTGATGCCATGACGTCTAAAGTAATCTAACATTACCGTAATAGCGTTTGTCTGACTATCATCCACAAGTTGTTCTAATCCTATTAGGTTAATAGGCTCATGACCATACATAATAGAATGTAACCCTTTTGATTTGAAACGATCCTCTTTTCCTTTTTTAGAGAAAGAATCCGTTAACGGTATGCGGTGAGATAGCACTCCAAATGATTGATTACCATCAATTTCTCGCTTATAGCCGTCAGTATTCGCAATTTCTTTTGCTTCCTCTGTTACATCTTTTAAATGATATTCATCCATCATTAATACTTGGTCAGCAACATCAAAATAATCTCCTGAACCGCCCACAATAAGAATAGTAGAAACACTATAATCTTCATATAATGATTTTACTTTATTAGAAAATGGAGTGATTGGCTCTTTTTCAGGAGCAATTAGTTGTTGCATACGACCATCACGAATCATAAAATTGGTAGCTGATGTATCTTCATCGACTAATAATAATGAACTTTCTGTTTCTAAAGCTTCGATTACATTTGTGGCTTGAGATGTACTACCACTTGCGTTTTCTGTAGAAAAGTGTGTCGTATCCTTCTTTCCTGGCAGATTATCAATAAATGGACTAATATCGACATTCTCAACGTTTCGACCATCCTCAGCACGTATTTTCATCGCATCATGTTGAGTCACCACAAATTCTCGACCGTCATGTTGAATGTGATCATATACACTACGCTCAAGCGCTTCTAATAGTGTCGATTTACCATGGTAACCTCCACCGACAATAAGTGTAATCCCTTGTGGAATAGCCATCCCTGTGACTGCCCGACCACTTGGAAGGTTGAATGTATGTTCAAATTTCTTAGGACTTGTGAATTGAATAGCACCTTTCATTGGAGCGTCCGACACACCACTTTTTCTTGGCAAGATTGAACCATTTGCCACAAATGCGACTAAATGTTCTGTTTCAAGTTGTTGTCTAATATAGGTCTGGTCTAGTTTTAATGCGACTTGTTCGTTCAATGCTTGTTGATTTAAATTTTCGTATTGTATCGCTTTTTCTACCATTCGAGGAATGCCTTGTATTATCGTATGTGATGCTGCTTTTCCTAGAATCATACGTCCTGCTGCTGGTAGCCCAACTTCAATACGTATTTCAATCTCTTTATCATTAATCACTACAGATGTACGTTCGAGTATTTCTTGTCCTGGATGATCGATAAAGATCTTCCCATTTTTACCCGAACCTTTCACCGTACGATTGAAATGTTTTAACTGGGTATCCACTGTTCGAGTTAAAAAGTCTGAAGTCGCTATACGTTTATCTTTAGTGTCTAATAATTCATTAGGAATTTCAGTCTCATGTTTCCCAATAATGACACGCATTTTTGAAGGTGGCGCAAAAGGATCGACTTGGACATGATCTATAGCTAGACGGAATTGATCAAATTGATATATCCCTTTCATTCGTTTATAAGCGCCATATTTTTGTCCGTCTAAAGATTTAAGTAATCGTTCTAAATCTTTTGACTGTTTCATCTTAATTCCTCCGTTCATAGCATTACTTTTTTATGTTTACCCTTTTTTTAAAAAATAAAAAATCACTACTCCAAATCATTGAAGTAGCGATATACATACGTTATTCAGATTTAACACCTGTACGTAATCGTAACTCATGTTCAATTTCAGCTAAACTGCGACCCCGTGTTTCTGGAAGATACTTAATCACAAAGAACATCGCTAGTACGCCAATAGCAGCAAAAATTAAGAATACCCATTCTGTATCTAAATTATGATTTAAAATTGGGAATAATTGTGCAACGATTAACGTACCAAAGTTTAATACTAATGCCGCAATACCTGTTGCTGCTCCTCTTGCACGTGTTGGGAATAATTCAGGTAACATGACCCATAAAACTGGACCCCATGAAATTCCAAAGAACACGATAAATAATGATAAACAAATAATAATGACCCAGGCTGATGATTGAATACCGATTGACCAAATAAGCATCGCCATAATAACCAATGAAGCAATCATTCCGATGTTTCCTATAACGAGGAGTTTTTTACGATCGACACGGTCAACAATAAATAATGCCAAAATCGTTACTAATACGTTTACCACACCAATACCGACTGTACCGATAATTGAAGCAGAGCCACCTAGACCTGCTTTAGTAAAAATCGTTGGGGCATAGAAAATAACTGCGTTGATTCCGATAAATTGTTGAAAAATCGCAAAGATACACCCAATAATAAGCGTCGGACGTAACCAAGGTGATTTGATTACTGAGAATGTTGATTCTGATTGAGAAGCTATTTCTTTCATTTCTTTAATTTCAGCATCAATTGCATCTGGATTATATGTGATTTTCATTACGTCACGCGCTGCTTTTTCACTTCTATTTTCAAGAAGCCAACGTGGACTTTCAGGCATAAATGCTACACCAATTAATAAAATTAATGAAGGAACCACGGCTAAACCTAACATCCAGCGCCAAGCACCCATATCTGCAAAGGCATAGTTCACTAAGTATGCAGCTAAAATACCAATTGTAATCATTAATTGGTTAAGTGAACCTAAAGATCCACGTAGTTCTGTAGGGGCCATTTCAGTAAGATATACAGGTACCGTTGACATTGAACCACCTACGGCAAGTCCAACAATGGCACGACCAATAACAAGCATGACAATATTTGTTGAAAATGCTAAAACAAGTGATCCAACAATAAATACCAATGCGATAAATAGTACTAAGCGACGACGACCAATTCTATCTGATAAAGGTCCACTGCCACCTGCACCTACAATCGCTCCGAAAAGCATTGATGACACAACTAACCCTTCTATCGCACCATTATGTAAAGGAATATCCTTAGGAATATAAAGTAATGCGCCGGAAATAATACCGTTATCATAACCGTAAAGCAAACCTCCTAAAGCACCCAAAATAAAAATCAAATATTTATTTACTTTCATATAATATCCTTCCTTTTTCAAACTAGTAAATATTATACGTATTAATTGAAAGCGTTTCAATGTTTTTTTAATTTAATTTAAAAAAGCAATCTTCACATTATAGCTGTAAAGATTGCCGTTCATATTAATATGATATAAAATCGTTTTCTTTTCTAAGCAAGTAATAATGGACTTGAAAAAATAAGAAAGAAAATAATTGTTAAAAATAACGTGATACTATTAAATACTTGGCTGCCACTCATTAGACCTACAACACTTGAAACCACTGACAATAGCATGACAAAAAAGCCAGGTAAATACCAAAACATATCTGTAAATGTAATCGAAACTGCAAGTAGAAATGATAATATACATAAGATACCAGAAACTATATTCATATTGCTTAATCTCATTGATGTCTTCCTTTCTGTAAGATATTAATCATATTATATACTATATTTACATTTAAATTTACTATATATCATTATTTTTTTAAATATAAAATATCCTATCTAAATAAGAGTATTTTTAATTTTGATTGAATCTCTAAATATTTTTATTAAAACAAAGTTAAGGAGTATGATGTATAATATGCATAAACAATCAAAATTAAAACGTTCATTGTCTTTTAATTATTTTTTACTAAATACTCATTTTTAATGAGTTATACAATTTAGATGGATCCATTTATTATTGATATATTATGAACATCAATAAGGTTAAATATTTCATCATATACAGATATGTCTTCTAAAAGAATATAAAAATGCACCCCAAAAGTTAGATTTTAAGTCCAACTTTTGGGGTGCATATCAGTTTTAAAAAATAATAATTTGTTTAAATTAATGGAGTCTCATACCGCCATCAACAATAATAGTTTGACCAGTAATATAATCAGAATCTCTGCTAGCTAAGAAACCAACCACATTAGCTACATCTTCTGGTTTAGATAAACGTTTTAATGTGATTTGATCAGTGAATTGTTTCCAACCCCATTCTTCTGGTTGATTATTTTCTTTGGCTAATTTTTTAGCAATACCTTCCATCATAGGTGTTTCAACGATACCTGGTGCAAATGCATTTACTGTAATATCTTTGTCAGCTAAATCACGCGCAGCAACTTGAGTTAATCCACGAACTGCGAATTTAGTACTACTGTATAACGATAATCCCGCATTACCTTCAACACCTGCTTGAGATGTTGCGTTTATAATTTTACCGCCATGACCTAATTTTTCAAATTGTTCTAAAGCCGCTTGAATGCCTCAGAATACGCCTCCAACATTTACTCCGATAACTTGATTAAATTGTTCAGGTGTTACTGTATGGATAGGCGTTGTTGATCCTAAACCAGCATTATTTACGACTACATTTAACTCTCCAAAATGTTCTACAACTTTACGTGTCACATCGAAAACATTTTCACGGTCAGATACGTCAGCTCTAAATGCGACTGCTTCTTGATCTTCTTTTGAAAGTGCTTCAGCAGCTTTTTTTGCGCCTTCTTCATTAAAATCGACAATAGCAACGTTAAAACCGTCATTAAATAAACGTTCTGCTATTTTGAAACCAATACCTTGTGCTGCACCTGTAACAAGTGCTACTTTTTTAGAAGTGCCCATTTACTACACCTCTTAAAGTAATATAACTTTCAATTATTATGTTAGCACTTTGTATGTAAAATACCATGAAAAGTTTGTGAACTTTTGAACAAAGTTTTAACTTTACTCCTTTCTGCCATAAATAGTAGCACTGAAGAACAATTTATATATTTTATTTACTAAGGCTATAAACGATCTTTAATGATTAAAACAAGTATCCTAAAGGGAGACATTATTTAATACCTTTACTTTTATATCTTTTTAAGACGCCCTTCTCACTACCTTCAGACAAACGTTAGTCTACCTTAGGTGTATATTTTCCTTAATAACCTATAACTAAAGCAATAGACATAGCAACGCTACATATCATTATCCATATTAATATAGGTTTCCATACAAACTTTACCCATTCCGTATAAGAAATTTTACCTACAGCTAGGGCTCCCATTAAAATTGCTGATGTAGGAAATAGAATATTACTGATTGCATCACCATATTGGAAGGCAAGCACTGTCAATTGTCGATTAATGTGAAGTAAATCTGAAATAGGCACCATCAATGGCATAGTCGTTAAAGCTTGACCTGATCCTGATGGGATAAAAAAGTTAAGCATAAATTGCAATATGAACATTGCGATAATGACTAAAGATGAGGGTACATCTGTTAGTAACGTCGTCATTCCATGAACAATAGTATCAATAATTTTTCCATTCTCTAATAAAACGATAATTCCTTTTGCAAATCCAACAATCATCGCGCCAAATAGAATATTTTGCATTCCTTCAACTAAGGCATCAAATGTTCCATTGAAACCAAGCCCACCTATAAATCCAGCTAAAATACCTGCAAGTAAAAAATTGGCACTCATTTCATTAAAGCCCCATCCGAATTTAAAAATACCAAAAACATTAAATATTATTGTGGCCATAATAATGATTAAACTACCTGCTTGTTTTTTACTAAAGTGTTGATATTCAATATCTTGTTGAATAAGTCCTTCTTCTTGTTCTAAATGATATACAATACTCTTCGTCTTATCTTGTTTGACTTTATTTGCATAGACCATGACAGTTGTAATAGCAGTTGCTAGTATAAGGAGATATATGATGGTACGAAGCCCCCAACCAGAGAACATCGGAAGTTCCGCAACAGTTTGAGCAACCCCTACTGTAAATGGATTTAACATTCCTCCACTAAACCCACTCGCGGCCCCTAAAATCACCATAGCTGCTCCTGTCAATGCATCATATCCTAATGTTCGTGCAATAATAATACCAATTGGAACAAAAATAATCGTTTCTTCTGCCAAACCAATCGTAAAACCTAAAATTGAAAAAGCCGTCATAGTTAAAGGAATCATTAAAAAATTCGCTCTTCCTAATGTTCTCATAGCTTTATTGACGCCATTTTCAAATGCACCTGTTTTATGCACAATCCCAAATGCACCACCTACTAAAAATACATAAAATACAATTTCGCCTCCACTTATAAGTCCTTCTGGAATTGCTCTAAAAATATTTAAAAAATTAATGTGTTCTGACGAAATAGTGTGATATGTACCTGACACCACTAATGTTTGTCCATTTTTCTTTTCTCTAACATATTCTCCTGCTGGAATAATATATGTCATAAGCCAAGCAACTAGAATAATAAACATTAATATTGCATAAGTATGTGGCGTCTTTAATTTAAATTTCCCTTCTTTCTTTTGTTCCATAGTATCCCATCCTTTTTTATATGAACTTTGAATATAAAATATATTTATTATCATACCTTATTTATAAGTAAATGATAAGATTACAATTTTTATAACAATTTATTAAATGACATCACTTACTGTTATTTCAAAGAAGACTATGCAATATTTACTATTAAACATGACATACTTCATGATATCCCTACGAATATCATGCTAGATATTGATTATCAATGCCTTATTCAGAAAAAGTTATCGCGGTGATATTATATTTTATCATCACTTAAATGATTAAAAACCAGAAATCAAAAGATTTTTGGCTTTTTTATAAGAGCTGTAATGTAATATATAATACTAATAAAGTCATAAATAAAACTGGAACCATTATGACAATACCTGTTTTTAAAATAAATGCCCCACGATATTTTAATTGCCTTTTGTGATAAGACATAAAGCCATAATAGTGTTGCTAAAGAACCAATAGGTGTAATCTTAGGGCACAAACCTGATTCAATCATATTAGCATAAATCATATCTTCTTTAAGTATATGCGCTGCTTGTGATTGACGAATAACAATCGCATCAATGAGCACGGTCGGTAAATTATTCATCATATAAGATAATATAGCCGAGATGAAACCTACAACCATGATACTTGTACACAGTCCATGATTGGATATTGCTGAAAATATCTGTCCTAACATACTTGTAATACCAACGTTCTTCAATTCAAAGACCACTAAATACATACCAATTGAAAAAATCACAATATTTCATGGTGCTCCTTTAATCACTTTTCTAACTGATACAGCGTTTGATTGTACTGCTAAAATAAGAAAAACGTTATGACAAGATTTAATTTAATCCTCTCACAACGTTTTATTAAACGATGATTTATTTTTCTTCTTTTACAATGTTACCTTTTTCATCTAACTTTTGAATCTTTCCATGTTTTGTTCTATAAGTGCCTAGAATTTCACCTTTTTTATTACGATAGTTCACAATCCAGTTACCATTATGATCTGTCATTTTGACATCATCCCATAAATAACCTGATTTTTTTAATTCTACTTCATCAAAATCAGAAATTAATTGATACACTTCGTTACGATAACGTGTATTGACACTACCAGATTTTTCTAAATCATTTGAAGCTAACGGATTCCCTTTATCATTAGCACTATCAGGTAACGCGTTTGAAATATGCATTTTACTTATAAGTTCTGGTAAAGCTTTATTATCTTTATTATGTTTATATACTTCTTCTAAACTAGCTTCTTTTCCTTTATCAAGTAAATCGTTATAATCCAATGTACCTTTTTGCATACGTCCTACATAAACTGTATCTTTATTAACTCCAATTAGCGCTTGATAGGTACTTTTATCTGGATAAACCGTAAAGAACTGCATATGTTTTGGTGCATGTTTTACTGGTTGTTTCATTTTAACTAATGTAAAATCAACTAATTTATAATTATGTTTGCCCGTAGGTAATCTATATTCATAAATTCCAGTTAGAATTTCATTTTTAGTCAATGTATATTGATCGACACCATCAATACAGAATGCTAATGCTAATCGTTCTTTCGTGGATAATTTAGACGTATTGGTCGATGACGTTTCATCTTTTTTATCTGATTCGTTCTTTTTAGCTTTTTGAACGTTATTTTGATTTGATTTTGATTTATGATCTTCTTTTGAAGATTCATGCGTACTACAAGCAGCTAATAACATCATCATGATACTACCCAAAAATAAAATTTTTTTCATCTATTGGCCCCTCATACATTCTTCTCATTTTATTAATATACTATACATTATTTATACATTATTTGAAGGGGAAGATAAATATAAATTTTGTTAAAATACCACTTTTTCATAAAAGTTGTGTCTTATATAATTAAAAAACTATGTTACACTGTGTACAATGTTTCATTATTGTTTATAGCAATTAAAATTTAAAGGAGTTTAAGCATGAAAAAATTCTCTGCAATCTTAATAACAAGCGCTTTATTACTTTCAGCTTGCTCACATAGTAATGATAATAATGGTAAAAATGAAAATAATACTAAACAAACATCTCAACCTAATAAAAGTGATGACAAGCAACAAAGACATACAAAAGTCATTAAAAACGGTCGTACGTATGTCGATGGTGTCTTAATTGTAAACAAAGATATCGGTCTTCCTTCAAATTATAATCCTGGTGAAGATCCAAAAGCCCAACAAGCTTTACAACAATTATTTAGTGCTGCACAAAAAGATGGCATTCAATTATACAAAATGAGTGGTTACAGAAGTTATCCTACTCAAGTACAACTATACAATCGCTACGTTGCACGTGATGGTAAAAAAGCTGCAGATAAGTATAGCGCACGTCCTGGCTACTCAGAACATCAAACAGGTCTTACATTTGACATCGGTGGCGTTAATTCAGATAAAAACTTATATGCAAGTTTCGGAAAAACAAAAGAAGGTCAATGGATTGCGAAAAACGCACATAAATACGGCTTTATTGTGAGATATCCTAAAGGAAAAGAAAAAATTACTGGTTATCAATACGAACCATGGCATTTACGTTATTTAGGAAAAGATACTGCAACCAAAGTATATCAATCTGGTAAAACATTAGAAGAATATGTAGGATTAAAATAATAAATTGCAAAAAAAGAAGAGTCCAGGATTTATGTCCCGGACTCTTCTTTTTAAATAAGTTGGTTTTCTTTTAATTGACTTAACTCGGAAACCACTTTCCGACTATCTTTATTTAAATTTTTAACATATACTTCATTATGCTTATCTTCAAGTTTACGCACGATTGTTTCAATAGCATCTACAGCCGAGTCATCCCAAATATGCGCGTCACTAAAATCTAATTGAATTGTTTCACGTTGAACATTAAAGTCGATTTGGGTCATCATAGTATCAATTGACACAAAAAAGATGGGTCCTTTAAAAACAATAAAATATTGATTATTTTCTTTTCTTGTCTCTACTTTAATATTCGAGATTTTAGTCGCAAAGAACAATGCGCTAAATACAATTCCTATAACAACACCCAGTGCTAAATTGTGTGTAAATAATACAATAATCACTGTTAAAATCATTACAAACACATCTGTTTTGGGTGCATGTTTAATATATTTAAATGAACCCCAATCAATAGTTCCTACAGAAACCATAACCATAATACCTGCTAACACTGGCATAGGTATTTGTATCACTATATGACCAAGCACCATAATCATGAAAATTAAAAATAATCCCGCTGTTAAAGTTGATAAGCGACTATTCGCACCTGATCTTACGTTAATCCCTGACTGCCCTATCATGGCACAACCGCCCATTCCACCAAATAAAGCTGTAATTATATTGGCAATACCTTGTCCACGAGCCTCTCTATTTTTGTTACTATAGGTATTTGTATAATCGTCTACAATCTTAGCTGTTAACAGAGATTCAACGAGTCCCACTATCGCCATAGATAACGAATAAGGGAAGATAATTTTTAATGTTTCTAGATTAAAAGGTACGTGAGGAATAGTAAAGTGTGGTAAAGCTTGTTTAATGGTACCTAAGTCGCCTACTGTATGAATATTAGCACCCATGGTTAGATAAAGTATAGTTAAAACGACAATCGCAATAAGTGGCGCTGGGACTATAGTAAAGAATTTAGGTAAGATAAATACAATTAATAATGTAATCGTGACATAGATATAAGTATCAATAGAAATACCAAAAATATGTTCAACTTGAGATAAAAAAATCATAATACCTAATGCATTCACAAATCCAATCATTACTGAGCGTGGAATAAATTTTAACAATCGTCCTACTTTTAAAATACCAAGTAATAACTGAATCAATCCCATTAAAATGGTTGCTGCAAATAAATATTGCACCCCATAATCCTTGACTAGCGGTGTTACAACCAGTGCAACTGCTGCTGTCGCACCTGAAATCATAGCAGGCCGTCCGCCAACAATCGCTGTAACGGTAGCAATAATGAAAGCAGCATATAATCCTACCATAGGATCTACACCGGCAATAATTGAAAACGCGATAGCTTCTGGAATTAGTGCTAAAGCAACAACAATACCTGCCATTATATTTTTACCAGGATTTTTTAACCATTCGTCTTTTAATGTTTCTGTCATAATCAACGCTCCTTTTTTAACATAGCGCCTATTATAACAGGAATGACAATCTATTTTTAGGGTTTAAGAAAATTTATATAAAAAGCGTGCTAGTCTTTCCAAAATAATCTCTTTAAGACTGCACGCTCACTTAATTACTTAATTATTGTATTTTCTTTTTCATGAATCATTTGAATTATTTCATTATTTTCGTTCATAATCGCGACTTTAGGTGCATGATCGATTAATTCACGTTCGTCCAACTGTACATAAGTCATAATAATAACTATATCATCGACTTCTACTAAGCGAGAGGCAGCACCGTTTAGACAAATTTTCCCACTGCCACGTTCGCCTGCAATCACATATGTTTCAAAACGTGCCCCATTATTATTATTGACGATAGCAACCTTTTCATTTGGAAGAATATCAACCGCATCTAAAATATCGGCATCGATCGTAATACTTCCTACATAATTTAAATTGGATTCTGTGACACGTGCTCTATGAATTTTACTATTCATCATTGTTCTAATCATTTTCTTTATTTACTCCCTAAAATAATATTATCTATTAAACGTGCTTTAGAAAATTTGACAGCTAAAGCAATAAAAATTTGACCATTTATTTCATTAACAACTTCAAGTTCAGGATAACTATAAATTGCGACTTCATCGATATGACCACTTGTATGTTCTTGTAAGTATGTTTTTATTGCACCAACGAGCATATGACTTCGACGTTCACCTTCTTCATACATGTCTTTGGCTAATGTTAAACTTTTACTTAAATGAACCGCTTCTTTACGTTCTTCATCAGTCAAATACACATTACGAGAACTACGCGCAAGTCCATCGTCTTCACGTACTATATCGACGCCGACAATTTCAATAGGATGATTAAAATCTTTTACCATTTTCTCAATAATTGCTAATTGTTGTGCATCTTTTTTACCAAAATAAGCTTTATTAGGAGTTACGATATTAAATAATTTATTCACTACTGTAACGACACCATCAAAATGTCCAGGACGTTGTGGGCCTTCTAAGACTTCCCCTAGACGTCCCACCTTTAATGTAACGCCTAATTCATCTGGATACATCTCTTCAACGGAAGGATGGAATACATAATCGACATGAATAACTTTAACTAAAGAAACGTCCTTATCAATTTGGCGAGGATATGCATCATAATCTTCATTAGGTCCAAATTGTAATGGATTTACAAATACACTAATGATTGTCACATCGTTTTCTTCAACTGAACGTCGCATCATACTTAAATGTCCTTCATGAAGCGCACCCATTGTTGGAATGAAACCTATTGATTGACCAGACGCTTTTATGTGTTGTGCGATCGCTTGCATCTCTTTTACAGTATTAATTACTTGTGTCATTTTTATTAACCTCATCTAATACTTTTTTCTTATACGTATGTGCTTCTGCAGGAAATGCTCCCGCTTTCACTTCTTTATCATATTGCTTCATACCATCAATACCTACAGATAAATCTGCAAACTGTTTTACGAATTTAGCATAGCGTTCTACACCATAATTCAACATATCGTGATACACCAATACTTGTCCGTCTGTATCTTTGCCTGCTCCAATACCAATAACTGGAATGTCTAATTGTTTACTAATTAATCCAGCTAAGTCACTTGGAATAGCTTCTAATACTAAAGCCACTGCACCCGCTTCTTGAACGGCATGTGCATCGCGAATAAGTTGTTCTGCTGCGTCTTTTGTACCACCTTGTAACTTGTAACCCATAACACCGACACTTTGTGGCATTAAACCAAGATGTGCAACAATTGGAATACCAATTTGTGTCGATTTTTTAATGAAGTCAGTTAAATGGGCACCTTCTGCTTTTAATGCATTCGCATTGGTTTGTTGATATAACGTTATCGCATGATTTAAATCATGTTCCGCACTTACGCCTACCGCTCCGATAGGTAAGTCTACAACGATAAATGTATCATCGGCGCCTCGACGAACAGCTTTACCATGATGAATCATATCATCTAAAGTAACTTGAGTGGTTGTATCATAACCTAAAACTGTCATTCCTAGCGAATCACCAACCAGAATCATATCAATATTGGCTTGTTGCGCTTGTTTTGCACTGGGATAATCGTATGCTGTAACCATTGAAATTTTTGTACCATTTTGCTTCATTTCCATAAGTTTTGACAAATTTTTCATTATTTTATCGATCTCCTATAACATTATCTCAATAACATCACGTATAATTATATGTAATATTTTAAAGAAAGGAAAGTTATAAATGCGTATTGCGATTATTGGACCAGGCGCTGTAGGTACAACGATTGCCTACGAATTACAACAAGTATTACCTCATATTACATTACTTGGAAGAACAAATAAGTCCATTCACTTTCAACCTGCAAATCAACATGTCATGGTTAAAGACATTAAGTCTATGGCTGACCCCTTCGATGTGATTATCGTGGCAGTCAAAACGCATCAACTTGAATCTTTAGTTCCAGACTTAAACCGTCTTACTCATGATGAGACAACTATTATCTTAGCTCAAAATGGATATGGTTTACGTTCAACTTTACCATTTAAATATGTCTACCAAGCTGTGGTCTATATTAGTGGGCAGAAAAAAGACGATGAAGTGATCCATTTCAGAGATTACCGTTTGCATATTCAGCATGATCGTCGGACTGAACAACTTAAACGCTATTTAGAGCATACTAAAATAGAACTTATATTAGAAGATCACATAGAAACAACGATTTGGTATAAATTACTTGTCAATCTTGGTATTAATTCGATGACTGCATTAGGTGGCAATACTGCACAAATTTTAAAAATTTCGGAAGTCTATCAATTATGCACGCGCTTATTAGAAGAAGGGAAACAAGTCGCTATGGCAGAAGGTATTACATTGCCTAACACGATTGTTGCAGATATTATGCATATCTATGCTGGTTATCCAGATCATATGGGGACAAGTATGTATTATGATGTTATGAATCATCAGCCCCTTGAAGTAGAAGCAATTCAAGGTTTTATTTATCGTAAGGCTAGAACACATCATCTTTCTACCCCATCGTTAGATACAGTTTACGCATTATTACGGTCTCACCATTCTTTATCCATTCAATATTAATGTTAAAATCAATGTTTAACTATTAATATTTTGTCAAATTATATAGTAACAAACTCTATTACAAGCTATATAATTATTTTTAAAAACTTTTTCACTTTAATAAAAGGGAGATATATCTTTGGATAAAGCAACACGTATACTTAATATGTTGACATTATTATTAAATGGTCATGTTGTCACTCAAGAAGACTTAGATCGGTTTACAAATGTCAGCAAAAAATCTATTCAACGTGATATTAATACAATTAATACATTTTTTTATGAAAGTCATTTTTGGAGAAGCAATCATACTAAAATCGTCTATAATTATCAATTAGGCGGTTATGAACTCACACATGATACTACGAACAAACAAAGTCTTGGTGTACTAAGTTTACTCATTAAGTTACAAAGTCTCACACCTATTCTTCATTACGATATTTACAAATTTTTCTTAAATGCGCTGTCGTCTGTCAGAATAGAAGATAAACATATTTTGATGACGATGTTACATCAATTCAAAGTACGTGATGATTTACTTCCTGGAAAACTATTAATGGATCTTCAAAAAGCCATCGTCAATAAACATAGAGTGCGTATTGAAGTAGATCATAACAAAATAACTATTAAACCATTATCTATTTTGTATATGCATTATGATTATTGGTTTACTTACGAATTTCAACATAAAATACATACTGTTTCTTTGAAATCGATATCATCCTTACACGTTCTAGATACAAAATTTTCTAAAGACTTCGCGAATAATGCAGTATTATTTGAAATGAGTACAACCATTTGGAATCAATTTAAACAACAATTTTCAATTAAAGAGATTGTTTCCCGTAATGAAGACACCATTTTGGCATGGGTAAATTGCACGCGATTTGATGCTTATTATATTGCTTATCAACTTGCCCCTCTAGCAAAAATTATTGCTCCAGAATCATATATCGATAGTTTTATTGAGCGTTTAGATGAAATTAAACGTACTTACACAGAAAACAACAGCTGACCATTAAAATCAGCTGTTGCTTTTTATTAATCAATTGGATCTCCATGTTCATCATATTTTGTTACTACACCGTCAGAAGTAACGATATATGAGCCAACTAAATCTCCATTTTTATCTAAAATTGAGAAGCCCCAATCTCCGTTTTCATCTTGTTCTGGTTCTTTATATGTGTACGTATCAGTATCTAATTGATGACCTTCATAATCTTCTACCTTATCAATGACATTTGCACGTGTTACTTTTTCAGTAGATGAAGATGATTCACTAGTTGTATTGTTTGAATCAGTATATGTTTTTCCATTAGTAAAAACGATTTGATTCACAATCTCCTTATAATTAGAATTCTCACCGTATTTCTCAAGTAAGGTATGGAGATCTAATTCATGACCTGTTTGTGAATTTACAAATTGACTGTATGTGCCTGGACTTTGGGTTGCGATAATTGTAACCCTATCGCCTCCTACTCCAATAAGCGTAGAAAATGAGCCTTTAGCAGGCTGAGTAGCATAGAATTTCATATTACTTGGTGCACCCTCTACTCCATTGTCTAATGCTTCTAATTGATACGTATCTATACTTTTTTGTTCGCCGCCACCGTTATAATTCGCAAAATATGAATGATTTCTTAATTCATTTGCAGTAATAGCATAGTCTGACACTGAAGGATCATTTAAAGCCAACGCTACTTTTTCAGCTTGAGATAAGTTGTCGATATTACTATTTGTTTTATTCTCTCGTTGATTGCTATCATTTGAACTTTTATTACTATCTTGTTGGGTATTATTTTTATGATTATCTGAAGTGTTTTTATTTGATGGTTGGTTACTTTGTGATGTAGTATGTTCTGATTTTTCACTAGAATTATTGAGCCCAATCATATCTCCTAAATCACAACCTGCAAGTAAAGTTGTCGCCGTTATTGCGCCGATAGCTAAGTAATGTTTCTTCATTTATTTCGCTCCTTTTAAAATAAAAAATATATATTCAACTGACAATATTAAACAGACTCTGTATGTCGTTATGAAAAAGTACACACTTCATTATCTAAAGCATGTACTTTTTTTATATCAATTACTTAATATGTTGACGTACGAAACGACCAGCATATCCTTTAAATGATTCGCCACCAGACATTTCTTGTTTAGCATAAGCATCCGTTGAACCACCCATTAAGTTATATCCATATGTTCTTAAGCCATACATTTTTGTAAATGTACTATTTAACATTGGTGAGCCTGAAGCGCCTGATCTAAAAATATCTTTCGTTTGAATCTCGGTACCATTTGTTGAAAATTGAGTTACACGAAGTTTATTAAAATAGGCTTTTGTGTTGTCGTTATATTGCCATGGATATCCTAATGAATAAAGTGGCGAATTGAATTTCAATTGTTTAATCTCTGAATCCGTTGCAATTTTAACTGGTTTCACATATTTAGACATATTTTGTTTTGTGTGAACCACTGCAATATCATATTGTGGTACTTTAATCACTTCTGTTGCTTGGAAAACATATGGCATACGACTTCCATCACGATTCATTTGAAATTTAATATATTTCGGAGCCGCTGCACGACCATATTGATCATCGATCACGTGTGCATTTGTTACAAATGTATGAGCCCCAATCACTGTTCCTGTTCCCATAGAATCTTGTTTTCTTACAGATGCATCGCGAGAGCCTTTTTTCCAGCCATTTAAATTAGATACACGACCAATCGCCTTTAAATTATTTTGCGAGGCATTTGGATAGCGTTGAATTGAAATACTGCTGTTACTAATTTTTTTCGCTTTTAAATAGGCTTGATATGAGCCTCTTTGTATACCGTCATAATAATAGTTGGTTTCTACAGCTTTAGCCTCTTGATGTTGGGCGGAATATCCGAGTACACTGGCACCAATAATGACACTCGCTACTAATGATTTACCAAATTTAGATTTTAACATTAATTTGTCCCCTGCTTTCTTCCATTTAGAAATGAATTTGTTTTATGTTTAAAATAAAATATGTACATCAATATTATAAAACAAACAAAGGACAGTATGCGTCTTTTTTATAAAACAATTTATTTTTAACTTTAATTTACATTTATAAAGTATTTACATAGAAAATATTTTTCTTTACAAACTTCAAAATATATAGTATAGTATTAAAGTAAAATCATGGAGGGATACTCAAGCCTGGCTTAAGAGGCTAACCATTTTATGGTTAGTAGGAGCTTTTAGCTCGCGTTGGTTCAAATCCTTCTCCCTCCGCTATCTAAGAAACCTAAGATTAAATTCTTAGGTTTCTTTTTATTTTATATTTTATATATAAGACACTCTTATTTATTTTTCCCATTTACAGGAGTATAATAGTTAAGTTGCGAAATGACGATACACCATATTCATATATCGGAGTGAAAAAAATGGACTTTTGGTCATCTAAAAAAGGAAAAATGCTAGAAATATCAATACTTGGCATACTAACTATCTTCGGCATTGGTTCACAATATTTTTCAAATTTGGCTTATAGTTTAAATCAAGGTATTTTACAAACATCATTTAGTATAGGTTCTCAATATCTCATTATACCTTCTGTGATTGCTAACTTTGCCTTTGCACTTGGCGTGCCACTTGGACATACATTGACACACAAATTCGGGTTTAGACGTAATTTTTTATTCTTTGTAACTCTATTTTTAATCGGCTCGATTATCGGGCTTTTTTCTTTCGACCTAATTATTTTATCTATTGCTAAAGGTTTACAAAGTTTAAGTACCGGCGTCTTATTCTTCACACTTTTACCAAAACTCTTTCTCAACTTCCCTAGACAATACCGCAATGTATTCTTATTAATGGTTATTGTAGGTTTATTTGGCGCAAATGCATTGGGAGGTCTATCAGGTAGTCTATCTTTAGAATTAGATCGTTGGCATTGGATCTTTATTATTAATATTATTTCAGCTATCTTATGTCTTATTTTAGGTTCAATATTCTTAACAAAAGAAAAATATCAACATTCTGAACCTATTCATATTAGTCGTCCTATGATTATTTCATTAGTTCTTAGTACGATTGCTCTTACGCTACCGATGGGGATGCTTACACAAAAAGGGTACGGGTCTCTCTGGGTCTGGCCTATCCTAATTATAGCAATTTTATTCATTGTAAATTTTGTAGTTTTTAATCACGAAGCAAAACATCCATTTGTTCACTTTAAAACGTTATTAACAAAGAAACCATTTGTTGGTGCAACAATGGCTATATCTTCACATTTAGCCTTATTATGTGGTATTGCAGGAATTAATGTGTATATAATTAGAATCTTAAAATTACCTTTCACTATATCTTTACATTTTTATTTATTCTTTTTCATAGGTGTCATTGTGACAGGATTTATTAAAATGTTTATCTATAGTGCAGTGGGAGCTGGTGTTTTAGGCACATTAGGCTCATCAGCATTACTTTATGTCAGTGTTCATTGGATGATTTTACATGATATTGTAAATATTCATTTACTTTATATTCAAGGTTTCCTACTTGGTTTTGGTGCAAGTATGACACTTGTAAGTGGTGCTATGGCAACATTATTAGATGGCGATTTACTTCAAGCTGGTCAGCGTTCTCAAACGATGCACACAATACGTAACTACGCGGCAGCATTTCTTGTTCCAGTGATTGCCTATCTGATTAAATATAATATTCAAAAAGGAACACAATCTGTTTATACAGAAAATATTACAAACACTTCAATTTATATTAAGCGTATAAAAGATATTGCTATTGATGCTGATCATAAAGTATTTCTACTAATGATTATTTTCAATTCGATTATGTTAGTATCATCGATTATCCAAATGTCTCTTGGAAAAGGGAGACGTATTACACCACCTCGTTCCCCTAAAAACCCCGAGTTACATTTGAATATACACAAGTAATGATTTTTAAAGAACAGTTTACTTTATTAGGGTTTCGCTCCTTAGTTTACGATGTTATTACACATTTCAAGTTCATATATCCTTAAAATGTACATTTACTCTATGTAATTGTGACAGATTATTGACAACGCTTTCATATAGCGTTACTATCTATTTACATTCAATAGACAACGTTGATGGTTGAATCTCGTATGTAGCTCTGTTCTACATACGACAATTTTTCGCCATATTTGTAAACGCTTTCTAAATTGTCTGTTAAGAAAGGATGGTTACTTTGGAAAATATTAAAGCGATATTTAGTAAACTTTTCGGATTTATTCCACGTTCAATAATTAATATTTTTATTTAATCTATATATTTTATAACAAAAAACAATTAATAGAGGTGCTATTTATGAAAAAAAGTGAAAACAGATACAGTATTCGTAAATTCAGTGTGGGTGCATCATCCATTTTAGTAGCGACATTGCTATTTATGGGAGGCGGTGCTGCACAGGCAGCAGAAACACATCAGGAAGTGGGAAATCCTGAATCAGCTGTAGCACAATCTATTGGGGATCATAAAAAACAATCTGATAATCAAGAAACACAACAAGACAATGTTCAATCTGACGAACAAGCTACTTCTACATCTCAATCAGTAACTAATGAAAATGAAGCACAACGCTTACATAATGAAAACAAAGCTTCAACTCAAGTTAAAGATAGCACTGATCAATTAAATACTAATGAAAGAACAACTGACAACATTGTAACTCATCAATCTACAAAACATTCAGTAGCTGAAACTGAAGAAGCATCAACTACAAAAACATCTTCTGATGACCCTGAATCAGTTTCAACTAAAGAGGAGCAACCTTCTCTTGAAACACAAGAATCGACTAAAAACACAATTCAAAAAGACACACTAGCCTCAGATAAAAAAGATAACACAACTGAAACATCAACTACTAAAAATCAAGCTCACTCTTCAGAAAACGTGACAAATGAAAGTCCGACAGAAGAGAAAACAACAACTCAAACAACGACTGCTGAAACCAACACATCATCTACAAAAGACAATACTTCAAAAACAACTGACAGTCATTCAACAAAAACATCTCAGTCAACACCTCTAACAGAGAGTAAAGAATTAACACCATCAAAAACTCAACAAGATTCAAATGTAAATCAGGATGCAATAAAAAATAATGACGTAGAGGCACCATCTACTGGAAAAACAAACGATACTGTAGACACAACTGAAACAAAACAAACAGTGACAGCTAAACAACCCACAGATCCTGCTGCACCTACAGTGAATACTTTAAACACTAAAGATGAAGCGATCTCAATTGACGGTACAACAAATGAAACTGTTGGACATAAAGATGCTAAAGATCAAAAAAATTCACAGGCTGGTTTAGAGACATTAGCTAATAATGCAGTAGCAACAACAAATAATACATCTCAACAGCAAGGTACGACAGAAACAAAAGATCAAACCAATAAAGTTGCTAAACATGGTCAATACAAAAACCAAGATCCAATCATTCTTGTTCATGGTTTTAATGGATTTACTGATGATATCAATCCTAATGTTTTATCACATTATTGGGGCGGCGATAAATTAAACATTCGTCAAGATTTAGAACAAAATGGTTATAACGCTTATGAAGCAAGTATCAGTGCATTTGGTAGTAACTATGACCGTGCCGTTGAACTTTATTACTATATTAAAGGTGGTACTGTAGATTATGGTGCTGCACATGCAGAAAGATATGGACATGAACGCTATGGTAAAACATACGAAGGCGTTTATAAAGATTGGCAACCTGGTCAAAAAGTGCATCTAGTTGGTCATAGTATGGGAGGACAAACTGTTCGTCAATTAGAAGAATTATTAAGAAATGGTAGTCAAGAAGAAATTGAATACCAAAAAACACATGGTGGTGACATTTCTCCTTTACTACAAGGTGGACACGATAATATGGTTTCTTCAATTACAACATTAGGCACACCGCATAATGGTACCCACGCTGCAGATGAATTAGGAAATGAAGCACTTGTTCGTCAAGTGGTTTTTGATTTAGGTAAACGATTAGGTAATAAAAATTCACGTGTAGACTTCGGTTTGTCTCAATGGGGTCTAAAACAACAACCTGGTGAAAGCTACATCTCTTACCTTTTACGCGTTAAAAACTCTAAATTATGGCAATCTAAAGATAATGGTTTTTATGATTTAACACGTGATGGCGCGACAGATCTTAACCGCAAAACATCACTTAATCCAAATATCGTTTATAAAACGTATACAGCTGAGGCAACGCATCCGACTTTAATAGGAAAACAAAAAGCAGACTATAATATGTTCTTACCATTCACAGTGACAGGAAATGTGATTGGTAAAGCTACTGAAAAAGAATGGAGAGAAAATGATGGTCTTGTATCTGTGATTTCATCTCAACATCCTTTCAATCAAGCTTATACAGAAGCAACTGATACAAATCAAAAAGGTATTTGGCAAGTAACACCTACTAAACACGACTGGGATCATGTCGATTTTGTAGGTCAAGACAGTACAGATACAAAACGTTCAAGAGAAGAACTACAACAGTTTTGGTATGATTTAGCAGATGATTTAGTTCAAACAGAAGCGCTAACGTCAACTAACGAAGCTTAATATAATTTTTTACGGAAAGGTGGTTGTCTAATGTCTGGTGATGTCTTTCAATTACTTGGTTCTTTCTTCAGAATAGTTAAAGCATTATTTTTCTAATTTCATATAAATAAAAGCACCTCCGAATGAGATGAAGACATTTTCACTCGTTAGGAAGTGCTTTTTATTATGTAAGATTTGGAAGAACATGATGTCATAAAGTGCTGTAATTTTTTCAGTCTAGTTAGATGAACGTACATCTACATTATTATCGTTTGACGAGAATGCTTCTTCATTTGCTGAAAGTGTGATCTTTTTAGAATGGTTAGAAGCTTTGACTTCATGACGTAATGCACTATTCAATCCTAATAAATTATTTGCTTGAGTTTCTTCACTATTGTAGCTTTCTAATCCATTCACAATTTCAGTCGCTAAATATTCACATGCATCTTGATTGTCAACTTCGACTTTTTCATTGATTATTGATTCAATTACTTCAATTAAGTCACATTTTTGAATTTGAATATCAATCATTTGTTCTACTCCCTTAAACTGTCATTAAACCCTTTGCTAGGCTTTCTAGTTTATTACCCTGTTTCTAGAAAAAGTACACAAAATCGTCACTGTCGAAAAACGTAATGCCTGACTGATTCCATTTTATTACTCATCATTGCTTTTAGGAATAAATACCTTCACTTCACTATCTTTTGGATAATAAAAGCCATTAGGTACAGTTTGAAGTTCGATTAAGCTTCCCCATGGCGCTCGAATATAAACAGTTTTATTATTCTCTGTATCCTCATATTTTGTATTAGAATGTGGTTCAGATAATGGCTTGCCTCCTGCCTGTTTCACACGCTCTAATACATGTTCAAATGCGTCACTTTCAATATAAAAAGAAATATGTGTAAAACCTATATCTTGTAGTGATTGTGGTTCTTGTTGTTGCGCGTGTTGGAATTCAAACATTTCAATATTAGGACCACAACCAAACACCATCATGCGTTTATGAATAATTGAAGCTCCTTTTTCTAAGCCTAAGATATGCTCGACATATTCGCCACCTCTTGGCTCATCTTTTTTAGTTTGACTATCATATGCAATTTTTCCATCTAGTCCCTGTTTAAAAAAAGCAGTGGCTTCTTCAATACTAGGAACCGTAAGACCAATATGATTAATACCTCGATTCATCATATCTCCTCCTTAATCAAAAGGTGCAAGACAGCATTCATTTTGAATTTGTCGTTCACCTCGGTAACGTATCTCCAACTTGCGTTGGACGTAGACTTTCTTATTGAAAGTCTGTATGTTGGACGCCGAGACTACAATTGAAAAGAATTTGGAACAAATGCATGTTCAATTCAATCATCGACTGCCAATATATTAAAAAAGCCTAAGACAACACATTATGTCTCAGGCTTTTTCAAAAAATCATTCATTATTTTCTATCGAAATATCTGTAACGTTTGAATGCGTCAAGGATAGCTTGTGGTTCGCTAGATACTACAACACCAGGCGCATCTAAATCAATACGATTACTTTGTAATACATTTTTCGCTTCTTCAGTGATTACAACAGGTTTTTTATGATTATAGCTCATTTCAACAAAGTCAATCGCAGTCGGTAACATTTCTTTACCGTCTGAAAGAACGATTACACTATCAAATACTGTTGAACTTGCTGTGCTATAAGTTTCAGTAATACCAATTTCGTCATCATTAAGGTTTTTAGCTGTTTGTCCAACAAATGCATAGTTTAAGTCGTTGTTAACAAATACTTCTGCATATGATTTTAATGTTTCAGCGCTAATATCACCATTTACAAGCACTGCTACAGAGTGTCCTTTTAGTGGGATATCAAATTTTTCTAATGTTAATTGGCTATCTTTAGCATCTGATTGCACTTCTTCGTTTTCTGCCGGAACTTCTACACCTACATTATTTGCTACGTATTCAGCTAATTTACGATCAACTTTATTAATTTGATTAACAGCATTTTGTTTTACTTCTGTTGATTTACATTTACCAATTTCAAATGAAAATGCATCAGCTAAATGTTGTTGTTCTGCTTCAGTTAAGCTGTTTTTATATAATTTAGCTTGAGTATAGTAATCTTTGAAACTATCACTACGTTGACGTACTTTATAACCTTCTACTTTTTCATGATAATGCTCGAAACCACCTTGTTCTTTAGGTGTCGTATGAGGGTCATTATTGTTCAAGCCATTTTTATGGTAGGCTGTTTGACCTTGATGAATATATGATTGATGCATTGCATCGCGTTGATTATTATGAACGTCTGCAACTGGGCGGTTAATAGGAATTTGGTTAAAGTTTGGTCCGCCAAGACGAGAAATTTGTGTATCTGTGTAAGAGAATAAACGACCTTGTAATAATGGGTCATTAGAGAAATCAATACCTGGAACAATATGTGCAGGGTGGAACGCAACTTGTTCAGTTTCTGCAAAGACGTTATCTACATTACGGTTCAACGTCATTTTACCAACAATTTTCACAGGTACTTGATCTTCTGGCCATAATTTAGTTGGATCTAAAATATCAAAATCAAAGTCAAATTCTTGTTCAGGTTTGATAATTTGTAAGCCTAATTCCCATTCAGGATAGTCGCCTTTATCAATTGATTCATATAAATCTTTACGATGGAAATCAATGTCTTTACCATGTAAGATTTGTGCTTCATCCCATACTAAGCTTTCTAAACCTTGTTTAGGTTTCCAGTGGAATTTAACAAAGTAAGATTGACCTTCTTTATTTACAAGTCTAAATGTGTGTACACCAAAACCTTCTTGTTGACGGAAGTTTTTAGGAATCCCTCTATCACTCATTGCCCAGAATACTGCGTGCATAGATTCAGGGTTTTGACCAATGAAATCCCAGAATGTATCGTGCGCTGAACCACCTTGTGGCATTTCATTATGTGGCTCTGGTTTTAATGCATGTACGAAGTCAGGGAATTTAATTGCATCTTGAATAAAGAATACAGGTGCGTTGTTACCTACTAAATCGAAGTTACCTTCATCAGTATAGAATTTAGTAGCAAAACCACGAATGTCACGTACTGTATCTGGAGATCCTTTAGAACCTTGTACAGTAGAGAAACGCACAAATACAGGTGTTGTTTTTTCAGGGTGTGTTAAGAAGTCAGCACTTGTATATTCACTTAAATCTTCATACACTTGGAATTCACCATGTGCACCGAATCCACGTGCGTGTACCACACGTTCAGGAATACGTTCATGGTCAAAGTGCATCATTTTTTCACGGAAGTGGAAGTCTTCTAGTAAAGTCGGACCTCTATCCCCTACTGTCAGTGAATTTTCATCTTCACTTACTTTCATACCACTATTTGTAGTCATTGCTGTACCATCATTATTTTTTCTTAGAGCATCTAATTGTTGTTGTTTTTTGTTTTCATTTGATTGATCCATACTTATCTCTCCTAGATATAGATTGGTATCGTAAATACATTGTTATGTACATTGTTTCCTTATTACGGGATACAGTTAGTTATTCCCATTTATAAAAGAATTAATCATTTTAAAGAAAAAATATATTCCCATAAATTTTTATTTAAAGAACTTTCTTTTATAATCGTTTATGAAAATATATTTTTTGATATTTTATATTAAACTTTAATTATTGGTAATCTACTACCTTATCAACTGGCATTCTATATGATGTATGAGGTTCTTTTTCTTTCTTACCAATCGCAACGATTAACACTGGAACGTAACGTTCTAAATCATATCCGAATGCTTCGCCAATTTTGTCATGCTCAAAACCACCGATAGGGTTCGTATCATAGCCATATTGTTTTGCAACTAACATTAATTGCATCGCAGCTAAACTACTATCCACTTTTACGATGTCACTCATAACTTCACGTGAACTATTTTTGTAAGTATCCATTACAAAAGGTAACATTTGGTCTTTTACTTCTTGAGGCATATGTCCTTCCTCAACCGCTTTGTTATAGATAAACTCGCCTTCCTCATAACATTGTAAATCACCGAAAATAACAATCATCGCTGATGATGTATCATTTTGTGACGTATTAAAACGAATTAATGGACGTAATTTTGCTTTCGCTTCATCACTTTCTACAACAACAAAACGCCACGGCTGCATATTCACTGATGAAGGTGCTTTTGTTGCCTTTCTAATGATTTCATTCATTTCTTCATGTGGAATTTTATAATTTGGATCAAATCCTTTCACAGATTTTCTACTTTCCAATATTTCGTTAAAATCGTTCATTCATTTCCCTACTTTCATATTTTAATTACGTAACCTAGATTATTAAATAAATTGAAAATAAATAGAAGTAATTTGCTTATAGATTTAAAAAAACACTCAATTTAATACATTATTAATTATAGTTAATAATGTATTAACATTTATCTATTAGACTATTATTTGATTAACAATAACTAAATAGGGTATCCTTAACCTTAACAAATAAATAATTTGAAATTTAGAAAAATTATTTATGTTATAACAAAGGGTATTGGATTCAGTCATAAAGTTTCAGTCATAAGGTTACTCATGAAAGGGAAGAAAATTATGGCAGAAGATAAACTGCAAAGAGAGTTGAGTAATAGACATATTCAACTTATCGCTATTGGTGGCGCAATTGGTACAGGACTGTTCCTTGGATCAGGTGAATCTGTACATTTAGCCGGACCGTCTATTTTATTGACTTATGTTATTGTCGGTTTTGTATTATTTATGTTTATGAGAGCAATGGGTGAAATATTGTTATCAAACTTAGGATTTAAATCATTTGGCGATATCGCCCATCATTATATTGGACCAATTGCTGGATTTATGGTCGGATGGACGTATTGGTTAACTTGGATTATCTCAGGTATGGCTGAGGTAACTGCAGTAGCGAAATATGTAGGGTATTGGTATCCTACAGTACCAAACTGGCTAACAGCTGCATTTACTATCTTAGTATTAGTCGCTTTGAACTTATTCAGTGCAAAGCTATTTGGAGAGTTAGAATTCTGGCTGTCAATTATTAAAGTGATAACAATTGTAGCCTTAATCATTGTTGGTATTGTGATGATTGTGCTTGGAATGAAAACATCATATGGACAAGCAAGCGTAACGAACCTTTGGTCTAGAGGTGGATTTTTCCCGAATGGTATTCAAGGTTTCTTGATGGCATTTCAAATGGCTATCTTTTCATTTATTGGTATTGAGTTAATTGGAATTACAGCTGGGGAAACTAAGAACCCACACAAAACGATTCCTCAAGCAATTAACAATGTACCTGCGCGTATTTTAATTTTCTATATTGGCTCATTAGCAGTGATCATGTCTGTAGTACCTTGGGATAAACTAAACCCAGCAGACAGTCCTTACGTAAAATTATTCGGCCTGATTGGTATTCCATTTGCTGCCGGTATTATTAACTTTGTCGTTTTAACAGCAGCTGCTTCATCATGTAATAGTGGTATTTTCGCAAATAGTCGTACAATGTACGGTTTAGCAGGTCGTAAACAAGGCCCACCATTCTTGCATAAAACAAATAAACATGGTGTACCTCACTATGCTATTTTAGTTACATGCGGCTTATTAAGTATTTCAGTTATTTTAAATGCAGTATTTAAAGATGCAACAAAAGTGTTCGTTCAAATTACGATATTTTCAACAGTATTGAATATTTTAATTTGGACACTTATCATGATTGCCTATCTAAATTATGTCAAACGTAATCCTGAATTACACAAAGATAGTAAGTTCAAAATGCCTGGCGGAAAATATATGGCATTTGCGATTCTAGCTTTCTTCGCATTTATCTTTATTATCTTATTAATTAACAGTTCAACTAGAATTGGAGTATTATTTATACCCGTATGGGCAATTATTCTTTGGATTATGTATCAAAAATATAAAAAAGAATCAGACAAAGCGAAAGTTAAAATGGAATAATATAAAGAACATTTTAGACTTCCCCCTAATGGAGGAAGTCTTTTTTCATGATATCTATTAAATAAAAGAGAAGCTTAATTATAGTTTCTCTGTATTTATATTTAAATGGTCTTTTAACATATGACTTTCATATTCTTTTCTAAACACGCCACGCGCTTGAAGAACTGGAATGACTAAATCAATAAATTTTTCAAATGCGTTTGGATATGTTGGTGACATTAACATAAAACCATCACACGCTTCTTTTTCAAACCATTCAATCATTTCATCCGCTACTTGTTCCGGTGTCCCCACTATCGTTTTATGCCCTACCCAAGTACCAAATCGATCTAATACATCGCGTAAGGTAAGGTGTTCGGTCATAACAGCACGCTGTACAGCTTCATAAACAGATTTTATAACTTTTTTCTCTAATGCATCATAAGGTGGCAATGATGGCACAACTTCATCTAGTGTCCATTCACTTATATCTAGACCAATGGCTTTAGATAATTGTTTCTTGCGTTTTTCAAGTGGGATCATATCATCTAATTGTTGTTTAAGTTTATAAGCGTCCTTCTCATTCTCATCAACATAAACGGTGAGACCTGGTAATACAAGAGGTGGTTGACGATTTGCTTCCATGGCACGTTGATGAATGTCTTGTCTGAACTGTTGGCCATCTTGTAAATTCCATGCAATTGAAAAAATAGCATCCACGTGTCGTACTGCTAAATCACGACCTGGAATAGAAGTTCCTGCTTGAAATAAACGTGGTCGACCATATTTTGGTGTTGGAATGTTAATAGCTCCGGCAACTTGAAAATACTTTCCTTGATAATGAAGTGGATGAATATACTGATGATTTAAGCCAATTCCTGAGTTTTTGTGATTAACGATAGCCTCTACAGTAAATGATTCCCATAATTTTTTCATTACATTAATAAATTCATCTGCTCGTTCATAACGTTTTTCAAGATGTGGTAAAGCTTGCATCGAGTAGTTTTGTGCTTCTAAATCAAATTGAGATGTTACAATATTTGCCCCAATACGCCCATGAGATATTTGATGTAAACTTGAAAGCATACGTGCTGCAAGATAAGGTTCATAAAAAGAAGAAGAAATGGTACCTATCAAACCAATTGAATGTGTTTCACGTGAAATGGCAGCAAGCGCCGTTAGTGGTTCAAAATAATAAGAAATATGTCCCGTTTCTTCTCCAGATATATATTGACCATCACCTAAGAAGAATGCATCCAGTTTACCTTTTTCGGCTAATTTCGCTAACTTAATTTGAAAATCAATATCTCCAACTTCTTCAACATATGAATGTGGTAGTCTCCAAGAGGCAGGATGTAGACCTGTACTATAAGCTAAAACAGATAAATGCATGTGTTTCATTGTCATTAACCCCTTTGTTATAAGTCAAAATTGTCATTTTAATTTGCATATATCGTATATGAATTGTTGAAATTTTACAATATCTACTAACTATTTTATATCTTAAAATAATTATATACAATATCATCTAGTTGTTTAGCAATATGAATAAAATCTTGATTTAAATCCAATGTTTTGACACTAATCGTATTGCCACTCATCTGAAACGTATTATCAGGTACAAGTTGTTCATCCGTTTTCGCATACAATAACATCCCCGCAACATTTATCTGTTTCGATTTTAAGTGAAATGCTTCATTTTTTACATACGCAAATATTTGATATAAATTTCCAGAATGAATCGTTCTTGTATCAAAATACTGTTGTAACGTCGACGTATAATACTTTGTATCAATAATTAAGCATTTTTTCCCATAAGTGAGCATGACATCACTTCTCATTGTCGGTAACATGTGACGATAATCATCATCAATGGCCCATGGAATATGAGACGCGGTGACTTTTAACTGTGGAAATTCCTTTTTATAATAAGCCCTAACAAACCGTTCATATAAACGCGCCATCTGTTGTTCATCTTCGAACATCATCGTTTCTCTTGAACCGCTTCTTTCTGACTGAATTCGTCCTTGCGTAACAAGGTAACAAATAGCCATTAACATACGATATGTTTCGTGATGACGATCAAATCGTAACTGCCAATCAATATGTCGATAATCTAATATATCTACTTGTTCAAAATATATCAGCAGTCGTTTTAACGCTTTTTTACGTGTGCGCGAAATATCTAATTTTAGAACATTAAGCATTGTTGTTTTTAAAATTTGATTCATATACGTATTAATTGAAAATTCATCATACGTGCAATTTAACTGTTTATGCATCATTGTTCCTTGTTGTATGGATGCTGTGACATTAATCTTTCCTCGTATCACATTAAGCGAGTCATTGTGTTCTAAATAGTCATGTTGAAGACCATATTTTAATTGACTCGATACGCCTTTAATCAGGAGCGCACTATATAAATCTGCCACATTATTAAATGATTCTGTTGCTATATGTTGATAGCCTTTCTTATTCAAAACTGTAAACGCGTAAGACAACATATAATAAATATTATGAATGTTAATCATTGAATCGCTTCCCTTAAACGTACCTTCCAACTATCCACTTTTGAAGGGTCGTCAAACCAATATTCTTTTAATAATGGTATCATTTCGAATTCAATAATATTTGATAATTCAGACTCTGTGACATCAACCATATTACTGAAATAACTATGGCCAATAACGAACCCCTCACCTAACATATCATCATCTCGAATGTCGACATTCAGTGCTTGAATTGTATCAATTAATGCATCAAATTGTGGATTTTTTAAATTTTCTTGATAATGTTTAAATTGTATGGTTTCAAAGGCAGGATTCATATCAAAAAATGCAAATCGACGTCGTAGTGCATAATCAAGCATGGCTAAGCTTCGATCTGCTGTATTCATCATACCAATAATATAAACATTATCTGGAACACAGAATTTCTCATCTGCATAGAGTAATTCTATTTCCATTCCCCTCTTATCATTTTCAATTAACATAAACAACTCACCAAATATCTTACTTAAATTGCCACGATTAATTTCATCGATAATAAAGAAATGGTCTTTCTCATTATCTTCTTCTGCTTGCTTACAAAAATTGTAAAACGCACCGGTACGCAATTCAAAGCCAGTTTCAGTAGGACGATAACCCATCACAAAATCTTCATATGAATAGCTTTGATGGAATTGTACAAGTTTCACACGTTCTTTATCTTTAACACCTATCATTGAATAAGCCAATCGTTTCGCTGCATACGTTTTACCTACGCCTGGTGGCCCTTGTAAGATGACATTCTTTTTTCTTCTAATTAATTGCACAAGCGTGTCATAGTCTTCTTCATTCATAAATACATCGTCTAAGAATTGTTCTGCTGTATAAATGGGATAAGTCGTTTGTGTAGCAACCACTCCATCAGAATGTTCAACTGAAAATAACTCATTAAATTTCCGAATTGTTTCACTATATGGCGTAATTTTAGTGAGCGTCTTATTTAATGTTTTGATTGGAATCTTCCAGTTTCCTTTCTCCTTCCAAACAAGGTGAATAATATTTTTATCATTTTTATATTGATGATTGGATGAAACAACGCCCCATCCTACAATATCAGTCTGTCCTTTTTTCACATAAACAATATCCCCACGTTTCATTTCTTTACTAAATTCCCATATGGCATTAACCGTATGAATATAATGATGCTGATTATGGTTCAATTGTTGTAATTTTTGATTAATCTCTTCTTTAGATGCATATTTCGAGAAATCTTCTAACTCGTTATATCCAATAGACATTTCTCCATTCTCAATAAAAGAAGCAAAATCAACATCTTGTGGTTTTGGAGAATAAATCCAATAATTCACGACTTCTAAATCCTTATCTGCATCGATATCTTTTACTTTTGAACTTTGCTTGACTTCCTTTGATTTGCGCCATGCTTCATAACTTAAATCAATAAAATCATTCAAATAGTTATCCTCTTTTAAAAATAATTTTAATTTTTCAATAATCATTAAATACGTGGTCGCAGTTAATGATTGTTTTAAGTTAACCTCAAAATTGATATACTTTGTATTGATTTCGCTTTCTTCAAAAATATACCAAATCGCTCGAGAATCTAAATTGGCAAATGTGTCAGAATCAATCCAAAATAATCCACTGGTTAACTTACCCATACCGATTCCAGGCTGAGCCATCACTTGATTAAATTTTCTCTTAAAGTTATTTTCATTATCTTCACTTTTATCTGCTGAATACAATAAAGCAATTTCAAACAACGACCATAAATTTTCAATATCTTGTGCTTCACGATCATTCTTAAAATTATAAAATGTAGCACGTAAATTCATCACTGTCGGAATACCATCAAAATTTTGTGGTATATCTGCTTTCACATCAAATAGTTTGGCCATTTCTTCTATAATTTTAATTCTATTTTTTTTAGTCATAGAACTCTTATTAAATAATCCAAACACAGTAAATGGATCCATATCTATCATTTCATTATTAATTTCTAATTTAGGCATATTGATTTGAGTGTTAATATAAAGTTCTTGTATTTTCTCAATCAATTGATCACGACAATTTTGATATTCTAACAATTTATGAGCTAAGGCTTTATAAAAGATTGCCCATGTTTTATCTATTTTATAGTCCATCTTTATTTCTCCTCAAAATTATTATTATCTTCATTTTAATGCATTTTATAAATATATTTATACCTTTAAATATATAAAAAAATAAGCTATAAGATCGTATGATTTCAACTTCTTATAGCTTATAGTAAATGGCTTAATTATGCTTGAACTTCGTGTTTGTTGCCACGAACTTTATAGACAATAAGTCCGATAATAAATCCAATTAATGCTGGGACAATCCATCCCATACCAATATCAAAGAATGGTAAATAATTCTCAGCAAAACCGATTAATGATTGTGCGAAGTTCGTTTTCACAAAAGGTTCTGGACTCGCTTTAATACCATCAAAAAATGCAGCAATCACTGTAAATAATGTAGTAAATCGATACACAATTGACGAATTATTAAATAAATGACTTACTAAGGTTAGTAAAATCAGTGTAATGGCTAATGGATAAATAAACATTAATACGGGTAATGAGTACATAATAATTTTTGTTAATCCGACATTCGCAAATATAAACGCCAATACACTAACCATAGTGGCTAATACAATGTAGTTCGTTTTAGGAAATAGTTCTGTAAATGTTTCTGAAAAAGCTGTAATTAAACCAATTGCCGTTTTTAAACACGCCACAATAATAATAAGTGATAAAACAATAATTCCGAAATCACCTAAATAATGTTGGGCAATTTGTGCAAGGGCAATGCCCCCATTTTCACTTACTTTAAATTCTCCAAGACTCATTGTTCCCATTACTGCAAGAAGTGTATAGATGACACCCATGCCAATAATGCTAATGGCCCCCGATTTCACTGTTTCTTTAGCAATATCATTAGGATTTGTAATACCTAATTTTTTAATAGTCGTTACAATAATTATTCCAAATGCTAGTGATGCCAGTGCATCCAATGTATTATACCCATCGATAAAACCTTTTAATAATACACTCTTATTGTAGTCAGGACTTATTGGTGCATGACTTATACTGCCCATTGGGTGAATCAATGCAAGTACGACCACGATACCTAATAAAATCAAAAAGACTGGATTTAAGAACTTGCCAATATAGTCTAAGATTTTAGAGGGTTTACGTGCAAAAAACCAAGCTACGATAAAGAACAACATACTAAAGACAGGTAAAATCCATTTTCCACTGCTTGGAGAAACAAATGGTGAAAAAGCAATTTCATATGATGTTGTTGCAAGTCTTGGTAAAGCAAAGAAGGGTCCAATAACAAGATAAAGACCAATCGTAAATATGTATGCATAAATTTTACTTACGCGTGAAGAAATTGCAAATACACCATTCGTCTTAGAAATACCAATCGCAATAATTCCTAAAAATGGTAAACCGATTGCTGTAATTAAAAATCCTAAATTCGCAAGTAATACGTTTGCGCCTGCCATTTGCCCTAGATGAAGTGGAAAAATTAAGTTTCCTGCTCCAAAGAACAAACCAAAAAGCATCGACCCAATAAAGAGATTCTCTTTAAATGTAAGTTTCTGTTTCATTGTCTTTCCTCGTTTCCCTCTTAAAGTCATAATAGATATTATACATTTTTTTAAAATCAATTTCTTTAGAATTTTTAAAAAAGTTAGATAATAATATATAAAAAAACTTCTCTTTGCATGATTACATTCATTTTTTTATGCAAAAAGAAGTTTTAAGTGTAACCTTATACTCATCGATATTTATCCTTAATTATATAATTTTTAGTTATACAGACTTAGCTAATATATGTATCTGCATGTTCAAGGCGATATGTTTCACCTTTTGCTTTAGCTTCTTCATAAGCTTCATATGTTGTATGTTTAACATCTTCAACTTTGTAATTTACCGTTTTCGCAAATTTCCTTACATCTTCTTCATTTTTGGCCAATACAAATACCGTTAAAATATTGTCATCTACAATGTCTTTATGGTGTTGGTAACGTAGTCTATAAATATTCATGACGCTGTCTCCTTCCAATCTATTAGTGATAAACCCTTACTTCATAAAAATAATAAATAATGCCCTACATATTATTTAAATTTAATATACCACTTTTTTTTGAAAAAGGAAGCCTATAAAAAAAAAGTAAGATAGAATTTACTTGATCTTCATATCTTACTTCTTTACTTTAATATACTTTAATTTTAAGATTCATTTTTTAAAGCTTTTTCAATAGCTTTAATATTTTTCTTCATAAATGATTGATACGTATTACTGTCATTATCTTGTTGTTTAGTATGAGAACCCATATTATAAAATGAAATTGTTTTTGCATGTGTTTCTTTTCTAACCGTGTCTGCAACTTTATTCGACACATTTTCTTCAGCTAGGATATAGTTTACCTTATCCTCTTTAATTTGTTTTACAATAGTTGTAAGATCTTTTTGACTTGATTCTTCAGCATTCATATTTTCGATTCCTTCTTGCTTAAAACCATAGCGATCAGCTAAATAACCAATAGAATCATGTGAAATATATACTGTTTTACCTTCTTGACCTTTAACAGCACGTTTCATATCTTTATCTAAATCCTTCAAATCACTAACTAATTTTTTATAATTCTTTTCATAGTCATCTTTATGTTTAGCATCTTTTTTAACTAACTCATCCTTTATATCTTTCGCAAATTGTTGACTTAATACAGGATCTAACCAAACATGAGGATCATATTTACCATGATGATGCTCATGTTCTTCGTGCTCGCCATGTTCTTCGTGTTCACCGTGTTCATGTTCATCCTCTTCGCCTTTTAACAAATCGGCTTTATTTAAAGATGATTCTAATGATAATGTTTTATTTTTATCATTCATCGCATTTGCAATTTTTTTAGCGACTGGGTCTAGATTATCCCCTGTATATACAAATAAATCTGATTTACCAATATCGACCATTTGTTTTTGACTCGGCTCATATGTATGTGGATCCATTTCATTCGGATAGACTGATTCAACATGAACGTATTTACCACCAATTTGTTGAGCAAAAGATTTCAGTGGATATACTGTCGTTTTTACCTCAAGCTTTTCATTGTTCTCTGATTTTTTATCTTTATCACTACCACTATTGGATGTTCCACAAGCTACAAGTGACAACGTTAAAATACTGATGAAGACTAACATTAAACTTTTCTTAATCATTTTCTTCTCTCCTAAATCGTAATTATTACGTTTTAATAATCGCATTTCATATCGAAATTGTCAATAACCAAAATAAAAAGAGTGTAAGATAGAATTCATTTTCCCACTCCAGCAACGTATCCAACTTGTGTTGAACGTAGACCTTTTCCCGAATGGATCTCGGAACTAGTATCAAAAAAAATTTGATTTAAACGTATTTTCAATTCAGTCAACGACTACCAACATATTAAAAAAGCCCAAGACAACTAATTATGTCTCAGGCTTCAATAGTCTAAATTTATTTAATTATTTATAAAATTTTTATTATTAATCGACCAAGTTATTTTTATAGCTTTTATAAAAAGTATCATATTTCATTCTTCCAATACCACCCACGATATATTTACCATACTTCCACTGATTTACTATATATGCTATACAAATAGAAAAAACTATCGTTAAGGTAAATGTGAATATAATATTCATAATTGGATGATGATGTAGTGTACCTAATCTATGCACAAAAAAGTAGTGTACTAAGTAAATTGAGAATGAATAATTACTAATAAAAATAAAAAACTTAGGAACATATTTAGTATAAGATAAAATTAAAAAGAATAATAAAATAATCATAGTAACATAAATTGGTGTATCGACTCGTTTTGAATCTACTAGTGTTAAAAATCCTGACAGATAATTAAATATTACTATTAATGTAGCAATGACTGTTCCACTAATAATATGAGTAGTATACTTTCTTATGTTTCGCATCAATTCTTCATAATAGTATCCCATATAAAAACCTAAGAAGAAGTAACTTAACCATCCAATGAAAATCATCCATCCTTCTCTATGCCATAACCAATTCACATAAATTGTATCAGGTGGTGTTATAAATGTTCTCATTGCCCAAAATAATGTCGTTATAATTAATGAAAAGATAATAATTTTAAAAGGATTAAATTTCACTAAGTATTTAGCAAAAAGAATATGTAAAGCATAAAACTGAAAGATAATCACAATAAAGTAAGTTAATGTACCACCATGAAACATCATAAATTCTACTGATTTTAAATAGTCCATAAAATTATCCGGGTGACCATAAACATAAGCTAATCCAAAATTAATCAATATATATGGTATACCTAAAGTTAATAACTTTTGTTTTACAAAACCCTCTTTTACCTGCGTTTTATATTGCTTAGCTAACAAAAACTCAGAAATAAACACAAACATCGGCGTAGCATACAATATTAATAATTGAAACAGTCTCAGTATATAACCATTGTTTGGCATGTCAAATTTGTAGAATGTAGTTGTAATACTATGTATCATTACTACACTTAAACACGCAATAGCTCTCATCCAAAAGATGATAGAGGTATAAACCTTCATGTCTATCTCATTCCTTTATATTTAATTTTAGTTTGAAAAAACAAAATAATACATTTTTTATTTGTTTCCTAATAATTAAATTTGTTTTATTCAAACATATATTATTATACTAATTTTTTGAATTGACGCTATTAATTTTTTAAATTTAATTCCTATTTAACTATTCAAAAATTGTTAGACAATAAAGTGGAATAACTAAGAGAATTCTATTGATGATATTCAAATTTTTAACTAATCGTTAATTATTTTTAATAATAAAAAGCACTAATCTAGTAATATAGCCCTTTAGTATATTACTGGTTTAGTGCTTTATTTATATTTTAATACCCTGAACCTACTTCATCGCCATGTTCATCATATTCTGTGACATAACCATCATCTTTATCTACAGTATATGAACCAGCTAAATCACCATCTTTATCTGTAAATGAGAAGCCCCATTTACCATCATCTGTAATTTCAGGTTCTTTATACGTATACGTATCTGTGTCTAATGTATGACCTTCATAAGATTCTACTTTATCAATGACATTTGCTCTTGTTACTTCTTCTGAGTCATCACTACTATCATCAGCTGAATCTGATTCTAATTTTTGATCAACATAGTTATCAATTGCATCATCATCAAATCTAACAGTAACATCTGTTACATCCTCATCATCACTTGAACTTGTTACATTGACTGAATCAGATTTAAATGTTTTTCCTTCATATGTTCCTTCCGCATAAACGATTACTTTTTCATTCGGATCATATGGTCCATACGTTTCTGAAGAAGAAGCTTCGCCAATTTCTTTATTATTTGCATAGACTTTAACATTATCTAGCATATAATCTCCTTCAGTGTAAACATTAAAACGTATTTGTTTAAACGACTCAGTAGCTGTTGCACCATTTTGACTCATATCAATCACTAATGCACCATTAAATTTCTGATCATCCATTTCTTTAGTTGCTTTTAAATTATAATTTCCAATCGGAAACGTCCCTAAACTCTTACTATCTCCCTCATCCACAGAAATATGTTTTTTATTACCATTTAAATCATAGGTAATTGTACCACTTTCATTTGGATACATACTGATAGAACGTTGAGGAATATTAAAGTTATAATTATCAAAAAATACAAACTTTTTACCATCTTTGGAGATATTCAAAATATTATTACCATTAGCATCTACCGATAAATTTTTGTAATGCTTATCTTTAACATCTTTTGCAGTTTGTTCGACATGATTTGCTACATTATTTAAATCATCTTCTTCTTTAATATAATCTAAATATGCTCTTGCTTCTTCTTTATTTAAATTCTCATCACCAGACGTCACTTCTTTAGAAAGCGCTTTTTCATCATCTTTTTTTATCGCATGTGCAATATTAGATGCTTGCTTTTCTGGAGAAAATTGACTTTTTAATATTGAGAACGCAATAATCAATGCTATGAATAAAAGTGCAATAATTCCAATAATCATCCACATCTTTTTATTACTTTTTTGTGTATGATTTGAATGTACATGTTGCGTTTTATTCTTTTGATTATCATGATTTGATTTTTGATCTTTTGTTGCTTTAACAGGCGCTCCACAATTAGTACATACTTTTACACCTTCACGTAAAGGTTGACCACAGTTACTACAATACTTCATTAGTAAGAATAACCTCCCCCGTTAAAAAAGTCGTTATCTAAAAAATCACCAATATTTTGCGTAAACTGATTAATAATTTGATGTAAGAACGATTCCCCAAAAATACTAATAAATAAGAAGATGATAATAATATAAATCATCACACCATAAAAACTTGAAAAACGTACATCACTATTTACGCTATATTTTGCAATCATATAAATACCAGAAATTACAAAAAGTAATATAGATAAAACAAATACACTTGTACTAAATACATATGAATTGGCTGTCAATAAAACGAAAGAAATCAATAATAATGCTACTGACACGCTATTAATTAAAACATAATCAGATAATACTTTTCTAAACGAAATAGATTGTCTGACTACTAAACGTGTTATTGCAAAAGTAGCACCTACAATAACTGCTAAAAATAAAATCATACCAATAATCATCGACATTATAATACTGCCCTTTCCTCCAATAATGTCGGCAGCATCACTTGGTATCGTCATTGCTAGCAAAATAGCTACTACAAGAAATCCCGCAATTAATAATGATAATAATAATTTAAAACTAAATGCATGCTTGCTTTTAATGACTTCATCTGGTGCTACAAAAGCACTTTTGAAAAAGCCTTTACTTTCTTGTGTCACTTCTTTTGCATGATTGCTAAACTGATCAAATTGTTGCTGATTGTTTTGTGTATGTTGTTGATTCGATGATGATTGATATTGATTATTTTGATATGTAGATGTTTGATGTATCTGAGGATGTTGCTGTGTACGTGCATCTTGTGTTGTTTCATTTTGTAGGTGTTGATTTTCTTTTGAGGTTGTTTGCTGTGCTACGCTTTGTTCATTCCTAGAAGTCCTATGAGAAGGTTCACTGTCTTGAGATTGCGCTTGAGAAATTTCTTTTTCTGCATTATTTACGGCTTGAGCATGTCTTTCAAGTTTCTGACCACACTCTCCACAAAATGCATCATTAGGTTCCACTGAGTTCCCACAATTTGGACATTTCATTATTTTCACTCCAATATATTAAATTTTAAAATCTAAAAAAAGTATAGCATTTTAATTATATTGCTTTCCATAAAATTTTATTTTTTTATGTATTAACATCTTAAAATCATTATTTAAATAGTAAGTTCTATAATTAAAAATAAGAAGATTAAAAATATAATTTCGAAAATTATATGTATTTTACAATATTTATACATAATTAAAGCGCTTTCTTGTTAGAATAATAATGTAACTATTTTAAGGGAGATGATGATAATGACAAAGGGGAATCTCATCACTGATCAATCTAAAAAAGAGAAATCAAATAAAGGATATAAACCATTATGGATTGTGATTAGTTTTATCGTATTAGTAATTATTTTATTATTACCTACTTCAAGTAGCTTACCGGTCATGGCTAAAGCAGCACTTGCCATTCTTGCTTTTGCCGTAATCATGTGGGTTACTGAAGCAGTATCTTATCCAGTTTCAGCGACTTTAATTTTAGGACTTATTATATTATTACTTGGCTTTAGTCCTGTTCAACATCTCTCAGAACAACTTGGTCATCCTAAAAGTGGAAATGCCATTCTGAAGGGAAGCGAATTATTAGGCACAAACAATGCTCTGAGTCTCGCATTTAGTGGTTTTTCTACTTCTGCAGTCGCACTTGTGACCGCCGCTTTATTCTTAGCAGTTGCCATGCAAGAAACTAATCTTCATAAACGACTAGCACTTTATGTTCTTTCTATTGTAGGAAATAAAACAAAAAATATTGTTGTCGGTGCAATTTTAGTATCAATTGTATTAGCCTTTTTTGTACCTTCTGCTACGGCTCGTGCCGGTGCTGTTGTACCCATTTTACTTGGAATGATTGCAGCCTTTAAAGTGAGTAAAGATAGTAAACTAGCATCACTCTTAATTATTACATCTGTACAAGCGGTATCGATTTGGAATATCGGTATTAAAACTGCCGCTGCGCAAAATATCGTCGCTATAAATTTCATTAATCAAAACTTAGGTTATAATGTGTCTTGGGGTGAATGGTTTTTATACGCTGCACCATGGTCTATACTGATGTCCATTGCTTTATATTTCATTATGATGAAAGTGATGCCACCTGAACGAGATGCCATCGAAGGTGGTAAAGAATTGATTAAACATGACTTAAACGAACTAGGTCCAGTGAGTGCTAGAGAATGGCGACTCATTGTCATTTCTATCTTATTACTGATCTTTTGGTCTACCGAGAAAGTGCTTCACCCTATCGATTCAGCAAGTGTTACGCTAATCGCATTAGGTATGATGCTAATGCCTAAAATCGGTGTGATTACTTGGAAAGGCGTTGAAAAGAAAATTCCATGGGGGACAATTATCGTCTTTGGTGTAGGCATCTCACTTGGTAACGTCTTACTTAAAACAGGCGCTGCCCAATGGCTCAGTGATAAAACATTTGGGTTAATGGGACTAAAAGAGTTACCAATTATCGCAACGATTGCACTCATTACATTATTCAATATTTTAATTCATTTAGGTTTTGCGAGTGCAACAAGCTTATCCTCTGCACTGATACCCGTATTTATTTCATTAACATCAACATTAGGGTTAGGCGAGCATTCTATCGGCTTTGTTTTAATACAACAATTTGTGATTAGCTTTGGATTCTTATTACCAGTGAGTGCACCACAAAATATGTTAGCCTACGGTACAGATACATTTACGGTTAAAGATTTCTTAAAATCAGGTATTCCTCTCACTATTATAGGTTATATTCTTGTGATTTTATTTAGCTTAACGTATTGGAAATGGTTAGGTTTAGTGTAAAATGAGTCAGATTCATTTTATAGATAGAGAGGTTTATCATGACCAAAAAAACCATTTATTTGTACAGGGAATTCTTGTCGTAGCCAAATGGTTGAGGGTTTTGGAAAAGCAATTTTAGGTGATGAATGGAATGTATATTCCGTAGGCCTTGAAACACATGATGTTAATCCTAAAGACATTAAAGCAATGAAAGAAGTGGTATCGACATTTCAAATCATACCTCGGATTTAATTAATGATACTATTTTAAAACAATCAAACTTAATAGTAACATATTATGCAGTCATGCTGATGCGCATTGTCCTACTATGCCATCAGGTGTTAAAAAAGAACATTGGGGCTTCGATGATCCCAGCCGGAAAAGATGGGTCAGAATTCCAACGTGTTCGAGATGACATTAAAAATGCGATTGAACAATTTAAGTATAGAACATAATAAAACAGCAGTTACTACGTATTTGACGTAGTAACTGCTGTTTATTGATATAGCCATGCTTACCAAAAGTCACTTGTTACAATATTTTTTCTCTCAATGTCTAAATTTGGAATGTCCCTCTCATTCGCAACCGCATCTTTATAATTTAAATTAAGTGCCTCAATGGCTTTATCAAACGTCACATTATCTTTACACATGTACTCCCATACATTTTTATTGATGTACGCATTACCATCATAATAAAAGTCTTTCACCCACATTACTTATCATCCCTTTCTATTTATTACAGTTTGATATTACACCTAAAGTGTAATATAGGCAAACCTTAAATAATTAGAAATCATTAATTATTTATCAGTTTATATGATGATAATTAAATAAATTTTTAGTCATAAAAAGTTATTATAAAAAACTTATGAAAAAAATTTAAAAGCCTATTATTATAAACATTTGTTTATTTTTCTTCATCTTCTAATTTCACAAGTGTTGGTTTAGGCGTATGAATGCCTACATCGTTAAAGTAACTTATGATTTCTTTTCTTAATAAACGTTGGCCTGGAAAATGCATGCCTGGTTTAACATGAGCTAATAATTTAATTACCATTTCATTACCATCAATACTATCTAAACCGAGTAAATCAGGTGCAGCAACGAACATATCATATTTATCTTTTAATGTTGGTAAGAATGCTTTTAATTCTTTTTCAATAACGTCATAATCTTCATTTGGAGAAATCGGAATTGCAATAAGAGGCGATACATCTGTCTTAGAATAATTTACAATTTCACTAATTGTCCCATTAGGTAAGGTATACACTTCTCCAGTATCAGATTGAATACGTGTAGATCGTAAACCTATTGTTTGTACTGTCCCTTCTGCAATCGTTACACCTGACGAATTAATTTGAACATAATCGCTGACGTCGAATTGTCCTTCAAAAATAACGAAAAAGCCGGTAATGATATCTTTTACAACAGTCTGGGCACCAAAACCAACTGCTAAACCAACAACACCAGCCCCAGCTAAAATAGCTGAGACGCTAATTCCAAAACGAGAGAGAATCGATGTAAGAACAATAAACCAAACAACATAACTAATTAAGTTTTGAACAAGTGTTGAAAGTGTCTCACTTCTTTTAATTTTATAGCGTGTCTTCTTCTTCTCATTGACTTTAAAAAATTTCGTTACTACTTTTCTAGAAATTGCAATAACAATCATACCTAATAAGATATAAGCAACAATAATTAAAATATTGGCTAGTAAATTTTGATAAAATTCTATCTTCGTTAATGGTTCAACAAATTTAATAAACAGTTGTTTCATTTGATTCATGTTGATATGATTCTCCTTTTATACTTATATTTTTAAATGATTGTGCGCCATTATTTAGAACACGACACTTAAATAAAAATGATACCATATTTTATCTAAAATCATCACTTGATTTATACTCCGCATAAAAAACTTCATCCTCACTATTTCGTGAGAATGAAGTCATATATTAAATCATTATTATTTATGTTCTGAACTTTCAAAATATCGTCTTCTAAATTCTGGAGTTGCTACTTTTGATTCAAAGTCTTCTGGAATTTCTTCAGTACGTACGACTAATACATCACATGGCGCATGACGTACAATCGCTTCTGATACCGAACCAATCATAAAACGTTCGACTGCATTTAATCCTGAAGCACCACACATAATTAAATCAACATTCAATTCATTTGCTAAATTTTTAGGAATGAGTAATTTCGGTGGGCCAAGTTCAAGTCGTGTTTCTACATTTGTCACGCCTTCTTTAACAGCGAGTTCTTTATAGCCTTCAAGTAATTTCTCAGAATACTCTTTAGACGGATCGAATTGAGATGCGTACACTTCATAAGCGGTATATGTTCTCGTATCAATCACATGCACAATTGTGAGCTTTGCATCATTACGTTTTGCTACATCAACGGCTTTATTAAAGGCCCATTCTGCTTCATCTGATCCATCAACTGCAATTAAAATGTTTTTGTATGCTAACATTTTAATCTCCCCCTTTATCTGTTCTCACCTTTATTTTAGCACTGTTTCAAAAAAATGAGTATTAATATGTAAAACGCTTTCAAAAACTATATATTACGTTCTTCTTTATCAATTTGATGTTGTAAGTAGGATAAAATAGCGCTATAACATCCTAATGATATCGTTAAAATAAATGGTAATAGTTTGATTGATACTTCTCGGGCATGTTTAGAACTCGTTAATGTTAAATGATCAGTTAAATCTTGCATATCTATATGACTAAAGCAGGTATAAGTAATAATGACAAAAAAGGTTAGCGTCGCTATTAATTTCATTTTATTTACAAAGTCACTACTAAACTGAATCAATGAAAAAGCTAAAATAAGAATAATAATATTGAATATAACACTAAAAATAATCCACAACATAATAAATGTCGGCTGATTTAATTTCCCCATGTTTAAAATATTTCCTTCTACCATTAGAGGTATTAAGAAACTAAATAAAATTGAAATGCTAAATGTAATGATCACTGTTAGTAATGCCCCTAACAGTTTTAAAAAATCCCGCATCATATCCACCTTTTAAAAGTTAATATATTAATATTGTACAATTTAATACATTTATATGCTATATTCATCAAAATATTTAATTAACTATTTTCAACATCAATCTTATACTAACTTACAGTGTTGTAATTTTAGAATGTCTTACTTACTATTTATTTTATTATATGTTTTTATAGAATTGAGGTGATCATGATATGCCAAATGAAAACTATAGAGAAAATGATATTTTAGGAGGTATTAGCTATTTAAGTGTCTTCTTTGCACCAGTATTATTTCCACTTATTGTATGGATCGTCGCACAACCACCAGCTTCGACCCATGCTAGAAATGCGTTATTCAATCACATCATGAGTTGGGTTATGGTGGTATTAGGATTAGTAACCCTATCTATTTCCCCGGCTTTTGTAAATAGTGAACACAGTATCGGCTGGATTATTGCAATCCTCATCGCAGTTATTTTCTTTATATGGGCACTTGTGCTATTTTTAAAAAATATCATTAGAGGTATTCAATTAATGATGCCATAAAAAAAAGAGGAAGTGACGATAATTTCGTCGTTTCCTCTTTAATTTTATTAATCTCTTGTTGTATAAAACTAAAAAATGACCAATCAAATATTTTAAATTTTATCGTTTTCAGTATAAAAGGCAATACTATAATGTTGTTTGTGAGAATTATATATATACTTTTATTCCATTATGATTATTTACTGTAATTATAATAAGGTTTGGTCGTTTTAGTATTAGATTGCGCTTGCAATACTATATTACGAAAAGTAGTATGATGTTTATATGAAAATTGTAATCAATATTTTTATCATCATAACTTGTTTAATATCCATTATTTCTTAAGGTTTTCTTATTTTCCAACGATAAGGATCTTCAAGTTGATGCCAATCAGAATTCATTTCGCTACTATTCACCAGGCATTCATCGAGTTCTTTTTCTATTTTTTCTTGATCTAAGTCGGTACCAATAATGACAAATTGTGTATTTCTATCCCCATATTCAATATCCCAACTTTCCGCTACGTCACGACGTTGAGCAAGTATCTCTTCCCGTTTTTCTTTAGACATTGATGCAACCCAATATGTAACTGGGCTGATATTACATGACGATCCTGCTTGTGACAGTAAACACGCAACTTCGTTATATTGCGCAAGCCATACAATCCCTTTTGAACGAACAATGTTTTGAGGCATTTGTTCTAACCAATCATTGAAACGTTTCGCGTGAAACGGTAATCGTCTTGAATAGACAAACGAATTCATACCATATTCTTCAGTTTCTGGTGTATGCGTCTCATGGCCGCCTTCTGTTAGTTCCTTAATCCATCCTGCAGAATTGCTAGCTTTTTCAAAATCAAATCGGCCTGTATCTAAGACATCATTAATATCTACTTGAGACTGCGTTGTTTTAATTATTTTTGCATCTGGTTGTAATGTTCTAAGTATATGTTCTAACTTATCTAGCGCTTCATTTGTAACTAAATCTGTTTTATTCAATACAAGTACATCACAGAATTCAACTTGGTCTATTAATAAATCCGCAATCGAACGTTCATCTGTCACATCCGCACCTTGATTACGATCCACAAGTAAATCTTCTGAATGAATATCATTAACAAATCGATTCGCATCAACGACCGTAACCATCGTATCTAAACGACAAATCGAAGTGAGATCTACTCCCATCGCTTCATCGATATATGAGAACGTTTGTGCTACAGGTACTGGTTCAGAAATACCTGTAGATTCAATAACGATATAATCAATATTGCCTTTATGTACAAGTCGTTCAACTTCTTTTAATAAATCGTCCCGTAACGTGCAACAAATACATCCATTAGATAGTTCAACTAATTTTTCATCTGTTCTAGACAGTCCACCACCATCAGCAACTAAATCTTTATCAATATTAACCTCACTCATATCATTCACAATAACTGCAATACGACGGCCTTCTCGATGATTTAAAATATGATTTAGTAACGTTGTCTTCCCTGAACCTAAATAACCACTTAATACAGTTACAGGTATCTTACTCATTTATATTCTCTCCTTTTAAATCGTAATTATTACGATTTAAATTGTACAGAGATTTTTAATAATGTCAATATTAATTAAATGAATGATGTTCTATAGCGAGTGATTTACCGCGTAATCATTAGTATGTCTTCACTTATACTTCAAGGTTTGATATTCCTTAAATGTATTAAATTTTTAATGACATCATGATATTGTTTATGAAACATTGCTGATAGTTTTTATAAAAAAAGAGCGAAAAATTATTTTTCGCTCTTACAAATTATAAATAAATTTTTTTATTTTTTAATATTTCATTCAAATTTTGCGTTAATAAATTTAACTGAGATTGCACCCAGAAGCATCATGATTCCTGCAAACAATAACATGGCAGGCATTGAACTTCCTAATAGTGGGAAAAGTGCAAAGCTTACTACAGAAGCGACAATTTGTGGTAAACAAATACTTGTATTAAATAAGCCTAGATAAGCACCTGAATTTTCTCCGTCAATGGCTTCGGTTAATAGTGTAAAAGGTTGGGTATTCATCGTTAAGTTATTAATACCAATGAATATAAATGAAATAATGAGTAACCATTGGTTATGAATAAAGAACATTGAAATAAGACCTAATCCACCAAAAATTAATCCAAAACTATACCAGAATTTTCTTTGAGAAGGTTTAGATTTTGCAATGACAAAACCAAAAATAACTGAACTTAAAAATTGTATACAGTATAACACACCATACCAGTTCCCTGCTGCTTGATATCCTGCTGAAGAAGGGTCTGTCGCATTCCATACATTTTTTGCTATTGCACCTGTTGAATACGTCCAGAGATACATTAATGCAAACCAGTTAAAAAATTGAACTACACTAATTTGCCAAAATTGTTTAGGCGCAGTTTTTAACAGTTGCCATAAATTTAATTTCTCATTCCTATTGTCATCTGAAATGCCGTGATAATAGTTATATGTTTTAGGTTCATATTCTTTAACGGAAAGAACCGTCCAAATAGAAGCAATGAGTAATACCGCTGCTGCAATATAATAAGCTATTTTTACTGTCATCGGTACTTCCCCTTTAGGCGCTACATTACTCATTCCCATCATTGTTAGTAAAAATGGTAATAGTGTAGCAATAATACCACCTAAATTTGAGAAGATTTGTTGCCATGACCAGGCCATATCTCTTTGTTTTTCGTTTACCATATCTCCAATAATCATTTTATAGGGCTGCATACACGCATTTGAAGTCAAATCCATAAGTAACGTCATGATTGCACCAAATGACAAAGCCATAAGTGATGCATATCCAAATCCAAACGAACCTGCGTTAGGTAGTAGGACTAATACGATCGCTCCAATGGGACCAGCAATTAAAAGATACGGCATCCGACGTCCAAATCTAGTCCAAGTTCTATCAGAATAGTATCCAATAAGTGGTTGTACAATCATTCCTGCTAATGGCGGCAAAATAAAAAACCAACCTAAATTATTAGGGTCGGCGCCGAGCGTTTGAAATATTCTTCCCATCATTGCTGATTGAAGTGCAAATGCCATGTTTACTCCGAAGAAACCAAATGTAATAGAAAAAATAACTGCTTTTTTTAAATAGGGTAGTGTAATACCTTGTTCTTCAGTATTTTTAGTATGTATTTGATCTGTATCTTTCATTTCTATCTCTCCTATTTATTACTTGATATAGTCATTTAATTCAATAATTAAATAGCTATATCAAATAACAATTTGTTGGAATCGTTTTCAACTATAATTATAACATTTTTGAGTTTCTTTGGAAACGCTCGCATCCCCTATAAATAAATCAGAGTTCATTTTATTTTCTAATCTCATATATATCATAATTACCTAATTTAGGTATTTTTATAGATAATTAAAGATTATTGTGATGATAATAGATATATTAATACTTAAAAACAAAATATATAACATAATCTATAATTAGATTATTACAATAAATAACGATAGAAAAAATTGATTATATTAAATATAATTAGATTATTATTTGTATTTTAACTACTTTTTAAAATACATTAGATTATCAAAAAGATTACTAATTAAAGGAGTATAAAAATGAAGGTTATAAAGAGTAAAGAAATCAATCATAGGCCTAAAGTAAGTGTATTAATTAGTACGTATAACAAAGAAAGATTTATTAATAAAACATTAGATAGTGTCTTAAAACAATCGATGGATATGAGAGATTTTGAATTAATCGTGGTGGATGACTGTTCTACTGACCAAACCGTTGATATTGTTTCTAAAAAAATAGACAGTTTTTCTAATTACAAATTTATTCAATTAGATCAAAATTCGGGTACACCTGCGAAACCACGAAATTTATCTATTGATTTAAGTAAGGGAAAGTACATCATGTTTATAGACGGTGATGATTGGTTACCTGAAGATGCTCTAGAAAAGTTATATACACTTTTAAAAACAAACAAGACAGACTATGCTACAGGATTAACAAAATATGTGCATAGTGATCGCATAGCTAGAAGTGGCGTTGCTCTATCTAAAATTGCATATAATAAAGTAGATTTAAAACACTTTAGAAAATCATTTTATCATTTAGCACCTGCTGGTCGTATGATTAAAGCTAGCGTCATTAAAAAGAATCATATTCAATTTCCAGAAATGATTTTTGGAGAAGATTTACAATTTTTCGCAGAAGTCTTTTTCAATACTAAACGTATTAGTACAACACAAGATGTGGTTTATTGTGCTAACCGTTACGACGATAATATTTCTTTAGTAAAATCAGAAAAATCAACACATATTAATCGTATGAAATGGCAAGGTGAAGCCTATCGTCACTTAATGAGTAAGTATAAAAATAATAAATTAATGCCTAATTTACTATATCGTATTATTAATAAAGATGTTTTAGAAGCTAAATTCTATAAAAAAAGCTTTATTAAAAACATAAATGAGTTACTTCCTATTTTTCAAAATATCATTCATATGGTAGATGAACATTTCGATGCTTTAGACTATGCAGATGATGATTTAAACCGACAAGCCATCAAACTAATACGTGAGGGGAATAAAGAAGACATTATCAGTTTTGTTAAATTCTATCTTAAAAAAGATGATAAGCCGCTTCATGAGAAAAACGATATATATTACTATTCGTTTAAAGGAACACATTACAAAAAAAGAATGCATCCTACATTACTAAAAATCTCTCAAGAGAATGATAAGGTGTTCTTAAAAATACTTTCTAAAAACTCTGAGTTAAAGTATCTAGAAGTAAAACATCGAAAAAATCCAACTCAATTCATCGTATTAGATATTAAGAAACATCGTTTTAAATCTGGAGAATATACTGTTCAATTTACAACAAAGAATTTACCTAATGGAAAATTAGCCCTTACAGTTTTAGATAAAGATTTAAATGGCTCAGTTATCAAATCAGGCATGCGTTTTGATTTTTATGAAACTGTTGGTGGCAATTTAGGATATATTAAAAAGTAATTAAAATCTTAGATGTTTCGCCACCTTAGCATTCATTTTACATATATTTATTCGATATATGTAAAATAACGATCTTAATAAATTATAAATCTTAGTCTTGTTATCTATGTATTTTTATAATTCCAAAAGAAATTATGCTAAATTTCAAAATAATGCTGTACTTATTCATTCAAAAGGTGTATAGTTGGTTTCACGTAATAAAAGCTCGTATTTTGGATTGTAGTATATTTTTATAGAATATTCTCTTTTAATTTATGAATTTGTTACAAATATGATGTGCAAAAGCACTTGGAGGTATTCTATATGAATAACGGTACAGTTAAATGGTTTAACGCAGAAAAAGGGTTTGGATTTATCGAAAGAGAAGACGGTGACGATGTGTTTGTTCACTTCTCAGGTATCGCTACTGATGGATATAAAACTTTAGAAGAAGGTCAAAAAGTAGAGTTTGACATCACTGAAGGTCAACGTGGCGAACAAGCAACAAATGTTGTCCTTGTTTAAACATAAATTTTAGCACAAGCATGTATGTATACGTGCTTGTGCTTTTTTTACATAATTTATAAAAGAATAATACTTAAAATTAATCTCCTACTGTCACTTAATATATCCTACTATATATTCTGTCATACATATCACTCAGTGTTAATCCCTAGTATAACCTGGTTTATCTTCATTTAAGATTAAATTACCTCCATTTAAATAACTTGCGTAACTTAACCAAATGACATAAGGTAACATTAATAAACCAGCATACTTATTAGATGCATAAAAACGATGTGCAGTAATATTTCCAGCTGCAAGTAATACATAACTTTCAATTAAAGATGTCTTTCTCAGTTTTAAATTGAAATAAAGTATCGTCCACGCATAATTCAATCCTAATTGTGCATAATGAGCACGTGTTATAGACTGTTTCTCTCTTTTATGAGCTGCATGCGCATATGATAATTGATAAGCTACTCCCATTGAGGTATAAAGTAGTGGCCATACAATTGGAAATACTTTAGCTGGAGGTGAAAAAGGTGGTTTTTCATAATGTTTATAATCATTTTGAGCTTTAGCTGTTAATCTCCCAATAACCATTCCACCTGCTAAAGGTAATACAATTCTTGTAACTTTTTTAATATTAATCATAATTCTCTCCTTTAAAGTCTTCCTATATTTAATACCCTACTTTTATATAATTAATGAGTTATGAATCTATTATTAAAAAACAAAATAATGTAGTCTCACGCTAAAATATCCTCCTAAATACCATCATGTAGATACATAGGAGGACATTCTTTAAACAGTTCATTTATTGTTTTTATGGCTATCATTATATTTTGGCTAATTACTTTTAATTTAGATTGGCCTTTTTAATTATTTCTCCTAAAGGGCATCTAGAGTCACTATTATTCTTCTTCACCAACAACTGTGAAACGTTCATTAATATGCGCTTTATTTTCAGCTTCATCTACTATAGCAATAGCAAAATCTGCATAACTGATATAACTATTACCTTTACTATTAAATAATAATTGATCTTTTCCTAACGTATAGGTGCCTGTACGTTTACCTTCAAAGTCAAATTCCGCTGATGGACTAATAAAGGTCCAAGTAATTCCTTCAGCATGTTGTAAGTCTTGTAAATTACGACTTGATCCTTTAGCTGTTGGTTTCACTATTTCCGGGAAATCTGGTGTATCCATAACACGTATGGTATGCGCATCATCTGCGAATAGACTACCAGCACCCCCTACAATAATGGCTCTTGTATCTACATCTTTTAATATGTTAATCAATACGCGTCCCACTTCAACGTGCACTTCTTCTTCACCCAATGGCGCGCCAAATGCATTGACTACCACGTCTAAATCTTTAATATCATCTGAAGTTAAATCAAACACGTCTTTTTCAATCACTTTAACATCTTTATCATCATCTAATTTAGCAGCATTTCTTACAATCGCAGTTACTTCATGTCCACGTTGTTGTGCTTCATCTAATACTTTAGTTCCTAATTTACCTGTTGCTCCAATAATACCAATGTTCATCGTTTGTTCCTCCACTTCTATATTTATCAGAGCTGTCTCTTGGATGTCCCTCAACATGTTATCAATATAATTACATTTTTATTAAAAGTCTATTTATCTGTTTTTATTTTCCTTTCTAATATGAAGTCATTGAAACATGCCTCACAACGATTAGTTTAAAATCACCTTGTGCTATACACACTGAGTTCAATGTGTTGACTTAATTAATCTAAGTCTCTATTGTCAATATGAAGAATCATACAAACGCGTATATTCTATCTTATATGTATAAGGGGAAATGACTATGATGAATGTAAAAGCAAGAGCTGTAAATGGCCCAGATTCTGAATTTTTCGCTACTGAAATTCAACGTCGTGATTTAGATAAACATGATGTATTAATAGAGATTAAATATGCAGGTATCTGTCACTCTGATATCCATACTGCTCGAGAAGAATGGGGCCCTGTCGATTATCCACTCGTACCAGGTCATGAAATTGCAGGTATTGTTAAAGAGGTCGGTCCTGACGTCACTAAATATAAAGTTGGCGACCGTGTAGGTGTTGGATGTATGGTGGATTCTTGTGGTGAATGTGAAAACTGTAAAAATGACGAAGAACAATACTGTTTAAATGGAAATGTAGGTACTTATGCAAGTACTGACAAATATGGTGAGAAAACACAAGGCGGTTACTCAACACATATTGTTGTCCAAGAAGATTTCGTATTACGTATTCCTGACAATATCAGTTTAGAGGTTGCTGCTCCTTTACTATGTGCGGGCATTACAACTTACTCACCTTTAAATCATTGGAAAGCCTATGAAGGTAAAAAGAATGTAGCAATCATTGGTATGGGCGGCCTTGGACATATGGCAGTTCAAATTGCACATGCAATGGGCGCTAACGTGACTGTATTATCACGTACGTTAAATAAAAAAGAAGATGGTTTAAAATTTGGTGCTTCAGCTTATTATGCAACTAGTGACGAATCAACATTTAAAGAACTTGCTGGTTCATTTGACTTAATTATTAATACTGTAAGTGCAAAATTAGACATAGATGACTATCTTAAATTATTAGCCTTAGATGGTACACTCGTTAATGTTGGTGCCCCAGCTGAGCCTGTATCCTTACAAGTATTTAATTTAATTGGTCATCGTCGTTCATTTGCTGGATCTGCTATCGGTGGTATTAAAGAAACTCAAGACATGTTAGATTTCTGTTCTGAACATCATATCGCCCCACAAATTGAATTAATTACAGCAGATGATATTGATGATGCTTACGAAAGAGTGTTGGCATCTAAAGTTAAATATCGTTTTGTTATTGATATCAGTACAATGTAATCATAAAAATGCCCATGAGATGTGGGCATTTTTTATTACTTAACTATTATATTAAGTTTCTGTTAGTCTTTCTCTCACTATTTAAGATAAACAGTTCATCAGTTATAGATTCCAACTATACTTTTTACAATATTTAATATTGATTGTTATCGTTTTTTTACATTTAATATATATAATAGTCTTAATACTAAATAATTATATCTTGTTAAATAATTTATAATTAAATCATAATGTTTTATTATATGTATTAAGTGATATATATATACAAATGAAGAAAATGTTCAATAAAGAAAATTAAATAAATAAAGGAGTTTGTCTAGATGAATGAATTAACACAATATTTAAAAGAAGTCGCCAAGCAATTAGAGATACAAAATGCATATAGTGAATTAAATAGAGCAAGTCAAAACAATGAAAATCAAGCTACAGATAAATTTAATGACACTTTAAAAGCAATTGAAGATAAATATGCTTATGATTCATCACGTCACGTTATACCAAATAGAGCCTCATTAAAAACATTAAATAGAGTAAAAGCAATCGAAGATAAATACGCTAAAGCGATGAAAACGTTAGAAAGACTTAGAAAATCTAGATTATCAAGAAATAATAAGGATTCAACTCAAATAGAAAACTTAATAAAACAATCAGAAAATGGTTTTAATGATTATCACACACGTGATGATCAATATAATTTTGCAACAAGTGTAGCTCAAGAGTTAGAAAAATTAAAAAATGAATATATTATCTCACCTAAAGAGGCTAAAAATATATTTGGCAAATATGTATTCCATACTAATGAATTTCATTTAAGTGACCATGAACTATATAAAATCAAATTTGCGTATGGTCTTGATTAGGTATTTCATTTCTCATAGTCTAACTAGGCAGATCGTGTAAAAACCATGTACACGTTTATATAAACGTTATACTCATTTTTTTTATTAATATATTTGAACATAGACAAATAAAAAGAATAGTCACATAATGGCCTTAGGGGAAAGACTATGTATGAATTGGGAGTTCAATTATATATTATGTATCTACGGGGATTATACGGATGGTATAATCTCTTTTTTTATCTTCTTCAATAGTATTGCTCATCATCATGTAAATTTCTAAAGCAAAACTTCTCTATTAAAGTGACTTACTCCAATACTTTAACTTTGTCTGAATAATATCAATCTTTCCTCCCTTTTCATGTATCAATCATTACCACCTCATTTGTATCTGGTTAGTGTACTCAATATAACTCCAAATAATCTAAACCAAAATTGTCTAATGATTAATGATTAATGATATTTTTTTCCACATTGTCTCGTCTAACATCGTCTAGTTGTGATAAATACGTCTTCACGTTTAAGTCTTATTGTTACAAGACCTTCCTCTACTTTTTCTTCATTTCCATAAATGAATGCAGCTTCGATGCGTCTATATCTTTTCTACTAAAGTAGCTTCTAATTCGGACATATCCGTATCATCTAAACATAATATATGACTCTTCAGCGTTTATAATGTGTTACAAGGGGTAGATTGACAGGAGGAGGGCGATATTAATGAAAGCAGTTACTTATCAAGGTCATAAAAATATGGAAGTTCGTGAAGTGAACGATCCAACGATAGAAGAATCCACAGATGCAATTATTAAAATAACCGCTTCAGGTATATGTGGTTCTGATTTACATCTTTATCATCAAGGCGATTTATTTATGGATCCTGGTTTTGTTATTGGACATGAGCCAATGGGAATTGTAGAAGAAGTAGGAAAAGACGTTAAGACTTTAAAAAAAGGTGATAGAGTGGTTATACCTTTTAACATCGGTTGTGGTGACTGCTTCTATTGTAATAACCATATGGAATCTCAATGCGACAACTCTAATCCATCCCCTGCAAATTGGAAAATGGACAATGGTGGACTTTTCGGTTTTGGTGCCATGCACGGGAACCATTGGGGAGGACAAGCAGAGTATTTAAGAGTTCCATTTGCTGACTTCTCTTCTTTCAAAGTTCCAGATAGTGATTTGAAAGACGAACAAGTATTATTTTTATCTGATGTTGTCCCAACAGCTTATTGGAGTGTAGAACATGCGGGCGTAAAATCTGGTGATACTGTTATTGTTCTAGGTTGTGGTCCAATCGGTTTAATGGCACAAAAATTTGCTAAATTAAAAGGTGCTGAACGTGTGATTGCCATTGATAATGTGGAACATAGATTAAACCATGCGAAAAAATTCAATGGTGCTGAAGTGTATAATTTTTCTAAAGAAGATAATATTGGAAAATTACTTCGTGAAAATACACGTGGCGGTGCAGATGTTGTGATAGATTGTGTGGGAATGGATGGACAAGTCGCTCAAGATGATTTAGAGATTAGTTCAAACTCAGCACAACGCGGTAATATTAGTCCAATTATTACAGCAGCAGAATCAGTAAGAAAATTTGGTACCATTCAATTAACTGGTATTTATGCTACACCTGCAGATAATTTTCCAATAGATTTAATTTTTAATAGAGATGTTCAAGTAAAAAGTGGTCAAGCGCCAGTGATTCATCAAATGCCAAAATTATATGAAATGATTAAAAATGAAGTGTTTGATCCAACAGAAATTATAACGCATACCATGCCTTTAGAAGAAGCAAAACAAGCTTATGATATTTTCGATCAGAAAAAAGATAACAATATTAAAGTCATTTTAAAACCACAATAATGACTATATAAATAAAAAATATATACGTAACTTCTTGAACAAATAGATAAAAAAGCCTGAGACATCATTAAGTGTCTTGGGCATTTTTAATATGTTAACAGTCGATGACTGAGTTGAAAATGCACTTATGCTAAGCTTTTTTCAATCCTAATTCTTCTTGATAAACTTGGTGAAATGAGACGATGATTTCAAAATACATTCTGTCCCACTCTTTTTTTCCATTATTTTGATGCTATGATTAAGAAATTTCTTCATTGTAAGAATAGAATTCGAAAAAACAAAACAAGCTAAGGATGACTAGCTTAAGTTATCTTCTAAGAAATTGAATAGATAATTTTGTCAGTCTCTCTGTTATAAATATTTATTATTGTAGTTTTAATAACATTTTTTCAGTAATATAGCTTCGATACTTGTCTAGTCTTCATCTTCTTTACATCCATTCATTCTATACAGTAAATAAAACGGGTACTTCTAATCATAGTGTTTGTGAGTAATTTTTAACGGGTAGATTTTTAGTACTACACTTTTTAAATATAGGAGGAAACGTAAATGAATGATAAGACAGTTTATGATGTAATTGATATAGGTGTAAATCATTTACTATCTGTGTATGATAATTGGAATGTTGAACGCGTATTAGATAAAGAAAATGATGTTTTTCCAAATACGTTACATTGGCAATTTGGACATGTTTTAACGATTTTCGATTCTGCTTTATCAATAGGTAGTCAAAATACCGTAGATATCGCTAAATATACTAAACTATTTGGTTACGGATCTAGCCCTGCTAACTGGGAAGGACAAGATGTTCCATCAATCGAAACGATTAAAGAAAACTTAAAAACACTTCCTGAACGTGCGCGCAAACTAACGGATGAACAATTATCACAAGAACTTAACGAACCCGTTGCTGGTTGCCAAACACTCAATGAATTATTAGTACTAAATGCCTTCCATGTTCCATTACATGCTGGCAAAATTGAAGAAATGACTCGCGTGCTTAAACACGACGAATAATTTAAAGGTCATCATTTATAGTTTACGAGAAGATATTTGCGTATTATGATTGCGAATAGTATGTTGTGAAAAATTAAGACTAGTATCATTTAACTACCTTGTTTGGCGTAGAAAAATGCAATGTACTGATAAAATATTAATATAAAACGCTTAACAGACGATATTCTTCACGTCTATTAAGCGTTTTTTGATAAATGTTATTCTTCTAAGACTTCTTTTTAATTTTTATATCTATTTATTTCTCAATTTAGAACTAGATTTTTAGCGTGCTTTCAGTTCATTTCCTGTCATCCATTTATGATTTTTAATGATTTTACCATTATCTTTGGATTTGTAATCAACTACGTAAACAGTCGTCTTTTTCACGTTATCTATATTGGCTGTAGCACCTTTCATGCCAGACATATGATTTGCTTCTAATTTAACAGTATCGCCCTTACTAAATCCATCTTTAGGTGCATCTTTAATCTCTTCGTTTACGACCCATTTATGATTGTTTACTTTTTCATTTCCATTTGTGGGTTTATAACTTACAACATAGGCATATGTTTTATACGCACCTTTTACAGTAGCTTCTGCGCCTTTCATCCCTGGCATATGCCCTGCTGTAATCGTTACTTTATCTCCCACTTTAAATTCACCCTCATTAGTCGATGTCATATCTTCTGGAACTTTACTTTCATCATTATGCTTCATATGGCTCTCACTTTTTTGGTCATTAGTGTCTTTATCTTTTTCATCATTATTGGAGCAAGCTGATAATATTAGTAATGACCCTAATATCATAAAAAATAATTTTTTAATCATAATAAAACTCCTATCTTTTATTTTAATTTTAATGTAAAAGCATTAATCGCTACTATAACTGTACTTAAAGACATTAATATTGCTCCTACAGCTGGTGATAATATTAACCCGATAAAAGCTAATGCGCCAGCTGCTAAAGGTACAGCAACAATATTATAACCTGCACCCCACCATAAGTTTTGCACCATTTTTCTCATAGTATTATTTGAAAGAGTCAAGAAATGAATTCATAATAAACTCATTTACTGGCTATTTTTCTAGTATTTATATTCAGTCTTTTCAAACTATATTAATCATTTTTTGATTCTTAAATTCTACGCCACAATAGCTGCATTTTATTAAATATACTATATATTCAATCAAGTTCAAAATGAATGTTGTCCCACTCCCATGTTTTTAAAATATCAACTTAATAATTGCAACGACGATTAAAATACATATTATCGTTTTTTGAATATAGTCAGGTATTTTCTGGCCCATTTTCATACCTAGAGGCGTAAATAGTATACTACCTAAAATTAACGGTATTGCACTATTGATAGGAATATACCCCTGTAATAATTTAATCATAAATGCTCCAATAGAAGAAATGAATGCAATTACAATACTATTTGTAACTACCATGTTCATTGGTAATTTAAATATAACAAGTAGTACTGGAATAATAATAAATGCGCCACCAGCTCCTACAATACCAGATACCAAACCGATGATACCACCTATTGTAATTAAAAGTAGACGATTAAACTTAATATGACTAGTAGATGGTGTAACTTTTATAAACATTAGAATAAGAGCTAGTAATGCAATAATAATATAAACCGTATTAACAAACTGAACATTTATTAAATTCGCTAAGATTGCACCTAGCATACTACCTATTACCATTCCACTTCCCATATTAAGTATAAGCGTTCTAGAAAAATTTTTATTTTTATATGCGTTTAAAGATCCACTCAATGTACTAAAAAACACCTGACTTGAAGTTAATCCTGAAGCAATATAAGCACTATAAGTAGGTAAACCAAATAATGGTGGTAATAATAAGAGAGCTGGGTAAATAACAATGGCTCCCCCTATACCGACTAATCCAGAAATAAATCCTCCTAAGATACCAATAACTAACATTACTATAATGGTGGTTATACTTATCATTTACTTTTTATCAATAATTCAACTGCTTCATTAATTAGTGCCTGAGAATCTTCACTATTTTCTTCAGACATTTTGACGCATTCTACTAAGTTTTCACTAATGATAATACCCATTAAACGTTGAATAGAACTTTTAGAAGCACTTAATTGACTAATGACGTCTTTACAATTTTTTTCTTCCTCCATCATTTTAATGACTCCATTAAGCTGTCCTTGTATGCGATGAATACGATTAATCATCTTTTTATTATATTCCAATATATTTCACTCCACATTAATTTTTAATAATTACATCATATTGATTAAATTTTAGTTTGTCAAATACCTATGGGGGTATTTGACAAACTATCTAATCCGTTATAATATACCCCCATAGGTATTTAAAAGGAGGCAATTATGTCACAATATAAAACGAAACACATTAATGATTTCACTAAAAAAGAATTACAAGAATTGGGTTCTAAGGGTCAATTAATTGACGTTCGACAGCCTGAAGAATTTGAATTAGGACACATTAAAAATGCTTTATTACATTCAGTTGAAAATATAGAGACTTTTAAACAAAACAAAAATAAAACTTACTATATCTATTGTAAAAGTGGTAATAGAAGTAGAAAAGCAAGTCAATTTCTTGCACAACGCGGATACGATGTGGTGAATTTAGACGGAGGTTATATCGCATACGAAGAACAACATCATAATGATAATTTATCTAAAGTAAAAGAAGATAGAGAAATTAAAGATAATCGTAAGACATTCAATTATAGTAATCTACAGTGTCCAGGACCTATTGTTAATATTAGTAAAGAAATCAAAAACATCGCTATTGGTGATCAAATAGAAGTTATTGTGACTGATCACGGATTTTTAAATGATATTAAAAGTTGGGTCAAACAAACTGGACATACGCTTGTTAGACTCAACGATTTTGGTAATGAAATTCGCGCTATTATTCAAAAAGAAGAAAATAAAAATATAGAAGTGACACACACGAAAAGTGGAACAACAATTGTTTTATTTAGCGGCGAGCTAGATAAAGCAGTTGCAGCAATGATTATTGCTAATGGTGCTAAAGCTGCAGGTAGAGATGTAACCATCTTTTGCACATTTTGGGGCTTAAATGCACTTAAAAAAATTCAAAGTCAACGCATTAAGAAAAAAGGTATTGCAAAACTTTTTGACTTCATGCTTCCAAATTCACCAATTAACATGCCTATTTCTAAAATGAATATGTTTGGTTTAGGCAATCTAATGATGCGTTATGTCATGAAAAAGAAAAATGTCGATACTTTACCTTCTCTTATTGATCAAGCAGTTGAGCAAGGTGTTAAACTTATCGCTTGTACAATGAGTATGGATGTGATGGGCATTACAAAAGAAGAATTACGCGATGATGTAGAATACGGTGGCGTAGGTGCATATATTGGATATACAGAACAAGCTAATCACAATTTATTTATATAATTAGAAAGGAATGATATTATGTTTTTTAAACAATTTTATGATAAACATTTATCTCAAGCATCTTATTTAATCGGTTGTCAAAAAACTGGAGAAGCCATGATTATTGATCCTATTCGTGACTTATCTTCATATATTCGAGTTGCTGATGAAGAAGGTTTAACCATTACTCATGCAGCTGAAACACATATACATGCAGATTTTGCTTCAGGAATTAGAGATGTTGCTATAAAGTTAAATGCTAATATTTATGTATCGGGTGAAAGTGATGACACATTAGGTTATAAAAATATGCCTAACCACACTCATTTTGTTCAACATAATGACGATATTTATGTAGGAAATATAAAATTAAAAGTGCTTCATACACCTGGTCACACGCCAGAAAGTATAAGTTTTTTACTTACTGACGAAGGTGCTGGAGCACAAGTTCCAATGGGACTATTCAGTGGTGATTTTATTTTTGTAGGAGATATCGGTAGACCTGATTTACTAGAAAAAGCGGTTAAAGTAGAAGGATCATCTGAAATAGGCGCTAAACAAATGTTTAAATCGATTGAAAGTATTAAAGACTTGCCAGACTACATTCAAATTTGGCCTGGTCATGGCGCTGGTAGTCCTTGTGGTAAATCTTTAGGTGCTATTCCAACATCTACGCTTGGCTATGAAAAACAAACGAACTGGGCTTTTTCTGAAAATAACGAAGCTACCTTTATCGATAAACTCATTTCTGACCAACCTGCACCACCACATCATTTTGCACAAATGAAAAAAATCAATCAACTCGGTATGGATTTATACCAGCCTTATACAGTTTATCCAGCTACAAGTACAAACAGATTAACTTTTGATCTCCGCAGTAAGGAGGCTTATCATGGTGGACATATTGAAGGTACAATCAATATTCCATATGATAAAAATTTCATCAATCAAATTGGCTGGTATCTAAACTATAATCAAGAAATTAACTTGATTGGAGACTATCAGCTTGTTTCAAAAGCAACGCACACCTTGCAACTCATTGGATACGATGATGTTGCTGGATATCAATTACCTCAATCTAAAGTTCAAACACGTTCCATTCATAGTGAAGATATTACAGGTAACGAATCACATATATTGGATGTACGTAATGATAATGAATGGAATAATGGCCACTTATCTCAAGCGGTTCATGTACCACACGGTAAACTTTTAGACACAGATTTACCTTTCAGTAAAAATGATGTTATTTATGTACACTGTCAATCTGGCATTAGAAGTTCGATAGCTATTGGTATTTTAGAACATAAAGGTTATCACAACATTATTAATGTAAATGAAGGTTACAAAGATATACACCTTTCTTAATATTTATACTAATGAAGAAGGACTATAAGTAGTTAGATATAGCTTATAGTCCCTTTTTATATTATTGGATACATATCTATTTAAAAATCATTTATGTATCCTCGCTTTATATCATTTAATAAATATTTTACATAGTGCATACCTTTTTTGTTTATTGATGTGTTCAAAAAACATAACAGCAATTCTTATAAACCTCATATGTTCTGATACGTTCAAAATCCCTTTATGATGCGGTTTATCGTATAAAAGTTAATTACATATTGACTCACACACTACAATTATCGTCATTTATAAGTAATGTATTTAATGTTTCTATTACGCCATCTCTATCATTATTAATTGAAATTAAATTTGCTTTACTTTTAAGTTCTGGATAAGCGTTGTCCATAGCAACTTTGTATCGTGCATTCTCAAATAAAGGAATATCATTTAAACCATCACCAAATACAATCGTTTGTTCACTACTTATATTTAATAAGTTTTGTAAAAAACGAATCGTTTTTCCTTTATCAACGTCTTTATGTGTGATATCTATCCAATGCTCTTCTGCAGCTACGATATAGAGATTATCCTCATATTTACTTAAACCTTTAACATGTTCGAAACACTCACCTTGTGAATCAAAAATAGTAACCTTTAAAATATCCTGATTAATCATATTTAAATTTTCTACAAAAGTTACTTTCTCATATGAACCTAAAACCATGTTTCGTTCTTTTTCGGAAATACGCTTCTCAGCATAAGCCATACCATCTGTGCAAACAATAATTACTAAATTATCATCAATAGCTTTAATTGTCTCAATCACTTCAAATCCAAGTTGATTGCTAAATGTTTTAGTATAGATATTCATTCCATTAATTTTAATTCGTGAAGCACTGTCTCCAATAATAAATAAATCTTTCGCTAAATCTCCAACAATCGCATCTACACGTTCACTTTGTTTTCCTGTGCAAAAAGCTAAACGAATACCTCTATTCTTCAATTTAATCAATAATTGTTGAAACTTTTCACGATTGAAACTACCTTGTGAATTTAAAAACGTACCATCCATATCTGTTACGATTAATTCAAACATAACATCCCTCATTTATATTTTTTACTTTATATAGAAAAACACCTTATTAAATTTGGACTGACCCCAATTAGTGGGAATTATATAAAAACATTTTCGTTGAATTCATATTAAAATGAATCATGCGGAGGTGTTTTTTCTATGAAAAGAGTTTCTTATTCAGTAGAAACAAAGTATAAAGCTGTTGAAATGAAAGCAGCAGGATTTTCAACAAAAGAAATTATGAAAGAATTAAATATTAGAAATAGAACACAAGTGAAAACTTGGTGGCAATGGTATCAAAATGGGGAAAGTTATAGATTTTCACAACACGTTGGTAAACAATATACCTACGGTAAAGGATTAGAAGAGCTGTCAGAAGTAGAACAATTAAAATTAGAAAATAAGAGAAAAGATATAGAATTGGATATTTTAAAAAAGTACAAGGCATTGGAAAAGAAGTGGTACCAACAGTAGTCATAGATTTAGTGGATCAATTAAAAGGAAACTATTCAATCAAATTGATACTAGAAGTATTAAACATACCTAAATCAACATATTACCGATGGAAAAACAAAACCTATAAAAATGATGCTGTAACACAAAAAGTCATTGAATTATGTGAAGCTAACCACTATACCTACGGTTATCGTAAGATTACAGCACTGATTAATCAATGTTATACATCACCAATTAATCATAAAAGAGTACAGAGAATTATGTAGAAGCATCATTTGAACTGCCGAGTTAGACCTAAAAAACGACAAGGATAGGTAAACCGTATTATAAAACAGACAATTTATTACAAAGACAATTTAAAGCGAGTTGTCCCATGGAAGTATTATCAACCGATATTACTTATTTAGGTTCTGTTGCAAAGTTGAACTTATAGTATAATTTTAATAAAAAGGAGTCTTTTGTATGAACTATTTCAGATATAAACAATTTAACA